>JAEUJY010000095.1 GCA_016794525.1 Myxococcales bacterium
CTCGCCGCGCTGCCGCCAAGCAGCGCCGCGCATCAGCCTCATCCGTGATCTTCCGTCGCTCGGTCATCGGTTCCTCCTCGGAACCGTCGAGGCTCTCGACTCGCTGCGCCCCTGTCATCCCGGCGTCGTTGATGGCTCACGTTGTAGCGGTTGCAGCCCATCGGAACGCACGGTCATGATAGTGCCGTGATGAAGCTGAACCTGCGCGTTACGAACGACCGGCCGCACGAAGTGGGGCTCCTGCTGGAGCCGGAGGGAATGTACGTCACGCTCGGGGCAGGGGCGGAGGTGATGGTCACGGCCGAATGTGATGACGACGAGGTGATCGAAATGGTCCTCGGTGGCAACGACGAGGATACGGTGTCCGTGTATGCAAACAGGCGAAAGGCCTGGGTCATGCGGGATGATGGTGCTCGGTGAGAGCGGGGCGGCGCCCGGCGAGGCGACAAGGCGAGGCCACAAGGCCAAGGAACCGGGCTGCAACTCATCGGATCGTACGTGAGGTGTGAGGCGCGGCGAATCGCGTCGCGGACCCTGGCGCGCGTCGCCCGCCGAAATTGTCTCGCGAACGACGACGACGACACGCGACGCGGACGGCGCTCCCCGCCCGCTGGCTTGAACTTCTGAGGGCTCCCCGATGACGCACCGCAAGTACTGGCTAGCGTTGGTCGACTTTGTGCCGCGTGCCGCGACGCGAGCCCCAGACGATCCTGCGGGAGGGATTGTTTGGGTTGTCGGCGCAGGAGCGACGAAGACCGATTTCATGCGGCTTGTGAATGATGCGCCGGAATTTGAAGACTACAAGATCGCTGAATGGATGGAGCTGGACGAGCTCGAGCCTGGGTTCACGTCCGAGGCGCTTGATGGTGATGCGATCGTGGCCGATCTCGCGAGAACCCAGAAGCGGCTATTCATAGACGAGGTGCAGTGGTATGCGGAGGAAGGCGATGGAGAAGAATAGCCGAGTCCCGAGTTCGACGAGGGGAGAGCTGCCGTGAAACTGGCAGAGGCATTGTCTGCGCTGTTCGAAGATCTCGACGAGATCGCCGCGGAGCACGAGGAAGTCACTGATGCCGAGGTCTCGGACAATGTTCGACTCGTTCTGAACTGCTACTTGGTGTGCGGCGTCTCCCACGGCCGCGTTCGAAGACGTACGGCATGTTCAGCGCTGTCGGTGATCGAGCGCTCGCGGCAGCCGTGGGGCGGTTCTTGGTTGAGTGCAGACGGGCCAGCGACCGCGACGCATGGGCGGTCGGTGAGGCTCGGAACGCGTTGCTACAGTCCGTGACGCAGACGGCGCGTGGAAGGGCGACGGCCGAGTTCGTCGGAGTGTGCGCCGAGCCGTTGCCACCCGAACTCCCAGACGAGCTGTTCGAACAGGGCGAGTACGAGTAGGGAGGCTACGAGGATGGCAGCTCACCCGCGGGCGCTCAGCGCGGGGTCCAGAACTCGACTTCGTCGGCGAGCATGCGGCCGACCTCGTCGCCGGTGAGGACGGCGAAGGAGTAGTCGGTGGGGAAGTTGTTGCGCAGCTGGGTGCGGCCGTCGGCGGGGAAGGTGAGGATGTCCTCGGCGCGCAGCGTGGTGCCGCCGTGCTGGTGGCAGCCGATGCAGGAGGAGGTGCCGTTGTGCGCGCCCTGCTCGAGCATGGGGTTCGAGCACCAGGCGGGCGCGTCGTGGACGGCGGCGAGGGCGTCGCCGAGCGAGGCGTCGGTGGCGTGGCCGCGCGGATCGGGGTCGTGCTCGGAGAAGGCGGTGACGGCGCACATCTTGTAGTTGCGCCAGACGGTGTCGGCGAGCGCGGCGGGGCGATCGGCGCCGAAGTCGCGATCGGGATCGGGCGACCACCACAGCGTGATCCACAGCCAGTGATCGAGCTCCTTGGTCATCAGGTGCAGGCCGGCGAGGCGGTAGCGGTTGCCGTTGGGCAGGAGCGCGGTGTAGATGCGATCGGCGCCGGGGTCGGCGTCGGTGGTCGAGATCCACGCGCGGGTGTCGTCGGCGCGCATCGCGGTGAGCGCCGGGCCGCTGGTGTCGAACACCGGCACCCGGAAGCCGAGCTCGGCGCGCCGCCAGTCGGCCTTGACCAGCACCGCGTCGAGCGGGAACGCGCCGGCCAGGCACGCGGCCCAGGCGGGGTCGGCCTCCTGGTAGTCGATCGTGATCGTCGCGGCGCCGCCGTCGGCGTCGGCGACCGCGGTGACCCACACCGGGCCGGCGCCGCGGATCGTGCAGGTGGTGTCCTCGCACGCGAAGCGGTCGGCGGTCGGCGGCGCGCCGACGTCGACGCGGACCCGGCCCGGGCCGTCGATGCGCGCGGTCAGCGTCTCGTCGTCGCCGACGTAGTACGGGCCGTAGGTCGCGTCGGCGCACGGCGCCAGCGTCACCGCCTCGCGCACCAGCCGCCGCGGCCCCGGCGTCGGCGGATCGACGATCGGCGCCGGCGCGGCCCGGCCCAGGCAGGCGATGATCTCGGGGTAGCTGGCCAAGAGGTGGCGCGCCGCGCCCGGGCTGTACTGCACGCGATCGATGCCGCCGATGCCGTGGGCCTCCTCGGGCGTGTCGACCGCGGCGGCGTACTCGGCGAGGCGCTCGGGCGGCCAGGTCGGCAGCTCGCCGACCGCGGTCGGGTTCCACGCGAAGACGTCGTCGAGCGCGGCGTCGCTGAGCCGGACCCGCGCGCGCTGCTCGTCGGCGGAGAGCCCGCGGAAGCCGCGGTCGAACATCCGCCGCAGATCGTCCTTGCCGTACCAGGTGTGCCAGCGCGGCAGCGCCGCGGTCGGCAGGTTGGGCGCCAGCGCGAACGGCGCCGGCGCGACGGCGCGCTCGACCGCGGCCCACGCCGCCGCCCGCCGCGCCGCCTGATCGTGCGCGAGCTCGGCGTCGCGGCCGCGCAGCGCGCCGTCGGCCGGGTATGGCGCCGCCATGCCGACCAGCGCGCGGTCGGCGGCGGTCAGGGCCAGCGCGGCGGTGCCGTCGCAGGCGTCGCGCGGCGGATCGGCGCACGCGGCGAGCGCCGCCAGCGTGCCGATCGTCGCCGCGCCCCGGATCACTGGGTCTCGAGCATCAGCGCGGCGTCGGAGGCCGCGATGTACTCGCGGTTGTTCGCCGAGTCGCGCACCAGGAAGTAGATCCAGCCGTCGCTGCGGAAGTGCGGGTACAGCGCGTACTGGCCGGGCGCCATCGTCGTGATGCGGCGGATCACGCCGGTCGCGATGTCCATCACGAACAGGTTGGCGGCGCCGCTGGTGCGCAGCGCGACGAACGCCGGGTCGGTGGCGCTGGCGTAGCCGAGCGCCATCCAGTCGTTGGCCTCGACGTAGTGGTGCCACACCATCCACCGCTCGTCGAAGCTGATCGCCGGCTTGGCGCCGCGCACGCAGTAGCGCGCGATCTCCGGGATCTGCACGTCGTAGGTCATGCCGCTGGGCGTCGCGACGATCTTGCGCATCAGGTACAGCGACTGGCCGCCGCCGGCCGAGACCCGGCTGACCAGCAGGCGTGCCGACGGGGAGATGATCACGTCGCCCTCGCGGGTCACCGACTTGCGGACGCCGGCCTTGGGCACGAACTGGCTGCCGGTGTGGACCATCGGCGTCAGGTCGATCGTCGCGGTCGAGCTGAACGTCGCCGACGGATCGGCCAGGGTCGCGTTGTGGCCGCCGTTGTCGTTGGTGAACTGGCCGTCGACCGTCCAGTAGTCGCCGTTGTGGACCGCGCCGAGGTGCTGGTACAGGCCGACCGCGGTGGTGGTGCGGCACTGCGGCTCGTTGAAGTTGATCATCGCCGGGTTGGTGGCGAGGAGCGACTGCTCGCAGAACTTGGCGCTGCCGCCCTGGAGGACGAAGCCCGAGTTGTCGGCGAAGAAGCCGGGGTCGTACAGCGCGGCCGCCGGGATCTCGGCGTCGCGCGACAGGTCGATGACCGTCGAGCGGTAGGTCTGGCTGGCCACCGAGGCGCCGCCGTGCGAGACGTAGCGGCCGTCGGCCGAGCTGCGGGTCCAGTAGCTCGACGAGTAGTTGTTGGTGCGGAGCACGCGGATGCGCTGGCCGGGCAGCGCGCCCTCCCACGTGTTCGAGAACGCGTTGTCGGACGCCGCGGGGTAGGTGGCGAGGCAGTCGCGCGCGGTGGCGGCGCCGGCGCAGCCGAACATCAGGATGCCGTTGCCGCGGTTGACCGCGCGCCAGCCCTGGGTCGCCATCGTCGCGACGTGGGTCGCGACCTCGCTGGTGATGTTGGTCGTGCACTGGGTCGGCGGCGGATCGGCCGGGATGACCACGTCGATCATCGGCAGGCCGCGCGCGAACCACTCGGCGACGATGTCGAACTCGGCCTGGGTGTACTCGGTGGCCGCGCCGCGCGGCATCGCCGCCTCGGCCTGGAACATCGCCAGCTGGGTCGGGCCGTCGGTGGTGCCGAACGCCAGGTTGAAGACGTAGCGGAACCAGTCGAGGCGCGCCGCGGTGGCGTAGATGCCGAGGTGATCGGGCGGCCAGCCCGAGGTCGCGACGCCGGGCGACGCGCGCAGGCAGTCGACGATCGCCGTGCCCTCGGCCTGGGTCATCGGCATCGTGTTGGTGAGGCAGTTGGTCACCGCCGCGCTCGACTCGGTCTCCCAGCCGCGCAGGCGATCGCGGGTGATCGCGTGGCACTGGTTGCAGCGCATCGGGCCGCCCTGGCCGAGCAGCGCCGCGGCCTGGGTCGCGAGCTGATCGTCGGGCAGCGCCACCGGGTTGCGCAGCACCGGGATCACGAACGCGTCGACCGGCGCGTCGACCGGCGGCGCGGCGTCGGTGGGGGTGTCGGGTGCGTCCACCGGGTTCGCGCCGCCGCCGCCACCGCACGCTGCCAGAGACACCGCGATCGCACCGAGCAAGACTCGACGAAGGACCATGGTCGGAGCGTGCCTGCCCACCCCGCCAGGTGTCACCAAAAACTGCGCCGCATTCGGCTGAGAGAGGCTTGCCCGATGCGGCGCGGTCGCCTCACGGGTGTGCGACCGTGTGCGACACTGGCGCCCTCACGGCCCGAACACGAGCGCCGCGTCGCTGGCGGCGATCACCTCGCCGGCGGTCGCGCCCTTGACGATGAAGTAGATCCAGCCGTCGGAACGGAAGTGCGGGAACAGCGCCTCCTGGCCGGCGGCCATGCTGGTGATGCGCCGCGACGTCCCGGTGGTGAGATCGAGCAGGAACACGTTGGCGGTGGCGGAGCCGAGCAGCGCCTGGAACGCGGGGTCGCTCTGGCTGGCGTAGCCCATCGCCTGCCAATCGTCGGGCTGCACCCAGTGGTGGTAGACGATCCACCGCTCGTCGTAGCTGAACGCCGGCTTGCCGCCGTTGACGCAGTAGCGCGCGACCTGCGGCGCGGTCACCGTGTAGCTGCCGCCGCCCGCCGTCGGCGTCGCGACCAGCTTCTTCATGACGAAGCCGTTCTGCGTGTCGCCGGCGCCGGCCACGCGGCTGAGCAGCAGCTTGGCCGACGGCGAGATGATCGTGTCGCCGGCGTAGGCGTTGGTCAGCGGCAGGTGCGCGCGCGGGACGTACGCGGTGCCGCTCCACGCCATCGCGGTCACGTAGTCGGTCGAGCCGGCGTCGAACCAGGCCGGGGGCTCGCCGCCGGCGTTGTCGCTGACGAACTGGCCGTTGACGGTCCAGTAGTCGCCGCCGTGGGCCGCGCCGAGGTGCTGGTACAGGCCGACCACGCCGACGTCGGTGCACTGCGCCTCGTTGAAGGTGATCTGCGCCGGGTTGCTGGTGAGCAGCGACTGCCGGCACCACGGCTTGGCGCCGCCCTGGATCACGAAGCCCGAGTTGTCCGGGAAGAAGCCGGGGTCGTAGCTGGCCGCCGCCGGGATGCGGCGGTTGGTCGACAGATCGATCACCGTCGCGCCGCCGGCGGTGCCGCCGCCGTGGGCGACGAAGCGGCCGTCGGCCGACGACCGGGTCCAGTACGACGAGGTGTACGGGTACGTGTGGAGCAGCCGCAGCGTCGTCGTCGGCGCGGCCTGACCCCAGGTGGCGCCGTAGCTCTGCGACGCGGCCAGCGGGTAGGTCGCGAGGCAGTCGCGCGGCGTCGCGGCGCCCGCGCAGCCGTGCATCAAGAGGCCGGCGTCGCGGTTGAGCGCGTCCCAGCCCTCGGTCTGCATCGTCGCGACGTGGGCGCCGACCTCGGCGCCGATCGTCTGCGTGCAGCCCGGCGGGTCGGGCATGTCGGGCACGACGGTCGCCAGCTCGGGGAGGCCGCGCGCGAACCACTCGGCGACGATGTCGAACTCCTCCTGCGTCAGCAGATCCTGCGCGCCGCGCGGCATCGTCACCCGCTGGGTCCAGGTCACCCATTGCGAGGGCCACGCCGGCCCGTAGGCCAGCTGGAACACCGCGTAGAACCACTCGAGGCTCGAGGCGGTGGCGTGGATGCCCATCTTGCCCGGCGACCACGCGTGGGTGACCGGATCGCGGAAGCACTCGAGGATCGCCATCGCCTCGGCGGCGGTGGTCGGCGTGGTGTCGGTGAGGCACGCGGCGTCGGCGGCCTGACTCTCGGTCAGCCACGACTGGAACCGCTCGCGGGTCAGCGCGTGGCACGAGTCGCACGCGACCCGCGGCCCGACGCCGAGGCGCTCGACCGCCATCTGCGCCAGCGGCAGATCGGCGATGTCGACCGGGTTGCGGTACGCCGGCAGGACCGGCGCGTCGATCGGCGGCGGGGCGTCGATCACCGGCGGCGCGTCGATCGGCGTGGCGTCGGGGCTGCTGCCGCCACCACCTCCTCCACAGGCGGCGGTGACGGCGATCGCGAGGGCGGCCAGGCGGGGCAGGTGCGGGGGGCGAAGGGACATCGGGCGCCTCCGTGAGCAAGACCGCGGCCAGCGAGCCGCGCGGGCAGATCTGCAGACTTGCCGCGGGCGGCGACAGCGCAGTGTGACTGCGAGGGTACACCGACCTCAGATTTCCGGCGCGCCGTTCCGTCGCAGCGGCGTCGAGGCAGCGGCGCCGTCAGCGCTGGACAGCGTCGGCGATCGCGGTCAGCGCGGCGTCCGGCGACGGGTACGCCGCCAGCAGCGCGCGGTACGGCGCGGCGATCAGCCCGGCGGCGATCGCGCCGTCGACCCACGCGACCAGCGGCGCGTAGTAGCCGGCGACGTCGACCAGCGCGCACGGCTTGGCGTGGTGGCCGAGCTGCGCGGCGGTGACCACCTCGAACAGCTCGTCGAGGGTGCCGAACCCGCCGGGCAGCGTCAGGAACGCGTCGGCGAGCGCCATCATCCGGTCCTTGCGCGCCGCCATCGAGTCGACCAGCTCGAGCGAGGTCAGCCCGCGGTGGGCGATCTCCTTGGCCTCGAGGTCGCGCGGCAGGACGCCGACGACCTCGCCGCCGCCGGCCAGGCACGCGTCGGCGAGGACGCCCATCAGGCCGCGGTGGGCGCCGCCGTAGACCAGCCGCCAGCCGCGCGCGGCGATCGCGGCGCCGGTGGCGCGCGCGACCTCGGCGTAGCGGGGATCGTGGCCGTGGCTGGAGGCGAGGAAGACGCAGACGCTGATCACCCCGCGACTCTAGGGCCCCCGAATGGGGATCTCGATCGGTTTCGCAGCCGATTCATCCCCGGGGGCGGCGTTGCCGGCTCCGGTGCTCGGGTCACGTCCGACGAGGACGCTCCCCTCCGCTCCTCGCCGGCGCCTTGCCCGCGGGGCGCCTCGACTGCGCTCCTCGACCGACATCCCCATTCGGGGGCCCTTGGCCATCACTGCCCGACGATGTCGCCCTTGAGGCCGCCCAGGATGCCGAGCAGCTCGTCCTTGTCCGCCGGCTTGACCCCGGCGTCGTCGAGCGCGGCGATCAGGTCCTCGACGATCGCGGTGAAGTGATCGTCGGTGAGGTTCATGCCGGTGTGCGACTCCTTCATGCTGCGCCCGGTGTACTGGCAGTCGCCGCCCGTGGCGCTGCACACCTGATCGACGAGGTGGCCGCGCAGCTTGGCGACCGCGGCGCCGTCGAGCCCCGCGAAGAACTTGTTGATCCGCGCGTCGGCGACGACGTTGGCCAGGAACTTGTCGATGACGATCTCGATCGCCGGCTTGCCGCCGAGCCGCTCGTAGAGCGTGGCAGCCGGCGCAGGATCGGCGGTCGGGGTGGCGGCGGGCTTGGACGCGCCGCCGCACGCGGGCAGCGCGAGGGCGAGGGCGAGGGCGATTCCGGTCAGGCGCATGCGATCCTCGGGGTGGTTGCCGAGGCCGTACGAGCCAGCCGGCCGGTCGGATCAGCCGGTGCTGATCACGGTGCTGATCACGGGCCGGATCATCTCGACGTGGGGGATGCCGTCCTCGTCGTACTCCGGCGACGCCGTGACGAAGCCGAGCTCGCCGTAGAACCGCTCGAGGTAGCGCTGCGCGCCGATCCGGATCGGCACCGGGCCGTGGGCCGCGGTCAGCCGGGCGATCGCCTCGCGCATCAGCGCGCGGCCCAGGCCGGTGCGGCGCGCCTCGGCGGCGGTGGCGACCCGGCCGATGCACGCCTCGGCGTAGCGCACCCCGGGCGCGAACAGCCGCGCGCAGGCCAGCGCGCGGGTCCCGTCGGCGGCGTCGGTCCACAGGTGGCTGGCGTCGCGATCGCGGTCGTCGGCGTCGAGGTACGGGCAGGTCTGCTCGACGACGAACACCGCCTGCCGCAGGGCCAGGATCCGGTACAGCTCGTCGCCGGTCAGCGCCGCGAACGGGGCGCAGCGCCAGGCGATCATTCGATCCTGAGCGAGCGCTCGAGCTCCTCGGGGTTCGACGCCGCGTAGATCGCCGTCTCCATCGAGATCAGGCCGGTGTTGACCAGGTCGAGCAGGTGCTGGTCGAACAGCTGCATCGAGTACAGGTCGCGGCCCTTGCGGATCATCTCGGGGATGTCGGCCAGCCGGCCGGAGCCGCGGATGCACTCGCGGATCGTGCGGGTCACGCGCAGGATCTCGACGGCGGGCAGCCGCTTGCGGCCCTCCTTGGCCACCAGCAGGCGCAGCGACACGACGGCCTGCAGGCAGTCGCCGAGGCGCTCGCGGATGACGTCCTGGGCGTCGGGCTCGAACAGGCCGACGTAGCGCTGGATCGTCGACACCGCGTCGGGGGTGTGGATCGCCGAGATCACCAGGTGGCCGGTCTCGGCGGCCTTGAGGCAGGTGGCGGCGGTCTCGCGATCGCGGATCTCGCCGACCATGATGACGTCGGGGTCCTGGCGCATCGCCGCCACCAGCGCGTCGCGGAAGTTCTCGGTGTCGGCGCCGACCTCGCGCTGGATGATCATGCACTTGCCGGGCTCGTGCAGGAACTCGATCGGATCCTCGATCGTGATGATGTGCGCGTGGCGGGTGTCGTTGATGTACCGCAGCATCGCCGCGATCGACGTGGTCTTGCCGTTGCCGGTGGCGCCGGTGACCAGGATCAGGCCGCGGCGGGTGTCGGCGATCTCGGCCAGGACCGGCGGCAGGTTGAGCTGATCGATCGACTGCACCTGCACCGGGATCAGGCGCATGACGATGCCGACCGAGCCGCGCTGGCGGAAGATCGACGCGCGGAAGCGGCCGCGCGACGCCAGCGAGTAGGAGACGTCGATCTCGCCGAACTTGCGGGTGAAGTCGATGCTGGTGCCGCGCTCGTCGAGGATCAGCCGCGCGATCGTCTCAGTGTCGCTGGCGGTCAGCGGCGGCACCTTGATCGCGCCGAGCAGCTCGCCGTGCAGGCGGTAGTGTGGGGGGTAGCCGACTTCGAAGTGGATGTCCGAGACGCCGCGCTCGATGCCGAACGCAAGGAGCTTGTGGAAGGTCGGCTTATCCATGGGCATCAAACCCTCGGGTCGGGAGTCGTCGCGCGTCTGGGGTGGGGTGGGCGTGGCGGTACGCCCGAATGGGCGCGTAGAGCTTGTCAGGTTTTTCGGTGGAGCACCCTTCGACGCACCGGGAGTTTCGCGTCGCTCAGTTTAGATCACCCTTGGGGGGATTCTCGACCGCCGGCGCCACCTCATCGTCGCGCTGGCGCAAGCTGTCGATCAGCGGCCGCTGGCTGGCCGGCGGCGTGCTAGCGGCGGCGCGGCGCTCGCGCCAGCCGGGGACGCGGTGGGGCTGGGTCTCCTCGCTGCGCTCGTCGTCGGCGCCGGTCGGCTCGAGCGGCTCCTCGTCCTCGGGCTGGACCAGCGCGCGCAGCGCCTCGGCCAGGGGCTGGGCGTGGGCGGCGTCGGGATGTGCGGCGGGGAGCCGCACCGCGCCTGAGCCGTGGGCCACGCCGGCGTCGTCGCCGTCGAGGTCGGTCGCGTCGAGGTCGTCGACGTCGCTGTCGTCGTCGGGGTCGAACGTGGCGGGCGGCGCCGGCAGCGGCACCGGGCCGCGCTCGCCCAGCGCCTGGATCGACCGCCGCACGCTGGCCTTGATGCGCGGGAACGGCGGGCCCGGGCGGGCCATGTAGTAGCCCTGGCCGTAGCGGATCCCCAGCTCGCGCAGCGCGATCAGGTCGTCGATCGTCTCGATGCCCTCGGCGACGATCACCGCGTCGATCGCGTCGGCGATGTGGGCCAGCGAGCGCAGCATCTCGCGCTTGACCGTCGACCGGGCCACGCCGCGGGTCAGCACGTCGCTGATCTTGATGAAGTGCGGCCGCAGCGCCATCACCGTCTCGAGGTTCGAGTGGCGGGTGCCGACGTCGTCGATCGCCACGCCGAAGCCCATGCTGGTGTAGATCGCCAGCGCGCGGCGGAACGCGGCGAAGTTCTCGATCGCCAGCCGCTCGCTGATCTCGAAGACGATGTGCGCCGGCGTCAGCGTCGCCGCCGCCAGCAGGTGGCTGACCTCGATCTCGATGAAGCTGGCGTCGTAGAACGACAGCGGCAGCAGGTTGACGAACAGCCGGTGGACCGGCTCGAGCCCGACCGCCCGCCGCAGCGCGCCGCGGAAGCACGCGCGGTCCAGCTCGAACGTCAGGTCGACCTCGTCGGCGACCGCGAACAGGGTCGCCGGCGACTCCATCCGCGTCCCGCGCGGCCCGCGGGTCAGCGCCTCGTGGCCGAAGATCTCGCCGGTCACGATCGAGACGATCGGCTGGTACACCGGCACCAGCGCGTCGCCGAGGATGATGTCCTGCAGCACGGCCTTGTCGCGCAGCGCGCCGCGCTCGCGGGCCAGCCGCGCCGCGCTCTGCGCCTCGCTGACCAGCCGCGCCACCAGGCGCTCGTGGCGGACCATCGGGTTGGACAGCACCCGGGCCGAGCCGACGTGGACCCGCGGCTCGTCGCGCAGCATCTCGCGCACCGACGGCGCCAGCGCCGCCGCGACCGCCTCGGCCACCGCGGTGGCCAGCCGCTCGAGATCGACCTGGCTGGCGTCGCGCGGCGACAGCAGGCACACGTACGAGTCGTCGTCGTTGGACCGGCAGATCAGATCGCCGGGCTTGAGCAGCGGCCCGCGCAGGCGATCGAGGACGTGGCCGGCGCGCTCGTACAGCTCGGCGTGGGGCGCGACGCCGAGCTCGACCTGGATGCGCTCGAGCTGGGCGAGGTCGACGTACAGGCAGCTCATCGCGCGATCGCGCTGCAGGATCGCGACGACCTCGTTCATCCGATCGTGGTACGGGCGGAAGCGATCGGCCGGCGAGTCGGGCGCGGCCACCAGCGACGCGGCCTGGCTGCCGCCGTCGGCGGTGAGGAAGTGGACGCGGCCGCGGCCGCCGTCGCCGCGGACCGCCGAGGCCTTGGCGGCGCGCAGCGCGGCCTCGGCGGCCGACAGGAGCGCGTCGGGCGCGGTGGCGTCGTCGGGCAGCGCCGCGACGCCGACGGTGACGGTCAGGCTGCGGTCGGCGCCCTCGTCGGGCACGCCGGCCTCGGCGGCCCAGCTCCGCACCAGATCGGCCGACGCCACCGTCTCGCGGATGCGGTTGGCCTTGGCGATCGCGCCGGCCTTGCCGGTGTCGAGCAGGATCAGCGCGAACTCCTCGCCGCCGAAGCGCGCCGCGATGTCGCTGCCGCGGACCCGGCCCGGCGAGTCGCCGACGGTCAAGAGCTCGGCGACCCGGCGCAGGATCGCGTCGCCGGCCTGGTAGCCGAGCGCGTGGTTGACCTGGGCGAAGCCGTCGACGTCGATCAGCAACAGCGCCAGGCCGGTGCCGTTGCGCTGGGCCCGGGCCACCTCCTCGCGCAGGCGCTCCTGGAAGATGCCGTGGTTGTACAGCCCGGTCAGCGCGTCCTTGAACGACGCCGCCGCCAGCTGCTCGGACACCCGCTCGAGCTGCGCCGCGGTCTGGCCGAACTCGTGGCCCTGATCGTCGAGCGAGCGCATCAGCTGGCGCTCGCGCATCAGCAGCCGCTGGTTGGCCTCGCGCAGCTCTTCGACCAGCCGCTGGTTCTCGACCGCCAGCTCGCGCGCGTGGACCAGCTCGGCCACCAGCGTCACCAGCTCGGGCGGTCGCCACGGCTTGCGCACGACGTAGTGGACGCCGCCGCTGTTGACCGCGGCCATGACGGTGTCGGCGTCGGCGTAGCCGGTGACCAGCACGCGGCGCACGTCGGGGCGTAGCTGCGCGGCGCGGGCCAGCAGCTCGACGCCGTTCATGCCGGGCATCCGAAAATCGACGACCAGCACGGCGATCTCCGGGCGCAGCTCGAGGGCGGCGAGGGCGGCGCTGGGCAGCGCCTCCGTCAGCACCTCGAAGCGCTTGCGCAGCGCGCGGTCGAGCAGATCGAGGTTGTGGGGCTCGTCGTCGACGCACAGGATGACCGCGCGCGCGGCTCCCACGTCGGACGCTCCCTCATGCGTCGGTCGAGGATCGTCGGGTACTGCCAATGTCGCCGACGATTATAGGGGCGCGGCCCGGGGCCGACGCAAGCGCGAAGATCCGTCCGCCGACCCGGCCGCCCGCGCCGCCCGCGCGCCGCGCGAATCTGGCCCGCGGGAGCGGACGGCGCGCACGACAGTTCTGCTAGGATGCAGATCGAGGGTCATGCGCGGCAAGCGAATCCTGTTCTTCGATCCCGACCCCCGCGCGCGTCGCGTCGCCGAGCGCGCGCTGGCCGCCACCGGCTCCGAGGTGGTGTCGGCCCCGGACCACGAAGGCGTGCTCACCGCGATGGACGAGGCGCGGTGGGACCTGATGATGATCTCCTACGATCCACCCCTGCGGGAGGATCCGCGGTGGACCGAGCGCCTCGAGCACTTCGACGCGCGCTACCCGGGCACCAAGCTGGTGCTGCACTCGACGGCGCCCACCGAGGCGACGTTGCCGCTGATGGCCACCCGGCCGTTCCTGCGCAACATCATCGCCAAGAACGACGAGCCGATCGAGCCCGACGAGCTGATCATCACCGCCGAGAAGCTGCTGCGCCAGGACCTGTTCGGGCTGGGCAAGTACCTCCTGTGGGGCGTCGAGCCGTACCGGGTCGAGATCCGCGACTCGCGCAAGAAGCTCGACTACCTGCAAGAGGTCGCGGCCTACGCGCTGGCGCTCGGCTGCAACGAGCGCGTCGTCGAGCTGGTCGAGACCGTCGCCGACGAGCTGGTCACCAACGCGATCTACAACGCGCCGCGCACCGACGACGGCGAGCCCAAGTACGCGCGGCTGTCGCGGCGCGAGCCGGTCGAGCTGGCCGACGACGAGGTCGGCACGCTCGAGTTCGCGTGCGACGGCGACTACATCGCGGTGGCGCAGATCGATCCGTTCGGCGCGCTGACCCAGGAGACGGTGGTCAGCTACCTGAACCGCTGCCTGGTGAAGGGCCCCGAGCAGCTGTCCGAGGCCTCGGGCGGCGCGGGCATCGGCCTCTACCGGGTGTTCCAGTCGCTGTCGAAGTTCGTGATCAACGTCGAGCCAGGCCACCGCACCGAGGTGATCTGCCTGATCGATCTCCGGCTGACGATGAAGCGCTTCCGCCAGCAGGCCAAGTCGTTCCACATCTTCATCCAGGATCCGCCGGCCAAGAGGGGGGCGTGACCATGGCAGCGCGTCCGACCTTCAGCATCGAGGTGGCCGAGCGCGACGGCGTCGACGTCGTCACGATCGCCGGGATCATCGACGAGAACGCCGACCTGTCGCCGCTGTCCGAGCTGGGCGCGCGGCCGATCGAGGTCAACCTGCGCGGCGTCCGGCGCATCAACTCGTTCGGGGTGCGGACGTGGATCGACGCGGTCCGCCGCATCGCGCAGTCGGCGCGGCTGACCTTCGTGCAGTGCCCGCCGCCCGTCGTCGATCAGTGCAACATGGTCTCGGGCTTCCTCGGCCATGGCGCGCTGACGTCGTTCTTCGCGCCGATGGTGTGCGCCGAGTGCGACGAGCAGATCGATCAGCTGTTCGAGACCGCGGCCTGCCGCGCCAACGGCGGCAAGCTGCCCGAGACGCGCTGCCCGCGCTGCGGTCGACCGATGGAGGTCGACGATCTCGAAGAGCAGTACCTGCTGTTCGTGCGCGACAGCCGGTGAGCCGTCGGCGGGCCTCGGGCTCGCCGAATCGTTGGTACACCGACTGTCGCGGCGCCCCTCGAAGATCTGTGGGGGGACGCGGGAAATCTGAGCAGGGGTCGATAGACCGCGGCGGCTCGGGTCGATCGACACCGGCTGTCACGGCGTCGATCGGTTCGACCGGCGTGGTGTCGCGCGCTTGCGATCGTCGTCGGGATTGGCCCGCACCGTGCTTTCGCTCGCGGCGTGAGCTACTTCGGTTCGCCCCCGGCTCTTGACCGCGTGGCCCCCCACGCACCAGCGGAGCTGCGCCTTCGACCTGCGATCTCCGGCGCGATCGCGATCGCCGCGCTGGCGCTGTGCGCCGCGTGCGCCGGCGACGACGACGACGACGACGAGGTGGTCGGCGCCGACGTCGCGCACGTCGTCGCGACCGTGACCTGCACGCCGACCGACGGCGCGGTCGTGCGCGGCGATTCGCCCGACGGCGATCTGTGGCTGGCGCGGGGCGCGACGACGACGGTGCTCACCGCCGACGGGGCGCGCCACGACGCGGCCTGGCGCATCGACGACGCCACCGCGCTGTATCCGACCAGCGCCACCGCCGCGGCGGCGATCGTCGGCGGCGAGGTGTGGACGCTCGACGACGGCGCCCGCGAGTTCGTGCCGACGCCGGCCGCGCTGGGGGCGGCCGCCGCGGTGTGCGGCCCGCCGGTCGCCGAGCACGGCACGTTCATCGCCACCGCCGGCGGGCTGCTCGAGCGCTCCGCCGGGCTGTGGTGGAAGTGGTCGGCGCCGACCGCCGCCGCTGGCGCCGGCTTCGACGACGCGCGCGGCCTGGCCCGCGTCGACGGCGCGTGCGCCGCCCCCGACGACGCGGTGTGGCTGACCACCGGCGCCGGCGCGCTGTGGCGGATCACCCGCGATCGCGCCGAGGCGCTGCCCGGGCCGGTCGACGAGGTGGCGATCGTCCCTGGCGTCGGCGCGGCGGTCCGTCAGGCCGACGCGCTCACGATCGGGCCGCCGTGGCGCGGCGTCCGCTTCGCCGCCGGCCCGGTGGCCCACGTCGCCAGCGGCGGCGAGCGGCTGTGGGTGGTGGCCGGCGGCACGACGTTCGTCCGGATCGCCGACGCGTGGGCGATCGTCGATGGCCTGCCCACGGCGCCGACCCGGATCTGGCCCGACGCCGGCGGCGGCGCGTGGGTCGAGGTCGGCGCGCAGGTGTGCCGCGCGACGCTGGCGCCGGCGATCCGCGTCGACGGGCTGCGCCCCTACGAGCCGCGGGTCGCGTCGGTCGCGCAGCTGCGGGTGGCGCCGCCGGCCGGCGCCGCCGAGGTCACCGTCGAGCGCGACGGCGCCGCGGTCGCGACCGCGCCGGTGGTCGACGGCGTCGCGGCGCTGGCCGACGTCGAGCTGGGCGACGGCGGCTGGCACCAGCTGACGATCCGCGCCGGCGGCGCGTCGCGGCTGCTCGCCTACAACCTGCTGCAGATCTCCGATCGGTCGTGGGCCACCGACGTCCGGCCGATCTTCGAGGCGAGCTGCGCCGGCGGGCGGTGCCACGGCCCCAGCCCCAGCGGCGGCCGCGTCGACCTGTCCACCTACGAGGGCTGGCGGCAGAAGGCCAGCCGGGTCCGCGAGCGGCTGCTGCGTGGCGAGATGCCGCCGAGCGGGCCGCCGCTCGACAGCGCCACGATCGACATCGTCATCGACTGGATCGAGGGAGGCATGCGCCCATGACCGTTCGTCCGCTCACGCTCGCGCTCGCGCTCGGGCTGCTCGCCTGTGGCAGCGCCGCCGAGGATCCGCCCGGTCGCGACCCGGTCGGGCCCACCGATCCCGCGCCCGGCCGGCGGGTCCGCCGCCTCACCGCCGATCAGTTCGCGCGCTCGCTGCAGGTCGCCACCGGCCAGGCCTGGAGCAAGTACGCCACCTACGCCGAGGCGCTGGGCAAGCCCGACTTCGGCGAGCTCACGGACGAGGGCACCGACCTGTCGGTGACGTTCGACAAGCTGGTCCACGACGCGGCCCGTGAGGCCTGCGGCCGCGCGGTCGATCTCGATCGCACCGCCGGCGGCACGGTGATCATGCGCGAGGCCCGCGCCGCCGATCGCGGCGACCACGCGAAGTACGTCGCCAACCTCCGCTACCTGTTCCTGCGCTTCCTCGGCGTCGCGATCGACGCCGGCGACGATCCGCGGCTGGCGCCGTGGCTGACGCTGCTCGAGGCCGCGCCGGCGCCGACCACCGACGTCGAGATGGCCACCCGCTGGAAGGCGGTGTGCATCGGCCTGGTCACCCACCCCGACTTCGTCACGTACTGACGCCACCGCGAGGCACCCATGACCTTCCATCCCTCTCGACGCTTCGTGCTGCTCGGCGGCGGGCTCGGCCTCGGCGCGGCGATGCTCGGCATCCGCCGCATCCGCGACGTGGTGGCGGCGACGCCCGACGAGTCGCTGCGCTTCGTCCACGTCTACCTGAACGGCGGCTGGGACGTGACGCTGGGCCCCGACACCCGCGCCCCCGGCACCTACGCCGGGCTCGATCTCGGCACGGCGCGGCTCGCGCCCGAGTTCCAGACGCCGCTCGACGTGACCGTCGGGTCGACGCCGACCTTGTGGGGCGCGGCGATGGCGGCCCTGGTGCCGCACGCCGACAAGGCCACGGTGTTCCGCGGCGTCAACATGAACACCGTCGCCCACGCCACCGGCCGGGCCTACGTGAACTCGTTCATCCCGCCGGCCGGCACGGTCGTGCGCGGCAGCTCGCTGGCCACCGCCGCGGCCTCGGTCGGCGAGCTGGCCACCGAGCGGATCCTGCCCAACGTCACCGTCGGCTTCCCCAGCTACAACACCGCCTACTCGCGCGAGCTGACCGCGGTGTCGCTGCGCCGCGCGTCCGAGATCCAGGGCCTGCTCAAGCCGCTGGGCACGCCGCTGGCGGGCGACGTCGAGGCGCTCCTGGCCACCGCGCAGGATCAGGCCGCGAGCTGCGTCTCCGATCACTACCCGGGGCCGCGCCCCGCCGATCAGCTGGCGTCGAGCCGCGGGCGGCTGCGGCGGCTCCTCGCCGAGAACCTGTCGGCGCAGTTCGACTTCGGCGCGGCCTCCGCCGACATGGTCGCGATCCGCGATCGCTTCGGGTTCGCCGCCAACGCGGTCACCGCCGATCCGCTGAACGTCGGCATGACCGCGGCGCTGGCGGCGCAGCTGGTGCGGGTCGGCGTCAGCCGCTCGGTGACGGTGTCGATGGCGCCCAGCCTCGACACCCACGGCGCCGAGTGGGCGACGCAACACCCGACGCGGCTCAAGGCCGCCCTCGACGCGGTCGGCGCGCTGATCACCGATCTGCGCGAGCTCGACCCCGACCTCGAGCGCACCGTCGTGCTGGTCAGCTCGGAGTTCGCGCGCACGCCCAAGTTCAACGGCCGCGGCGGGCGCGACCACTGGTTCGCCAACTCGATGCTGGTGTTCGGCGGCGTGCTCAGGCCCGGCGTGTTCGGCGCGACCGGCGCGGACAACCTCGGCCTGTTGAAGATCGATCTGGCCACCGGCGCCCCGTCGGACGCCGGCACCGTGCTGTTGCCCGAGCACGTCGGCGCGACGCTGATCTCGGCGGTCGGCGGCGATCACGCGCCGTTCCGGGTCTCGCCGATCGCCGCGCTCATCCCCGGGAGGTCGTGATGCGTACCTGGATCTTCGCCGCCGTCCTGGCCGTCACCGCCACCGCTGCGCCCGGCCACGCCGCCTCGCCGCTGGTGTGCGCGCCCGACGCGCCGCCCGACAAGTTCCGCCTGCTGCGCCAGCTGACGCTCGATCTCTACGGGCGGATCCCGACGATCGAGGAGTACCAGGCGCTGGCCGATCGCCCCGACCTCGACGCCGCCGCGATCGACGCGATGTTCACCACCGACGAGTTCTTCGTCGGCGCGCGCGACTACTTCCGCCACCTGATCTGGGGCGGGCTGCCCGACGATCTCAGCATCGTCGGCAACCAGCGCGTCGTCACCCGCCAGGCCACGACCAACCTGTACTTCGCCGGCAACCTGCGCGCGACGTTCCGCGGCCGGGCCGACGTGTCCTGCCTCGACCAGGCGCAGACCGAGTTCGACGCCGCCGGCCGCCCGCTGCCGATCTCGACGTTCGCCGACGCCAGCTGCGCCGGCGGCACCTGCCGGCAAGAGGGCTACGTGATGGTCACGCCGTACTGGGCGACCGCGCCGGTGAAGGTCTGCGCGTTCGACGCCCAGGCGCTCGCCACCGGCACCGGCACGACGCCGCCGACCTGCGGGCCGTACACGATCAACGCCGGCTGCGGCTGCGGCGCGGGGCTGCGCTACTGCCTGCCCAGCGCCGGCGACGCCAACCACGCCGCGATCCGCGACGCGCTGGCCGACGAGGCGCCGCGGATCTTCGAGAGCGTCGTCCGCGCACACGGCTCGTACTTCGACGCCTTCACGACCCGGCGCTCGTTCGTGAACGGCCCGCTGGTGCAGTTCTACGGGCAGCTGTCGGGGCCCGGCGTGGCGCTGCGGCAGGGCGGCGCGATCGGCTACGACGGGCGGATGCCGGCGGCGCTGCCGGCGCTCGGGTTCGCCGAGCGCGACACCTGGATGCCGGTCGAGCGCGACGACGTGCACGCCGGCGTGCTCACCACCGCTGGCTTCATGCTGCGGTTCGCGTCGAACCGGGCCCGGGTCAACCGCTGGTATACCGCGTTCCGCTGCGAGCCGTTCCTGCCGCCGGCCGGCGGCCTGCCACCCGAGCCGCCTGGCCTGCCCGATCCCAACCTGCGCACGCGCAACGGCTGCGGCGGCTGCCACGACACGATCGAGCGCGCGGCGGCGCACTGGGGCCGCTGGCGCAACACCTCGCAGGTCGGCTACCTGTCGCCGGCCGACGTCGACTTCACCGCGGCGCGCGCCGAGTGCACCACCGCCACCCCCGCCGGCAGCCGCGCGTTCTGCGGCGCGTACTTCATCACCGATCGCAACTCGACGCACCCCGACGAGCTGGCGACGTGGAAGGGCTGGCCCCAGGCGCGCGCGTACCTGAGCGACGCCGAGGCGATGGCGATCGATCGCGGCCCGGCCGGGTTGGTCGACGAGCCGGCCGAGCAGGCCAAGGTCGGCGAGTGCGCGGTGCGCACGCTGGCGCAGACGCTGCTCGGCCGCGAGCTCACCGCCGACGAGACGCTCACCTGGTTGCCGCAGGCGACCGCCGCGTTCGCCGCCGGCGGCTACGACTGGAGCGCGCTGTACCGCGCGCTGATCGATCTGCCGCAGTACCGCGTCACGCGCTGATGTCGTACCTGCGCGGTACTCATCCGGGCATGGCTCGCAGCGTCCCGCAGATCCTCGGCCTGCTCGGCACCAAGGACCCGGCCACGGTGCTGGTGTACCCGCTCGCGCTCGGCGCCAGCGCGATGACCGTCGAGCGCGTCGCCGCGTGGACCGGCGTGTGGGGCGCCGACTTCGGTCGGCTCACCGCCGCGGTCAGCACCGACGAGAAGGCCGCGCTGGTGGCGGCCGGCGCGCGCGAGCAGCCGACGCGCGACTGACCCGTGCGCCGCGCCGGCACGCTCAGCGCTTCGGACAGGCGATGTCCTCCGGCGGCGGCGGGTTGCACTTCACGTCGGGGGCGCAGTCGTCCTTGACCTGCGTGACGCAGCGCCCGGGGCTGACCTGGCGGATCGCGACGACGTCGTCCGGCGGGCACTCGATCTTGATCGGCGCCGGCGGGTTGCACGGCGGGACCGGCTGACCCGGGGGGACGTGGGCGTCGCCGCAGACGTCCTCGAACGCGGCGCAGCCCTTGGGCGAGCGCTGGACCTGCCAGCGGAGCTGTGCGACCGCGACCGCGGTGCCCGCGTCGACGGCGGCAGCCGCGACCCCGGCGTCGATCGCGGACGGCGGCGGTGGCGGCGGCAGCTCGACCGGACAGGTCACCAGGCGGTTGCCACCGGCGACGACGCAGCGCCCCGGCTTCATCTGGACGACCTCGATGCTGCCCTCGGCCAGGTCGCCGCAGGCGATCGCCATCGGCGGCGGCGGGTTGCAGGTGGCGACGTCGGGCGGCGGGCACTCGACGTGAGGCATGGCGGTGCAGCGATCGCCCTGGCGCGACAGCGTCCAGCGCGGCCGATCGTCCTTGGGCGTCGGCCGCGGCTCGGGCTTGGGGTCGGGCGCCTTGCTGCTGCCGCAGGCGCTGGCGACGACCATCACCAGCGGCGCGGCGAACTGGGTGCGACGGGCACGAGCCATGGCCCGACGGTACTACGGCCGCGGTGCCGCGCGGGTGCTCGGCTCCTATACTCCGCGCATGCTCCCTGACACGTGGCGGTGCGCCGCGCTGCTCGCGCTCCTGATCGGCTGCGCTCGCGCCCCGACGCCAACGCCGGCGGTGCCGGTCGTCGACCCGGCCACCTCCGCGATCACCGCGGTGCGCGCGCGGTTCCAGGCCGCGATCGAGGCGCGCGACGAGGCCGCGATGCGAGCCCTCATGATCGCCGGCGACGTGCCCTTCCGGGCCCGGCGGGCCGACACGGGGGCGCTGTTCGCGTCGACCGCGGCGGCGTTCGCGCACGACGTCGGCGCCGCGACCACGGCGTGGCGCGAGGAGTTCGATCACGAGGTCATCACGGTGCGCGACGGCCTGGCGGTGCTCGATGCGGACTACCGCTTCGTCGAGGACGGTCGCGTCACCAACCACGGGCGCGAGATCTGGACCTTGCTGGACACCCCCGACGGCTGGAAGATCACGTCGGTGACCTGGTCGGTCATCGTCGACTGACCGGCGTCGCGCGCGGTCCCGCCGCCGCTACAGCCCGAGCAGCCGGACGGCGAACACGCGCTCGATCAGCCACACCAGACCGAGCGCGCCGAGCACCGCGGCGAACGCCGGCAGCGCGTAGCGGCGGTAGGCGGCGGCGCCGATCGCGCGGGCCAGGAGCCACGTCGTCGGCAGCGCGACGATCACGATCGTCAGCTGGGCCAGCTCGACGCCGACGTTGAAGCACAGGAGCGGCACGATCACGTCGCCCGGCGGCAGGAGCGGCGTGAGCATGCGGGCGAAGCCGAGGCCGTGCATCAGGCCGAAGCCGAACGCCACCGCCCAGCCACCGCGCGCGCCGGGGCGGATCGCCGCGGCGGCGGCGGTCCAGACGATCGACGCGGCGATCGCGCACTCGACCAGCCGCGCCGGCAGCGACACCCAGCCCAGCGCCGCGGCGATCAGCGTCAGCGAGTGGGCCAGCGTGAACGCCGACACCAGCACCGCGGTGGCGCGCAGCGACGGCACCAGCGCGCGCCGCTGCCAGCCGCCGCCGACGCCGACGATCACCACCGCGATCAAGAGCGCCAGCACGAACGCGACGTGATCCAGGCCGGTCGCGACGTGGTGGACGCCGGCGCGGATGAACGCCAGCGCGCCCGACGGCGGCGGCTCGGCCAGGTCCCAGACGAAGCGGTTCGCGTCGACCACCAGGATCGTGTCGGCCGGCTCCTGGCCGGGGACGATCACCCGCAGCGCCGCGTCGTGGCCGGGGTCGATGTCGAAGAACAGGTCGTAGGTGATCGCCAGCGTGGCCAGCGGGCGCGCGCAGGTGGCGCGCCAGGTGATCAGCGCGTCGCTGCCGTCGGCGTGGGCGGTGGCGGGCCCGGCGGTGCACGGGCCGGCGTCGCTGGCGATCGCGATCCGCGCCGTGACGTAGCCGGCGATCGTCCGCCAGGTCGCCGCGTCGAGCTCGGCCACCCGGATCGGCGTCGTCGGATCGCGGCCGGCCGGCTCGGCGAGGTCGGCCGCGGCGACGCGGATCTGGTAGTCGACCGCGGCGCCGTCGACGGTGGCGGTGGAGTAGGTGACCGACGCCTGGTGCGCGGCGGCGGGGGCGGCCAGCGCCGCCAGCACCACCAGCGCGGCCAGCGCGGCGCGCCTCACGCGCGAGCGGCCTGATCGCGGAAGCCGCGCAGCGCGTCGGGCGTGATCCGGTACTGCCGGCCGCAGGCGTCGCAGCGCACCTCGAGCGGATCGCCGCTCAGCATCGACTCGACCTCGCCGTCGGGCAGCGTCAGGATGCTGGTCATCACCCGCACCTCGCTGCAGGTGCAGCCGAAGCGCAGCTCCGACGACGCGAGATCGGCGTACTCGAAGCCGGCGAACACCGCCTTGGCGAGCTCGGGCGCGGTCTTGCCGCGACCCTCGAGCAGGATGCCGATCGGCTCGAGCCCGCCGAGGTGGTCGGTCATCGCGTCGATGACCTCGCGGGTGGCCTCGGGCAGCAGCTGCACGACGTAGCCGCCGACCGCGCGCACGCCGCCGGGGCCGGGCAGCGCGCCCAGCGCCACCATCGCGACGATCTGCTCCGACTGCTTGAAGTAGCGCATCAGCGCCGTGGCCATGTCGTCGCCGTCGGGCACCGCGACCGTGCCCTGGTGCAGCGAGCCGTTGAGCAGCGTGTAGTTGACCTGTAGCCGGTGGTCGCCGGCGGTGAGCACCGCGGTCGCCTCGCCGGGGTTGACCAGGCCGCGGGACAGCCCCTCGGGCAGCGAGTCCGCCACCAGCGAGCCGCCGCGGGCGTCGCGCCACACCAGCTGGACCCGGCGCGACGGCTGGGTGGTCTCGCGCACCAGCACCGCCGCCGCCAGCAGCTCGGCCAGCCGCAGCCCCAGGTCGTCGCCGGCCGTCTGGGCGCCCAGGGCGCTGCGAGCAGTGTCGGTGACGACGGCCGCGATCAAGCGGAACGCGCCATCCATGGTCATCGCGCGGACGACGCGGTCGGGCTCGGACATGGGGCGGAGGATATGCGGCGCCCGCGCGATGGCAACCCGGCGAGCGCCTGAACACCGCCGCCGTGCAGTCACGGCGGTGCCTCCCACGTGGGACGCGGGGCCGGGGGCGCGGCGATCTCCCACGTGGGACGCGGGCCGCGGCGCGCGGCGATCTCCCACGTGGGATGCGGGCCGGGGCGCGCGGCTCCCACGTGGGACGCGGGCCGGGCCGCGCGCGGCGATCTCCCACGTGGGATGCGGGCCGGGGCGTGCGACGCTCTCCCACGTGGGATGCGGGCCGGGCGCGCGGCGCTCTCCCACGTGGGAGGTGGGCTAGGGGCGGCGCGACGATCTCCCACGTGGGAGGCGGGCCGGGGGGCGCACGGCGATCTCCCACGTGGGACGCGGGCCGGGACGCGCGGCGATCTCCCACGTGGGAGCGTGGGCCCGGTCCTGGACGCTGCGCGCGCGGGAGCGTCGAGGTCGCTACGGCCTCAGCGCGCATTGAACGCGGCGTAGCCGTCGAGCAAGCCGGCGGACAGGGCGGCGCCGATGCGCGCGTCGCCGCTCTCGGAGGGGTGCGTGAAGTCGTTGGTCAGCCAGCCGGCGCGGCGCCACTGCCGCGAGGAGCCGGCGCCGCCCATCCAGGCGTAGGCGTCCCAGAAGCCGCAGCCGACGGCGGCAGCGGCGGCGCGGTTGGCCTCGACCATGCCGGGGATCGACGCGCGCGGCGGGCTGCCCGTCTTGTCCCACTCGAGCTGGTCGAGCGGCGAGATCAGCAGGCAGGCGGCGTTGGGGTTGGCCTTCTTCACCGGCGCGACGAGGTCGGCGAGCACGCTGTGGTAGTTGGCCAGGTCGGAGCCCGCCAGCCAGCCGGCCTCGTTGGCGCCGATCATCACGATGAACAGATCGGGCGCGCGGTGCGCGGCCTGGCCCTGGAAGTGATCGCGGCGGTTCTTGGCCCAGCCCTTGGCGGTGGCGTTGACCACGCCGAGGTTGTCGACCACCACGCCGCGCGCCGCCTCGAGCACGACGCCGAACAGCCGGACCTTGCCGCTGGCCCGCAGGTCGAGCCGCCCGAGCGTGCCGCTGACCGGGACCGTCGCGAACGCGGCCTTCTTGGCGGGCCCGGACGTGTCGATCGTCGCCGCCGCGGCGCCGTCGACGGTGGCGGTGAAGCTGCCGCCGCCGGGCTGCGCGAGGTAGTAGACCTCGGCGGTGGTGACCACCGGGCTCTTCGGCGAGAACCGCGCGTTGGCCCCGCCCTGGCTCTCGACCGAGCCGCCGCCGTAGCCGAGGAGGCGGTCGGCCGGGAACGGCGTCGAGACGCCCCACAGCTTCCACGACGCGCTGGCGGACCGCTTGGCGGTGCGCACGCGGCAGTACTTGTGCGGCGGCACGACGTGGAGGAAGCCCGGGCCGCCATCGCCGAACCGCGGCACCAGCGCGTCGCGCAGGTGCTGGGCCAGCTTGTCGTCGGCCGACAGCGAGTCGCCGAGGTACGTGATGCGCACCGCGTGGGCGGCGGTGCCGGCCTCGGTCGCGGCCAGCGCCTGGTAGAAGCCGTCGAGCGCGCGGGTGCACTTCGGCCCGCTGCCGCGCACGCACGGATCGACGAACTGCGCCGGCGGCGGACGATCGGCGGCCGCGGTCGCCGCGGTGGCCAGGCACAAGACGAGCGAGAGCGCCGCGCGCATGGCCGTCGATGCTACGCGCGCGCGGCCGACGGCGCCAGGTTTCGACCGCGGCTCACTGCCAGCGACAGCGGATCGTGCAGACCTCGCCGCCCTGCTTGCGGCAGGCGGTCATCGAGGTCTCGACCTGCTCGCCGCCCGACAGCTCGATCGACCGCTCGGCCCAGCCCCGCACCGAGTGGCAGTGCGTGCAGCTCGGCTCCGGGAAGTCGACGATGTCGAGGTCGATCGACTCGGGCGACTCGTGGACCTCGAGCCGGCCGCCATCGTAGTGCAGGTGCCACAGCCGGGCGGCCCGCGCCATCACCCAGCGCACCGTCCCGACCCGGTAGAACAGCCGGTAAATCGTCGTCAGGTTGGCCTCGGCCCCGTAGCGCCCCAGCGCGTGGATCAGGGCGCCGTCGCCCTTGCCGAACAGCCGGTCGAGGGCCTCCGACAGCTCGGCCAGCATCGCCACCGGGTACCAGCGGGCGACCGCTGGTCCGGTTCGGACCACCTCGGCCAGCGCCGGGCTCACCTGCGCGCACACCCGGTCGATCCCGGCCTGGCCGTGGTTGAGCCGGACCCAGGTCACCCGAGACGCGAGCGCGCTTCCCTTCACGTTCGCCACGTATCTAGTATACGCCCGCCGCGCGGCCCTTCGCGCCCGCGCCAAAGGAATCCCGTGACCGACCCCCTCGCACGCCTCGAACAGCTCGAACAGCAGGCCGTCCTCGGTGGAGGCCAGGCCCGCATCGACAAGCAGCACGAAGCCGGCAAGCTCACCGCTCGCGAGCGCATCGCGGCGCTGCTCGACCCGGGCAGCTTCGTCGAGCTCGATCGGTTCGTCACCCACCGCTGCGCCGACTTCGGCATGCAGGATCAGAAGATCCTCGGCGACGGCGTCGTCACCGGCCACGGCACCGTCGACGGCCGCCCGGTCTGCGTCTTCGCGCAGGACTTCACGGTGTTCGGCGGCTCGCTGTCGGGCGCCTACGCCGCGAAGATCTGCAAGGTCATGGACCTGGCGATGAAGATCGGCTGCCCGGTGGTCGGCCTCAACGACTCGGGCGGCGCGCGCATCCAGGAGGGCGTCGAGTCGCTCGCCGGCTACGCCGACATCTTCACCCGCAACGTGCTGGCGTCGGGCGTCGTGCCACAGATCTCGGCGATCCTCGGCCCGTGCGCCGGCGGCGCGGTGTACTCGCCGGCGATCACCGACTTCATCCTCATGGCCGAGGGGACCTCGTACATGTTCATCACCGGCCCCGAGGTCATCAAGACGGTGACCCACGAGGAGGTGACCAAGGAGGCGCTCGGCGGCGCCAAGAGCCACGCCGCCAAGAGCGGCGTCGCCCACTTCGCCGAGGCCGACGAGCTGAGCACGCTGGCCCGCATCCGCGAGCTGCTGGCGTTCATGCCCGGCAACAACGCGGAGGATCCGCCGAGCCGGCCGACCGCCGATCCGATCGATCGCGCCGACGAGGCGCTCGACGGCCTGGTGCCGCTCGATCCCAACAAGCCCTACGACATGAAGGCGCTGATCACCGGCGTCGTCGACGAGGGCCGCTTCGTCGAGGTCCACAAGGACTACGCCAAGAACATCATCTGCGGCTTCGCCCGGGTCGGCGGCCGCTCGGTCGGCATCGTCGCCAACCAGCCCAAGCACCTGGCCGGCTGCCTCGACATCGACGCGTCGGTCAAGGCCGCGCGGTTCGTGCGGTTCTGCGACTGCTTCAACATCCCGCTGGTGACCTTCGTCGACGTGCCCGGCTTCCTGCCCGGCACGACGCAGGAGTTCGGCGGCATCATCAAGCACGGCGCCAAGCTGCTGTACGCGTTCGCCGAGGCGACGGTGCCCAAGGTCACGGTCATCACCCGCAAGGCCTACGGCGGCGCCTACGACGTGATGGCGTCCAAGCACATCCGCGCCGACATGAACTTCGCGTTCCCCGCCGCCGAGATCGCGGTGATGGGCCCCGAGGGCGCGGTCAACATCATCCACCGCGGCGCGCTCGACAAGATCGCCGACGAGGGCGAGCGGGCCGCGGCGCGGGCGCGGTTCGTCGAGGAGTACAAGGACAACTTCGCCAACCCGTACAAGGCGGCGTCGCTGGGCTACGTCGACGAGATCATCCGCCCGCGCGAGACCCGCGCCGCGCTGGCGCGCTCGCTGCGCCTGCTGGCCAACAAGCGCCAGTCGAACCCGCCGCGCAAGCACGGCAACATCCCGCTGTAGACGGGCCGCGGCGAGCGTCCTGGCGAGGCGGCGCTCAATGGTGTATACATGACACCATGAAGGCGGCGCTGGACGATCTCGTCGACGACGTGGCCGCGCAGGCGGCGGGGCTGGTGCTGGTGGTGACCGGCGCCGGCGTGAGCCTGGCGTCGGGCATCCCGACGTTCCGCGGCAGCGACCCGGGCGCGGTGTGGGCCACCGACGTCACCGAGCTGGGGACGAACCGCTACTTCCAGGACGACCCGGCCGGATCGTGGGCCTGGTACCTGGCGCGGTTCGGGCGGCTCGCCGACGTCGCGCCCAACGCCGCGCACCACGCGCTGGCGGCGCTCGAGCGGTGGCAGCGCGGCCGCGGTGGCGACTTCCTGCTGGTGACCCAGAACGTCGATCGCCTGCACGCCGCCGCCGGCACCGAGGCGCTGGTCGAGGTGCACGGCCGCGCCGATCGCGTGCGCTGCTCGCGGCAGACCTGCGCGCTGGGGGCGCCGCGCGGCTCGATCGCGCGCGCCGACGTGCCGATCGCGGCGTTCCTGGCCGCGCCGACCGACGCCAACGTGCCGCGCTGCCCGCAGTGCAACGCGCGCCTGCGCCAGCACGTGCTGTGGTTCGACGAGATGTACAGCGGCCACGCCGACTACGGCTGGCCCCGCGTCGAGCGCGCGGCGCGCGACGCGGCGCTGGTGATCTTCGTCGGCACGTCGTTCTCGGTCGGCGTCACCGACTTCGTGCTCACGCAGGCGGTGCGGCGCGCGCGCCCGGTCTACTCGATCGACCCGGGCGCGGTGGAACCCGACCCGGCGGTGCGCGTGGTCGCGGCGCCGGCCGAGCAGGCGCTGCCCGCGCTGGTGGCGGCGTTGGCCGCCCGCTAGGCCCGCCGCCGGCCTGGGCGCGCGCTTACAGATGCCGGCGGCACCGACCGATTTCGGTGACTTCGCGACGGGTTCGCGCGACTGTGGAGGGTGGGAGGCTCCATGCCGCGTCGTATCCGTCTGCTCGTGGTCCTGGTGATCGGCGTGACGCTCGCGGGGGCCGCGCGCCGCAGCGAGGCCGCGCCGCAGACGTACCCGGCGGGCTCGCTGATCATCCCGATGGACCTGGCGTACCAGGACCGCGGCCTGATGCAGGCGTACGGCCTGCTGTTCCAGCTCCTGCGTCAGGGCGTGCCGGTCGACTGGGCGATCGCGCCGGGGAAGACCTGGCACGCGGCGCCGTGCAACACCGCCGGCGACCTGTGCGCGTGGGACTGCGCCGTCGAGGGATCGGGCGTGAAGTGCCCGTACCCGACGGCGAGCCCCGACTTCATGGCCACCACCGAGGTGGCGTGGGACGCGACCGCCGCGGCCGGCACCGCGATCGGTACCCACGGCTACCGCGGCGGGCCGTTCGTGATCGCCGCGGCCGACCGCACCGCCGCGCTGGCGGTGATCGACGCGTGGAACGACCAGGCGCTGTGGACCGCGAACCCGTGGGCGCGGCGCTCGGTGTTCCAGGTGGTCACCGTGCACTCGGCGACCGCGCCGTTCACCACCGAGATCGCCCGCGAGCTGCGCGCCGCGCCGACGATCGCGGTGTTCTCCGACGGCAACGAGGACATCGCCACCGGCTACCTGCGCGCCGCCGGGATCCCGCAGTCGAGCGGCGCCGAGTTCCCGGCCAACCGCTGCGGCGCTGGCACCTGCGGCCCCGGCACCGCCAACCCCGACATGCTGACCGTGCCGAGCATCATGGGCGAGATGGGCACCTGCGACGCGCCCAACCTCGACCACAAGAACGGCGCGCTGTTCACCGACGACGGCATCCCGGCCTACTGCCAGATCATGTCGATGCACTGGAACGTCAGCGACCGCGAGACCGTCGAGTGCAACGGCGGCGCGTGCCCGGCGACCCAGGCCCAGTGCGCGGGGCAGCGCATCACCTACCACGGCCACGAGGTGGTGGCCGAGGTGCGCTCGTTCCTCGGCTACCCGGTGCACTTCTTCGCCGAGTGCCAGGCGGTCAACGCCTACGAGAACACCGTCCCCAACCCGGCGTGGCCGTACCTCGACGACGCCGGCCGCAACGGCCACTTCCTCACCACCACCGGCACGCCGCCCGCGTGCCCGTGCACCGACGCCGCGTTCCAGTGCGTCGCCGGCGGCTGCAACGGCGCCGACTGCTGCCTGCCCCGCGACGTCAAGGAGCGCGGCGCCGGCTTCATGATCGGCGCGCGGCCGCCGGGCGTGAAGGTGCTGCGCGCCGACGTCCCGTACAACCAGCTCGACGGCAGCTTCGACACGATCGGCGGCAGCGAGCCCTCCTACAACCTGTCGAGCTACCTCGGCACGATGTACCAGAACAACCGCGAGGTCGTGTTCCTGACCGGCCCCAGCGGCCCCGGCGTCGACGACGTGTGGATGACCGGCTACGTCGACGGCGAGTGCGACATCGGCCCGCCGGTCGGCCACGCCGGGCCCAGCTGCGCCGGCGGCAAGGTGAGCTACCTCGGCGGCCACGCCTACGGCACCAACGTGCCGCTGTCGAACAACGGCGCCAGCCAGGGGGCGCGGCTGTTCCTGAACGCGCTGTTCGAGGCCGACTGCGTGACGACGATCGGCCAGCCGGCGATCACGCTGGGGCTCGACGGCGCGGTCACGGTCGCCACCCGGACGCTGCCGGTCGAGGCCAGCTTCGGCGCGCGCTACGAGAACGCGGCGATCGGGCCGGCGCTCGACGCGGTGATGACGCTGACCGCCGGCACCGGCGTGGCGATCGTCGACGCGGCGCCGGCGACCGTGGCGGGCATGACCGCGACCTGGGACGTCGGCTCGATCGGCGGCACGCCCGGCGTGGCCGGCGACCCACCCGCCAGCGCCAGCCGGCCGGTGCGCCTGGGCTTCGCGGCCTACGGCGACTACCAGGTGACGCTGGCGATGACGTACCGCGTCGGGCTGTCGACGATCACCGCGCCGATGCAGACCGTCACCGTGCACGTGATCGACGGCGATCCTGGTTCGACCGGTGACGCGGGCGCGAGCGGCAACGACGGCCCGGGCGGGTGCTGCGGCACCGGCGGCGGGCCCGGCTCGCTGGCGCTGGCGGCGCTGGTCGCGGCGATCGGCGCGCGGCGGCGGCGCGGTCGGGCCTGTCACGGGCGCTGACCGGATCGTGACGTGATCTGCGCGTGCCGCGGCGAGGTCGATGGCTAGAGTGACCTCGCGATGCGCCGTGCTGTCCTCGGTGTCTTCACCTACGTCGGCTTCGCGATCTTGCTGCTCGCGTGGCTGCCGATCCTCGGCGTCGTGACGCTGCTCGATCGCCACGACATCCGGCGGCGCGGGCGGTGGATGCGCAAGTTCGGCCGGGCGTCGGCAAGGGTTGCGCCGCAGTGGCGGTTCCGCATCGAGGGCCGCCCGCCGGCCGACATCGAGCGCCGGGCCTACGTGGTCGTGGCCAACCACCAGTCGACCGCCGATCCGTGGCTGCTGTCGTCGCTGCGCTGGGACATGCGGTGGATCGCCAAGGCGTCGCTGTTCAAGGCGCCGGTGATCGGCTGGCTGATGCGCCTCGGCGGCGATCTCTCGGTCGTGCGCGGCGAGGGCGCCAGCGTGAAGGTGATGCTGGCCGAGGCGCGCGCGACGCTGGCCCGCGGGCTGTCGCTGATGATCTTCCCCGAGGGCACCCGCTCGCCCGACGGCGAGCTGGGCCGCTTCAAGGACGGCGCGTTCGAGCTGGCGATCGCCAGCGGCGCGCCGATCCTGCCGGTCGTCGTCGACGGCACCCACCACTGCCGGCCCAAGGGCTCGTGGTGGTTCGGCGAGGCCGACGCGGTGGCCAAGGTGCTGTCGCCGATCCCGACCACCGGGCTGACGCTGGCCGACGTGCCGATGCTGCGCGAGCAGGTGCGCGCGACGATCGCGACCGAGCTGGTGCGGCTGCGCGAGGCGCTGCCGCCGGTGGCGGCGCTGATCGCGCCCGACATGGCGCTGCCGGCCGCGGTCGCCGCCGCGATGCTCACCGCCGCCAGCGCGGCGCCCAAGCCGACCAGCGCCTCGACCGAGAGCGGCGCGCGCGGCGACGACATCGGCGAGCACGCGTAGGCGCGATGTCGAACCAGGGCTGGAGCCGCCCGCCACGCGCCGACCGCACCGTCGGCGAGAAGGTCTTCGACGTCGTCACCTGGCCGGTGCGCAAGCTGGCGTGGGGCGTCGCCGTGGTGGTGCTGACCGTCGCCGGGCGGCGTCGCCGCTAGCGGCGGGCTTCACGTCAGCAGGATCGCCGCAACCGCCAGCGACACCAGCGCGCCGGCGACGATCGCGAAGATCGCGCGGCCCATGCCGTGCGAGCCGGGCTTGCGCTGGATGTCGCGCACCGCGAGGACGCCGAGGATGATCGCCACCGGCGCCAGCGGGAAGATCAGGATCGCGCCCAGCCCGACGTAGCCGGCGACGATCGACAGGCCGGTGCGGCCGACCGGCAACAGCATGCGCATGCCGGCGTCGTGGCCGGCCGCGCCGGGGCCGGCGAACACCAGCCCGCAGTGCACGCACTGCGGCGTCATGTACACGACGGGGCGCTGGCAGCGCGGGCAGGGGCGCATCGACGGCGGGGGCGGCACGAGTGGTAGGGTAGCAGCGTGCGACGAGCGCTGGCCTGCGTGGTGCTGCTGATCGCCGGCTGTCCGCCGCCGGCGACCCGGCCGCGGCCGTTGCCGGCGCTGTCGGTCGACGCCTACGAGCACTACCTGCGCGGGCGGACCGCGTTCTTCGAGGGCGACTACCAGCTCGCGGTGCCCGAGCTGGAGCAGGCGATGGCGGCGGCGCCTGACGAGGCCGGCATCGCGGTGGCCCACGCGCAGGCGCTGGCGCGGCTGGGCCGTCACGTCGACGCGCGGGCGGCGATCGACGGCGTCGTCGCGCGCTTCCCCCGCTCGCCCGAGGCGTGGCTCGCGGCCGGCGAGCTGCGGCGGCGCGCCGGCGACACCGGCGCCGCGATCGCGGCGTTCCGCCGGGCCATCGCGCTCGACGACCAGCTCGCGCCCGCCTACCTCGGCCTGGCCGCCGCGCACACCGAGGCCGGCCGCAGCGCCGACGCCGAGCGCGCGTTCGCGGCGCTGGTGGCGGCCCGGCCCGACGTCGCCGAGGGGCACTGGCGAGTGGCCCAGGCGGCGCTGGCCCGCGGCGACGACGCCACCGCCGAGCCCTCGCTGCGGCAGGTGCGCGCGCTGGCGCCCGACGAGCTCGAGCCGCGGCGCGCGCTGGCGGCGCTGCTGGCCCGCCGCGGCGAGGTGGCGGCGGCGATCGTCGAGGCGCGCGCCGCGTTCGATCGCAGCGGCGCCGATCTCGCGGTCGGCGAGGATCTGGTGTGGCTGCTGCTCGAGGCCGGCGATCGCCGCGGCGCGCTCGACGTGCTCGGGCTGTACGACGACGGCAGCGCCGATGATCGGCTGCGGGTCGCGGCGATGCTGATCGCGATCGGCGAGCCGCACCGGGCCGAGGCGGTGGCGGCGTCGGTGCGCGACCACGACGGCGAGGTCGGCCTGGCGCGGGCCCGGGCGCGGCTGAGCGCGGGCGAGCTGCGCGGCGCGATCGCGGCGGCCGACGCGGTGGCGACCGGCGAGCCGGCCTGGGCGCCGGCCCAGGCGGTGGCGGCGTGGGCCGAGCTGGCGCTGGGCGCGACCGACGCGGCGGCGACGCGCCTGGCCGCGGCGCGCGCGCGGGCGCCGGGCTCGGTCGAGCTGCTCGAGGTCGAGGCCGAGCGGCTGCGGCGCGCCGGCGCGCTGGCGACGGCCCGCCGGCTGTGGAGCGACGCGGCCCGGGCCCAGCCGCGCAGCGCGACGCGGGCGCTCGCGTGGTCGGGCTTCGAGCGGCGGGCCGGCGACGGCGCGCGGGCGCTGGCGCTCGCCGAGAAGGTGCTCACCGCGACCCCCGACGATCCGCTGGTGCAGAACCTGGTCGGCTACCTGCTGGTCGAGGGCGGCGGCGACCTCGAGCGGGCCGGGCGGCTGTTGCTGTCGGCCCGGCGCAAGGCGCCCGGCGACGCCGGCGTCCTCGACTCGTGGGGCTGGCTGCGCCGCGCCGTCGGCGATCGGGCCGGCGCGGCCCGCGCGCTGGCGCGGGCGGTCCAGATCGCGCCGCTCGAGCCCGAGCTGGTGCGCCACGCCGCGACCGTCGCGCTCGAGGCCGGCGACCCGGCGCGGGCCGGCGGGCTGCTCGCGAGCATCTTGCCGCTGCCGATGGCGCCCGACCTGGCGGCGCAGGTCCGCGACGAGATCGCGCGCACCGGGGTGGCCCCGTGTTACGCTGCGACTGCCATGAAGCTCGCCTGGCTCGCTCGCCTCGCCGTCGGCACCACCCTCGTCACCGCCGCCTGCCAGTCGACGCCGTCCAAGAGCGACTGCGACAAGCTCCTCGCGCACCTGATCGACATCGAGGTCAGCTCGGGCGGCGGCGACAAGCTGCCCGAGGCGATGAAGGCCGAGGTCGCCAAGCAGAAGCAGGCGATCAAGGACTACGCGGTGGGCCAGAAGTTCCTCGAGACCTGCACCCAGAAGACCCCCAAGAAGGTGGTCGCCTGTGGGCTGGCCGCCAAGAACGCCGACGAGCTCGCCAAGTGCGATCAGTGATCGCGTAGCGGCGCGCGGGGGTACCATCGCGCCATGGCGCGCGCGTCACGTTCGAGCTGGCTCGCGGTGGCGCTTGCGCTCGGCGGCTGCAGCCTGCTCGAGATCGGCACGCCGGAGGCGATCGACGCCGGTCGCTCCGACGCGGCCGAGCCCGACGCGGCCGAGCCCGACGCCGCCGAGCCCGACGCGGCGATCGACGCCGGACCGATCGACACGCCCGCGAACGACTGCTGCACCGGCCCGACGTACGCCGGGACCCTCGACGTCTACGAGGCGAAGGTGCTCGCGGCTGGCGGCGGGTTCGTCGGCCAGGGCATCGTCGCGCGGCTGAGCTTCACCAGCAGCGAGTTCCCGGGGGCGCAGATGGAGGAGCAGCCGGGGTCGCCGGCCGGCTGCAAGGTGTGGCGGTACACGCGGGCCCAGGCGGCGATCGCGATGCCGGGCCTCGATCAAGGGCCGCTGCTGATCCGCTCCCCGGCGGGCGGCGCGCCGCTCGTGCCGAGCTGCAGCTTCGCGCCCGGCGGCTACCGCTGCCCCGAGCTCGCGACCGAGAGCACCGGCGGCGCGATCAGCGCCGGCGTCGGCCCGTTCACCGGCGCGGCGGTGCTGACCGACGCCGACGTCGCGTACGCCGCCGCCAACAGCGACGATCGCTACGTCGAGATCAGCGGCGCCACCACGCCGGCCAACGACGGGAGGTTCGCGATCGTCGGGCGGGTCGGCGCCGACGCGATCGCGTACGCCAACCCGGCGTTCGTCGCCGAGGCCCTGCCGCCGACCGCGCGCCACGTCAACCTCGGCGGCGTCGGCCCGATCCCGGGCGTCGCCGATCCCGGCTTCCTCCCCGACGACGCGTCGGTCGACCTCGTCCACACCGTCGGCGGGCTCGGCGGCGTCCCGGCGTTCACCGCCACGCTGCCGAGCGGCACGGTCGGCGACAGCTTCTCGCTCGCGCCGTCCGAGCTGGCCCGGCTCACGGCGATCCCGCGCGACGGGGCCGGGTTCACGATCGCCTGCGCCGCCGCCGACTGCCCGACCAGCGCCGCGGCCGTCACCCAGCTCGAGCTGATCACCACCGACGCGCCGACCGCGGGTCTGCCGCCGTCGGCGATGCCGCCGCCGGTCACCCAGCAGATCGTGCTGCGCTGCGCGGTGGTCGGAGCGAGCGCGGTGACCGTGCCGCCCGCGTACGCCGCGTGGCTGGTGATGGCGGGCGCGACCCGGATCCAGGCGACGTTCCTGCGCGCCAGCCCGATGCAGACCGGGCTGGCACAGGTCAGCGCGCTGATCGGCCACGCCATCGTCGGCTACTCCGACTGAGCGGCGCCGTGGCGCGGGCGTAGGATCGCGCCATGCGTCGCGCCCTGCGGAACGTGCTGATCGGAAGCGTCGCGGTGATCGGGACCTGCGGCGTCGCGGGCTACGTGATCTACGGCGGCGGCCGCCACGAGGGGCCCGGCACGGTGCACCCGCGCCCCGCGCCGGCGGGCGAGGTGCTCGCTCGTGCGACCGCGCAAGCGACCGCGCGCGCCGGGTTCACGCCGGCGCCGCCCGCCCCGCAGATCTTGTTCGGCGACCTGCACGTGCACACGACGTTCTCCGCCGACGCGTTCATGCGCAGCCTGCCGTTCGTGCAAGGCGAGGGCGCGCACCCGCCGGCCGACGCGTGCGACTACGCGCGGTTCTGCTCGGGCCTCGACTTCTTCGCGCTCACCGATCATGCCGAGTCGATGACGCCGCGCCACTGGCGCGAGTCGATCGACTCGCTGCGGCAGTGCGCGGCGGTGGCCGGCGATCCGCGCGACCCCGACCTGGTGCCGTTCGCCGGCTTCGAGTGGAGCCAGGTCGGCGCGACGCCGGCCGAGCACTACGGCCACAAGAACGTGATCATGCGCGGCCTCGACGACGCCGAGTTGCCGGCGCGGCCGATCGCGGCGCCCGGGCTGATCGGCCAGGCGCTGCGCGGGCCCGGCATCGATCGCTGGCGCGCGCTGCAGGTGCCGGTGCGCGAGTTCAGCCAGCGCCAGCGCTACCTCGATCTGCGGGTGTTCCAGGAGGAGCTGGCCGCGGTGCCGGCGTGCCCGCCCGGCGTCGACACCCGGCAGCTGCCGGCCGGCTGCCGCGAGACGGCGGCGACGCCGGCGGAGCTGTACGAGAAGCTCGCGCAGTGGGGCGTCCCGGCGATGGTCATCCCGCACGGCACGACCTGGGGCTTCTACACGCCGCCCGGCTACCGCTGGGACAAGCAGCTGGCGCCCGGCCAGCGCGACCCCGAGCGGCAGCGGCTGGTCGAGGTGTACTCCGGCCACGGCAACTCCGAGCAGTACCGCCGCTGGGACGAGGTCGAGGTGGGCGCCGACGGCGTCGCGCGCTGTCCCGCGCCGACCGCCGATCACGAGGCGTGCTGCTGGCGCGCCGGCGAGATCATCCGCGGCCGCTGCGGCGCGACCCCGGCCGCCGAGTGCGAGGCCCGGGTCGAGGCCGCGCGCGCCAACTACGTCGCGGTCGGCGTGGCCGGCCACCTCACCGTCCCGGGCGCGACGGTCACCGACTGGAAGGACTGCGGCCAGTGCCGCGACTGCGTCGCGCCGACGTTCAACTACCGCCCCGGCGGATCGATCCAGTACATGCTCGCGCGCGGCGACTTCGCCGATCCGGCGCGGCCGTACCACGAGCGCATGGGGCTGATCGCCTCGTCGGACAACCACAGCGCGCGCCCCGGCACCGGCTACAAGGAGATCGAGCGGCGCAAGCTGACCGAGACCGTCGGCGCCCGCAGCGCGCACTGGCGCGACTTCTTCATGGGCGCGCCCACCGCGCCGCGGCCGACGTCGGAGCCGTTCGATCGCGCGCGGCTGGCGAAGATGCGGCCGTGGCAGGCGGTCGAGCTCGAGCGGCAGGCGTCGTTCTTCCTGACCGGCGGCCTGGTCGCGGTCCACGCCGACGGCCGCAGCCGCGAGGCGATCTGGGACGCGCTGAGCCGCCGCCAGGTGTACGGCACGTCGGGCGAGCGGATCCTCTTGTGGTTCGATCTTATCGACGGCGCCAGCGCACCGGCGACGATGGGCGCCGCGGTCGCGATCACCCGGCCGCCGCGGTTCCGGGTGCGCGCGGCGGGTTCGTTCGTCCAGAAGCCGGGCTGCCCGGCCGACGTGCTCGCGGCGGTGCCGGCGGCGCGGCTGGCGCGGCTGTGCCAGGGCGAGTGCTACCACCCCGACGATCGCCGCCACCGCATCACCCGCGTCGAGGTCATCCGGATCCGGCCGCAGGCGCGCGCCGACGAGCCGGTCGACGGGCTGATCGAGGACGCGTGGAAGGTCTTGCCGTGCGCCGATCAGGGCGCCGGCTGCGAGGTCGAGTTCGACGATCCCGACGCGGTCGCCGGCGGTCGCGAGGTGCTGTACTACGTGCGCGCGATCCAGGAGCCGACGCCGGCGGTCAACGGCGGTGGGCTGCGCTGCGAGCGCGAGGGCGATCAGGCCTGCGCGCGCCTGACCCCGTGCTACGGCGACTTCCGCACGCCGTACGGCGACGACTGCACCGCGCCGCTCGAGGAGCGCGCCTGGTCGTCGCCGATCTGGGTGACGCCGACCGCGCCGGCGGTGACGCCGACCGCGCCGGCGGTGACGCCGTGAGCGCGCGGCCGCTGTGGCTGCTCGGCGTCGGCGCCGCGGTGGGTGCGGCGCTGGCCTCGCTCGGGCTGGCGCGCGGCCCGCGGCCGGCGCCGCCGATGCCGGCCGACGCGGTCGCGGTCGTCAACGGCGCGCCGATCGCCCGCGCGACCTACGCCGCGGCGCTGGCCGCGGTCGCTGGCGATCGCCGCGACGGCGCTGTCGATCCGGCGGTGCGGCAGCGCGTGCTCGACCGGCTGATCGAGGAAGAGCTGCTGGTGCAGCGCGGCCTCGCGCTGGGCCTCGCGCGGCTCGATCCGCGGGTCCGCGCCGATCTGGTCGCGGCGGTGCTCGGCGAGGTGGTCGCCGACGCCGCGCTGGCGCCGACGCCGGCGCCGGCCGAGCTGGCGGCGCTGCACGACGCCGAGCCCGAGCGCTTCCGCCGCGCGCCGCGGCTCACCGTCACCACCGCGTGGTTCGCCGGCCTCGACGGCGAGGCCCGCGCTGCCGCGGCTCGCGCGACGATCGTCGACGACGCCGGCTGGGCCGCGCTGCGCGGCGGCGGCTCGCGTCCGACCGTCGTGGTGCCGACCGGCGCGGTGCCGGCCAGCGCGCTGCTCGACGTCCTCGGCCCCACCGCGACCCGCGCGGCGCTGACGCTGCCGGTCGGCGCGATCAGCGCGCCGGTCGTGACCTCGGGCGGCGCGTGGCTGGTGCGGGTCGAGGCTCGCGACGACGGCGGCGTCGCCGCGCTGGCCGACGCCGAGCCCGAGGTGCTCGCCGCGTGGCGCAAGCGCGAGGGCGATCGTCGGCTGCGCGCGCTGCTCGACGACGAGCGCCGCGCGGCGCGGATCCAGCTCGCCCCGGCCGCGCTGGCGGCGCCGGTCGCCGCGGCCGAGGTCGACGTCGACGAGGTGCCGCGGTGATCACGCCGCGCGGGCTCGCGCTGATCGCGATCGCCAGCGCGCTCGCGCTCGGGCTCGCGGCGCGCCCGGCCGCGGCCCACGACACGCGGCTCGCGCGCTCGATCGTCGCGCTCGACGACGACGGTCGGGGCGCCGAGGTCCGGCTGGCGCTGAGCCAGCTCGATCTCGACGCGCTGCGGGCCCAGGTCGGCGACGCGGGCCTGGGCGCGGCGCTGGTCGCCGGGCTGTCGCTCGACGGCCCGGCCGGCGCCTGCCGGGCCAGCACCGCCACCGCGTGGCCCGCGCCCGACGGTCAGGCCGCGTTCCGATGGCGGGTGCGCTGCCCGGGCCCGCCCGCGCGGCTGCGCTGCGACCTCTTGCTCGACGCGGTCCCCGGCCACGTCCACCTGGCGCGCGTGATCGATCACCGCGGCGCGCGGGTGCTGGCGTTCGCCGCCGAGCGCCGCGAGGCGCGCCTCGATCAGGCGCGCGGCTCGACCCGCTGGCTGGACTTCGTCGACCTCGGCGTCCGCCACATCGCCGGCGGGTTCGATCACCTGCTGTTCTTGCTGACGCTGCTGCTGGTCGCGGCGTCGGGTCGGCAGCTCGCGCTCGCCGCCACCGGGTTCACCGTCGGGCACGCCGTCGCGCTGGCGCTGGCGGTCCTCGGCGGCATTCGCCCGTGGGCCGCGGGCGTCGAGCTGCTGGTCGCCGCGTCGATCGCGGTGGTCGCCGCCGAGGCCGCGGCGGCCCGCGCCGGGCGCGCGGCGCGGTACGTGCCGGTGGCGGTGGGCGGCGCGCTGGCGGCGCTGGCCGTGGTCGCGGCGCTGCGCGGCGGGCCGGCCCCGCTCGCGCTCGGCGGGGTGGCGCTGGTCGCCGCCTGCTACCTCGCGTGGTGCCAGGCCGCGCCCGGCCGCGGTCGCGTCGCCATCACCACCGGCTTCGGCCTGGTGCACGGCTTCGCGTTCGCCGGCGCGCTCGCCGACCTCGACGTCCACGGCGCGGCGCTCGCCGCCGGCCTGGTCGGCTTCAACCTCGGCATCGAGCTCACCCAGCTCGCGCTGCTCGCGGTCGGCTGGGGCCTCTTGACGATCGCGCGCCGGTCGGCGCCGCGCGCGGCGGAGCTCGCGATCGAGGTCGCGGCCGGCCTGGCGATGGTGCCGGTGACCGGCTGGCTGATCACCCGCGCGCTGTGATCGCAGCGGGGCGCGCACTCGCGTACTGTGGCCGCCATGAAGCAGCTGTGGACATCGCTCTTGATCCTCGGCGCGGCCTGGCACAGCGCCGCCGCCAAGCCCGCCCCGCCCACGCAGCCCGCCGGCCGCGACGCGCTGACGCCGCTGCAGGTCACCGCCAGCTCGACGCTGGCCGCGCCCGACGATCGGTACGCGCCGTGGCGCGTCGTCGACTACGACCAGAAGGACAACCTCGACAAGGCGCACCGGACCGCGTGGTGCGAGGGCGTGCCCGGCGCCGGCGTCGGCGAGTACGTCGAGCTCGCCGGCCCCGACCTCGCGTTCAAGGTCATCTACGTGCAGCCCGGCGGCACCAAGCGCACGACCCGCGCCACCCGGTTCACGATCACCTGGTTCGACGCGCGCGGCACCGCCACCTCGCACGACCTGGCCAGCGACGACGGCGGCTGGATCTTCGAGGCCGACACCGAGCAGCGGGCGGTGAAGATCCGCGTCGCGATCGCCGAGGTCGCGCCGGGCAAGGTCGCCGACACCTGCATCGCCGACGTCATGCTGCAGAAGGGCGACGTCAGCTACCGCGAGCCGTGGCTCGACGCCCCGGCGGCGATCGACGAGCTGGTCGCGTCGTTCAAGCCGATCTCGGCGGCGCTGACCTCGTGCCAGGCCGACGCGCTGGCGGCGGTCGTGCAGTTCCCGCTGGTCTACAAGGCCCAGCCGCGGACCCTCCGCGGCAAGGCGAAGTCGACGACGTACAAGGACGCGGCGGCGCTGGCCCGGGCCTGCGCCCAGCGCAAGGGGCCCGCGCCGATGACCGCGCTCACCGATCTGCGCAGCGTCCAGTCGGCGGCGCCGGGCCACGCGCTGCTCACCGACGGCGCGCAGCCGGGCGTCCGGGTCGCGCTGTACCACTTCGCCTACCGCGCCGGCGCCGCGGGCGCGCCGGGCGCGTGGCTGCTGTCCGCGGTCGACTGGCGCTAGCCGAGCCGGGTCACCGACCGTCGCGCAGCGCCGCCGCCGCCCGCACCCCGACCGCCGGGCTGGCGGTGACGCCGTGGCCACCGAGCCCGGCGACCCAGCACCACCACGGCACCCGCGCGTCCCAGCCGATCCGCGGCGGGCCGCCGCCGGCGTAGGTGCGCTGGCAGGCCCACGCGCGCTCGATCGTCAGGCCGCGCATCGCCGCCGGCAGCCGCGCGCGCAAGGTCGCGCGCACCGCGTCGTCGACCTCGACCTCGCCCGGCGCGCTGGTGGTGTGATCGCAGGCGCTGGCCAGCACGCCGCCGCCGTCGGGCCGCACGTACCACTCGTCGGCGTCGACGTTCCACACGATCGGCGCGGCGCCGAGATCGAGGCGCAGCGCGAACAGGTGGCGCTTCTTCGGCGTGAAGTCGGTGGCGGCGCCGACCAGCGCGCCCAGCGCCCCCGACCACGCGCCGCCGGCCGCGACCACGACGTCGGCGCGCAGCACGCCCTTGGTCGTGGTCAGCGCCGCGCGGCCGTCGTGGGCGATCGCCGTGACGCCGGCGTCGACCACGCAGCGCACGCCGCGCCGCCGGGCGCCGTCGACGAACCCGGCGGTCAGCGCGTCGAGATCGACGCAGCCGTCGTCGGGGAACCACAGCCCGCCGCGATCGACCTCGAGGCCCGGCCAGCGCGCCGTCACCTCGGCCGCCGTGATCGCGGCGCAGCGGATCTGGTGGCGGGCCGCGGCGGCGGCCAGCGGCGCCGGATCGCCGGTCAGCAGCACCGCGCCGCGATCGTCGACCAGCGGCCGCGCGGTGAACCCGGGCGGCGGCGAACGCAGCCACGCCGCGCCGGCCGCGGTCAGCGCGGTCCAGGCGTCGTCCTCGGCCAGCGCCCGGCACATCGCGGCGTTGTGGCTCGACGCGTGGCCGCACAGCCGCGAGTCGCGCTCGAGGACGACCACGCCGTCGACGCCGGCGTCGGCCAGCGCCCACGCGGTGGCCAGGCCGGCGAAGCCGCCGCCGATGATGGCGTAGCGGGCGTCGGCGGGGAGGGCGTCCACGCGGCGGCTTTACCGCGCCCGTGACAGCACGGCAACGGCCGCGGCCCGACGTTGAACGGCCGCCGCCGACCACGTACCATCGGAGTGGTGCCTCACCGCCTCGCGCTCTTGCTGGCGGCGATCCCGATCGCCGCGTGCACCTCGGACCTCGAGCCCGAGATCTGTCCCACGGTCGGCGTGGGCGACCTGGTCGTCACCGAGGTGCGCGGCAACCAGAGCGGCACCTACGGCGAGTGGATCGAGCTGTTCAACGCCGGCGGCGCGTCGGTCGACCTGCGTGGCCTGCACCTCGGCCTGCGCAAGCTCAACGGCGCCGATCCCGACCTGTTGATCGTGCGGGCGTCGACCACCGTCGCCGCCGGCGACTACGTCGTGCTGGGCGCGTTCCCCGACGCCCAGCGCCCGGCCCACGTCGACTACGGCTGGCACCCCGACGGCCTCAACTCCGACGGCAGCATCTCGCACCTGCCCGACGGCGGCGCGCTCGACGTCACCGCCTGCGGCGTCACGATCGACCGCGTCGTGTGGAACGACCTGCCGGCCGACGGCACCTACTCGCTCGGCCTGGCGCCACCCGACGCCGCCGGCAACGACGTGATGGCGGCGTGGTGCGCCGATACCATCGACGACGACCCCGTCGCTCCCGGGCTGCCCGGGACTCCAGGCGTGAGCAACCACCCATGTCCTTGATCCGCCGCTCCATCCTCGTGGGGTCGCTGCTCGCCGCGCTGGCGACCGCGGCCGCGTGTCAGCCCCCCGGCGCCGCGCGTTACAGCCGGCAGCAGGCCCAGGCCTCGCTCAAGAAGCTGGGCACGCCGGGCCTGATCCTCGGCGAGTTCCACCTCACCAAGGTGACCGACGGCGACACCATCCGGGTCGACGGCCTCGACAGCTCGCTGCGCCTGATCGGCCTCGACGCCGAGGAGACGTTCAAGAACGAGCCCGATCGCCGCGGCGCCGAGGGCGACTTCGACGCCTACCTGCGCGAGAAGCGCGGCGGCGGCAAGCACCCGGTCAAGGCCGCGACCCCGCTCGGCGAGGAGGCCAAGAACTTCGCCAAGCAGTTCTTCCACGACCACGAGAAGGTGCGCATCGAGCGCGACGTGCCCGGCGAGATCCGCGATCGCTACGACCGCTACCTCGCCTACGTGTTCGCCGAGATCGACGGCAAGTGGGTCAACTACAACGTCGAGTGCGTGCGCGCCGGCATGTCGCCGTACTTCATGAAGTACGGCTACTCGCAGCGGTTCCACGCCGACTTCGTCGCCGCCGAGGCCGAGGCCAAGGCCGCCAAGCGCGGCATCTGGGACCCGACCAAGCAGCACTACCCCGACTACGACGAGCGGGCGAAGTGGTGGACCGCCCGCGCCGAGTTCATCGCGCGCTACCAGCCGCAGATCGACAACGACCCCAACTTCATCGTGCTGACCCACTGGGACGCGATGAAGAAGATCGAGGATCGGGTCGGGCAGGAGGTGGCGATCCTGGCCACCGTCGGCGACATCAAGCTCGGCGACCGCGGGCCGACCAAGGTGATGCTGTCGCGCAAGATGTTCGGCGACTTCCCGCTGGTGTTCTTCGACAAGGACGTCTTCGCGTCGACCGGCGTCGCCGCGTTCAAGGGCGAGTTCATCGTCGCCAAGGGCGTCGTGACGACCTACACCAACAAGTACACGAAGAAGAAGCAGTTCCAGATCCAGGTCGACCGCGCCGGCCAGCTGCTGCTCCCCGAAATTCCCGGCCTGACCCCGCCGCAGTGACTCCGGTCATTGTCGCGCGGCCGCCCCCTGGTCGCGCACCCACCGTCACGGCTCCCGTGCGATGATGCGATCCATGCGCCGACTCGCCTGGTCCGACTTGCGCCTCTTGACCGCGGTGGCCGCCGCCGGTGGCCTCGCCGCCTGCGGGCCGAGCGACGACACGGCCGACTGCACCGGCCTGGTGGCCGGCACGCTGGTGGTGTCCGAGGTGCAGGCCGACTTCGACGCGCCCTCGGGCTCGAGCGGCGCCGACACCGGCCACGAGTGGTTCGAGATCTACAACGCGTCGACGTCGCCGGTCGAGCTGGCCGGCGTGCAGGTCGAGCACATGCGCCCGAGCGAGACCGTCGGCAAGACCCACACGCTGCGCGCCGTCACGATCCCGGCCAACGGCTACCTCGTGCTCGGCAACGTCGTGCCCGAGGCGGCCCCGGCCCACGTCGACTACGGCTACGGCGCCGACCTCGGCGACCTGTACAACGCCGACGGCGGCAAGCTGAAGCTGTCGTGCGGCGGCGTCGTCATCGACGAGGCGATCTACGACGGCGTCGAGCCCGGCCACACCCGCACGCTCGACGGCAAGCAGGCGCCCGACTACCAGACCAACGACAGCCAGGCCGCGTGGTGCAACGCCGCCGAGGATCCCGCCGCCGAGTACGAGCCGACCAACTTCGGCACGCCGGGCGCGCCCAACCAGGAGTGCATGAACGTCGTCCCCGGCCAGTGCGACGACGGTGGCTCGATGCGGGCGACGGTGCCGCCGGCGCCCGGCGACCTGACGATCACCGAGGTCATGCCGGATCCGGCGGCCGCGGCCGACGCCACCGCCGAGTGGATCGAGGTGCGGGTCAACCGCGACGTCGACCTCAACGACCTCGGCGTCGCCGGCGCCAGCGGCACGCCGGTCGTGCTGTCGTCCCAGACCTGCGTGCGCGCCACCGCCGGCACCTACCTGGTGTTCGCGCGGTCGACCGACATGGCGATGAACGGCGGCCTGCCGCGCGTCGACGGCGGCGTCGTGTCGCTGACCAACACCAACGGCACGGTGCGCCTGCTGATGGGCGCGACCGAGCTCGACGCCATGACGTGGACCAGCGTGCGGGCCGGCAAGTCGCTGCAGCTGTCGGCCGGGCTCACCGCGCCCGCCGACAACGACGTCCCGGCCAACCTGTGCGACGGCAACGCCGCCTACGGCGCCGGCGACCAGGGCACCCCGGGCGCCGCCAACCGCGACTGCGGCGGCTCGATGGCCGGCATGTGCCTGGACACCGGCACCGGCTCGATGCGGCCGATCGTCAAGCCGACCGCCGGCCAGCTCGTGATCGATGAGTGGATGCCTGATCCCAACCACGTCAGCGACGCCACCGGCGAGTGGTTCGAGGTCAAGGCGCTGGCCGACGTCGACCTCAACGGCCTGCAGGCCGGCACCACCACGCTCGGCGCGGCGCCGCTGGTCCCGGCCGCGGGCAACTGCGTCCGCCTGGCCACCGGCGGCTACGCGGTGTTCGCCCGGACCGCGATGAACAACGGCCTGCCGTCGACGCTGACCGTCGCCGGCACGTTCACGTTCGGCCTCACCAACGGCGCGTCGAGCTTCCAGATCGGCATCGACGGCGCCAACCTCGCCACCGCCACCTGGGCCGCGACCTCGGCGGTCGGCGCGTCGTGGATGCTCGACACCGACGGCACGCAGTGCACCGCCGCCGCCGCCAACGTCGCGACCTACGCCAACGGCGCGGTCACGCCCGGCACCGATCGCGGCACGCCGGGCCTGATCAACAGCCCGCCCGAGTGCCCGTGAAGCTGGCGGTGGTGGCGGCCGCCGCGGCCGCGGCGCTGGCCGCGTGCGGGGGCTCCGACGCGACCTGCGGGCCCACGTCGGGGGTGGTCCAGCGCGCGATCGACGGCGACACGATCGAGCTGACCACCGGCGAGCGCATCCGCTACCTGCTGGTCGACACGCCGGAGTCGGTCAACGGCGCCGGCGACTGCTACGGCGAGAACGCCCACCAGCTCAACAGCGATCTGGTCGCCGGCAAGACCGTGCAGCTCGCCTACGACGAGGCCGGCTGCACCGATCGCTTCGACCGCCTGCTGGCCTACGTCTCGGTCGACGGCGTCGAGGTCAACCGGCTGCTGGTCGAGCGCGGCTACGCCTGCGCGCTGTACATCCCCCCGGCCGGGACCGACCGCCACGTCGAGTTCGAAAACCTCGAGGCCGCGGCCCGCGCGGCCGGCCGCGGAATGTGGTCTGCTTGCACCGTGGTGACATGCGATTGATGCGCGCGCTGGCCGCGGCCGTCGCGCTGACCCTCCCGACGGTGGCGATCGCCGCCCCCTACGAGGCGTTCATCGACGTCGAGTCGCAGGAGGACCTCGACGACCTGTACGCCACCGGCGACATCTCGACCGAGACCCACGACGCGCTGACCGAGCTGCTGGCGCGCGGCGTCGATCTCGATCGGGCCAGCCGCGAGGAGCTGTACTCGCTGCCCAACCTCACCTACGACGAGGTCGACGCGATCCTCGCGTACCGCGAGACCCAGCGCTTCATCGCCGACCCCGCCGACCTGGTCGCGGCCGGCGCGATCACCGAGCAGAAGCTCCTGGCGATCTCGGCGTTCGTGGTGCTGCGCGATCGCGCCCGCGGCCAGTACGCGCCGCGCGGCTGGGTCCGGGCCCAGACGCGCGCTGCCCAGGGCGACGAGGTGCTGCCGCCGATCGGGGCGCGCGCGCGGGTGACGTTCGGGCGACCGATCACGCTCGGCGCCTCGGCCACCCTGGCGCGCACCGGGATCACCGACGTCTCCTGGGATCCCAACCGCGGCGGGTTCCTCGCCGAGGCGTCCGGGACGCGGCCCAGCCTCGCCAAGCTGTACGGTCGCTACCGCGGCGATCACATCGATGTCATCGCCGGCACCTACCGGGTGGGCTTCGATCAGCGCCTGACCTTCGACACCGCCAGCGACCCGACGCCCAACGGGATCTACCTGGACGATCAAACCACCTCGGACAGCGAGTTGGCGCGCACCTGTCGGCAGACCACGGGCGAGCTGACCAGCACGCCGTGCCCGATCAACGTCGCCCCGGTCGAGTACGGGACCCGCGACTTCAGCTGGACCGAAGGGCTGCTTGGGCTCGCCGCCGGTAGCGACCACCTGGCGCTCGGGGCCGGCTACTTGCAGGCCTACGGCTGGGGTAGCTACCAGCCGCGCAACGTGTACCAGTACAAGTTGCTGGATCGCGCCGCGTGCGCGGATCCGTATGGTGGCGAGCCGGGGTGCTCGGGGCCGCCAGTCTACGATCGTCCCGACGGCGACGTGCTCAGCCCGGCCGCGGCGTGGTCGTATCAGACGCTGCCGAACGTCCTTGCCGAGGCCTTGGTCGGCGGCCACCTCGCGTACCACGCCGCTCGCCGCGACTACGTCGGCGTCACCGCCTATGGCGCGACGACGCGGTGGTTGATCGAGACGCCCGACGACGTCCAGCTTGATCTGCAAGACTGGGATCGCCGCCCGATGGGCGGCCGGTATGGCGCGATCGGCGTGAGCGCGGGCATGGGCCGCGGCATCTACGATGGTTTCCTCGAGGTGACCCGCAGCTTCGATCGGCAGCCCGACGCGCCCGCCGACGCTCGCGATGGCGGCGGTGGCGTGGCGGCCATCGGGCGGCTGACCCGGTCGCTGCGTCGGCGCGAGCTCGAGTTGTCGGTGCGCTACTACGACGTCGACTTCGACAATCCTTATGCCGGACCGATCTCGCAAGACGATCAGCTCGACGGCGCCCGGGCCCGTGGTGAGCACGGCGTGCGCGCCCGCTACACCGCGACGCATGGCGTGGCGTCGATCCGCGCGTCGCTCGACGTGTGGCGGCACTACGTGACCGCGCTGCGTGCGTACCTTCCACGGGCCGAGGCGACGGCGCATCTCGACGTCCAGGGCTCGGACCAGCTGGCCTACGGCCTCTGGCTCGACTACACCGATCGCGATCTGCGTGATGGTGGCTATGGATCGTGTTTCGAGAACGCGACCGAGCCCGACGAAGACGCGGAGGAGGTGGCGTGCACCGGGATGCGCCTCAAGACCACCGCGCGCGTGCGGCTCGACGCGTCGCGCGCGCTCATGGTGCGTGGCCAGCTGGTGCACAAGTACCAAGACGATCCGAGCTACACGGACGCGCGGCGCCACGACGTGAGCGCGATCGTCAACACGACGTGGCGGCGGTCGAAGGACCTTCGGCTGCTCGGGCGCGTGAAGTACTTGAACGAGGACGTTGCGTCGAACGCACGCCTGGAGCAGTCGCTGCTGGTGTCCGGTGAGGTTCGGACGCGGACCCGGGTCAAGGACCAGCTGACGGCGCGTGCCGAGCTGTTCGTGTGGCTCGACGAGCGTCGGTCCACCCAGCTGCGATCGCCGTCGCCCGAGCTGCGGGTGAACCTCAGCTACGTCGCCAAGTTCTGACCGGCGCGTTCAACCGTCGAACGCGGTCGCCTGATCGCCGGGCTCCTGGAAGCCGCCGCTGCGGAACGTCAGCACCAGCGTGTCGCGGTGGCCGCGGCGCGCGTCGGTCGGGACGATCGGCGTCGACTCGTGGATGACGCGGGTGTCGTCGATCAGGATCGCGCTCCACGGCTCGCGCAGCGTGAAGCGGACGCCGCCCGGGCCGTCGGCCTCGAAGACGCGGGTCTCGCCGCCGCGGATCGCCTCGCGCGCCACCAGGATCACCGCGACGAAGTCGACGCCGTCGCGGTGGGCGCCCTCGGGCGTGGGCCGGCCGACGCCGCCCTCGGTGTCGATCCGGAACGGGTGGGCCTCGACGTAGAAGCGATCCTCGACCGGGCGGCGCACGCCGGCGAAGGTGCGCGCCAGGTGGACCAGCAGCTCGCGCCACGCCGGGTGGTGGACCATGTGCTCGGCCAGCGGCTCGAACCAGCGCTCGATGCCGCCGTGCAGCGCGTTGTAGGTGGTCGACTGGTAGTGCGCGCGCGGCGGCACCGGCTCGACGCGGCCGACGCCCCCGGCGAGGTGGACGATCGCGCAGCCGTGGCGGCGCGACCGGTAGCGGCCGCCGTCGCGCAGGTACGCATCCGCCGGCAGGTCGTCCCAGCACGCCGCGAGCTCGGGCAGCGCCGCGGTGCCGATCAGCCCGGCCAGCGCCGGCGCGGTCAGCGTGGCGAAGCCCTGGGTCGTCAGGCGCGCCCGCGCGGCGGCGTCGTCGAGGTCGCGATCGAGGTCGAGCTGCACGGCCGCATGCTACTCCCGCGCTCGCGCGCCGCAAGCTGGTAGCCTCGGTGGCGTGGAGCCCGCGCTGCTCGTCTTCACCAAGGTCGCGGTCGGGGTCGCGCTGGCGGCGCCGGTCGCGGTGCGGGCGTGGAAACGGCGTCGGGCCACGCGCGCGGCGCGTCCCGCGACGATCGGCGAGGCGCTCGAGGGCGTGCCGGTGCGCGTGGTCGGGCGGATCGTCGAGGCCGAGGCCACGCTGCAGGCGCCGATGACCGGGCGCCGCTGCGCCGGTTACCACGTGATCGTCGAGGAGCGCGCCGGCCAGCAGTGGGAGTGGCGCGGCGAACGGCGCGAGGGCCGCGAGCTGGTCATCGAGGACGCCACCGGGCGCGCGATCGTCGATCTGACCACGGCCGCGATCTCGGACGAGGTCAGCGTGCGGGTCGGCCGCACGACGTTGGACGAGCCGGCGGTCGCGGCGTTGCTGAAGGAGCGCCCCGGCCCGCCGCCGCGCGGCCAGCTGCGGTGGCGCGAGCGCGCGCTCGAGGTCGGGACGTCGGTCGCGGTGGTGGGGCGCGCGGTGCGCGAGCCCGATCCCGACGCGGTCCACCGCGTCACCGGCTATCGCGCTGGCCCGCCGACGCGCCTGCGCTTCACCGGATCGCCCGCGCGGCCGGTGCTGGTCACCGACGACCCCGAGTTCGCCGATCCCGCGCCGTAGGCTTGCGGCACTTCGTCGCGCCCGGCGGCGGCGCGCGCCGGCGGGACTACGTTGGCGATGCAGCCCCGCCGCGGAGGTCTCCATGTCCGATCCAGCGCGTCGTCCCGTGATCGTGGTCGCGGTCGATCTGTCCGAGTACGCCGAGGCGGTGTTGACCCACGCCTTCGATCAGGCCGTGCGCCAGGGCCGCGCCGACCTGCACGTGCTCGCGGTGGTGTCCGACGAGCCGCGCCGCTGGCACCGGCCCACCGCCGCCGAGCTCGAGGAGCGCGAGGAGGAGACCAAGGCCGCGCTGGCCGCGCTGGTGCCGCGCGTGCTCGACGACGCCGTGCCCGAGGCCGCGCGCCGCGACTGGCGGGTGCGGTTGCACGTGCGGCGCGGCCACCCCGACGAGCAGATCGTCGAGCTGGCCGAGGAGGTCGTCGCCGACCTGCTGGTGATCGGCCGCTACGGCCACGCGTCGCGCCGCCGCCTCGGCTCGACCGCCGATCGCGTGCTCGCGCAGGCCGAGTGTCCGGTGCTGGTGGTGGCGGGCGTGCGCCAGCGCGACGAGCAGTCGGCGCAGTGCCCGGCCTGCGTGGCGGTGCGCGCCGCCAGCGACGGCGAGCGGTGGTTCTGCGACGCGCACCTCGGCGGGCGAGCCAGCTCGAGCGTCGCGCTGCTGGGTGGCAACTTCGCCCGCGGCGGCTGGTAGGCGCGCACCGCGGCTGGTCGCTGGCCGACCGTGTGGTGCCGGTCACGCGTGGGGCATGCGGCGTCTCGCCCGACGACATCGTCCGACGGGGCCGCCATGACGCGCCGCCCCGTCGCCAACCGGCCGCAACTCGGGCCTCCCTCTCGGGCACGCCGCTTGATACAACGGAGGTCCATGCGCTTCCCCTTGCTCGTGTGCGCTCTCGCCACCGCCTGCGGCGGGTCGGACACCGACTGGTTTCCCTCCGACCTCGACAAGGACGCGGTCATCGCGACCGCTGGCGAGGCCGCGGCGGCCAAGGCGTGCCAGGCGTTCGAGGACTACCTCTACGCGCAGTACCGCGACTCGCTGCTGGTCGAGGCGGTGTGCACGGCGATCGGCATCGACCAGAGCGCCGACGCGGCGACCTGCGCCGACTACGTCCAGGGCTGCGTCGACAACCCGCCCGCCTCGGTGATGTCGGTGATCACCAGCCTGGTCGACGCCACCGGCTGCGGCGGGCTCGACTACCAGCCCACCGGCTGCGGCAAGACGCTGGCCGACCTGGCCGCGTGCCTCGACGCCGCCGAGGACGAGCTCAAGAACCTGCGCCTGCGGCTCGAGTGCTCCGCCGCGGGCCAGCCGCTGCCGCCCGACGCGCTGATGATCACCACGCCGGCGGCGTGCACGTCGCTCGAGCTGGCCTGCCCGACGCCGGGCTGAGTTCCAGCGGGCTCGTCGGCGAGCCCCCTCGGCGGGGTTCCCCAGGACGCGAGACGCGCGGCGCGTTACCGCAGCGGCGGCGGCGCCGGCTCCTCGGCGGGCAGGCCGAGATCCTCGTCGAGCGACGGCTGCGCCGCCTCCTCCTCGAGGTGCAGGTGGATCGGCTTCTTGACGATCGCGATCGTCTCGGCGAGGCCGTCGAGGCCGTAGGTCGGCACCTCGATCGCGTAGGCGGCGTCGCCGACGCAGGCGACGAACTCCGACGGCAGCGTCGTGCCGCCGAAGCGGGCCGCGTGGACCTCGCCGCGGGCGATCTCGAGGGTGACCTCGAGCGTGCCGGTGAAGCGCGGCTTGCCGCGCAGCGCCGTCGCGTAGCAGGCCCGCACCGCCGGCCACAGCTGGTACTTGATGAGGTACTTGTACGTGGTGTCGGGCAGGTTGTCGTCGGCGCCGCTGGCCGCGCTCGGCGCCGGCGCGTCGGCCTCGACGACGTCGAGCGCCTCGCTGCCGGCCGGCGGCGTGCGGGTGAACGCGCCGGTGGTGCGGGCCAGGTCGACCCGCGGGCCGGCGCCCGGCGCCGCCGGGTCGATCACCGCCAGCGCCGACAGCGGCGTGACCGTCGCGGTCTGCCGCGCCAGCGCCAGCACGTCGCTGGGATCCAGCGTCGCGGTGTCGCGGGCCACGGCGCCGCGGCCCGCCGCCGCCACCGCGATCGCCGCGCTGGCCTTGGGCAGCGCCACCGCGGTCGCGCCGATCGCGTCGGGGCCGCGCTGCGCCGTCAGCCGCACCCGGCGGGCCGCCGCGCCGGCGTGGGCGACGTGGGCGATCACGCCGCTGCCCGGGCCGAGCTCGCTCGGCAGGTCGAGCGCCATCACCTCGTCGTCGACGACCACGCCGAGATCGCGCAGCGGCAGGTCGTCGGCGAGCTGGCGCGGCAGCGTCGCCAGGCGATCGTCGACCTCGCTGGTGCGCAGCGCGAACACCTTGCCGTGGAACGCGGCCACCAGCGGATCGAGCACCGCGCGATCGGGCATCGGCGCGCCGGCGACGACGGGCACGATCACGTCGAGCGTCGTCAGGTTCACCGGCATCTGCGCCGCGCCGAGCAGATCCGAGCCGGTCACGCGCGTCGACAGGATCGCGTCGGTGATCACCACCACCCGCGCCGGGTCGTCGCCGATCGTCGTCGCTGCCAGGTTGAGCGCCTCGCCCAGCTCGGTGCCGCCGCCCGGCGTCGCCGTCGCCAGCGCGTCCTTGACCCGCCGCCGCGCCTCGCGCGCCGCGGTCCAGCTGCCCAGCCCGCGCCGCGCGGTGCGATCGAACGTGATCAGCTCGACCGGCGTGGCAGCCGGCGCCGCCGCGATCAGCGCGTCGGCGATCGCCGCCGCCGCGGCGCGCCCGTCGGCGCCCATGCTGCGGGTGGTGTCGACGATCAGCAGCAGCCGCGGCGGCGCGAACGCGGCCGCGGCCTGGCGCGGCGGCAGGTACACGCCGATCGACGTCAGCGCGCGGCCGGCGCCCACCGCCGTCGAGTGGGTCGCCACCACCGGCCCGGCGCCGCGCCAGGTCGGCACCGCCTCGACGGCCAGCGCCCGCGCGTTGGCCACCGTCGCCTTGCCGCCGAGCGGCGCCACCGCCGCGCCGTTGATGAACGCCCGCACGAAGCGCTGCACGCCGGCCGCCGGCTTGGCGCGCACCGTGACCGCGCAGCGGGCCAGGCCCTCGGCGTCGCCGCGCGCCGGTGTCACCACCTGCAGCCGCCCGTCGCGGTAGGTGGCGGCCGCGCTCCAGCGCACGGTCAGGCGCGCCGCAGCGCCGGCGGTGACCGGGTACACCCGCGCCTCGTAGCTGTCGCCGTCGACGCCCGTGCCCAGCCACCGCACCAGGCCGCGATCCGGCGCCAGGCCCAGCCGATCGCGATCGGGCGTCGTCGTCGCCAGCGCCTCGGCCGACACCGCCACCGCGCCGGCCGCGGCGCCCTTGCCGATCGCGATGCGCGCGTCGGTCACCGCGGCGCCCGGCGGCAGCGCGAACTGGTAGGTCGCCTCGACCGGCGCGGCGTCGACGCCGAGCAGGTCGTGGGTCTCGGTGACCGTCGCGATCGGGCCGGCCAGCTCGACGGTGACGGCGCAGGCGGTCTCGCGGGCGCCGAGCAGGTCGGCGTGGGCGACGCCGGGCGCGGCGGCCAGGGCGAGCACGAGCAGCGGGCGGTGGGCCATGCGGTATCGACACCGCCGCCCCGGCGCGGTTTCACCTGCGGTGCGTGGACAAGCCCCCGGCGCCCGCGAAACAATGGCGACGTGGACGAAATACGCCGCGGGAAGGTCGGCTTCGTCTTGTCGGGCGGCGGTTCGCGCGGCGCCTACGAGGCCGGCATCATCCAGTACCTGCGCACCGATCTGGCCAAGCGGCTAGGGCGGCACGTGCCGATCGACATCGTCACCGGCACCAGCGTCGGCGCGATCAACGCCGCGTTCCTGGCCTCGACGATGGAGGACCCGGCCGCGCAGTGCCGCCGGCTGATCGACGCGTGGCGGGCGCTGCGGATCGAGGAGCTGATCGGCCTGGGCGCGCGCGATCTGTGGCGCGCCACGACCCAGCTGTTCGGGCGCGACCCGCCGCCGCCGACGCCGGGCAGCTTCCGCTACGGCGGGCTGCTCGACACCAGCGGCCTCGAGCGGTTCGTCATCAAGAACATCCCGTGGACCGGCATCGAGCGGAACCTCAAGAGCGGCGCGCTCCACGCGATGTCGGTCTCGGCGACGCACATCGCCACCGGCCACACCGTCGTGTTCGTCTCGGCCGCCGGGCCGGTGCCGACCGGCTGGAGCAAGGATCCGTTCGTGCGCCACCAGGCCGCGCGGATCGGGCCGCGCCACGTGCTGGCGTCGGCGGCGATCCCGCTGCTGTTCCCGTCGGTGAAGGTCGGCGACTCGTTCTACACCGACGGCGGCCTGCGCCAGAACACGCCGATGTCGCCGGCGATCCGCCTGGGCGCCGACAAGATGCTGATGGTGTCGCTGCGCCACGTCGACGAGGTCGCGCCGCGCCAGCCCACCGTGCCCGACGGCTTCCCGCGCCCGCTGTTCCTGGTCGGCAAGGCGCTCAACGCGCTGATGCTCGACCACACCGACTACGACCTCGACCGGATGAAGCGGGTCAACGCGATCCTCGAGGCCGGCACCGCCGCGTTCGGTCCCGGCTTCGTCGACGTCATGAACGCCAACCTGGTCAAGCTGCGCGGCGCGCCGATCCGCCCGATCGCCGCGATGCACATCCGCCCGTCGGCCGACATCGGCGTGCTGGCGTCGGACTTCGTCAAGAGCGGCAAGCTGCTGGTGTCGAGCCCGGTGACCCGGCGCCTGATCGAGCGCATGGCCGCCGGCGAGAGCGGCCGCGAGAACGACTTCCTGTCTTACCTGCTGTTCGACGGCAACTGGGCCAGCGAGCTGATCGAGCTGGGCCACCGCGACGCCGCGGCCAAGGAAGAGGAGCTGGCGCGGTTCTTCATGGCGTGATCACCGGCGGGCCGACGTAGCGGGCCCGCGGCCGCAGGCCGTCGCCGCTGGCCCGCTGCTCGAGCGCGTGGGCGACCCAGCCCGCGACCCGCCCCAGCGCGAACAGCGCGGTGGTCCACGTCGCCGGCAGGTCGAGCGCGCGCGCGATCATCACCAGCGCGTAGTCGAGCGACGGCGCCTCGCCGGTCAGCGCGTGGCCGAGCTCGGCGACCGCCCGCGCGTGGGCCAGCCGCCGCGCCGCCGCCGGCGTCACCGGGCGCGGCAGCCGCGCGGTCAGGAGCGGCACGCGCGGGTCGCCCGCCGGGTACAGCCGGTGGCCGAAGCCCGGCAGCCGCTCGCCCCGGGCCAGCCGCGCGCGCATCGCCGCCGGCAGCCCGCGCGCCGGCAGCTCGTCGAGCACCGCGTCGACCACCTCGGGGGCGCCGCCGTGGCGCGGCCCGGTCAGCGTGTACAGCGCGGCGCCCACGCACGCGTACAGATCGGCGCCGGTGCCGGCCGCGACGCGCGCCGCGAACGTCGATGGGTTTAGCTCGTGGTCGGCGCACGCCACCAGCGCCGCGTCGAGCGCGCGCGCCGCGTCGTCGCCGCGGCCCAGCCCGCGGGCGAGCCCCGCCGCCAGCCCACCGCCCGGCGCCGCCGCCGCGCCGACCACGCCGAGCAGGTCGACGATCAGCGCGCGGGCGCGCGCGTGCTCGCGGGCGATCGTCGTCGGCCACGGCGCCGGATCCGCGGCGCGCAGGTGGGGCAGCGTCGCGATCAGCAGCGCCACCGGCGTCGGCGAGGGCGCGCTCGCCCGCCGCGACGAGGGCGCGAGCGTCGGCCACGCCGCCGGCGCCGCTTCCCACAGGAGCTCGGCTACCTGCTCGAAGCGCGCGCCGCGCGCCAGCAGATCGCCGACCCGGTGACCGCGATAGGCCAGCGCGCCGTCGGCCACCGCGGTGATCGCGCTGGCCAGCACCGGCTCGCCCCAGCGCAGCGCGCCGACCGCGACCGCCTCGTGGCCGCGGCGCGCGCCGGCCCGGGCCGCCAGCCGCCGCACGTCCTCGGCGACGTACCAGCGCTGGCGCTGCTGCCCCACGCGCAGCGAGCGGATCTGGCCGCGGCTGACGTAGGCGTACAGGCTCGCCGGCTTCACGCCGAGCAGGGCGCACGCCGCGGCGGCGTCGAGCAGGCCCTCACCGGCCGACATCATGTTGACGGACGATTCAATCTGGTCGGCGCGTCGCTTCGTCGTCATGAAGAGCGCCAGGAGGTTCGCATGAACGACATGTTGATCGACGATCAATCCAACGCTGCGCCGGTGCCGCCGCCCGCCGTCGAGTTCGGCGTCGCCGCCGCCGACTACGCCACCCACCGCCAGGGCCAGCCGGCCGAGACCTATCGGCGGCTGGCGGCGCTCGGCGTCGGCCGCCCGGGCCAGGACGTCGTCGATCTTGGCACCGGCACCGGCGACCTCGCCCGCGGCCTGGCCCGCGCCGGCGCGCGGGTCGTCGGCGTCGATCCGTCGACGCTGCTCCTGGCCGAGGCCGCCCGGCTGGCCGGCGCCGCCGGGCTGCACGTTCGGTGGCAGCACGGCACCGCCGAGGCCACCGGCCTGCCCGGCGGCAGCGCCGACGTCGTCACCGCGGCGCAGGCCTGGCACTGGTTCGACGCCGGCCGTGCCACCGTCGAGGCCCGCCGGCTGTTGCGCCCGGGCGGCGCGCTGGCGATCGTCTACTTCGATTGGCTCGAGGGCCTCGCCAGCATCGTCGACACCACGCTGGCGCTGGTCGCCCGCCACCGCGAGGCGCCGATGCCCGCCGCGACGCGGGTCGGGCACCGCGGCATCTACCCGACGTTCCCCGAGCAGCTCCACGCCGCCGGGTTCCGCGACCTCGAGCTGTTCGGCTTCGACACCGCCGCGCGCTACAGCCACGCTGGCTGGCTCGGCCGCATGCGCGCGTCGGCCGGCGTGTCGACGATGACGCCCGCGGGCCAGGCCGGGTTCGCCGCCGACCTCGGCGCCGCCCTCGCGGCGCTGCCCGACCCGGTGTCCGTCCCGCACCGGGTGTTCGGGCTCGTCGGGCGCGTCCCCGGCGCGTGAGCGATCCCGCGCCCGCCACGCGGCGGCGCGGCGGCGCGCTGGGGCTCCGCGGGCCAGCCTGCTACGGTAGCGGCGCGTGAGCGACGACGACGACGAGGATCTGCCCCCGCCCGAGCCCGACGAGCGGCGCCCGCTCACCCGGAAGCGCCTGAGCATCCTGTGGCGCATCGCCGCGCTGGTGCGCCCGCACACCGGCCGGCTGGTGGTCGCGCTGATCACGCTGATGCTGGCCTCGGGGCTGTCGCTGGTGTACCCGGCGGCCGCCAAGTACGCCGTCGACGCCGGCCTGTCGAAGCAGTCGGCCGCCGATCTCGATCGGGTCGTGCTGCTCCTGTGCGTCGTGTTCGTCGTCCACGCCGTGCTGGTGTGGGTGCGGCACTACTCGATGAGCTGGCTCGGCGAGCGCGTCGTCGCCGATCTGCGCGCGCTGGTGTTCGACCGCATCCTGCGGCTGCCGCTGGCGTGGTTCCACGAACGCCGCACCGGCGAGCTGGTCGGCCGGCTGGCGTCCGACGTCACCGTCGTCGAGGGCGTCGTCGGCAGCGAGCTGTCGCTGACGCTGCGCAACGCCGTGCAGCTGATCGGCGGCCTGGTGCTGCTGTTCGTCACCAGCGTGGAGCTCACGCTGTACATGCTGGCGGTGATCCCGCCGATCGTCGTCGGCACGATCGTCTTCGGTCGCGCGATCCGCCGGATGTCCAAGCGGGTGCAGGACGGCCTCGCCACCGTCTCGGGCCACGTCCAGGAGGCGCTGGGCGCGATCCAGACCGTCCAGGCGTTCGTGCGCGAGCGCCACGAGGCCGACCGCTACCGGGCCGGCGTCGAGGACGCCTTCGGGCGCTCGCTGGCGCTGGTGAAGTGGCGCGCGTCGTTCTTCGCCGCCGCCACCACCGCCGGCTACGTCGCGATCGCCGTCGTCGTGTGGCTGGGTGGCCGCGCGATGATCCGCCACGAGATCACGCCGGGGCAGCTGACCTCGTTCTTCCTCTACACGTTCATCGTCGCCGGTGCGCTGGCCGAGCTGGCCAGCCTGTGGGGCGCGTTGCAGCGCGCGGCCGGCGCCACCGAGCGGCTCTACGCGATCATCGACACCGTGCCGGCCATCCGCGATCCCGACGCGCCGGTGCCGCTGCCCGCCGGCGGCGGCGCGATCCGCTTCGAGCAGGTCGACTTCGCCTACCCGGCGCGGCGCGAGCAGCCGGTGCTGCACGGCTTCGACCTCGCCGTCGCGCCCGGCGAGGTGGTCGCGCTGGTCGGCCCGTCGGGCGCCGGCAAGACCACCGTCTTGCAGCTGCTGCTGCGGTTCTTCGACGTCGACGCCGGCCGGGTCACGCTCGAGGGCCAGGACGTGCGCACGCTCGGGCTGGCCGAGCTGCGCCGCGCCACCGCGATGGTCGCGCAGGAGCCGGTGCTGTTCGCCGGCACGCTGCGCGACAACATCGCCTACGGCAAGGACGGCGCCACCGACGCCGAGGTCGAGCGCGCCGCGCGGGACGCCAACGCCCACGACTTCATCACCGGCTTCCCCGACGGCTACCGCACCGTGATCGGCGAGCGCGGCGTCAAGCTGTCGGGCGGGCAGAAGCAGCGCATCGCGATCGCGCGCGCGCTGCTGGTCGATCCGCGGGTGCTGATCCTCGACGAGGCCACCTCCAACCTCGACGCCGAGAGCGAGGCGCAGGTGCAAGAGGCGCTGGCGCGGCTGATGCGCGGGCGCACCACGCTGGTCGTCGCGCACCGGCTGTCGACCGTCCGCGACGCCGACCGCATCGTCGTCATCCACGGCGGCAAGGTCGCCGAGCGCGGCCGCCACGCCGAGCTGATGGCCGCCGGCGGGCTGTACAAGCGCCTGGTCGAGCACCAGGTCTTCGTCGAGGATCCCGCCGCATGATCGCCACCACCCGGATCGGCGCGTTCACCGCGCTCGCTGCCGGCGCCGCCGACGCGCCGCTGGTGCTGGTGCTGCACGGCTTCCCCGACGTGCCGCACACCTTCGCGCCGCTCATCGAGGCGCTGGCGCGCGCGGGCCACCGCGTCGTCGCGCCGTGGCTGCGTGGCTACGCCCCGTCGCCCGCCGCCGGCCCGTTCGACGTCGACACGCTGGCCGCCGACGTGCTCGCCTGGGCCGACGCGCTGTCGCCCGATCGCCCCGTCGCGATCGTCGGCCACGACTGGGGCGCCGTCGTCACCTACGTCGCGTGCGCGCGGGCGCCCGCGCGGTTCCGCGCCGCCGTCGCGATGAGCGTGCCGCACCCCGCGGTGTTCGTGCGCGCGCTGGCCACGCCCGCGCAGCTGGCTCGCTCCTGGTACATGCTCGCGTTCCAGCTGCCCGGCGCGCCCGGCCTCGCCGCCGCCGGCCAGTTCGCGCTGATCGATCGGCTGTGGCGCGCGTGGTCGCCCGGCTACCAGCTGCCGGCCGCGCTGCGCCACGAGCTGCACGCCACGCTGGCCGCCAGCTGGCCCGCGCCGCTCCTCTACTACCGCGCGATGACCCGGCCGGTCGGCGCCGCCGTCGCGCGGCTGCGGCGGCGCGACCGCATCGCCGTGCCGACGCTGTACCTGCACGGCGCGATCGACGGCTGCATCGGGGCCAACGTCGGCGCCGGCGCCGAGCGGTTCTTCGGCGGCGGCTATCGGCGCGAGGTCGTGCCCGGCGTCGGCCACTTCCTGGCCGCCGAGGCGCCCGCCGCGATCGCCGCCCGCGTGCTGGCGTGGCTCGCCGCGCACCCGTGAGCCGAGCCTCGGCGGGCGTGCGGATGGTGCGCCGCGGGGGCCACGCCCGATCGGAGTGTCCGGCGCCGGACAGCCGCCGCTGTCCGGTGGACGGCCGGAAGCCGGACAAATCCGGCCGTTTTGTCCGAAAGCCGGACATCGCGCGCCTGGCGTCGCGGGGTTACGGCTGGCGCGAAGGTTGCTCATGGTCGGGGCGTGCGCGAGCCAACCGTGTCCGAGTCACCGTCCGAGCGACCGCGAGAGCGCCTGTGGAGCCAGGGCAAGGATCGCATCAGCGACGCCGAGCTGCTGGCGTTGATCCTCGGCACCGGGCGTCCTGGTCGCGACGCCACCGCGGTCGCGTACGACGTGCTGGCCGCGGTCGGTGGCGTGCCCGGCCTGGCGCGGGCGTGGCCGCACGAGCTGGCGTCGATCGACGGGCTCGGGCGGGCGCAGGCGGCCCGCGTGGTCGCGGCGCTCGCGCTCGGCGCGCGGGCCGTCGATCGCACGCGCACCCGGCTCGACGTCTTGCACTGCGCCGACGACGTGCGGTTCCGGCTGTGGCCGCGGCTGGCCGGGCTCGAGCACGAGGTGTTCTACGTGGTCGGCATCGACGCGCGGAACACCGTCATGATCGAGGCCGAGGTCGGGCGCGGCCACCTGACCGCCGTCGACGTCCACCCGCGCGAGGTGTTCCGGCCGCTGGTGCGGGCCGGCGTCGCCGCGGCCGTGTGCGTCCACAACCATCCCTCGGGCGACCCCACACCGAGCGAGCCGGATCTCGCGCTGACCCAGCGGCTGCGCGCCGGTGGTGAGCTGCTGGGCATCCCGGTGATCGATCACGTCATCCTGGCCGACGGCGGGACCGTGTCGATCGCCGAGTGGCTCGCCGGCCAGCCGGCCGCGGCCCACGGCGGGCCGGCGGCGTAGGGCGGACGGTGGAGCAGGAGGGCACCATGCTGGACGGCGCAGACGGGCAGGGGGACAGCGCGAACGTGGCTGCCGCGAACGGGCCAAGGCACCGGCCGAGCGGGCCAAGGCACCGGCCAAGGCACCGGCCGAGCCGCAGGCCGGGTCGAAGACTACCGGGTCGCGGCGGCGGCACGCAGCCGCTCGGCGCGCGCGGTCGACCAGGCCGCCTCGTCGGCGAGATCCAGGCGCGTCCAGGCGGCGGCGAGCGCGGCCTCGCGGGAAGCGACGTCGAAGCCGATGGCGGCCCACAGCTTGCGGAGGTCGACCGGGCACGCGTGCAGCGGGTGCGCGTCGAACTCGGCCTGATGGTTGGCGCCGGCCATGACGCACGACCAGTGGACGCAGTGGAACAGGCCGAACATGTGACCGATCTCGTGGATCAGCACCTGCGCCGAGCGTCGCGCCAGCATGCGACGCCAGTCCGGCGGCCGCGGCTCGCCGTAGAACGCCGGATCGTAGCGCGCGAAGCTCTGCACGCCGACGCGGTCGCTGAACGTCGCCTGCCCGTAGACGAAGTTCCATTCGGGGTCCGGGTACAGGTCCGTCATCGTCACCGCCATCACCGCGTACGCGTCGATCGGCACGTGCAGCGTGAGCCAGCGCAGCACGTCCGGGGCCAGCACCTGCGGCTTGCCCGACGATGGGTTGGTCCGCGTCGTCGCGCCGACCGCCGCCAGCTTCGCCTCCGGCAACACCTTCACCTCCAGCTGGAAGTACGCGCGCACGACCTCGGCGAGGTCCTCCAGCGGCGGCGTGCGCGAGGCGGGCAGCTCGCCGATGGGCAGCAAGTACAGCACCCGCCGGCGATCATCGGGTCGATTGAACCCGCCACGCTCCCATTGCCCGAACGTCTGGCCCGGCTCGTTGTTCATGATCAACCAGTCGTCGCCGTGGGGCGTGGGCGCGGTCTGGTAGTCGCTCCCCGGGGCCAGCGCCGCCTGCACGTCTGGCGGGAGCGTGCGGACGTCGCCGATCGCGAGCACCGGCTCGGGCTTGAGCGGCTCCGGCTGGAACGGCCGGCGCACGCGCAGCGCCGGCGCGAGGCCATGTCCGTCGTCGTCGCCGCACGCGCCGACCAGCGCCGCCGCCACCGCCGCCACCGCCACCGTCACCACGGCCAGCCCTGCGGGCCTCAGCCGCCGCCTCGGCGCGCCCCCGCCCCGCGTGGTCATGACACCATCGGCCGCGTGGTGGCGACGCTCGGCCGCGCGCCGATCGCCGCGCGCAGCGCCGCAAAGTCCTCGGCGTGCTTCTCCGTCGGGTATGCCTGCCGGAAGTCCATCCAGTCCAGCGCGCACACCAGCGACAGCTCGGCCAGGCCCAGGCCGCGGGCCGGATCGTAGGCCGGCAGCTCGCCGGCGACCCACTCGAAGATCGCCGCCACGCGCTCTAGCTGCCGGGGCCCGAACGGGATCGTCATCGGGTCGAAGCCCTCCCGGCGCAGGTAGAACACCTGGATCGCCGACTCGATCGCGGCGTCGATCGCGTTCAGGACGTTGGCCTCCTGCCAGCGGTCGCGCGGCGCGCGCAGCGGCCCGTAGCCCCGCGTCGTGGTCAGCCAGTCGACGATGACCCGCGAATCGAACAGCGTCCGCCCGTCGAGCTCGGCCACCGGCACCTTCCAGATCGGCGACACGGCGCGCAGCTGCGCCTGGCCGTCGTCGTGGGCGGTGTTGATCAGGTCGTACGCGACGTCGAGCTCGGCGGCGACGATGCGGACCCGGCGGACGAACGGCGACGTGGTGGTTCCGTAGAGCTTCATGGCGGCAGTCTAGACCGTCGCGGTCCGGACACCACCGCGCCCCGCCGGTTCCCTACAGCAACGTCGATGAGGGGGTCGTGACGAGCTTGATGAACTCCTCGCGCGTCGCCAGCTCGAGGAACACGCCGCGCACGGCGCTGGTCACCAGCCGCGCCTCGTGCGCGCCCACCCCGCGGGCCGCCATGCACATGTGCAGGCCCTCGATGTAGACCGCGGCGCCCTGGCTATCGAGGTTCTCGTGGAGGATCGTCGCCAGCTCGTGGGTCAGGTCTTCCTGCAGCCGCGGGCCGCGCGCCACCAGCCGGACCAGGCGCGACATCTTCGACAGCCCGAGCACCTTCTTGGTCGGGATGTACGCCACCGAGATCCGGTAGATGACCGGCAGCAGGTGGTGCGGGCATACGCCGAACGCGGTGTTGTGCTTGCTGATGACCATCTCGGTGTACTTGGCCGGGAAGGTCTTCGCGAGCAGCGCCTCGATCTCCTTGGCCACCGAGTTCTGCCCGAGCACCAGCTCGTGGAAACCCTTGGCGGCGCGGGCCGCGGTGCCGACGAAGTTCTCGTCGCCGACGTCGTAGCCGAGGACGCCGAGCCCCTCGACGATCTTGTCGTAGCCCTCGTTGAACAGTGCCAGCGCCTTGGGGTCGAGGTCCATGGATGATCCGTCTACCCCGGCGCGCGCGGCTTGCCAAGCGACGGCCGGTGCGCCAAGAGCGCGGCGGTCGCCGACGACACGCCCAGCGTGTCGAGGCGCGTAACCTCGACCCACCGGAGGGCGTCATAACGATCGACGGCGAGGCGCGCGCGCCCGGTCGCTGCGCCGGTCGCCAGCGTCAGCTCCAGCCGGCGGTGGCTCAGCAGCTGCCGGTGGTGGCCGCGCACCTCCGCCGCGCCCTGCAGGGTCAGCCCGACCGCAGCGGCCGCCGCCGTGGCGTCCTCGCCCTGCGGCAGCTCCCACAGCCCGCCGTACAGCCCGCCGACGGCGCGGCGGACCGCGAGCACCTTGCCCCGCCGCTCGAGCCACAGCGCCACCTCGGTGATCGCCGGCAGCTCGTCGGGCCGCTTGCGCCGCGGCAGCACGGGCAGCTCGGCCTGCCGCCCCTCGCGCGCCGCGACGCACTGTCCGGCGAGCGGACAGGTCAAGCAGGTGGGGGAGGTCGGCGTGCAGACCGTCGCGCCGAGCTCCATCAGCCCCTGGTTCAGCTCGCCGGGCTCGCGATCGGCGGGCAACGCCGCCATCAGCGCCTCGGCCTCGGCCCACACCCGCCGCTGGCCGGCGGTCGCCTTGACGTCGTCGGCGATCCCGCGCACCCGCGCCAGCACCCGCGCGACGTTGCCGTCGACCAGCGCCGCCCGCTGGCCGTAGGCGATCGACGCGATCGCGCCCGCGGTGTACGCGCCGATGCCCGGCAGCGCGCGCAGCCCCTCGGCGTCGCCGGGCAGCGCGCCACCGGCCGCCACCACCGCGCGCGCCCCGCGCACGAGGTTGCGCGCGCGCGAGTAGTAGCCGAGGCCGGCCCACGCCTCCATGACGGTGTCGTCCTCGGCCGCCGCCAGCGCGCCGACCGTCGGGAACTTCGCCATCCACCGCTGCCAGTACGGGATCACGGTCGCGACCCGCGTCTGCTGCAGCATGATCTCGCTGACCCAGATCGCGTACGGGTCGCGGGTCTGCCGCCACGGCAGCGCGCGCCGGTGGCGGCGGTAGTGGTCGACGATCGCGATCGCCAGCGCGCGCACGCCGCGGTGCTACCACGCCCGGCGCGCCGCCGTGCGCCCGCGCTACCGTCACGCGCGCGCCGCGCTACGCTGGCGGCGTGGAAGACACCGTCTCGGTGCGCTGCCCGTACTGCCGCGAGCGGGTCGAGCTGTACGTCGATCCCGACTCGCAGGGCCAGCTGGTCGAAGACTGCGCGGTCTGCTGCCGGCCGTGGCTGGTCACGATCGAGCGCGCCGCCGGCCGGCTGCGGGTGCAGGTGACGCGCGCGCAGTGACCCTCAGAACACGCCGGCCAGGCCGACGCTCGCCCCGTCGGGCGCCGCGGCGAACGTCGGCGACCACCGCGGCGCCGTCGACGGGGCCGCGCGGGTCGAGCGCGCGAGGAAGACGGCGTCGAGGATCACCGCGACGCCGTATCCGATCATGGCCCCGCCGACCGCGCGCGGCAGGTGACAGTCGTAGTGCTCGGTGACCCGCGCGCACGGCAGCCGGGCGCCGATCGCGACGCCGCTCCACAAGAGCGCCTGCCGCAGCGCGACGCCGGCGACGGCGCGGTCCGGGTTGCCGTTGGCGATGTGGATCGCGGGCGCGCTCAGCAGCCACGCGCCGGCGCCGACCAGCGCGCCGGTCTCGCCGCCGACCGAGACCCCGATCGCGGCCGCGCTGACCCCGGCGAACTCGGCCACGATGATCTGCGCGCCGTAGCGCGTCGTGATCGTCGTCGGTGCGGTCGAGGCCTCCGCCGTCGGCGCGGGCGGCGGTGGCGGCTCCGCCGCCGCGGTCGCCGAGGGGAGGGTCGCGGTGGCGAGGACGACGGCGATGATCGCGGTGCGCATGGCCGCGGCGATTGCGAACGGCGGGCCACGACCGCGAACGCGCTTACGCACCGCGCGTCGCGCTTCGCTGTCAGGAACTCCCCAGCCGACGTTCGATCGTCGCGCGCCGCTGTCGAGGATCCCGCGCGATCGCGATCACGCACGGCGGCGGCGGCGCCCGCGGGCCGCCCGCCGCGTCACGCGCCGGCGACGCGTCAGAACGTGCCGCCCAGCCCGACCCGCACGCCGTCGCGGGTGACCGCGACCTGCGGCGCGATCACGCGCTGCCGCGACCGGTGCGTGACCCGCGCGACCACGCCGGCGTCGACCACCGCGGCGACGCCGTACCCGACCACCGCACCGAGCGCCGCCTCGCCCAGCCCGCACAGGAACTCGCCCTCGGTGCACGTCGCCATCGCCGCCCCGGCCATCGCGCCCGCGGTGACCAGCGCCGGCCGCAGCATCAGCGACACCACCGCGCCGCCGGGGTGGTCGTGCGCGACGTGGACGGCCGCGGGGGCCAGGCCCGACACGAGCATGCCCGCGACGACGACGCCGTCGGAGCCGCTCGCGACGCCGAAGCCCATCACGCTCAGGCCCGCGAGGTCCGCGAGCAGGATCTCGCCGCCATACCGATCGACGACCTCGACCGGCGCCTCGCCGACATCCGCGCGCTGCGGCGCCTGCAGGCTGGGCTGCGCCTGCGCGATCGAGGTGGCGGTGACGAGCGCGAACGCGGCGAGGACGAGCCTGCGAGCCATCATGACCGCCCATGGAGCAGTGGTCGTGCCAGTCCGCAAGCCGCTGGAATCCTTGCGATGCCGCGCCTTGCCGCCGTCAGCCTTCGACCATCGCGTATCGCGCCCTGACACCCGACCTGACGCCACCCGTGATGCCACCCGCACGTGGCGATCCGCGCGGCCTCGGTCATGCTGGCCCGATGCGCACGCTCGCCGTCTGGATCGGCCTGGCCGCCGCGTGCGCGCCGTCGCGCCACTCGTCGCACGACCCGACCCCGCGCGCGCCGTCACCTCGGCCCGCGCCACCGGCCGCGGCGGCGTCGGCGCTGGCGATCGACGCGGAGCTGGTGTTCGAGGGCGCGTGCGACGCGTCGGGCGCCGTCGAGCTCGACGCCACCCACTTCGTCGTGGCCGACGACGAGGACAACGTGCTGCGCGTCTACGACGCCGTGCGCGGTGGCCCGCCGGTGGCCGCCGTCGACGTGTCGGCGGCGCTGGGCCTGGCGCCCCAGGGCAAGCGCGCGCCCCGCATGCCCGAGCTCGATCTCGAGGCCGCGACCCGCATCGGCGACCGCGCGTACTGGCTCACGTCCCACGGCCGCAACAGCAAGGGCAAGGCGCGCCCCGAGCGGCTGCGCTTCTTCGCGACCACGCTGCCGGCCGCACCCTCCGCCGCCGGGCTCGACGTCGTCGCCAGCAGCGATCGCCTGCTCGAGGCGCTGCTCGCCGATCCGCGCCTGGCCCGCTTCGACCTCGCGACCGCCGCGACCCGCGCGCCCAAGGCCGAGGGCGGCCTCAACCTCGAGGGCATGACCGCGAGCCCCGACGGCGCGCTGCTGCTCGGCTTCCGCAGCCCGGTGCCCGACGGCCGCGCGCTGCTGGTGCGGCTCGAGCGCCCCGACGACTTCCTCGCCGGCGGCGCCGCCGCGCTCGGGCCGCCGGTGCAGCTCGACCTCGGTGGCCACGGCGTGCGCGCGCTCACCTGGTGGCAGGGGCGGTACGCGCTGGTCGCCGGGCCCGCCGACACCGGCGGTCCGGCGCGCCTGTACGCGTGGGATGGCGCCGGCGCGGCGGCGCCGCTGGCCGTCGACCTGACCGGCTACAACCCCGAGGGCACGTTCAGCCCCGACGGCGACCCGCGCCTGTTGCTGCTGTCCGACGACGGCACCGCGCTGATCGACGGCGTCGCGTGCAAGGCAACCCCGGATCCGGCGCGCCGCCGGTTCCGCGGCGTCTGGCTGCGGGCGCGCTGACCGCCGCGCCCGAAACGGCCGACGGCGGCCGAGGGGCCGCCGTCGTCGTCACGTCACGAGCCGATCGAACGATCAGTCCATGTCGTGGTCGTGGCCGTGACCGCCCGCGGCCTTCTCTTCCTTCTTGGGCTTCTCGGCGATCAGCGTCTCGGTGGTGAGCATCAGGCCCGAGACCGAGGCCGCGTTCTGCAGCGCGGTGCGGACGACCTTGGTCGGGTCGATGACGCCGGCCGCGACGAGGTCCTCGAACACCAGCTTGGCCGCGTTGTAGCCGAACGGGCCCTGGCCCTCGCGGACCTTGTTGACGATGATCGAGCCGTCGACGCCGGCGTTGGCCGAGATCTGGCGCAGCGGCTCCTCGAGCGCGCGGCGGACGATGTTGACGCCGTAGCGGCGGTCGTCGTCGAACGTCAGCTTGTCGAGCGAGGCGATCGAGCGGATGAGGGCGACGCCGCCACCGGGGACGATGCCCTCCTCGACGGCCGCGCGGGTCGCGTGCATCGCGTCCTCGACGCGCGCCTTCTTCTCCTTCATCTCGACCTCGGTGGCCGCGCCGACGCGGATGACCGCGACGCCGCCGACCAGCTTGGCCAGGCGCTCCTGGAGCTTCTCGCGGTCGTAGTCCGAGGTGGTGTCCTCGATCGTGCCGCGGATGGTCTTCACCCGCGCGTCGATGTCGGCCTTCTTGCCGGCGCCGTCGATGATCGTGGTGTTGTCCTTGTCGACCGTGATGCGCTTGGCGGTGCCGAGATCCTTGATGGTCAGGTTCTCGAGCTTGAGGCCGAGGTCCTCGGTGACGGCCTGGCCGCCGGTGAGGATCGCGATGTCCTTCAGCATCTCCTTGCGGCGATCGCCGAAGCCCGGCGCCTTGACCGCGCAGATCTGCAGCGTGCCGCGGAGCTTGTTGACCACCAGCGTGGCCAGCGCCTCGCCGTCGACGTCCTCGGCGATGATCAGCAGCGGGCGGCCCGACTTGGCGACCTGCTCGAGGAGCGGCAGCAGCTCCTTCATGTTGCTGATCTTCTTCTCGTGGGTCAGCACGAAGCAGTCGTTCAGCACGACCTCCATGCGCTCGGCGTCGGTCACGAAGTACGGCGACAGGTAGCCGCGGTCGAACTGCATGCCCTCGACGACGTCGAGCTCGCTGTGCAGGGTCTTCGACTCCTCGACGGTGATGACGCCCTCCTTGCCGACCTTCTCCATCGCCTCGGCGATCATGTCGCCGATCGTGGAGTCACCGTTGGCCGAGATCGTGCCGACCTGGGCGATGTCCTTCTTGCCCTTGGTCGAGACCGACAGGCTCTTCAGGTGCTCGGTGATCGCGACGACCGACGCGTCGATGCCGCGCTTGAGGTCCATCGGGTTCAGGCCCGCGGCGACCAGCTTGGCGCCCTCGTTGTAGATGGCCTGGGCCAGCACGGTGGCGGTGGTGGTGCCGTCGCCGGCCACGTCGGAGGTCTTCGACGCGACCTCCTTCACCATCTGCGCGCCCATGTTCTGGAACTTGTTCTCGATCTCCACTTCCTTGGCGACGGTGACGCCGTCCTTGGTCACGGTGGGCGAGCCCCAGCTCTTCTCGATCACGACGTTGCGGCCGCGCGGGCCGAGGGTGACCTTCACCGCGTTGGCGAGGAGGTTCAGGCCCTTGGCGATCTCGGCGCGGGCGGCAGACGAAAAGACGATTTCCTTGGCAGCCATTGGATTCTCTCAGGTAGCGCGAGCGTGCTCGCGGGATGGTTCAGGGTCGGAGTCCTGCAGCGCCATGCGCTGCAGGCTCTCGCGTTTCGGGTGGGGGCCCCACGTCTTGTGGGGGAGGGTCTTTGCGAAAGACCCTCAAAGAAACACGAGGGTCTTTGCGAAAGACCCTCTCTGGGAACACGCTACTCGAGCACGGCGAGGAGGTCGTCCTCGCGCATGATCAGGTGCTCCTCGCCGTCGATCTTGACCTCGGTGCCGCTGTACTTCGAGAACAGCACCTTGTCGCCCGGCTTGACGTCGAGGGCGATCAGCTTGCCCTCCTTGTCGCGCTTGCCGGCGCCGACGGCGACGACCTTCGCCTGGATCGGCTTCTCCTTGGCGGTGTCCGGGATGAACAGGCCACCAGCGGTCTTGGTCTCCTCCTCGAGGCGCTTGACGAGGATGCGGTCGTGCAGCGGACGGATCGTCATGGGTCGTAGCTCCAGAACGTTTCGGTTGTCGGTTGAGATGGTGCGGCGTTGCCACCGCGACGGGCGAGGTTGTAAGCACCGCAGCTGCGCTTGGCAACCCCGGATGTGGGAGTGCCAAGAATTTCTTTTTTCGCTTGTTATTTCAAATAATTGAAAATTCATGCGGGAGTCGGCGGAGCGCCAGGCGCGACCCCGCCACGACCCGCCTGGGCGGCGCGGTCGCGCGATCGGCGCGCAGCGGCCGGCGCACCGCCCGTGATACCCACGGGCAGGCATGACCCTCGCCGACGACCCCTTGCTCGCCTGGCGCGCCGCGTTCCCGGCGCTCGAGTCCTGCGTCCACCTGGTCTCGCACTCGCTGGGCTGCGTGCCGGCCAAGGCCGAAGAGGATCTCGCCGAGTTCTACGACCTCTGGCAGACCAGGTCGATCACCGCGTGGGACGCGTGGGTCCCCGAGGTCGGGCACGCGGCGGCGCGCATCGAGCGGCTGATCTCGGCGCCCGCCGGCACGGTGGCGATCCAGCCCAACGTGTCGGCGGCGATGGCGTGCGTCGCGTCGTGCTTCGAGTTCGCGGCGCCGCGCAACCGGGTCGTCTACGAGTCGCTGATGTTCCCGTCGGTGTCGTACGTGTGGAAGGCCGAGGAGCGCCGCGGCGCCGAGGTCGTCGTGGTCGCCAGCGCCGACGGCGCGACGATCGACGCCGACGCGGTCTGCGCGGCGATCGACGAGCGCACCCTGCTGGTGCCGATCCAGCACGTCGTGTTCTCGAGCGCGTTCATCCAGGACGTCAAGAAGATCGCCCGCCGCGCCGCCGCGGTCGGCGCTCACGTGATCCTCGACTGCTACCAGTCGATCGGCGCGGTGCCGATCGACGTCGTCGATCTCGGCGTGTCGTTCGCGTGCGGCGGCTCGATCAAGTACCTGTGCGGCGGCCCCGGCGCCGGCTGGCTGTACGTGCGCCAGGATCTCGTCGACCGGTTCGAGCCGCGGGCGACCGGCTGGTTCGCCAACGCCCACCCGTTCGCGTTCACGATGCCGGCGCAGACCTACGCCGAGGGCGTCTGGCGCTACCTGACCGGCACGCCCGCGATCGCCGCGCTGTACCAGTCGCGGGCGGGGCAGACGATCGTCGCCGAGATCGGCGTCAGCGCGATCCGCGAGAAGTCGCTGGCGCTGACCGGCCGCGCGATCGAGCACGTCGACGCCGCCGGCTTCAAGCTCACCAGCCCGCGCGCGGCCGAGGCCCGCGGCGGCTCGGTGGTGTTCGACTTCGTCGGCGCCGCCGACGTCGCGCGCGAGCTCAACCGCCGCCGCTTCTTCTGCGATCACCGCCCGGCGGCGGGCATCCGCATCGCGCCGCACTTCTACACCAAGGCCGAGGAGATCGACCTGTTCTTCGCCGAGCTGGCCAGGGTTCGCGGCGCGGCCCCGCGCCCTTGACCTGCGCGCGGCGACGGCGGACGTTCGTCGCCCGGACGACATGCACGACGTGCTTGGCCCCCTCGATCTGATCTGGCTCCGCCTGCGCGACGAGGCCGGCGCGCTCGCCGCCACCGAGCCGGTGCTGGCGGAGCTGGCGCAGCGCGCGGTGCTGGCCCACGCCGGGCTCGCCGAGGGGATCGCCGCCCGCGTCGCGAGCGAGCTCGACCATCCGGCGGTCCCGGCGGCGGTGCTCGAGCGGGTCTTCCGCGACGCGCTCGCCGCCGCCCCCGCGATCCTCCAGGCGGTCCGCGCCGATCTGTTCGCGGTGGTCGACCGCGATCCGGCGTCGCCGCGCATGCTGCAGCCGTACCTGTTCCACAAGGGCTTCGCCGCGCTCCAGGCGCACCGGCTGGCCCACTGGCTGTGGCACCACGGCCGCCGCGACCTCGCGAGCTACCTGCAGAGCCGGGTGTCGCGGGCGCTGGCGGTCGACATCCACCCGGCCGCGCGGTTCGGGCGCGGCATCATGCTCGACCACGGCACCGGGCTGGTCGTCGGCGAGACCGCCGTCGTGGGCGACGACGTGTCGATCCTGCAGGGCGTCACGCTCGGCGGCACCGGCAAGGAGCACGGCGACCGCCACCCCAAGGTCGGCAGCCACGTGATGATCGGCGCCGGCGCGATCGTGCTGGGCAACATCGAGATCGGCACCGGCGCGCGGATCGCCGCCGGCTCGGTGGTGCTGCGCCCCGTGCCGCCGCACAAGACGGTCGCCGGCGTCCCCGCCCGGGTCGTCGGCGACGCGGGGGCGGATCCCGCGACGTCGATGGACCAGCTGTTCGATCCCGCGATCTGAAGGCCGCGGCGACACCGATCCGGGATCGCCGCCCCCGGCCGGGACCGGTGCGCCGATCCAGCCTCAGTGATCTCGGGGCACTGCGTCATCGGCGGGCCCCCTGCGTGCGTCGGATTGTCGCAGGCGATCGTCCAGAGCCGCGGCATCCCTGGGTTGACAGCCCGCGGCGACGCACCGTATAAGCGCCCCGCGCCACGGCCTAGTACCGAGACGCAAGGACTTTCAAGAGGTTATGATGCAACCGACGTCACTGGTCGAGGTGGCCGCAGGCAACCAGCCCCTGATCGATATCGACGGGACGGTCATCATCCAGTTCGTCTTGTTCGTGGTGATGTTCTTCGCCGCCAACAAGCTGCTGTTCCAGCCGTACCTGAAGCTGCGCGCCAAGCGCATCGCCGGTATCGACGGTGCCCGGGCCGAGGCCGAGCGCATGAGCGCCGAGGCCGACGGCAAGCTCGCCGACTACGAAGGCAAGCTGGCCGCCGCGCGCGCCAAGGCCGCGGCCGAGCAGCGGAAGATCCGCGCCGAGGCCGCCGCGCACGAGCGCGAGGTCTCGGACAAGGCGCGCACCGCCGCGACCGCCGCGATGGAGACCGCGAGCGCGACCGTCAAGCGCGAGACCGAGGCGGCCCGCGCCGAGCTGGTGCCGCAGGCCCAGCTGATCGCGCGCCGCATGGCCAAGCAGCTCTTGGGCCGGGAGATCGCCTGATGCGCTCGATGATCCGTTCGTTCGCGCTGGCCGCCGCCTTCATCGGCGCGCCGGCGATCGCCCACGCCCAGGCCGAGAACCAGGTGGCGGTGCCCGTCGAGGGCGCGCCGGCGCCGACCGAGGCCGCGGCCGAGGGTGGTCACGGCGAGGCCCACGGCGGCGGTCACGCCGACCCGACCAAGCACTTCAACTTCTTCTCGATCGGCTACCGCAACAAGGACGTGGCCGGCGGCAAGATGGGCGACGGCAAGCTCGGCGACGAGCCGCTGGCGCCCGGCCACGAAGAAGGGCCGATGAGCGCGCCGTTCGTGCTCATGCTGCTCAACTTCGGCATCCTCTTGGTCATCCTGGCCAAGCTGGGCGGCCCGGCCGCGCGCAAGATGGCCGAGACCCGCTCCGACGAGATCAAGGGCGCGCTCGACGAGGCCGCCAAGCTGCGCAAGCAGGCGTCGGCCAAGCTCGACGAGTACAACAGCAAGCTCGCGGCCTCCGAGGCCGAGATGGACGCGCTGCTCAAGGGCATGCGCGCCGACGCCGAGGCCGACAAGGCCCGCATCCTCGCCAACGCCGAAAAGCAGGCCGCCGCCACCAAGCGCGACGCCGAGCTGCGCATCGCCGCCGAGATCGAGCGCGCCCGCACCGAGCTGGCCCGCGAGGTCGCGCTGGCCGCGGCCACCGCCGCCGAGAAGCTGCTGCGCGAGAAGATCAACGCCGCCGATCAGGGCTCGCTGGTCGACGGGTTCATCCGCGACGTCGAGGCCGCGGCGCTCGGCAAGACCAAGGGAGCCCGCTGATGCAAGCCGGTAGCCTCGCGCGGCGCTACGCCCGCGCCCTCATGGATCTGGCCGGCAAGGCCGGCAACGTCGACAAGGTCGCCAGCGAGCTGCGCGACCTGGCCGGCGCCTACAAGACCTCGCCCGAGCTCGGCGAGGTGCTGGGCAACGCGTCGTACCCCAAGGCCAAGCGCCGGGCGATCGTCGACGCGCTCCTGACCAAGCTCGGCGCCCAGCCGCTGACCAAGACGTTCTGCAACCTGCTGCTCGACAAGGAGCGGCTGGCCGCGGTGCCCGACATCTCGCGCGAGTTCGACGCGATGGTCGAGGCCCGCGCCGGCCGCGTCGCCGCCGAGGTGGTGTCGGCCACGCCGCTCACCGCCGCGCAGGTCACCCAGCTCACCGCCACGCTCGAGAAGCTCTCCGGCAAGAAGGTGGTCCTCTCCAAGCGCGAGGATCCCAACCTGCTCGGCGGCGTCGTCGCCAAGGTCGGCGACACCGTCTACGACGGCAGCCTGCGCACCCAGCTGCGCGTGCTCCGCGACGAGCTCTCTCGCTAACGTTTTCGCCAATCGCCTCCCACGAGATCGAAGGAAGCCGCCATGGACATCCGCGCCGCCGAGATCAGCGACATCATCAAGAAGCAGATCGAGAACTACGACAAGAAGGTCCAGGTCTCGGAGACCGGCACCGTGCTGACCGCCGGCGACGGTATCGCCCGCGTCTACGGCCTGTCGGGCGCGCTGGCCGGTGAGCTGCTCGAGTTCGAGGGCAGCGGCACCGAGAAGGTCCAGGGCATGGTGCTCAACCTCGAGGAGGACAACGTCGGCGTCGCCATCCTCGGCCGGTTCGAGGGCATCAAGGAGGGCGACACCGTCCGCCGCACCGGCAAGATCGTCGAGGTCCCGGTGGGTGAGGAGCTGGTCGGCCGCGTCGTCAACGCGACCGGTCAGGCGATCGACGGCGGCAAGCCGATCGTCGGCACCCACACCCGCAAGGTCGAGATCAAGGCGCCCGGCATCATCGCCCGCAAGTCGGTGCACGAGCCGATGCAGACCGGCATGAAGGCGATCGACTCGATGATCCCGATCGGCCGCGGCCAGCGCGAGCTGATCATCGGCGACCGTGGCGTCGGCAAGACCGCCATCGCGATCGACACGATCATCAACCAGAAGGGGCAGAACATGTTCTGCTTCTACGTCGCGATCGGCCAGAAGCAGTCGACGGTGGCCTCCGTCGTCGACCGCCTCACCAAGGCCGGCGCGATGGAGTACACGACGGTCGTCGTCGCCGGCGCCTCGGAGCCGGCCCCGCTGCAGTTCATCGCGCCGTACACCGGCGTCACGATGGCCGAGTACTTCCGCGACTCGGGCCGCCACGCGCTGATCGTCTACGACGATCTCTCGAAGCAGGCCGTGGCCTACCGCCAGATGTCGCTCTTGCTCCGCCGCCCGCCGGGCCGCGAGGCGTACCCGGGCGACGTCTTCTACCTCCACAGCCGCCTGCTCGAGCGCGCCGCCAAGCTGTCCGACAAGGAGGGCGGCGGTTCGCTGACCGCGCTCCCCATCATCGAGACCCAGGCCGGCGACGTCTCGGCGTACATCCCGACCAACGTCATCTCGATCACCGACGGCCAGATCTTCCTCGAGGCCGACCTGTTCTACTCGGGCATCCGCCCGGCGGTGAACGTCGGCATCTCGGTGTCGCGCGTCGGTGGCGCCGCCCAGACCAAGGCGATGAAGCAGGTCGCCGGCCGCCTCCGCCTCGAGCTGGCCGCCTACCGCGAGAAGGCCGCCTTCGCGCAGTTCGGCTCGGACCTCGACAAGGCGACGCTGGCCCAGCTGCAGCGCGGCGAGCGCATGACCGAGCTGCTCAAGCAGGCGCAGTACTCGCCGCTGTCGATGGAGGAGCAGGTCATCGTGATCTACGCCGGCACCAACGGCTTCGTCGACGAGCTGCCGATGGGCGCGCTGGCCCGCTACGAGACCGAGCTGCTGTCGTTCATCAAGAGCCGCAAGGCCGACCTGATCGAGAGCATCCGCACCACCGGCAAGCTCGACACCGACGCCGCCAAGGCCGCCCTCACCGAGTTCGGCAAGCAGTTCTCGGTCGAGGCCAAGAAGAACTGACATGCCGTCGCTCAAGGCCATCCGCAAGCGCATCGGGTCGGTCAAGAACACCCGCAAGATCACGCGCGCCATGAAGCTGGTCGCGGCGGCGAAGCTGCGCCGCGCCCAGGACGCGATCATCGCGGCCCGGCCCTACGCGTCGGCCCTGGCGACGGTGGTCAGCGAGCTGGCCGAGGTCGCGGGCGCCGACGCCCACCCGCTGTTCGAGCAGCGCGAGGGCAAGCGGGTCACGGTCGTGGTCTACACCAGCGACCGCGGCCTGGCCGGCGCGTTCAACACCAACATCATCAAGCGCACCGAGGCCCTCGTCCGCGAGGAGCTGGTCGGGTGCGAGGTCAGCCTCCGCCTCATCGGCAAGAAGGCCAACCAGTACTTCAGCCGCCGCAACTACCAGATCGTCAGCTTCGACGGCGCGCCGATCGGCGCCACCGCGCTGCAGGTCGCCGGCGACGCGTCGCACCGGGTCATCGACGACTTCACGTCGGGCAAGGCCGATCGCGTCTTCGTGGTCTACAACGAGTTCAAGAGCGCGATCACCCAGGCCACCGTCGTCAAGCAGGTGCTGCCGGTCGTGCCCGAGAAGGTCAAGGGCGCCGACAAGCCGGCGCTCGGCCAGGACTACGACTACGAGCCGAGCAAGGAAGAGCTGCTGACCCGGCTGGTGCCGCTGTACGTGCAGATCGGCCTGTACCGCGCGGCGCTCGAGTCGATCGCCGGCGAGTTCGGCGCCCGCATGAGCGCGATGGAGTCGGCGACCAAGAACGCCGGCGAGATGATCAACAAGCTCACGCTGCAGTACAACCGCGCGCGCCAGGCGGCGATCACCAAGGAGCTGCTCGAGATCATCGGCGGCGCCGAGGCCCTGAAGGGCTAGGCGTCGACCTCGCTCGACCGCTCCCACCCGTTTCCGTAACCAACCTCCTCGTTCCGAGAGCACACCATGGCCACTGATTACTCCCCGAACTCGCTGGGTCGCGTCGTCCAGGTCATCGGCCCCGTCGTCGACGTGGCGTTCGACTCTGCCGAGCTGCCCGAGATCAACACCGCGCTCTTGGTGTCGAACCCGTCGATCGACGGCACCGCCGACAACCTGACGATCGAGGTCGCCCAGCACCTCGGCGAGAAGACGGTCCGCTGCGTCGCGATGGACTCGACCGACGGTCTGGTCCGCGGCGCCCAGGTGCGCAACTCCGGCGCCGCGATCTCGATGCCGGTCGGCGCCGGCGTGCTCGGCCGCATCCTCAACGTCGTCGGCAAGCCGATCGACGAGGCCGGCCCGGTGAAGTTCACCGAGACCCGCCCGATCCACCGCCCGGCCCCCAAGTTCACCGACCAGTCGGTGCAGGTCGAGATGTTCGAGACCGGCATCAAGGTCATCGACCTGCTCGCGCCCTACCGCCGCGGCGGCAAGATCGGCCTGTTCGGCGGCGCCGGCGTCGGCAAGACCGTGCTCATCCAGGAGCTCATCAACAACGTCGCCAAGAAGTCGGGTTCGTACTCGGTGTTCGCCGGCGTCGGTGAGCGCACCCGCGAGGGCAACGACCTGTTCCACGAGCTCGCCGAGGCCAAGCTGTTCGACGGCAGCTCGGTGCTCTCGAAGACCGCGATGGTGTTCGGCCAGATGAACGAGCCGCCGGGCGCCCGCCAGCGCGTCGCGCTGTCGGCGCTGACGATCGCCGAGTACTTCCGCGACGTCGAGAAGCAGGACCTGCTGCTGTTCGTCGACAACATCTTCCGGTTCACCCAGGCCGGCTCGGAAGTGTCGGCGCTCCTCGGCCGCATCCCGTCGGCCGTCGGTTACCAGCCGACGCTGTCGACCGAGATGGGCGGTCTCCAGGAGCGCATCACCTCGACCAAGGACGGGTCGATCACCTCGGTGCAGGCCATCTACGTGCCCGCCGACGACCTCACCGACCCGGCGCCGGCGACGGCGTTCGCCCACCTCGACGCGACGACGGTGCTCAACCGCGCGATCACCGAGAAGGGCATCTACCCGGCCGTCGACCCGCTCGACTCGACCTCGACGATCCTCTCGCCGGCCGTCGTCGGCGACCGCCACTACCAGGTGGCGCGCGAGGTCCAGCGCGTGCTGCAGCGCTACAAGGACCTCCAGGACATCATCGCGATTCTCGGCATGGACGAGCTGTCGGAGGACGACAAGATCGCCGTCGCCCGCGCCCGCAAGATCGAGCGCTTCATGGGCCAGCCGTTCCACGTCGCCGAGACGTTCACCGGCATGAAGGGCATCTTCGTGACCCGCGACGACACCGTCCGGTCGTTCGAGGAGATCCTCGAGGGCAAGTGCGACGACCTGCCCGAGCAGGCCTTCGCGATGACCGGCACCATCGACGACGTCCGCGCCGCCGCGGCCAAGCTCGCCGAGAAGCACTGATGGCGACCTCGCTCGACGTCAACGTGGTCACGCCCAAGGGCGTGATCGCTCACGAGGACTCCGACGCGCTGACGGCGCCGGGCGAAGAGGGCGAGTTCGAGCTGCTGCCCGGACACACCCCGCTGCTCGCCGCGCTCAAGCCCGGCGTGCTCACGATCGGCGAGAAGACCAAGGCCCGCTACGCGGTGTCGTCGGGCTACCTGCGGATCGACCCGAAGGGCGCGATCGAGGTGCTGGTCGAGCAGGCGGTCCTGGGCAGCGACGTCGACGTCGACGCCGCCAAGGCCGACCTGAAGTCCAGCGAGGCCGAGCTGGCCAAGTGGGGCGACAAGCCCACCGACGGCGACTGGAAGATCCTGGTGAACAAGGTGGCGTGGGCGCAGGCGCGCCTCGACGCGGCGACGAACCGCTGACCTGACGCGGCCAAGGCCGCGAGATGACTGACCGGCGGCGCCCCGTGCGCCGCCGTCGTCGTTTTCGGGGCGGCGCCGGTGCGGGTCGGGGTTGGTACTTCTGCGGCGACGACATCACGTCCGACGGCAACTACGTCGCCGACGTCGTCGACGTCGCCGTCTGCCTGCGTCCCCGGCGACTCGCGCTCCTCACGGGCGGGTGGAGCGAGGCCGTCGACGCGGCGCTCGCGGAATGCTTGCGACGAGGCGGTCGCGCGCGCGAATCGTGCAAGGGCCGAGGGGGGACGGGTCTCAGATGGAGCCGTTACCCAGTGGGTAACGCCCCGCCAACGAAGTCGGGGACATACGCGGACGGTCGTTACCCAGTGGGTACGCGCGTTCGTGCAAGGTCGCGATTGATACCGGCTCGACTAACCACTGGGTAACGCCGTCGCGCGAAGGGGCCGCACGACCCGATCGACGCTGCGGACGAGGCGTGTCGATCTTCGGCAACCGCGGCGGGGCGCGGTCGATAGCATCGGCATGTTCGACTTCGCCCCTGGGGCGGACTTCGAGGCCGAGCGCGCGGACGACGAGGACGTCGAGCCGGCGCGACAGGGGGGCGTGCCGGGGAAGGGCTCGCGGATCGCTGCGATCTTCGGGCTGGTCCAGCGGAAGGCGAACGACAGCGGGGCGGCGCGTGGCGTGATGAGCCAGGCGGGTGGCGCGGCGGCGGGTGGGGCGATGGCGGCGGGTGGGGCGACGGCGGCGGGCGGGGCGACGGTGGCGGGCGGGGCGGCGGTGGGCGGGGCGGCGGCGGGCGGGGCGAGCGCGGGGCGCGGCGAGGTGGCAGGACCGGCGGACGATCCGTTCGGCTTGCACCTCGCCGCGGCGCATGGGGTTTCTGGCGCGGCGGCGGCGCTGCCGTACCGCGCCGAGCTGGAGCGTGCGATGGGCGTCGACCTCGGCGGCATCGTGGCGCACGTCGGCGGCGCGGCGGCCGACGCGTGCGCGGCGCTCGACGCGCGGGCCTACGCCACCGGCGAGCAGATCGCGTTCGCGCGCGCGCCCGACCTGCACACGGCGGCGCATCGCCGACGCGGTGGTGCGCGGCGAGTCGGTGAGCGGCCGGCTGCCGACCGGCGGCGGGCGCGCGGCCCGCGGCACGGCCGTGCAGCGCGCCGGCATGGGCGACGTGCGCCGCGTCGAGGGCGGTGAGCACCTTCAGGCCGAGGCCAACACTGGCCCCGAGGCCGAGTTCCTGCGGCAGCTCGATCCTGCGCAGATCAAGGTGGGGCCGACGCTCCGGATGGAGCGCGACCGGCCGCTGCCGCTCAAGGTGTACTTGAGGTCGCCGCTGGCGTTGCCGCGCGGCGTCCCGCCGCTGCCGGTGTGGTGCAACTTCTTCGATGGTCACGGCGCCAAGCTCGACAACGCCGGCGGCGACTGGCGCGCGAAGCACGACCGGAGCCCGCGGCTGCGCTTCACCGTGCCAGCGCCCGGGCGCTACCGCGTCGAGGTCCACGTCAACGCGGGGCGGCCCGGCGCGCGCGTGCTCGAGCGCGTCTTCCAGGTGCGCCCGACGACCGAGCGGAACGCCGCGGCCGACGAGGCGACCCAGCTCGCCAAGCGCGGCGGCGCCGCGCCGGTCGGGACCTATCGCGAGATGCTGGTCGCGGTGCTCGCGGCGCAGCGGCTGACCGAGCGCGGCGATCCGGACAGCTACCAGCGCGCGCTGGCGCTGTTGCGTCCGGTGAAGGAGCGGCTGCACGCGATCTGGCCCGCGGTCCTCGAGCGCGCCGGGCACTACGGGTACGCGCGCAACGCGATCGACCGTCGCTTCGGCGCCGCGATGGATGCGGTCAACGCCTGGGTGGTCTGGCTCGCGACCGACGCCAAGATCGCGACCGACCGGCTCGTGACGGCGTTCGAAGGCAGCGTCGCCGAGATCAAGATGGGCACCGGCGAGCAGGTCGACGATCGCGACCTGCGCGCGCTCGACGGCGCCGCGATCACGACCGCCAAGGCGGTCGGCGTCGCGACCGCGGTGGTCGTGCTGTTGCCGGTCGCGGTGGAGCTCGGGGCGATGGCCGGCGCCGAGTTCACCGCGTCGAGCCTCGCCCGCTGGGTGGCGATGAACCCGTTCAAGGCGACGGCGCTCGCCGAGTTCGTCGCCTCCCACGCGATCGCCATCGGCGAGGCCGGCGGGCTGCGGAACTACGTCCGCGGGCTCAAGGACGATCCGTTCGCCGCGGTCCTGATCGTCCTCATGGACTTCCAGAGCATCCGCAGCGCGGCGCACGCGGACAGCGCGCCGGTGGATGGTGGCAGCAGCGGCGCGCGTCCGCTGCCCGCCGGTGAGGCGCCGCCCCCCGCGCCCAGGCTGCTCGGGCCGGGCTCGGGCGAGGAGGTCGACGTCGCCCCGGCCGCGCCCCGGCCCGCCGCGCCGGGGACGGTCGCCGATGCGCCCCCGACCGCAGGCGTGCGGCCGGGCCGCGCTGCAGGCGAGGCCGTCGCGCCCACGGCAGGACCGCGCCGCGCGGGGCCAGCTGGTGAAGCGCTGACGCCGACCACCGGCAAGCGCGCCGGCGCCGACGCGGAGGACGCGCCGCGCGCGCCGCGCGTCGACGACGAGCCGGCTCCCGCGCGCGCGCCGACGCCTCGCCTCGCCGTCGACGCCGACCCGCCGAGCCCGATGGTGGCGAAGGGGATGAAGGCGGCGGGGATGACGAAAGACGCCGTCGAGGCGGTGCTGCGGATCGCCAAGGCGTTCAAGGTCCGGATCTCGTTCCGCCCGACGAACCTGCACGCTGCCGCCCAGCTCGCCCGGGGCGCCGAGCCGAAGCCCGAGAGCATCAAGGCCAACACGGTGAACGAGCTCGACGTGCACCTGGGCATGCCGAAGGAGAAGCTCGGCCTGGTGGCGCACTGGAAGGGTTGGCGCCTGCCGGGCAACATCAGCGAGCTTGAGGTCAGCGACCCCGCGCTCGCCAAGCGGATCCGCGCCCGCTACGACGAGCGGATGGCGAGCTACGACAAGTACGCGGCGGAGATCGACGGCCTGGTCAAGAAGGGCCACGTGAGGATCGAGGACGGCATCGTCCACAACAACAAGACCGGCAACGCGTACACTGGCGACTACGACCTCTATGCGATCACCGAGCTGGATGGGACGCCGATCCCTGAGGGGTCGCGGAAGTACAAGAAGATCGCGAAGGAGTTGAAGGAGCCGCCCGTCGCGATCCAGCACGGGCCGCTGAAGGACTGGCCTGCCAAGAGCGCCGAAGCGATTGAGCACAAGCGGCGGTTGATCGACAGACACGAGAAGGACCAGGACATCGTCAACATCGGTCCCGACGACATCGACGTCGGAACGAGGAAGTAGCCATGGCTGTCACCAAGGAACGCCGGCAGGAACTCGTCCGTGCGATCGACGCGCTGGACGAAGAGGCCAACCAGCAGCTGGATGCGAACCGAGGAAGAGGGTTGACGCCGCGCTTCCATGAACTCCGCGACCAACAGGCAGTCGTCGAGGACGTGCTGCTCGATGAACTTCCGATGCTCGCGATGAGCCGTTGTCCGTTCTGTGGGTTCGTCGCCCAGCAGGCGTTCGATCCGTACGGCATCGACGGCCTCTGGTGGCGCGGACCACGCGCCATCCGCGAGGCCGAGGCCCCCCCGCGCTGCCCGCACTACTTCTGCTTCACCGGTGCGCTGGCGCTGGCCCGGCCGATCGAGGTGCTGCCGTTCGACGTGGAGCCGGGCCCCGAAGTGCCCTTCGTCGTGCCGTCGATCCTCGAGCACCCGGGGATGCGCGTCGTGATCTCATCGACGCCGGTCGGCCGCCACACCGGGTTCCCGATCTTCTACTACGGCGACCCCATCATCCCGGAGACCTCCGGCCTGAACGACTGGGGCCATCACCTCTGGACGTCGTACGACGACGGCAAGCCCGGTGGCTCCGCGGGGCGCCTGCTCCTCGACAACGAGTGCGACTACGACCTCGCGCCGTGGGTCGCGCGCGGCAAGGTGCAGTACATCCTGCCCGGCGACGACACGTTGACCTTGCGCTCGGGCGTCGACGGTTGCCCCTACCTCGACCTCCCAGGCCGCCGCGTGCTCAACCGGATCTCGAACGGCGTCGTCTACCCACTCGACGCGCCGTAGCGGCGAGGCGTCGGGACCCGATGGCAGACATGGTGATCAGGCCCAAGCCGCCGATGGACGGTCTGACCGCGATCGCGTTCGCGCGCGAGGCGTTCGAGCAACTGCACCCAATCGTCCCGCCGTGGTTCTGGCGGTACGCCGCATCAGGCGGTGTCATGCTCGACCCGACGCGTGAGTACTACGAGGTCGATTTCGTATGGGCACCGCGCGCGAGCCGCTCGGGGGCCGAGGCGTTCTTCACATGCAGGGTGAATGCATGGAACGCGCGCACGACCGTGACGCTCGACACGCCCATCGACAAGTACACGCAGGAGGAGCTCGCCCCGTATGTCGACCCGGACCGGGACCCGCGCGTGATCTGCGACTGATCGCCCGACGTGACGGGGCTTGCGGCCGCAGCCCGGGGCCCGAACGGGCGTGGGCGATCGGCTCACCCCGATAGGGTGATGGTTGGTCGACGAAGCGGCGCCGCGCTGGAAACGAGGATCGCCCCATGCCGTCCCCAGCACAATCTCTGTACGCTGGCGTCCAAGTTTCCCCTGGAAGGATGCGGTCGGATGCCCTCGAAGCGAGAGATCATCGAACTCCTGAAGCGCGAGGAGCTGCAGATCCTGGCCGATCAGCTCGAACTCGACGTCCGGGATCGGCGGGTCAAGGATGATCTGGTCGACTCGATCGTCCGGTCAAAGCGGGCCCGCGTGACGGAGATCCTCGCGGGACTCCCACGGGACCGCCTGAAGGACATCTGCATCGGGCTCGAGCTCGACGCCTCCGGCCGCGAGAAGTCGGTCATCATGCACGTGCAATCCGTTCCCAGTTTCTTGGGACACAAGTGCGTGGTCGTCTCAAGCTGTTGCCGCCCGAACGGGCGCCTTGCCCACCGGCGGAGAAGCCGCGACCCGTTCCGGCTCGCTTTCACAAGTTGATCGGTGACCACGCACCGCACCCAGGCACTGGCTTGGGACGCGCTGCCGTCGCCCGCAATGCCGCCCAGTCGTGATGCGATCGGTACGCGGGTTCGCCGTGCTTGCGGTGATGGCGTTCGGGTGTGGGGCGTCGTCGCCGCCCGCCAAGCACGCGGGGACGGCGGGCGACATCGATGGGCGGGCTCGTCTCGTGACCCTACGATCTGTACTCGATCGACGGCCCCGATGGGCACATCCCCGAAGGCTCGCCCTTGTACAACAAGATCGCCAACGAGCTCAGGAAATCCCCCGTAAGCATCCAGCACGGACCGCTCGCCGACTGGCCGGCGGAAACGCCAGCCGACGTCGCGCGGAAGGAGGCGTTGATCGCGCGTCACAAGGCGAGTCAAGATCTCGTGACGTTTGGTCCGGGAGACCTGTTCTTCGTCGGAGACCGCCAGCCATGAGCTTCACCCGAGAACGCCGAGACGCGCTCGTCGCGCGCTACCGGACGGTCCGCGCCGCGGAGGATGAGCTGTGGCCGCGCGCCCGGACCGCGGCGGAGCGCGCAGAGCTGGCGGCCATCCGCGCGGAGTCAACCGCCCTCGCCGCTGCGCTCGACGCCGAACTGCCCTGCGTGCCGATGAGCCGTTGCCCGTTCTGTGACTTCGTGGCCGAGGAGCAGTTCGATCCGTACGGCATCGACGGGTACTGGTGGCAGCGGGAGGTCTCGCACCGGGGTGTGGGGTCGCCACCGCGATGCGCGCACTACTTCGGCTTCACCGGCGCGCTCGCCCTGGCTCGCCCGATCGACGTGCTGGACTTCGCCGTCGAGACAGGACCGGAAGCGCCTTTCGTGGTGCCGAGACTCCTGGAGCCGCCCGGCATGAAGATGGTGATCTCGTCGACGCCGGTGGGGCGTCACACGGGCTACCCGATCTTCTACTACGGAGATCCGATCGATCGGGAGCTCGAAGGGCCGGCTGACTGGGGGCATCACCTGCGGCTGGTCTACCGGAATGGGTTTCGCGCCGGCAAAGAGGCGCGCACGGTGTTCGACGAGGAGTGCGACTTCGATCTGGCGCCGTGGATCGCGCGGGGCAAGGTGCAGTACATCCTGCCGGGCGACGAGACGCTGACGTTGCGGTCGACGGTCGAGGGGTGTCCCTACCTGGACCTGCCCGGGCGGCGGGTCCACAACCGGATCTACCAGGGCGAGCTGTGGCCGAAGCTCGACGAGCCGACGTCTGGCAGCTAGGGCCGCGCTGATCGACCGCCGCGGTCCGCTTCGGTGACCTTCGTCCAGGGCCGCCCTGGTACCCTCGCGCCATGCAGAGCGCGTCGCGGTGCAGTGTGCTGGTGGCGGCGGTCGTCGGGGTCGCCGGGCTCGGCGCGGGCTGCGGGTCGTCGGGGCCGGCGGCGCAGCGGGCGCCGGGGAGCGAGTTGCTGGCGGCGGCGGACGCGGAGGCGATCGTGGCGAGGTGGCAGGGCGCGTGGGTGATGCCGTTCCGCAGGGGCGATCCGGCGACGTCGCGGATCGGCACGCGCGAGGTGTGGGCGGTGAGCGGGCGCGAGCTGACCCGCTGGGATGGTGACGCCGAGACGACCGCGCCGATGACGCTGCTCGCGCCGTGCCTGGTCAAGGTGGGCGATCGGCAGTTCCGCTACGAGGCGTTCGCGTTCGTCGAGGGTCGGCTGGTCGTCGATGGTGAGATCGGGATGCGCGTCGGCGGCACGATCGTCGCGTGCAGCGATCTCGGCCACGTCTACATCTTCGACGGCACGACGTGTCGCCACTGGAGGCGGCCGGTCGTCGGGCACCGGTTCACGTCGCATCCGGCGACGTGCAAGGTCGATGGGGCGCGCTTCGAGGCGACGTCGGCCGAGGACGCCACGGCGCCGCACGCGCTGCGGATCGACGGCGAGCTGGTCCGCCGGGACATCGAGTCGCCGCGGGCGCCGGCGACCCGCTTCGACACGCTGGCCGCCGCCAAGGCGGCGCTGCTCGAGTGACGGCGGGCGCGGCTGATCATCCCGGATGAGCCAGCGCGAGCTGCTACGCTTCGGTCCATGCGGAGCACGTCGCGCTGGGTCGCGCTGGTCGCGCTGGCGGCGGCGGTGGCGTGCGGCGGTGGAGGCGAGGGCGGCATCGACGGTGGCCGCGACGCGCCGGACAACGCGGCGCCGACGATCAGCAGCGCGGCGCCGACGCAGGCGACGGAGGACGTCGGGGTCACGTACCAGGCGACGGCGGTCGACGCCGACGGGCCGACGCGCCGCTGGTCGCTCGCGCCGGAGCACACCTGCGGCGGGGCGATCGTCGGCGCGAACGGCGTGCTCACGTTCACCGTCGCGGGCCCGGTCCCTCCGGCGACCTGCCAGCTCGCGATCCAGGTGTGTGACGGCGGCGTCCCCGAGGGCTGCGCGGTGCAGACGCAGACGGTCGCGGTCGTCGCGGTCAACGACCGTCCGGCGATCACCAGCGCCGCGCCGACCGTCGCGCAGGAGCGCACGCCGTACGTCTACGCGGCCACGGTCGACGACCCCGATGGGCCCCAGCAACGCTGGTCGCTGCGCGGCGATCACACCTGCGGTGGCACGATCGACGCCACCGGCCGGCTCACGTTCACCCGCCCCGCGCCGACGCCGGCGACGTGCACGCTGTCGATCCAGGTGTGCGATCGCGGCGCGCCCGAGGCCTGCGCCACCGAGACCGCGACGATCGCGGTCGAGGAGATCAACGACCCGCCGACGATCATCACCTCGCCGCCGCCCGGCACCACCGAGACCACGACCTACACCTACCTGGCCGAGGCGATCGACCCCGACGGCCCCGGCCTGACGTGGTCGCTGTTGCCGGCCCACACCTGCGGCGGCTCGATCGATCCGGTCACCGGCCGGCTCGCGTTCACGATCCTCGACCCGATCCCGCCGCCGACGTGCACGCTGGCGATCCAGGCGTGCGACGGCGGCGTGCCCGACCGCTGCGGCACCCAGACGGTCGCGATCGCGATCACGCCGTACAACGGCCTGCTCACGGTCACGACGATCCCGCCCGACGTGGCGACCGAGGATCAACCCTACGTCTACACCCCGGCCTGGTCCGACGACGACGGCCCGGCGGTGCGGTGGGACTTCCGGGTCGGCCACACCTGCGGCGGCACGCTCGATCCGCTCACCGGCGTGTTCACCTTCACCCCGGTCGGCCCGGTGCCGCCCACCTCGTGCAGCGTCGGGCTCTACGCCTGCGACAACGGCTCGCCCAACCGCTGCGTCGTCCAGACCCGCCACGTGTCGATCATCCCGGACGACGATCCGATGATCGCGGTCGACGACGGCGTCCACCTGATGATGCGGGACGGCCCGTGGCTGACCATGGACGTGATCTCCAACGACGTCGATCCCGACGGCGGCTCGTTCGCGCCGCTGGCGGCGGTCGCGACCCAGCCGGCCCACGGCGTCGCGTTCCTCACGGCGGACGGCTACGAGGTCATGTACATCCCCGACGCGGGCTACTGCAACTCGCAGCCGGGCGGCGTGCCCGACGCGTTCACCTACGCGCTGCCGGGCGGCTCGACCGCGACGGTCGCGGTGCGGGTGATGTGCCCGGCGCCGCCGGTGGCGGTCGCGGCGGGCGCCGAGCACACCTGCGCGCGCTTCGCGAGCGGCGTCGTGCGGTGCTGGGGCGACAACAGCGGCGGCCAGCTCGGCGTCGGTGACACGCTCGATCGCGGCGACCAGACCAACGAGATGGGCGCCAACCTGGTGCCGGCGTGGCTCGGCACCGGCCGCAGCGTGCAGCAGGTGTGGAGCGGCGGCTTCCACGACTGCGCGCTGCTCGACGACGGCAGCGTGAAGTGCTGGGGCTACAACACCGCCGGCCAGCTCGGCGTCGGACACCGCGGCGATCGCGGCACCGCCCGCTACACGATCGGCGACGTCATCGCGCCGGTCGCGCTCGGCGCCGGTCGCGCCGCGGTCACGCTCGCGCTCGGGCGCTTCCACACCTGCGCGATCCTGGACGACGGCAGCGTGAAGTGCTGGGGCGACGGGTACTGGGGGCAGCTCGGCTACGGCAACACCGTCGCGCGCGGCGACAACCCCGGCGAGATGGGCGACGCGCTGCCCGTGGTCCCGCTCGGTACCGGCCGCACCGCGGTCGCGCTCGCCGCGGGGGCCCGCAACACCTGCGCGATCCTCGACGACGGCAGCGTGAAGTGCTGGGGCGACAACTCGTCCGGCCAGCTCGGCCAGGGCGACCAGGTCAGCCGCGGCGACACCGCGGGCGAGATGGGCGACGCGCTGCCGGCGATCGCGCTGGGCGCCGGGCGCACCGCGGTCGCGATCGCCGTCGGCGAGGTCCACGCGTGCGCCGTGCTCGATGACGGCAGCGTGAAGTGCTGGGGCAACAACGGCCTCGGGGTGCTCGGGATCGGCGACACCTACGACCGCGGGCGCATCCCCGGCCAGATGGGCGACGCGCTGCCGGCGGTCGCGCTCGGCGCCGGCCGCACCGCGGTCGGGGTCGTGGTCGGCCCGTCGCACGCGTGCGCGCGGCTCGACGACGGCCACGTCAAGTGCTGGGGCTACAACGCGCTCGGCGAGCTCGGCCTGGGCGACACCACCAACCGCGGCGCCGACAACGCGGCCATGGGCGACGCGCTGCCGGCGGTCGCGCTCGGCACGGGGCGGACGGTGGTCGCGCTGACGTCGGCCGGGCGCCACACCTGCGCGCTGCTCGACGACGTGACGATCAAGTGCTGGGGCTACAACAGCAGCGGCCAGCTCGGCCTCGAGCACTCCGAGACCCGCGGCACCACGCCGACGGGCATGGGCGACAACCTGCCCGCGCTGCAGTTCTGACCGCCACGCCGCCGGCCGCCGCGCGCGGCCCGCGCTGGAGTAGCATCCGCGCATGGAGACGACCCCGAGCGGCTGGATGGTCATCGATCGCGCGCGCGGCGTGCTGACGCGCACCTACAAGTTCAGCAAGGGCGGCACGGCGATGACGTTCGTCGCGCGGATGGGCGATGGCCGGCTGATGGTGGTGAGCCCGCCGACCGGGCTCGACGAGGCGGCCTACGCCGAGCTGGCGCCGTTCGGCGAGGTCGGCGCGCTGGTCGCCAACAACGGCTTCCACTACCTGGGGCAGGCGGCGTGGCGCGCGCGCTTCCCCGCGGCGCGCAGCTTCGCGCCGGCCCAGGCGGTGGCGCGCATCGACAAGAAGAGCAAGGTCAAGCTGAGCTTCGAGCCGATGGCGGCGCTCGCCGAGCTGACCGGCGCCGACGTCGGCGTGCGCGACGTGCCCGACACCAAGCGCGGCGAGGCGTGGTGCTGGGCCAAGACCGAGCGCGGCCACGCCTGGTACGCGTCGGACGTGCTGGCCAACATGCCCAAGGCGCCGCCGTTCCCGATCGGCCTGTTGTTCAAGTGGAGCAACAGCGCGCCCGGCTACAAGGTGTTCGGGCTGGCGATGAAGCTGATCGTCAAGGACCCCAAGGCGACCCTGCGGCTGCTGGCCGAGGACCTCGAGGCGCACCCGGTGACGACGATGGTGCCGGCCCACGGCGACGTGCTCGCGCACGCGTCGCTGGCCGCCGACACCCGGGCGCTGGTGACGGGGCGGTAGTGGCGACCGAGCGCGAGCCGTGGCGCGACGCCGTCGACGCGGCCATCGCGGGGTGCGCGCGGGTCTCGGCGGACGCGGTGCTGGCCCACGTGCGCGCGGCGATCGCGGGCGGCGCGGCGCCGGCCCACGCCGGTGATCTCGCGCTGGCGTTCGCGGTGGCCGCGGGCGATCCGGCGGCGGCGCGACGCTTCGAGGCGCTGGTCGGCGGCGAGCTGGTGGCGGCGGCGCGCGCGATCGATCGCGACCCGGCGTTCGTCGACGAGATCTGCCAGCTGGCGCGGGTGCGCCTGGTGGTCGGTGACGGCGGGCCGCCGCGCATCGCCGGCTACCGCGGCGCCGGGCCGCTGCGGGCGTGGGTGGCGATCGCGACCCGGCGGCTGGCGCTGAACGCGCGGCGCGGCGGCGATCCGGGCGACGCCGGCGCGGGTGGCGACGACGCGCTCGCCGAGCTGGTCGATCGCGAGCCGGATCCGGCGCTGCGCCACCTGCGCACGCTGTACCGGACCGAGTTCCGCGAGGCGCTGGCCGCGGCGCTCGCGGCGCTGCCCGACCGCGATCGCGCGGTGTTGCGGCTGCGCTTCGTCGAGGGCCTCGAGCTGGCGCAGATCGGCCGCTTGTACCGCGTCCACGAGTCGACCGCGTCGCGGTGGCTGAGCGCGGCGCGCGAGGCGGTGGCCAGCGCGACCCGCGATGGGCTGATGGCGCGGCTGGCGGTCACGACCGCGACCGCCGACAGCGTCGCGCGGATGGTGGCCAGCGGCCTGGACCTGAGCGTGGCCCGGCTGCTGCGTTGACGCGGGGATCCACCAGCCCTCCCAGAAGTTCGGTCGATTTTCGTGCAAGCCGCGCCGACCCCCGTGTCGATCCGGCATGAAGCCCATCTTCCCGTTCGTCTGCGCGGCGCTCCTGGGCGCCGCGGCCTGCACCGATGACGTCGCGCCCGCCCCGGCGCCGACCACCACCGTCGACGCGGCGACGCTGGCGTGGCACCGCACGCGCGTCGCCGGCGACGTCTACCACTACGAGGTGACCGTGCCGATCGGCGGCGCGCCCAACGCCGCGCTGCGGCTGCACCGCGTCGTGCGCGAGCGCGCGCCCGGCGTGCCGCGGCCGGCGGCCCACGCCGCGGTGCTGCTGCACGGCGACTTCGCGACGTTCGTCACCAGCTTCCTGCCGACCGCGGGCGATCCGGCGTCGCCGGCGCCGGGCATGGCCCCGTACCTGGCGGCCCAGGGCCTCGACGTGTGGGGCGTCGATCGCCGCTGGACGCTGCCGGGGGCCGACGACGACGTCAGCGACTTCGGCGGGATGGGCGTGGCCCAGGAGCTCGACGACCTGCGCCTGGCGCTGGGCGTGGTGCGCGCGGTGCGGGCGCTCGACGGCAGCGGCGGCGGCAAGGTGCCGCTGGTCGGCTTCTCCCACGGCGCGCAGCTCGCGTACCTGTACGCGGCGGTCGAGGCCGGTCGGCCGGCGGCGCAGCGCCACGCCAGCGCGATCGCGGCGCTCGACTTCTACGGCGCGCTGCCGCCCGACGCCGCCGACACCCGCGCGGTGTTCTGCGACTTCGCCGCGTTCGAGGACCAGGCGCTCGCCGACGGGGTCACCGACAGCTCGAACCAGTTCTTCATCGACCTGGGCACGCTGGCCCGCACCGCGCCCGACGACGTGTCGCCGATCTTCGGCGATCGCAGCAACCACGACGCGCTGGCGCTGGTGCTGGGCCAGACCTACTTCTTCGCGCCGTACGCGCCGCTGTACCACCTGCTGGCGCCGGTGCTCGACGAGGCCGGCGAGGCCCGCGGCTACGCGGCGGTGTCCGACGACGCGGCCAGCGCGTGGCTGGCGGGCGCGACGCCGCACCAGTCGATGCGCGAGGCCGCCGACTTCGATCACCTGCTGTGCGGCGACGCCGCGCCGATCGACGCGCCGCTGGCCCGCATCCGCGTGCCCGTGCTGTACATCGGCGCCGCCGGCGGCGCGGGCGACCTCGGCGTCTACACCACGACGCAGGTGAGCTCGTCCGACGTGACCGCGCTGGTCGCGCGGCGCCTGCCGCCGGGCCAGGAGGCCGAGGACGTCGGCCACGCCGACCTGCTGTTCGCGAGCGACGCGCCGACGCTGGCGTGGCAGCCGCTCGCGACCTGGCTCGCGGCCCGCTGATCGCGGTACATGGATCCGGTGACGACCGCGCCCGCCGCCGACGATGGCTGCCTGTCCGAGGACGTGATCCTCGGGCTGGCCACCGGCGCGCTGGCCGACGACGCGGCCGCCGAGCACCACCTCGCCGGTTGCGCGACCTGCGGCGCGCTGGTGGCGGCGGCGGTGCGCGCGGCCCCGCCGCGCCAGTCGTCGGGCCGAGCGTGGGACGCGCTGGTCGGCACGACGCTGGGGCCGTACCGGCTCGACGCGCAGATCGGCGCCGGCGGCATGGGCGCGGTGTACCGGGCCTGGGACCCGCGGCTCGGCCGCGCGCTGGCGGTGAAGGTGCTGCACGATCCGGCGGGCTCGCGCGACGGCCGGCTGATCGCCGAGGCCCGCGCCGCCGCGGTGATCGAGCACCGCGCGGTGGTCGGCATCTACGACGTCGGCGAGTCGGCCGGGCTGGCGTACGTCGCGATGGAGCTGGTCGAGGGCGAGTCGCTGCGCAGCGCGCTCGGCGGCGGCGCGCTGGGGCTGGCCCGGACCCGGGCGCTGGTGACGACGCTGGTCGACGGGGTCGCGGCCGCGCACGCCCGCGGCGTCGTCCACCGCGACCTCAAGCCCGAGAACCTGATCCTCACCCGCGACGGCCTGCGCATCCTCGACTTCGGCCTGGCCCGCGTGACCGACGCGGCGACCGTCGACGTCACCGGACCGGCGGCGGCGGCCGGCACCGCCGGGTACATGGCGCCCGAGCAGGTGCGCGGCGGCGCGGTCGACGCGCGCGCCGATCTGTTCGCGATCGGCGCGATCGCGTTCGAGCTGGCGACCGGCCGGCGCGCGTTCCCGGGCGCCACCGTCGCCGAGCGCCTGGCGGCGACGCTGCGCGACGCGCCGGCCGTCGACGAGCTCGGCGCGCTGGCGCCGATCGTCGCGCGCTGCCTGGCCAAGGATCCCGACGAGCGGTTCCAGACCGCGCGCGATCTGGCGTGGGCGCTGCGCACCGTCGACGGGGCGACGGCGCCGCCGGGCCGGCGCTGGTCGCGACGCGGCGTGCTGCTCGGCGGGGCGGCGGCGGCGGCGGCCGGGGCGCTGGGGCTGATCGTCGGGCGCCACCGCCGCCAGGCGCGCGGGCCGGCGCTGCCGGCGATGCGGCCGCTCACCCACCGCAGCGGCCGGGTCTACACGGCGCGCTTCACCCAGGACGGCAGCCGCGCGGTGGTGTGCGCGGCCTGGGACGCCGAGCCGCTCGACGTCGCCGTCTACGAGCTGGGCACCGGCGAGAGCACGTCGCTCGAGCTGCCCGGCGCGCACCTGGCGGCGCTGTCGGCGCGCGGCGAGCTGGCGCTGACCCGCGACCACCGCTTCGTCGATCACCAGAGCGCGCGCGGCGAGCTGGTGGTGCGCTCGCTCAGCGGCGGCGAGCCGCGGCCGCTGGCCGACGACGTCCAGGAGGCCGACTTCCTGCCCGAGCCGCTCGCGCCGCGCTCGCCGCCGCCGGGCACCGATCCGCGGCCGGTCCGCGACGGCGCGCTCGCGGTGGTGCGGCCGGCGGGGCGCGGCTTCCGGATCGAGCTGCCGCTGGATCGGACGCTGGTCGAGGAGGCCGGCTGGATCACCCACCTGCGGGCGTCGCCCGACGGCGCCCGCCTGGCCTACCTGCGCCACCCCGGCACCGACGACGACGCCGGCGCGCTGGTGGTGGTCGACGTCGCGACCCGCGCGGCGCGGGTGGTGACCGACGGCTGGGCCAGCATCGCCGGCCTGGCCTGGGATCACGACGGCGCGCACCTGTGGTTCACCGGGTCGCGCGACGATCTCGCGAGCACGCTGCACCGGGTGTCGCTGGACGGGCGCGTCGCGGCGATGCCGAGCCCGACCGCCAACCGGCTGCGGCTGCACGACGTCGCGCGCGACGGCCGGCTGCTGATCAACAGCGACGTGTGGCGGCTGCGGGCGATGGTCGGCGACGCCGATCGCTCGGGATCCGAGGTGTCGTACGTCGCCGATCTGTCGGCCGATGGCGCGATGGTGGCGATCGGCGATCTCGATCACCTCGACAACGGCGCCGGCACCTACCTGGTGCCGTACGCGGGCGGGCGCCGCCTGCGCCTGGGCCCGGGCTACCCGGTGGCGATCTCGCCGTCGGGCCGCCAGGTCGCGGTCAACTTCGATCGCGCCGATCGCATGATCGTCTACGCCACCGGCTCGGGCGAAGCCCCGCGGTTGGCCGCGCCCGGGCTGGTGCTCGCGGGCCGGTGGATCGACGAGACCGCGCTGGTCGGCCTGTACGGCGACCGGCTGTGGCGGCTGGCGCTGGGGCGCGACCCCGAGCCGCTCACCGCCACCGGCGGGCCGATGGCCCTCGACCCGGCGCGCCGCCGCTGCGCCTACGTCGACGCCGACCTCGCGCTGCACGTGCTCGACCTCGCGAGCGGCGGCGATCGGGTGCTGGCGCGCGGGCTGGCGCGGACCGAGGTCTGCGGCTGGCTGGCGACGCCCGACGCGATCGTCGTGCGCTCGACGACCACGCCGCTGGTGCTCGAGCGTGTCGATCCGACCACCGGCGCCCGGACGCCGCACCGCACGATCCAGCCGCCGCGGCTGGGGCTCAAGGCGGTCGACCAGTTCGTGCTGCACGCCGATGGCGAGCGCTTCGCGTACAGCTACGGCCAGGAGCTATCGCAGCTGTTCTTGATGACGCCGCAGCGGTGACGTCGGGCGGCGAGCTGTGGCGTCTGGTCGCAGGCGCCGCGCGTTGCGGTGCTCCGCGGGCGGACCCACGATCGAGGCATGCTGCACTACCTCGCCATCCTCGCGGCCGCGCTGGGCATGCTGGCGACGGTGTTCGCCTGGCTGTGGTTGCTCGGCCAGGCCTTCACCGAGAGCATCCCCTGGGGTGTCGCGTGCTTGCTGTTGCCGCCGGCGTCGCTGGTGTTCGTGGCGATCCACTGGGAGCGCGCCCGCAACCCGTTCGTGTTGCAGCTGCTGGGCCTGGCGGCGGTGCTGTTCGCGTCGTGGGCGGACCACACCGCGCTGCCGGCGTGGGTGCCATCGGCCTGGTAGAGTCGGCGGCGGAGGATCCGCCATGGCTCGTTCATCGACGTGGATGCTGTTCGGGGTCGCGCTCGCGGGCGCGGTCGCGGTGCGGACGGTGGCGTGCGCCGGCGGCGACCGGCCGAAACTCGAGCCCGACCAGCGGCTGGCGGTGCACGCCCAGCACCTGTGCGCGATCGCCAAGGCCGGCATCGCCCAGCCCCGGACCGGCGTCGTGCGCATGCTGCGCTACCACGGCGATCACGCGCCCGACATGGCGGCGGCGCTGGCCGAGACGCTGGTGCTGATCGAGCGTATCCCCGACGACCGCGCCCACGACGCGCGGGCCCGGGTCGCGCGCGATCGCCTGCGCGCGCCGGTGGTCGCGTGCGAGGAGCCGTGGCAGCGCTTCGTCGACGCCGTCGGCAAGGATCCCGAGGCGGCGGCGATCCTCGAGCGCGCGACGACGCGGCTGGGCCGCACGTTCGAGATCGTCTTCGGCCACGGCCAGGCGCTCGGGCTCGACCCGCGCGGCTGGCTGGCCGCGCTCGAGTGAGGCGCCGCTACGGCGTGCAGGCGCGGCCCGAGCGGATCCGCGCGACCTTCAGCGCGGTCGACCCGGCGGCGTCGAACCACGCCCAGGTGACGTCGTGGTTCTTGTGGACGCGGAACGGATCGTCGCGCTCGCCCCAGGCGGCGACGGTGCTGACGTCGGTCGCCGCGGCGGTGAACGCGCCGGTGCCGTCGACGATGCCCAGCCGGTAGGCCGCGGCCGGGCCCTCCTCGTGCCAGCCGACGACGTACTGCTCGGCGTCGTCGCCGTCGGGCTGCCAGCGCGCGATCGACGGGTCGTGCTCGTTGCCGATCGTGCTGGTCAGCCAGGTGATCGCGCCCGGCGTCAGGTCGCCGCCGATCGTCGCGAACCCGATGTCCTGGTTCATCGCCTGGGGATCGTAGGAGCGCTGGCCGCCGGTGGCCGGGGCCTGGTGCGAGTTCCACACGACCTTCCAGCCCGACGGCGCCGCCGCCGCCGAGCCCAGCTCGCCGGCGACGCTGCCGTTGCAGCCGCCGTCGATGTCGAGGACCTTGGTGCGGTTGTCGAGGTACAGGCCGCCGATGCTGTTGGTGGCGAAGTCGCCGCTGGTGCCGGGGTAGCAGTCGGTCACGCACATCGCGACCCACTTGGCGTCGGCGGGCTGGAAGCCGAGCAGCGCGCTCATGCTGTGCGAGCAGCCCCACGACCAGCCGTTGCTCATCGCGCCGCTGGCGGCGTCGAGCCACTTCAGCTGATCGCCCTCGTGGCCGTTGGCGAAGCCCGAGATGCCGTGCACGTGATAGTAGGCGCCGTAGCGGCCGTTGCCGTAGGTGAGCCGGCTGTCGCCGATGCCGAAGTCGGTGGGCGCGGCCAGCGCGTCGGCCAGCTCGGTCGACCAGCCGGCCGCGCCGCTGGCGTCGAACCGCTGCACGTGCAGCGCCGCCGGCGTGACCGCCTCGTCCCACAGGAGCGCGGCGAAGTGGCCGTCGTCCTCGGCGGCCAGCCCGCGCAGCGTGTACGGCCCGAGCTCGAAGCTGGCGACCAGCCGATCGCTGGCGTCGACCTTGACCACGCGGGCGGTCGGCGTGGCGCTGCCGGTGGTGAAGCCGATCAGCGCGCCGCAGTCGGCGGTCGGCGCCGTGAACACCGGCGCGACCTCGAGGCTGCTGGTGCCCCAGATGCGCCAGCTCGACTCGCCGGCGCGCGCGCCCTCGGCGACCGCGACGTCGGCCACGGTCAGCCGCTCGGTCAGCGTCGCGCCGGCCGGCGGACCGTCGGTCCCGCCGTCGTCACCACCGCCGCCGCCGCACCCGACCGCCGTCGTCACCAGGAGGAGCCGAAGGAGCGTGCGCATGCCGCGATGGTACCGCGGGCCGGCGGCGGCGGCGCGGCGTGATCGATTTCGGTTGATCCTGGGGGTAGCTGCGTCACGATCGGATCCATGCACGCACTCCTGGGTCTGATCGCGTTCGCGGGTGTGATCGCCATCATCGCCGGCAGCGTCTGGATGCTGGTCCGGGCGTTCAGCGAGAGCATCCTGTGGGGCCTCGGCTGTCTGTTCCTGCCGCTGGTGTCGCTGTTCTTCTTGATCGTCCACTGGCGCCAGGCCAAGGACCCGTTCTTCCTGCACCTGCTCGGCATCGGCCTGATCTTCGGTGCCGTGCTGCTTGGCGGAGATCTGCCGGCCTTCCTGCGGTGACGGTGCGCGCCGCCCCTGCGACACGCGGGTGAGCGCGCGGGCGGCGACGGGCCAGCGGCTGTCATGGATCCGCGGCCAAGCCGCGGCGTTTGCCCGGGGAGGAGGCAACCATGGCGCGCCACTTCCTGGTCGCGATCGCGCTGGCGATCGTCACGACGTCGACGTCGGCTCGGGCCGACGACCACCCGCGGTTCGAGGCGCAGATCGACGGCGCGCGGCAGGAGCTGCCGCTGGTCGCCAGCGATCTGCAGGTCGCGGTCCGCGGCGCGATCGCCGAGATCCGGCACACCCAGCGGTTCGCCAACCCGGCGACGTCGGCGATCGAGGCGGTCTACGTGTTCCCGCTGCCGCACGACGCCGCGATCGGCGCGATGACGATGCGGATCGGCGCACGCACCATCCGCGCCAAGATCGAGCGGCGCGAGGTCGCGCGCAAGGCCTACGACACGGCGCGCGCGGCCGGCCAGACCGCGGCGCTGCTCGAGCAAGAGCGGCCCAACGTCTTCACCCAGTCGGTCGCGGGCATCCTGCCGGGCGAGGCGATCGACGTCGAGCTGGTCTACGACGTGCTGCTGGCGCCCACCGAGGGCTGGTACGAGCTGGCGCTGCCGACCGTGGTCGGCCCGCGCTACGTCCCCGGCGCCGCCACCGGCACCGCGTCGGGTACCGGCATGGTCGCCGACACCGACCGCGTGCCCGACGCCGCGCGGATCACCCCGCCGATCCAGGCGCCGGGCTCGACGCCGGCGACCACGTTCGGCTTCGGCCTCGACCTGCAGCCCGGGTTCGCGGTGGCCGAGGTCGACAGCCCGACCCACGCGCTGGTGGCCTCCGAGGTCGCCCACGATCACCTCGCGGTGGCGCTGGCCGCGCCGGCGGCCGCCGCCGACAAGGACGTGGTGGTGCGCTGGCGGCTCGAGGTGCCGGCGCCGACGATCGGCGTCATGGCCGGCGCGGGCGACGACGCCGGCTACCTGACCGCGATCGTCCAGCCGCCGAGCGTGCCGGCCGCCGCCACCGCGCCGCGCGAGCTGGTGTTCGTGCTCGACACGTCGGGCTCGATGGACGGCGAGCCGCTGGCGATCGTCAAGCAGGCGGTCCGCTACGCGCTCGATCGGCTCGAGCCCGACGACACCTTCCGGATCATCAACTTCGCGTCCGACGTCGGTGGCTTCGAGGGCGGCGCCGCGCGGGCGGCCACCGTCGGCAACCTGCGGCGCGCGCGCTCGTGGCTCAACGGCGTCGGCAGCGCCGGCGGCACCGAGATGCTGTCGGGCATCCGCGCCGCGCTGGCCGATCCGCCGACCGACGGCCGGATCCGCTACGTGTGCTTCCTGACCGACGGCTTCATCGGCAACGACGACGAGATCCTGGCGGCGATCGATCGCGAGCGCGCGGCCAACGTCCACCTGTTCTCGTTCGGCGTCGGCTCGTCGGTGAATCGGTCGCTGCTCGACGAGATGGCCCGCGCCGGCCACGGCGCGGCGCAGGTGCTGTTGCTCGACGAGCCGCCCCAGGCGCAGATCGCGCGCTTCTTCCGCCAGCTGGTGGCGCCGATGTGGAGCGACGTCCGGGTCGAGTTCCCCGGGCTCGCGGTCGACGCGGTGACGCCGACGCCGGTCGGCGATCTGTTCGCCGGCCAGCCCATCGTCGTGGCCGCGCGCTACCACGGCGGCGGCGTCGGCGTGGTGCGGGTGACCGCGCGCGTCGGCGATCAGACCGCGACGCTGGAGCAGGCGATCGCGCTGCCGGCGGCGGGCGGCGACGCGCGCTTGCTCGGCCGGCTGTGGGCGCGGCAGCGGATCCGCGAGCTGGCCGCCGCCGGCCGGACCGGTGATCCGGCGGCGGCGCGCGACGCGATCACCGCGATCGCGCTGGCCCATGCGCTGGCGTCGCCGTACACGTCGTTCGTGGCGATCGACGATCGCCCGCGCGCCGAGGGCCTGCCGCAGACCACCGTCGCGGTCCCGGTCGAGGCGCCCGAGGGCGTGTCGACCACCTACGGCACGGTGCTGGCCGGGGACACGTCGCTCGAGACCACCTACGTCGACGGTGGCGAGATGCTCGAGGTCATCACGATCACCGATCGCGCGCCGATGATCGACCTGGCCTCGACGTCGCCGGGCTACACGCTCGACGCGACGACGATGCCCGGCGACGTGGCGCAGGCCGACAACCCGACCGGGCGCGCCGGCGGCGAGCTGGGCTTCGGGCTGGGCGCCGACCTCGACGGCCGGATGGTGACGACGTTGCGCGGCGCGCTGCGGCTGCGGCTGGGGGAGCGCTACCAGCTCGGCTTCGGCGGCGAGCTGGCCGCGCGGCGCGACGTGGCCACCACCGTCGGGTTCCTGGCGATGCTGACCCGCTGGGGGCTGTGGCACCGGCTCGGGCTGCGGCTCGGGCTGGGCGCCGGCGCCGACCTCGGCGGCAGCGTGCGGCCGGCGCTCACGTGGCGCGCCGAGCTGCTGCACCCGATGGGCATCGCGCCGGGGCTGCAACCGGTGTTCGTGCTCGGTGTCTCCGACCTGGCCCATGACCAGCACCGCCCCGCCGCGACCGCCGGCGTCGTCGTCGAGTTCTGACGTGATCGCCGACGTGATGGCGCCGCGCCGACCGCCGTGTCAGATCCTGCGGGTGCGCGCGGTGGTGATCGCGATCGTGCTGGCGATGGCCACCGGCGTCGCGGCCGAGCCGGCGCGGTCGCCGACCACGCTGGCCACGCACCTGCGGGCGCGCGCGCACGATCGGGCGATCCGCGCGGACGTGCTGCGCTGGCACCACACGATGCGCAACGGCTGCGTCGCGTACGCCTCGACCGCGCTGCGCCACGCCGGGATCGACGTGCCCGAGCGCGGCGTCCTCGACGGCGATGGCGTGTCGCGGCTGACCCGCGGCTTCGTCCGCTACCTCGAGGGCGAGCTGGGCTGGCAGCGGATCACCGACGCCGCGACGCTGGCGCCGGGCGACCTGGTTTTCACCACCGACGTCATCCCCGAGTACCCGGCGCACGTCTTCGTCTTCCTCGGCTGGCGCTCGCGGCGGCACCAGGTGGCGCTGATCGCCGACAACACCGGCTACCGCAAGCCGCGGCCGCTGGCCGCCGGCGGCGACCGCGACGGCTTCGCGTTCGCGCTGCGCGCGCCGCGGTGAGCGCGGCCCGGCCGGCTCACTTCAGCTTGGCCAGATCGCGCAGCAGCGACCGCAGCTGTGACTCGGCCTGGGCCCGCAGGTCCGGCTTGCGGACCGCGTCGGCGTACGGCGGGACCGCGTCGAACCGCGCGCGCAGCGTCGCCGTCGCGTCGGTGCCGACCCGGCTCATCGCCTGATCCAGCTCGGTCGCGGCGCGGGCGTACAGCGCCTTGAGCGACAGCCCGGCGCCGTCGTCGACCGGGCCGGCCGGCGCCGCGTCGATCGGCGGGGGGCGCGGCGGCGTGGCGCCGGCGTCGACGGGCGGCTTGGGCCGGGCCGCCGAGCCAACCCCGGCGTCGACCATCGGCCGCGGCGGCGGCGCTGCGATCGTCGCGCCGGCGTCGATCGGCGGCACGGCCAGCGCCACGGCGGCGTCGACCTCGGGGGCGGCGGCGTCGATCGCCGGCGGAGTGGCGGCGTCGATGGGCACGCTCGCGACGGTGGCGCCATCGCCGCCGGCCCAGGGGCGCAGCACGACCAGCACCAGCGCGAGCAGCGCCAGCACCAGCAGCGCGACGATCAGCCCGAGGCGCCGCTGGCGCCGCGCCACCTGCTCGGTCGGCACGTGGACCTGGCCGCCGGCGCTCCTGGCGTCGACCTCGACGATCGCGCCCGGCCCGTCGGGCACCGGGCGCGGCGGTCGTGGCGCGAGCTCGCCGGGGGTGTCGTCGGCGGGGCGCGTGGGCTCGGGACCGCGCGCGCGCGTCGGCCGCGCCCACGGCGGCAACGCCGTCATCGCCGCGCCGCGGTCCTGCGCGGCCATGTGCCGCGCCAGCGTCAGGATCTCGCGCGTGGTGCTGGGCCGCTCGTCCTTGCGCTTGCGGGTCAGCCAGGTCACCACCGCCTCGTACAGGGGATCGACCGCGTGGCCGGCGCGCTCGGCGATCGGCGGCAACGGCGCGGCCAGGTTCTGGCGCGCGACCTCGTTGGGTGTGCCGTCGAACGGCAGCCGTCCCGCCAGCAGCTCGTACAGGATGATGCCGAGCGCGAACAGGTCGGTGCGGAAGTCGATCGCCTCGCCGGTGGCTTGCTCGGGCGCCATGTAGCACGGCGTCCCGACCACCATGCCCTCGGTGGTGAGCCGGGTCTTCGGCTGATCGTCCTCGCTGACCAGCGCCAGCCCGAAGTCGATCACCCGCGCCTGGATCGTCCCGTCGCCGCGCGTGCTGATCACGATGTTGTCGGGCTTGAGGTCGCGGTGCACCAGGCCGCGCTCGTGGGCGTGGGTGAGCCCGTCGGCGAGCTGGACGAAGATCGTCAGCACGTCGGCGATCGCGATCGGCCCGGCGTCGATCAGCTCGGCGAGCGGCGGGCCGTCGGCCAGGTCCATCGCCATGTAGAACAGGCCGGCCGCGCTCTCGCCGACGTCGACGACGCCGATCACGTTCGGGTGATCGAGCCGGCTGGCGGCCTCGGCCTCGTTGGCGAGCCGCGCCCGCGCCTTGCGGTCGTAGCCGACCTCGCCGAACGGCACCTTGATCGCGAACCGCCGCGACATGCGCACGTGGCGCGCCTTGTAGACGCGCCCGAGGCCGCCGTCGCCCAGCACCTCCTCGATCTGGTAGCGCTCGGCGAGGACGCTGCCGACCAGCGGATCGTCGTCGGTCTCGAGCAGGAGCGCGCCGTCCTGCGGGCACCGCTTGTACGCGCCGCGGAAGACCGCCTTGCAGGTCGGGCAGCAGGCGTGGGCCGGCGCCTCGGCGTCAGAACTCGAAGCGGACATCCGCCATGGCTCCGGCTGGGACGGGCGTGATCGCGGCCTGCACCGGCGGGCGCGCCGAGCGGACGTAGAGGTAGGTCGTCACCGCGCCGCCGATCAGCGCGGCGACGCTCAGCGCGTCGGCCGCGAGGGCGCGGGTGGCCAGGCCGTCCCGGGTGTCGCCGTCACAGGCGTCGGGCGAGCGCTCGCAGCGCTGGTAGGTCGCGCGCGCCGACAGGCCCAGGCCGACGCCGCCGCCGAGCGCGGCCAGCGAGACGCCGGCGACGGCCCACGAGGTACGGGTCATGTGCCGGCGCGGGCCGGGCGGCGCGGCGACGACCGCCAGCGGCACGACCCGGTGCTCGGCGTCCGGCAACAGGCGCTGCGCGGCGGCGGCGAACACCTCGCCGGCGCGGGCGTCGGCGTCGATGTCGATGCGCGGCCGGGCGCGGACGTCGCCGGTCGCGGGCTGCACCCAGGTGGTCTCGACCTGCACGGTCGTCCCGACCTGGATCAAGGACAGGAACAACAGCTCGCTGGCGTCGAGGCGGGTGCCGAGATCGGTGAGGCACGCCGGCACCGCCAGGCAGTCGTCGGGCACGCCCTCGGGCGGCAGGCGGCGCAGCACGTCGCCGCCGCCGGTCGCGTCGATCACCAGCTCGCGCTCGAGCGCCGCGGCCATGGCGGCGCCCAGCTCGGTGGCGCGCGCCGCCGAGACGTTGGCCGTGAGGTCGACGATCACCGCGACGCGCTGGCGCGGCGCAGCCTGCGCCAGCCCGGCGGTCGTCGTCAGCGCGGCGGCGATCAGCAGCGCCGCTCTCACGACTCCACCTCGATCGCGCCGGCCAGGCGATACCCGACGCCGTGGCGCGACTCGATCAGATCGGGCACGCCGGCCTGGTCGAGCTTCTTGCGGACCCGGCGGACCAGCTCGCGGACGTTCTCGCTGTCGGCGTCGTACGAGCGGAACTCGAGCTTCTCGGCGACCGTGGTCCACGGGACGTAGGCCAGCTCGGGGCTCGGCGCGTCGCGGCGGGACTCGGTCAGGAGCTGGAGCAGGTGGAACTCGAGGCGCGCCAGCTCGACGCGGGTGCCCCCGACCCGGACGACGCCGCCCTCGACCCGCTGGGCCAGCTCGACGCGGGTGCCGGCGGTCGTCGTGACCGACGCGCTGAACACCAGCCGATCGCGGCGGCTGGGCGCGGTGCGGCCGGGCCCGGGCGCGACCGCGGCGGTGGTCAGGCTGCGCTCGACGAAGAACATGTCGACCTCGCCGAAGCGCAGCTGCGCGCCGTCGGTCAGCGGGGCCGCCTCGACCCGGACGCCGTCGACGTACGTGCCGTTCTTGCTGCCGAGGTCGACCACTCGCCACGCCGGCCCCTGCTGCTCGATGCGCGCGTGCTGCGACGACACCGACGCGTGCAGGATCGTGAGGTCGCAGTCGGCCAGCACCCGGCCGACCACGGTCGGGTCGCCCACCGCCCACGCGGTGCCCCAGGCGTCGATCAACGTCACGGCCCCGGTGGCGCGGCGGGCGGCGAGCTGCTCGGGCGTGAGGCCGCCCCGGGCGATCGCCTTGCGGTGGCCGTCGCACAGGTGCCCATGGGCGGCGGGCATCGAACAGAGGGCGCATCGTGCCATACGCTCGATCGTGCCCCTGCGGGGGTCAGAATGACAACGACTCGCGGCGCGAAGCGGCGGCGTCAGGTAAGGAACGTCTTGCTCAGCCATCTGCTTCACCTTGCGGCGGTGAGGTCGCCTCCACCAGAGAGACGTCCGTGAGGTGCGTGAGCCCAATCTCCACCTCCCGATGGGGACGGTTTGTCGACGGACGTGCCCCCGGTCGCCGGGGCCCCCACCCGGTCCGCGAGGCGTGGCCTCGGCAGTCCGTGAGCCGACCGTGAGACGGACCCACCGACCGCGTTCGCGCGCTACCGTGCGGATCGTGCCCCGCTCGTCCTGCCTCGCGCTCGTGTCCTGCGCCCTCGGCGCGTGCACGATTGTCTACAACTCCGACAACCTCCCACCTCCGACCGATGCGGCCGACGCCCGCGAGGTCGACGCGCAGCCCATCGACGCCAACCCCGACGAGCTCACGCTGACCTCGGTCGAGCCGGCGGCGCTGGCCGAAGGCGTCGGCGCCGGTGGCGGCCGGCCGGCCCTGGTCGTGCTGCACGGCACCAGCCTGGTCGGCGGCGCGAGCGTCGCCGCGGCGTTCACCACCGGCGCCGACCTCGTCGAGGTCGCCGGCTTCGACGCCACGCCCGACGGCACCGAGGCCGGCGTCGCGCTGCGCATCCCGGTGCTGACCGACCTCGCCGCCGGCGCGCAGCGGACCCTGCGGCTGACCGTCACCCAGGGCCAGACCTCGCAGTCGATCGACCTGATGGTGCAGGGGCTCGACGAGCTGCGCCTGACCGGGCCGACCACCGCGGCGCCGGCCGGGCCGACCCGCTACTCGCGCATCGAGGTGGTGGGCAACGTCCACGTCACCGGCACGACGCCGCTGCGGCTCGAGGCCACCGCCGACATCCACCTGACCGCGAAGCTCGACGGCAACGCCCTGGGCGCGACGCCCGGTCCCGGTGGCTGTACCGGCGGCGCCGCCGAGGGCGCCGGCAACTGCACGCCCGGCGGCGGCGGCGCGGGCGTCAACGGCGCGACGCTCGGCCTCGGCACGGGCGGCGGCGGTGGCGGCGGCGGCTTCGGTGCGGCCGGCACCGCGGGCACCGGCATGGGCGCCGGCGGCGTCGGGATGGCCACCGGCAACGACATGCTGGTGCCGCTGGTCGGCGGCGCTACGCCCGACGAGTCCAACCGCGGCAACGGTGGCGGCGGCGGCGGCGGGGCGCTCGCGGCGATGGGCGGCGCCGGGGCCGGCGGCGGCGGCGTGATCGCGCTGACCGCGGGCGGCGACGTCCTCGTCGAGGGCAACGGCCGCGTCGAGGCGACCGGCGGGACCGCGAACGGCGGCTCGGGGGGCGGCGGCGGCGGCTCGGGCGGCGCGATCCTGATCCGCGCGGGCGGCGCGCTGACGGCGCCCGGGGTGTGGCTGGCCGCGGCGGGCGGCGGCGCGTCGACCGGCGCCAGCAACGCCGGCGGTCCCGGCGGCGTCGGGCGCATCCGGGTCGACACCGCCAGCGGCGGCCTCGCGGGGATGGCCACCACGCCGGTCGCGGTGCGCGGCCCGGCGTGGCCGGTCGCGACCCCGGTGGTGGCCGCGTCGCTCCCGTCGGTGACGCTGACCGGCGAGCCCGGCCGGACGTTCCAGCTCCGCCTCAACGACACCGCCGCCCCGAGCGCGACCCCGGGCATCGACGGCACCACGACGATCACCGGCCTGCCGTGGCGCCGCGGCAAGAACCAGCTGTGCGCGGTCGCGCGCAACGATCGGCTGGTCGCCGAGTCGCTGGCCTGCGTCGACGTCTACCTGACCGCGCCGTAGCCTTCGCTCCCGCGCGGGCTCACCCGATCGGCGTGCACGCGAACGCGCCGGCCTCGTCGTCGCGGTTGTTGTCCTCGTGGCACTCGTTGTTCTGCGACGACGTCGCCGCGCCGCAGGCGTAGCCGCCGTTGTCGACGCAGGCGCGGACGTCGACCGTCGCCGGCGCGGCGTTCCACACGCAGCTGACGTCGATGCACACGTTGGGCGCCAGCGAGATCGGCGTGGTCGGGGTGCCGCCGTCGCAGGCGATCTCGGTCATCGTCGCGTTGTCGTAGAACCGCACCGGCACGCCGGCGCCGACGACGACGTCGCCGGCGTTGCAGACGTGGGCCTCGAGCATGCAGCCGACCGGCACCAGCGACAGCGCGACGGTGAGGTCGGGCGCGGCCAGCGCGTCGAAGTCGGGCAGGTTCTGCCGGAAGTTGTTCATCTTGCCGGAGACGGTGTTGGGCGAGTCGACCGTCCAGTTGGCCGCCTCGTGCGCGGGGATGGCGCCGAGCTCGCTGACGTTGGTGACGTGGTAGGCGTGCTGGTTCCACACGCGGCGGGTCGCGGCCCACGAGTCGGTGGCGTCGCCCAGCACGCGGATGCCCTGGCGGCCGCCGGTCGCGGCGATCGAGTTCTCGACGAACACCACCTCGGCGTTGCCGTCGTTGTCGACGTCCGCGACGATCGGCATCTCGAGCCGGGTGCGCGAGTTGTTGGGGATCGACTGCCGCACCATGCCGGTCGTGCCGTCGAAGATCCGGAAGTTCTGCTCGTCGGCGTAGACCACCTCGGCCTTGCCGTCGCCGTCGAAGTCGAACACGCTCGAGCCGGTCACGCGCGAGCTGCAGTCGAAGTTCGCCACCTTCCAGCGGATGCCGGGATCGGAGCAGCCGGCCGGCGTCGGCGTGCCCAGGCAGTCGAGGTCGGCCACGACGTAGAAGTCGGCGGCGGCGACGCCGATCTCGGCCCGGCCGTCGCCGTCGAAGTCGGCCACCGTCGGCGGCCCGCCCTCGTTCTTGGCGCAGTCGTCCTTGGGGATCGCGATCTGCACCGGCGCGCCGCCGATCATCAGCGGGGTGCCGTCGTGGTTGATCAGGTAGATCGTGCCGCCGCGGACGATCACCACCTCGCCCTGCGCGTCGGCGTCGAAGTTGCCGGTGGCGGTGAAGCCGTCGCACGGCACCTGCTGGCACAGCGTCGTCGTCGCCGGCACCGGGAACGTGAACGCCCACTTGAGCATCGCCATCGGCCCGTACGCGGCGCCGCCGGCCAGCACCTCGGGCGCGCCGTCGAGATCGAGATCGCCGGTGGCGGCGACCGGGCCGAGGAAGCCGTTGACGCCGAGGTCGCCGGTGCCGGTGCCCTCGACGCTGCCGTCCTCGCCGTTGAGGATGACCCGGCCCTGGATGACCTCGGGCTTGCCGTCGCCGTCGAGGTCGGCGAGCGCCGGCTGCGGCGCCGGCAGCGTGTTGGCGCCGCTCGGCGCCGTGCGGTTGAGCCACAGCACGTGGCCGTCGCGCTTGAGCGCGATCGTGCCGCCGCCCTGCAGGCTGGCGACGATGTCGGCGGCGCCGTCGGCGTCGACGTCGCCCAGCGCGACGCCGCCCGACGGATCGAAGTACACGCCGGCGGTGCCGGTGTCGGCCTGGATCTGGGTCGGGCCGACCATGTAGTGCTGGTGCAGCTTGCCGTCGGCGCCGCACTTGCCCGACACGACGCGCAGCACGCCGCCGACGCCGAGGCGATCGGTCTGGTCGTCGTACGAGACGAAGACGATGTCGGGGACGTCGTCGAGCGTGACCTGGCCGTCGGCGTTGTCGTCGGTCAGGTTCATGACCGTCGGCATCATCGTCACGTCGTCGTAGGCGCCGTTGCCGTCACCCGCGGCCGGGCCGTCCCAGCGGCACTCGACCATCGGGTTGAACTGACCGGTGGGCGTGAACGTGCAGGTCGGGACCCCGGCGTCGCCGTTGGTGCCGCCGTCGCCGTCGTCGATGCCGCCGTCGATCGGCCCGCCGTCGCCGTCGCCGCTGCCGCCGCCGTCGTCGCTGCACGCCGCGGCGGCCAGGGCCGCCATGAGGAACGCCGTACCCAGTCGAAGCGTCATGGATCGCAGTCTGCCCCCGTCCGTAACTGTGCGGAAGCTGGGGATCGAGCCCCGGGCGTGGGGTCAGTTGACCATGCCGCGGCCCCCGCCAAGTCCGCGACAACAGTGCCCGCGGCCGTGGTCAGGTCGCCTGACCCCGGGGTCACGCCTTCAGGTCAGCGACGATCTTCTGCAGCGCGGCCACGCCCTCGACCACCTTGCTCACGAACGACGCCGAGTGGCGCACCACCACGAAGCGCGGGTGGCGCGACCAGATCGCCTGCAGCCGGCGATCGATCGCCAGCGCCTCCTCGAGCGACTCGTTGCGGGTCGGGTTGCCGCCCTCGATCGAGATCCCGCCGGCCGCGGCGGTCTCGAAGAAGATCACGCCGTCGTAGCGATCGAGCTCGGCCTGCAGCGTGCTGCCGACCGCGCCGAAGAACGCCGCCGGATCGCCCGGCCAGTAGGCGGCGCCGTCGGCGGTGCCGCGATCGCACAAGAGGATGCGATCGGGGAAGCGCGCCGACTGCACGTCCTCGAGGTTGCGCTGCACGTGGTAGATCGCCCGCTGCGCCGCGCGGCGCGCGTGCACGTCGCTCGAGCGCGGGAAGCCGCCGGCGAACAGCAGCGTCGCCGACTCGGGCACGACGACGACGCGATCGCCGAGCTCGCGGCGGAACAGATCGGCCGCGGTGGTCTTGCCGCCGCCGGGGCCGCCGGTGACGACGACGCGGCAGCGCCCGTTGCTGTTGCCGTTGCCGTTGGCGTTGCCCAGGCCGCCCAGGTTCACCGCGCGCCTCCCGCCGTCGCGCGGCGGCGCCGGCGCAGGCCGAGCAGCACCGCCAGCCCGCCGAGCAGCGAGGTCGCGCGGCCGTCGCCGCCGGTGCTGCAGCAGCCACCGCCGCCGCCGTCGGCCGGCGGGCCGGCGTCGGGCGCGGGCGGCGCGTCGACCCCGGCGTCGAGCGCCTGCTCGACCCGGCAGCTCATGCTGCAGCCGTCGCCGTCCATCGTGTTGCCGTCGTCGCAGGCCTCGACGCCGGTGTGGACGACCAGGTCGCCGCAGCGCGCGGCCAGGCAGCTGTTGCGGCAGGCGTCGGTCTCGACGGTGTTGGCGTCGTCGCACTCCTCGCCGGCCTGCACCACGCCGTCGCCGCAGCTCGACAGCGCGCAGGCGTTGGTGCAGCCGTCGGTGTTGATCATGTTGCCGTCGTCGCAGGCCTCGACGCCGCCGCGCACGTGGCCGTCGCCGCAGCGGGCCGCGACGCACGCGCCGACGCAGGCGTCGGTGTCGTCGCTGTTGGCGTCGTCGCACTCCTCGACGCCGACGTGCAGGATGCCGTCGCCGCAGGTCGCCGGCTGGCAGGTCGCGGTGCAGGCGTCGGTGTTGACGGTGTTGCCGTCGTCGCAGGTCTCGACCCCGGTGCGGATCACGCCGTCGCCGCAGCGCGCCGCCATGCAGTTGCTGCGGCAGGCGTCGGTGTCGACGGTGTTGTGATCGTCGCACTCCTCGCCGGCCTGGACCACGCCGTCGCCGCAGGTCGGCGCCGCGCAGGTGTTGGAGCACGCGTCGGTGTCGATCGTGTTGCCGTCGTCGCACGCCTCGACGCCGCTGTAGATGAAGCCGTCGCCGCAGCGCGCGTTCACGCACGCGACGCAGGCGTCGGTCGACGACGCGTTCATGTCGTCGCACTGCTCGACGCCGGCGCGGACGAAGCCGTCGCCGCAGGTCGCCGGCGTGCAGGTCGCGAGGCAGGCGTCGGTGTTGGCCAGGTTGCCGTCGTCGCAGGTCTCGACGCCGGCGCGCAGGTAGCCGTCGCCGCACGCCGCCAGCACGCAGCCCATGATGCAGCCGTCGGTGTTCGAGCTGTTCATGTCGTCGCACTGCTCGACGCCGGCGCGGGTGATGCCGTCGCCGCAGGTCGCGGTCTGGCAGGTCGCGGTGCAGGCGTCGGTGGCGATCGTGTTGCCGTCGTCGCACTGCTCGACGCCGGCGCGGACGACGCCGTCGCCGCACGCGGCGTTGACGCAGGTGTTGCGGCAGGCGTCGGTGTCGACCGTGTTGCCGTCGTCGCACTGCTCGGGGCCGTTCATCGCGCCGTCGCCGCAGCGCGGGCCCAGCCCGGTGCAGCTCGCGTTGCAGTTGCCGTAGGTGCCGTTGGCGGCGCCGCTGTCGCACGCCTCGCCGGGCTCGACCGCGCCGTTGCCGCACACCACGCTCAGCACGAACTCGTACGCGCCCAGGTCGAACTCGGCGCCGTTGAGGCCGTCGCCGTTGAGCGGCCGGCTGGTGCGCAGCAGGTCGGTCGCCGGCGCGCCGGCCGCGGTGCCGGCGTCGATGCAGACGCTGGTCGACTGCAGCCGCAGGTCGGTGCTCGACACGTACTGCGGGTTGGCGCTGATGACGTTGGCCTGGGAGCCGCCGAGGAAGTTGGCGGTGGCGTTGTTCCAGACGTCGGAGTAGGAGGTGGTGACGGTGGAGGAGTCGCTGCGGGCGACGCCGTAGGAGGTGTGGTTGGTGATGATCGAGTTGGTGACGGTGACGGTGCCGGCGCTCGAGGCGAGCGAGCGGATGCCGTAGGAGCCGTTGGCGTTGATCGAGCAGTTGGTGACGGCGAGGGCGCGGCCGGCGGCGGTGGGGGCGAACTGGATGCCGTAGCCGCCGTTGTTGCGCAGCACGCAGTTGGTGAGCGTGAGCGAGGCGGCGGCGTCGACGAGGACGCCGACCGCGGCGGCGCTGATCGCGACGAGGCCGTCGACGGTCGGGGCGCCGGCCGAGGCGTAGAGGCCGTACTGGGAGGCGCTCTGGACGGTGATCGCCGACAGCGCGTTGGCGCCGGTGGCGGCGAGGTTGAGGCCGCGGACGGGGTACGAGACGACGACGTTGTCGATCGTCGAGCCGGCGGCGGAGGGGAGCAGCTCGAGGCCGTACCAGGTGCCGGGGCTGGGGCTGGCGGAGGTGAGGGTGATCGGGCTGGCGGAGGTCGCGTCGGCGAGGAGGGTGCCGGCGATCTGGAACTCGGCGCGGCCGGTGTCGAGGCCGGCGCCCATGACGTCGGTGGTGGCGAACGTGAGCGTGACGCCGGCGAGGATCGTCAGGGTGACGCCGGGGGCGACGGTGAGATCGCCGGCGACCGCGTAGGGGCTGCCGGGGAGCGTGAGCGTGGTGCTCTGCCAGAGCGTGCCGTAGAGGCCCGGGGTGGGGTCGGTGAGGTAGGGCAGCGCGCCCTGGTCGCCGCCGCCCATCGCGCCGAAGCGCGCGGGCGAGTTGGAGGTGAGGCGGAGGTTGGTGGCCGAGACGTAGAGCGGGTTGGCGCTGATGACGTTGGCCTGGGAACCGCCGAGGAAGTTGGCGGTGGCGTTGTTCCAGACGTCGGAGTAGGAGGTGGTGACGGTGGAGGAGTCGCTGCGGGCGACGCCGTAGGAGGTGTGGTTGGTGATGATCGAGCTGGTGACGGTGACGGTGCCGGCGCTCGAGGCGAGCGAGCGGATGCCGTAGGAGCCGTTGGCGTTGATCGAGCAGTTGGTGACGGCGAGGGCGCGGCCGGCGGCGGTGGGCGCGAACTGGATGCCGTAGCCGCCGTTGTTGCGCAGCACGCAGCTGGTGAGCGTGAGCGAGGCGGCGGCGTCGACGAGGACGCCGATCGCCGCGGCGCTGATCGACGCGAACCCGGTGAACGTCGGGCTGCCGGCCGAGACGTAGAGGCCGTACTGCGAGGCGCTCTGCACGGTGACGCTGGCGGTCGAGAGCGTCGCGGCCGTCGCCGCGTACGAGATGCCCCGCACCGGGTTGGTGATGGTCAGGCCGCCCAGCGTGACGCTGGTCGCGGCCGCGTCGATGACGAGGCCGTACCAGCTGCCCGACGCGGCGCCGGTCATCGTCACCGGCTGCAGGGCGGTGCCGTTGACCGTCAGCGTCCCGCGCACGACGAGCTCGACGCGACCGGTGTCGAGGCCGGCGGCCTGGCCGTCGGTCGAGGCGAACTGGATGGTGGTGCCTGCGTCGATCGTGAGGAACGCGCCCACCGGCACGGTGACGTCGCCCTGCACGATGTACGGGCTGCCGGCTGGGGTCCAGGTCTGGTTGATGACGTTGCCGCCGGCGACGATCGTGTCGGCGGCGACGCCGCTGGCGGTGGCGGCGATCAGGGCGAGCGTGAGCAGAGCGACGCGACAGCGCATGGCGGTCCTCCCGAGGAGCGCGCATGCTACCAGCCCGCCCGGGGCGCCGGCGGGGCGTGGCGGGCGAGGGTGCGCCAGGTCACCCGGGCGCAAACTCTTCGTACAGCCGGGTGAGCAGGCCGCCGGAGGCGAAGCGGTAGACCTCGAGGGTGCCGCCGAGGCCGTGGGCGGTGGCGCGCCACTCGGACTCGTGGATGACCTCGGCCGGGCCGACGTCGCGCTCCTCGAGGTAGAGGCTCCAGCCGCGGCCGGCGGCGCCGCGCTGGTCCGAGCGGTAGGCGTAGCAGCAGAAGCCCCCGGGCTCGTGGACCAGGCGCGCCGGATCGGCGATCGGGAACGTCGGGTCGCGGCGCCGCGCGCGCGTCGAGGCCAGCGCCAGGAACGCCTCGGCCGACGGCGTGTCGGGCGTCAGCACCGTGCGGCCCAGCCAGGTGCGCAGCGTCGCCGCGCTCCAGGCGGGCAGCGCCGCGAGCAGCGCCTCCGTCAACGCCGGCGTCGCCTGCAGCCGCGGCAACAGGCCGTAGATCCGCTCGTCGGCGCTGCAGTGGCGGCCCAGGTGATCGATCACCTGCGGCCAGGTCGCCGCGTCGTCCGCCCACGCCGCCAGCTCCGCGAGCGAGACGTACGACGTCGTCACGGGATCACGCTGGCGACCAGCATCGTGTCGGCGGTGGCGCGGTGCGCGTGATCGCCGTACAGCGCGTCGAGCACCGCGTGGGCCCGGCCGGCGACCTTGGCGTGCAGCGGCGGGTAGCGCGGATCGGCGCGCAGCGCGTCGAGCAGCGGGCAGCGCTCGAGCCAGTGGCGATCGAACAGCCCGTGTTGCACCGCCAGCGCCAGCATCGCGAACGCGGTGTCGAGGTCGCCCGAGCCGGCCGCCACCTCGCAGACGATCTGGCCGACGAACGCGCGTCGGCGCGAGCCGCCGACGTCGGACGCCATCGTCACGACGCCGACGATCTGATCGCGGACGGCGCTCCAGCGATCGGCCAGCACCGCGTCGCACACCGCGAAGATCAGCGAGCGCTCGAACAGCGGCATCTCGGGCACCCGCGCCGTGATGTCGCGGATCCGCGCGATCGTCGAGCGATCGCCGCGCCACCCGGCGGTGCGCAGCGCCATCGCCAGCCGGGTCGAGGTGCCGCTCGAGCGACCGCTCGCCTCGTAGATCATCTGGTCGTGGTCGTCCCAGCGGCCCTCGAGCGCGTAGGCCCGGGCCAGGTCCCAGCGCGGCAGCTCGAGATCGGGATCCATCTCGAGCACGTCGGTCATCCGGGCCAGGCCCTCGTCGAGGAAGCCGCTCTCGAGCAGCATCCGCCCCAGCCACTCGTGGGGATCGGTCAGGTACGGCGCGCACGCGATCGCGGTGCGGAAGTGGACGGCGGCGGCGGTGGCGTCGCCGTGGTGCAGGCGGACGCGGCCGTGCGCGAGGTGGGCCTCGGCCAGGTGCGGCGCGATCGTCACCGCGCGGGTGGCCAGCGCGGTGGCGCGGGTCAGCTGCGCGGGATCCGGCGGCTCGGAGAAGAACGCGCCCCGCACCTCGCACATCGCGAGGTGGGCCATGATGCGGGTGTCGTCGGGGGCCAGCCGCGCCGCGGCCTGGAAGTCGTCGTGGGCGGCCAGGCGATCGCTCTCGTCGTGGCGGCTGCGCTCGATCGCCCGCCACAGGTGGGCGCGGGCCGCGGTCGAGATCGGCACGTCGTCGGCGCGGCGCTCGGGGCCGGCGCCCACCGCCGCGGCGATCACCCGGCTGGCCAGCTCCGCGCCGGCGACCAGCGCCTCGACCTCGAGCCCGATCGTCAGCTCGAGCCGATCGCTGCGGCCGGTCAGCCGCACGCTGACCACCGCGCCGCGGGCGGGATCGCCGTCGACGCTGACCCACGCGCCGTCGGCCAGGTCGCGGGTGCGGCCGCGGATCAAGCGGAGGTGGCTGCGGCGCGCCAGCCGGCGCAAGAGCTCGTCGTGCAGCCCGAGCACCAGCGCCGCCAGCTCCGGCGGGGCCTGCGCCGGCAGCACCTGCACCGTCGGCAGGCCGACCGCCGGCGCGCCGGCGCGCCGCGGCGTCGACCCACGCGGGGCCGGCTGATCGGGCGCCAGCGCGGCCCGCAGCGCGAGGACGCCGGCCCACCGCTGCGCGGGATCGGTGGCGATCGCCCGCGCGACGATCGCCGCCAGCGCCGGCTCGAGCTCGTCGAGCTTGGCCGGGCGCACGACGTCGGCCTGCTTGGCGTCGAGGACGGTGCCCAGCCCGCCGACGAACGCCGGCACGCCGGTCAGCATCTCGTACAGCACCAGGCCCAGCGCGTAGACGTCGACCTGCGGCGTCGGCGCGTCGCCGCGCGCCTGCTCGGGCGCCATGTAGCGCGGCGTGCCGCTGGCGGTGTCCTCGGTCGAGGCCGCCAGGCTGGCGACGCCGAAATCGGTCAGCACGACCCGGCCGTCGTCGGCCAGCAGCACGTTGTCGGGCTTGAGGTCGCGGTGCACGACGCCCACCGCGTGGGCCGCGGCCAGCGCGTCGCACAGCTCGATCGCGATCGCGATCGCGTCGCTGGCCGGCAGCGGGCCGCGCTCGAGGCGGGTCGCCAGCGACGGGCCGCTGACCAGCTCCATCGTCAGGAACACCTGGCCGTCGGCGTTGCCGAGCTCGAAGGTGCGCGCGACGTTCTTGTGGGTCACCCGCCGCGCCAGCTTGACCTCGGCGCGGAACCGCTCGACCACGCCGGGCAGCCGCACCACCGCGGCGTGGACGACCTTGAGCGCGACCACCTCGTCGAGCTCGCGGTCGAAGGCCCGGTAGACCTCGCCCATCCCGCCGCGGCCGAGCAGCTCGAGGATCTCGTAGCGACCGGCGAGCGTCGCGCCGACCAGGCCGACGTCGGTCGAGACCGGCTGCGCCATCCTCGCCAGTGTACGTCAGGTGGGCCGTCCACGCGGCCCGCCGGCTACTTCGCCGGGTGCTTGGCGCGGTACTCGTCGCGGTACTTCAGGACCATCTCCAGCTCGGCCTTCGAGAAGACCTTGCCGGTGAGGTCCTTCCACACCTGCTGCGCCGCCTTGTCGGCGTCGGCGATCAGCTCCGGCGACGCCGGCGAGACCTTGACGCCCTTGCGCTCCATCTGCTTGAGCGCGCTGTCGTTGTCCTTGCGGATCTGCTTGCGCAGGGTCTTCTGCATGCCCTTGGCGATCTTCTCCATGAGCTTCTGATCCTCGGGCGAGATCTTCTTGAGCGTGTCGTTCTTGATGATCGTCGCGCCGATGCTGAAGCTCAGCTGCAGCGACGACACGTACTTGATCTTGGTGTTCCACTGCAGCGCGACCGCGGCGAGCGGCGAGCCGTAGCAGGCGTCGATGCGGCCGGTGGTCAGCGCCGGCTCGACCTCGGGCACGCCGAGCGGCACGCCCGACAGGCCCAGCTGCTTGAACGTCTGGCGCATGATCGCGTCGTCGCCCCACAGCCACGGCTTCATCTTCTTGAGATCGGCGATGCTCGTCACCTCGGCCTTCGACATGACGTAGACCCAGCCGACCTCGCCGCGATCCTGCAGCGTGAAGCCCTTGGCGTCGAACTTCTTCTGGTAGTACGGCCAGACCTTGTCGGCGACGTAGTCGAGCTCCTCGACCGAGTTGAACAGCCGCGGCAGCTCGAGCACGCGGATGCTCTCCTCGACCATCGACAGGCCGACCGAGGTCAGCGCCGCGCCGTCGAGCTGGCCGAGGTTGATCTTGCGCACGACGTCGCGCTCGTCGCCCTGCACGCCGCCGGCGTAGTACTTGATCGCGACGCGCTGCTCGGTCTTGGTGTTGACCTCGGCCGAGCCCTTGTTGAGGATCTTCATCCACGAGCTGCCGTCGGGCGCCAAGGTCGCCATGCGGACCTCGAGGTTGTCGGCGGCGGCGCCGCCGGCGGTGGCGGCGACCAGGAGGGCGGCGAGGCCCGTGCGAAAGGCGATGGGAGTGCGCATCGATTGCTCCTCGATTCTGTCCAGTCCAGCGGTCGCCGCGCGGCGGTTCCGGGCGGCGGTCCGAATCTACGGCGCCGGCGCGGCGGCGGGGGGCGCGGCGAACGTGAACCGCACCTTGGTGGGCTTGCCCTTCTTGACCTTGACCTTGGCGGTCTTGAGCCCGAGCGTCGGGTGCCAGGCCTCGACGGTGTAGCTGCCCGGCGGCACCCCGGGCAGGGTGAACCCGCCGTCGGCGCCGGTGACCGCGAAGAACCCGTGGTCCGACACCACCACCCACGCCGCCATCCACGGGTGGACGTCGCAGTGCAGCGACACGACGTCGCCCGCCGCGCGGCCGGCGAGGTCGCGGACGATCGGCGCCGCGCCCTTGGGCTGGGCCAGGTTCCACAGCACCTTGGTCAGCGCGTTGCCGCGGACGTTGTGGAACGTCGCGTCGAGGTTGCGGATCTCCAGCGCCTGGCCGGCGATCACGCCGACCACCCGCGGCGCGTACATGCACTCGGACTGCGCGATCACCGCCGGCGTCGTCGGCGCCGCCGCGGCCGGCGCGCCGCCGACCTTGATCCGCACCAGCACGTCGCGCAGCTTGCCGTCGGTGACCACGACGTCGTCGGTCCCGTGGGCGGTCTTGGCGCACACCGGGTCGCTCGAGCGATCGACCGGCTTGGCCTCGGGCGCGGGGCCGGTCCAGGTCACCGCGCCGGTGATCGACCCGGCGGGCGGCGCCGCCACGGCGGTGCCGGTGGCCGCGCAGGCCAGCGCGGTGGCGAGGATCCAGCGGCGCATCGTCAGGGCTAGGACGGGGGACCCGGGCGTGATCTTCATCGCGATCACGCCGAGGTCAGGCCGCCGTCGGCGACCACCACCGAGCCGGTGGTGAACGACGACACGTCCGACAGCAGGTAGACCGCGGCGCCAGCGATCTCCTCGGGTTGCGCGTGGCGGGCGAGCGGCGTCCGCTTGATGACGTGGTCGCGCAGCATCGGGTTGCCGACGATCGCCGCGGCGAACTTGGTCTCGACCAGCCCGGGCGCGATCGCGTTGACGCGGATGTTGCCGCCGCCCAGCTCGAACGCCAGGGTCTGGGTCAGCGAGATCACCGCGGCCTTCGACGCGCCGTAGATGCCCTGCATCGGCGCGGCCCGCAGGCCGGCCACCGACGCGACGTTGACCAGCGACGCGCCGCCGCCGCGGGCCCGGGCGTGCTTGACCAGCGCGCGCGCGACGTACAGGTAGCCCTTGAGGTTGACCTCGAGCGTCTTGTCGATCGCCGCGTCGGGCGTATCGATCAGCGGGCCGAAGTACGGGTTGGTCGCGGCGTTGTTGACCGCGCCGTCGACCTTGCCGAACCGCGCGACCGCCGCCGCGAACAGCGCGTCGACGTCCTCGGCCTTGCCGGTGTGGCAGGCGTGGGCCAGCACCTCGCCGCGGCCGGCCAGCTCGCCGGCCGCGCGATCCAGATCGGCCTGCTTGCGCGACGCGATCACGACCTGGGCGCCGGCGTCGAGGCAGGCGCCGGCGATGGCCTGGCCGATGCCGCGGCTGCCGCCGGTGACGACGATGACCTTGCCGGCGAGGAGGTTCGACGTGCTCATGCGGGCGACGCTACCGCGAAGGCGCGGGCGGGTGCTAGCGTCGCGGCGCGTGGCCGGGCCGCCCTCTCACGACGATCCGACGACGGTCGACCCCGCCGCGATCACCCACGCGCCGACCTCGACGACCGGGCCGGTGACGCTGGCGCCGGCCGCGCCGGGGCCGCGGCTGCGTGCCGACGAGGCGCTGACGATCGCCACCGACTTCGAGCAGCGCTACGAGCTGGGTGGCGAGCTGGCGCGCGGCGGCCTGGCGCGGATCCGCGACGCCTACGACCGGGTGCTGCACCGGCGGGTGGCGGTCAAGCAGCTGCTGGCGCGCGGCGGCGACGCCGACGTGCGGTTCCTGCGCGAGGCGCGGATCACCGGCCGGCTGGCCCACCCCAACATCGTGCCGATCTACGACCTCGGCCTCGACGCCGACGGCGCGCCGTTCTACGCGATGAAGTGGGTCGAGGGGCGGTCGCTGCACGACCTGATCGAGGCGCGGCCCACGCTCGACGAGCGGCTGGCGCTGGTGCCGCACGTGATCGCGATCGCCGACGCGCTGGCCTACGCCCACGCGGTCGGCGTGATCCACCGCGACCTCAAGCCGGCCAACGTGCTGGTCGGCGACTTCGGCGAGACGATCGTCATCGACTGGGGGCTCGCACTCGAGGCCGGCGCCGTCGACGCGCCGGTGGCCGACGCCGCGCCGATCAGCGCGCCGCGGCTGACCTCGGTCGGCAGCGTGATCGGCACGCCGGCGTACATGCCGCCCGAGCAGGCGCGCGGCGACGCGGTCGACCCCCGGGCCGACGTCTACGCGCTCGGCGCGACGCTGTACCACGTGATCGCGGGCACCCACCCGTACGCCGAGGCCGAGACGTCGGCGGCGACCTCCGACGACGGGCCGATCTGGGCCCGGGTGCTCGACGAGCCGCCCGCGCCGCTGGCGACGCTGTGCCCCGGCGTGCCGGCCGAGCTGGCCGCGATCGTCGAGCGCGCCATGGCCCGCCGGGCGGCGGCGCGCTACGCCAGCGCCGCCGAGGTCGGCGCGGCGCTGGCCGGGTTCGTCGCGCACCACCAGTCGCACCGGCTCGCCGAGGCCGCGGTGCGCCGCGACGACGAGCTGGCGGCGCGCATGCGCGGCGCGCGCACCGACGACGCCGGCGCGGTGGCGGCGATCTACCGCGAGGCCGACGTCGTGCAGTTCGGCCTCGAGCAGGCGCTGCAGGCGTGGCCCGAGAACCCGGTGGCCCGGGCCGGCCTGGCCCGGCTGCGCGCGCGGCTGTTCGACTTCGAGTGCGCGGTGGGCAACCTGGCCGGCGCGGCGGCGCTGGCCGACGCGCTGCCCGCCGATCCCGATCGCACCCGCATGCTCGTCGCGCTGCGCGCCGACCTGGCCCGCCGCGACGCCGAGGCCGAGGCGTTCGCCCGCGCGCGCGACCGCTCGATCGGCGGCCGCGAGCGCACGATCATGCTGGGCGCGGTGGGCGCGATGCTCGCCTACTTCTTGATCGAGGCGCTGGTCAGCCACCGCTCGCTCGACGACGCCGGCGCGACCCGCCGGATCTTGCGCAACGCGATCGTGGTCGCGGCGCCGACGCTGGCGATGATGTGGGCCTGGCGCAAGCGGATGTTCGCCAACGAGTTCTCCGAGCGCGCCGGGCGCACGGTCGCGGCGATGCTGGTGGTGACGGTGACCCACCGGGTGCTGGCGATCGTGATCGCGCAGCCGGCCCGCGACGTGTTCGTGCTCGACATGCTGCTGATCGCCGTGGCGATGTGGACGTTCGGGGGCCGGCTGGGCCTGGCGCTGGGCGCGCTGGCGGTGGCCGGCGCCTGGGTGTGCGCGCTGGCGCCGGCGGCCGCGCTGTTCGTCTACAACGGCGCGATCATCGGCATCGCGGTGCTGCTGGCGGTGGCCTGGTCCCGGGCCGCCCGCCGGGAGTAGCCGAGCGCCAGCCAGGCTGTCTCTGGGGCTGCGCCGAACGAGCGGCACACCGGCGGGCCTGGCGCGGCGTCCCGTCGCAGGCGTGACCGCTTGACGCGACGCGGCGCGTCGGCCATAAATGAATGACGGTTCATTCACTCTCGAACCGGCGCACCTGGACGATTCGATCCGCTGCCGCCCTGGAGGTACCCATGTCCCAGCCCATCAACCGCTACAAGGCCGACCTGCGCGACGTCCGCTTCGTGCTGTTCGAGCAGTTCAAGCTCCAGGACATCCTCGGCAAGGCCCCGTACGCCAACTGGGGCCAGGAGGAGGTCGAGACGGTGCTCGGCGAGGTCTACGCCTGGTCGAAGGATCAGCTGGGCCCGCTGAACGCGCCCGGCGACGCCACCGGCTGCACGCTGGTCGACGGCAAGGTCAAGACGCCCGAGGGCTTCAAGGCGGCGTGGAAGTCGCTCTACGACGTCGGCTGGCGCCGGCTGTCGATCCCCGAGGAGTTCGGCGGCATGGCCGGCCCGTTCACGTTGCACGCGATGGCCGAGGAGATCATGTGCGGCGCCAACACGGCGTTCAACATGTACCCGGCGCTGACCCAGGGCGTCGCCGACGTGATCCAGCACTTCGGCACCAAGGAGCAGGTCGCGGCGTACTGCACCAAGCTCCACGACGGCACCTACGCCGCGACGATGTGCCTGACCGAGCCGCAGGCCGGCTCCGACGTCGGCAGCGCCACCTCGAAGGCCGAGCCGATGGGCGGCGGCAAGTACAAGATCCGCGGCACCAAGATCTTCATCTCGGGCGGCGACCACGATCTGTCGAAGAACATCCTGCACCTCGTGCTGGCCAAGACCGAGGACGCGCCGGCCGGCACCAAGGGCCTGTCCTTGTTCATCGTCCCGCGCGATCGCTCGGACGGCACCTCGAACGACGTCAAGGTCGCGTCGATCGAGCACAAGATGGGCATCAAGGCGTCGGCGACCGCGGTGCTCAACTTCGGCGACGACGACAACTGCATCGGCGAGCTGGTGGGCACCGAGGAGCAGAAGGGCATGTCCCAGATGTTCCACCTGATGAACTACGCCCGCATCGGCGTCGGCGTGCAGGGCCTCGCGGTGGCGTCGTCGGCGTACCTCAACGCGCTCGACTACGCCAAGGAGCGCAAGCAGGGCCCGTCGATCAAGCAGTGGAAGGACGCCGCCGCGCCGCGCGTGGCGATCATCGATCACCCCGACGTGCGGCGCATGCTGCTCGACATGAAGGCGCGGGTCGAGGGCATCCGCGCGCTGGTCGTGAAGCTGTCGCTCCACCTCGACAAGGCCAACGCCGCGGCCGGCGACGACGCCGCCAACGCCTACCACCAGGGCCAGGTCGATCTGCTGGTGCCGCTGGTCAAGGCCTACGGCTCGGACCAGGCGTTCCAGGTGTGCGCGACGGCGATCCAGACCCTGGGCGGCGCCGGCTACCTGAAGGACCACCCGATCGAGCAGTACGCGCGCGACGCGAAGATCTTCTCGATCTACGAGGGCACCAACCACATCCAGGCCCTCGACCTGGTGGGCCGCAAGCTCGGCCAGCGCGGCGGCGCCAACCTGCAGGCGTTCCTCAAGGACGTGCAGTCGTTCGCGGCGTCGCTCAAGGAGCACGCGACCTACAAGGACGCGGCGGCGCACCTGGCGGCGGCGGCCGAGTCGATCATGAGCACCGCGATGCGGTTCATGGGCTGGTTCGGCGGCGGCAAGATGGAGATGGTGCCGCTCGCGGCCAACCGCTTCCTCGAGATGATGAGCGAGACCGCGATCGGCTGGCTGCTGCTCGACGCCGCGGTGATCGCCGACAAGGCCGCCGAGGCGCTGCCCGCCGACCACGCCGACCGCGCGTTCTACACCGGCAAGAAGTTCGCCGCGCTGTACTACGCGATGAACGTGGTCGCGACCGTGCCGCAGAAGGCGCAGATGATCGGCAAGGAAGACAAGACGCCGCTCGACATCCCGACGGCGGCGTTCGCGACGGTGTGAGTTGTTTGGAAGGGGCTTTCGCAAAGCCCCTTCCCCGCCGGGGGCAACTCGAAGCGCCACGCCGGCATGAACTCGCCGACGGCGTCGACCGTGCAGGCGTGCGCGCCGCCGCGGTTGCGACACGTCAGCTCGAGCTCGTCGAGGTTCGGCTGGCGGCCGAGCTGGCGCGCCAGGCGCCGCAGCGGCGCGCGGGCGTCGCACGCGTGGCGGCCCCAGCGGACGTCGCCGTCGAAGTCGCCGGTGCGATAGCCGAGATCGAAGACGCCGCTGGCCGGATCGATCACCTCGCGCCACGGGCGCTGGCCGGTCAAGAGCTCGCGCATGAACCGCTTGGTGACCTGGGTCGGCCGATCGGCAGCGGCGGTGCCGGCGGTGGCGGCGACCGTGCACAGGGCGGCGATCACGAGGGCGCGCATCGACGATCGAACGCCGGGCGCGGCGCGCTGATTCCGCCGGTCACGCCGCGGCGCGGGCCGGCGCGGCGTAGGTGGCGCGGGCCCAGGCCAGCGCGCTGGCGATCACCGCCGGCCACGGCGTCGCGGTGGCGCCGAAGGTGGCACGGAAGCGACCGTCGTCGAGGAGGTACGGGGCGTCCCACTGGTAGGCCATCTCGGCCACCTCGCGCAGCAGCGGCGCGACGACGCCGACGCCGCGCAGCACCCACGTCGGCACCCGCGCCAGCCGTGGCGCGACGCCGGCCGCGGCCGCGATCATTTCGATCAGCGTGCGGGTCGAGAGCGCCGGGTTGGCCGGCAGGTGCCACAGCTGGTCGCGGGCCCGCGGGTCGGTGCCCAGCGTGACCAGGCCGGCGGCGACGTCGTCGACGAACGAGTAGCTGTGCGGCTGATCGGGATCGCCGAGCACCTCGACCTTCCGGCCGGCCAGCAGCCGCGGCCAGAACCGCTCGCCGAACACCGCCGCCTGGGTCGCGCCGGGGCCGATGAAGTCGCTGGCGCGGCCGACGGTGACCGCGACGCCGCGGCCGCGCGCAGCCCGCACGGCGGCGTCGGCCTCGGCCCGCAGCGCGCCCTTCTTCGAGCACGGCGCCAGCGGCGTGTCCTCGCGCATGACGCCGCCGGGCGCGCGGCCGTACATGTACAGGTTGTCGAGCACGACGAGGTGCGCGCCGGCGGCCTCGGCGGCGGCGATGATGCCGTTGGTCAGCGGCAGCAGGCGGCGCGGCCACTCGGTGTAGAGCGGGTTGACGCAGTGGTAGAGCGTCGTCGCGCCGGCGGTGGCCGCGGCCAGCGCCGCCGGGTCGAGCACGTCGGCGTTGAGCGGCTCGACGCCGGCCGGCAGCTCGGCGCCGAAGCGACCGCGGCGCACCAGCCGGACGCGGCGGCCGGTCGCGACCAGGCCGGCGGCGACGCGCGGGCCGATCTGGCCGGCGCCGAGGACGACGTGGAGCTCGGAGGAGGAGGAGGTCGACATGCCGATCACGATGGCGCTTGAGCCGGCATTGCGAAACGCCCATGATGGCAACGTGCCGTTGCAAGAACGCAATGCAGGCGATCCAGCCCGGGCCGCCCGCGCCCGGGTCGGGCGGCTCGACTGGGACCTGGTGCGGGTCTTCCTCGACGTGGCGCGGGCCGGCCGGCTGACCGCCGCCGCCGGCCCGGCCGGGCTCGACGTGTCGACGGTGTCGCGCCGGCTCGACCGGCTCGAGCGCGAGCTCGGCGTGCGGCTGTTCGAGCGCGCGGCCACCGGCGTGCGGCTCACCGCCGCCGGCCAGCGGCTGGTGCCGGCCGCCGAGGACATGGCGCGGTCGCTGGGCGAGCTGGGCGTGGCGCTGGCGGCGGTCGAGGCCGAGGCCGAGGGCGTCGTGCGGCTGACCGCGCCGCCCGGCGTGATCGACGGCTTCGTCGCGCCGGCGCTGCCGCGGTTCCACGCCCGCCACCCGCGGGTGCGGCTCGAGCTCGACGCCTCGGTCGGCTACGCCGATCTCACGCGCGGCGAGGCCGACCTCGCGCTGCGGGTGCGCCGGCCCGAGCGCGGCGATCTGATCGCGCAGCGGCTGGTCGCGACGCCGACGGTGCCGGCCACGTCGCCGGCCTACGCGCGGGCGCTGGGCACGCTGCGGCGGATCGGCGACGCGCGGTGGATCGCGTGGGGCCACGACCTCGCGCACATCCCCGACGCGCGCTGGCTGACCACCTACGTCGACGTGCCGCCGGTGCTGCGCACCAGCTCGATCGGCGCGCAGCTCGCCGCGGCGGCGGCCGGGCTCGGCGTGACGCTGGCGCCGCAGCCGTACCTGGCGCGCTTCGGCCTCGCGGCGGTGAAGCCGGGCCGCGCGCTGGCCGCGGCGTGGGCGGCGCTGCCGGTCGGCGAGCTGTGGCTGGTCGGGCACGTCGCGCAGCGGCGCGTGCCGCGGGTCGCCGCGCTGTGGGATTTCATCGTGGGTGAGCTGGCCGGGGCCTCGGATTCCTGAGGGTCGACGTGACCTCGCTCGCACGGCGCGCCGATGGCGCGATCGCGATCGCGCGATCCGCCGCGGCCGACGCTACGATGCGCGCATGTGGATGACGCGCCTGACCGCCGCCGCCGCCCTCGTGCTCGCGCTCGCGACCTGCGGCGACAACCAGTCGCCGTACGAGCCGTGGATCCTCGATCCGCTGACGCCGGCCGAGGGGCTGTGGATTCGCACGCCCGAGTTCGACGTCGCGCCCGGCGCCGAGATCCAGTACTGCTACTTCTTCCAGGTGCCGGCGCAGACCGACGGCACGCTGTGGGTCGATCGCATCGAGCTCGCGCTCAACCCCGGCAGCCACCACATGAACCTGTTCCGGGTGAAGACGCTGCGCGGGCTCAAGCCCGAGGACGGCAGCCCGGTCGACCTCGGCGGCGTCCAGGGCACCGAGATCCGCGAGGGCGAGTGCTGGAAGTCGCCGAACTGGGCCGACTGGCCGCTGGTCGCCAACAACCAGCAGTCGTCGATCGACAACCCGATCTTCGAGTGGGCGCTGCCGACCGGCGTGGCCCAGAAGCTCGACGCCGGCGAGATGCTGATGCTGCAGATCCACTACGTCAACGCGGCCACCCAGGACACGCCGTTCAAGGGGCGCGGCGGCGTCAACCTGCACCGCTCGACCGACGGCGACACGATGGAGCTCGGCACGCTGTTCGCCACCCAGCAGAACATCCGGATCTGCCGCTCGAACCCCGCGCCGACCTACGGCGGCGGCTGCGCGATGCCCCAGGGCACGCACACCGTCGCGGCGGCCAACGGCCACTTCCACTCGCGCGGCAAGCGGTTCTCGATCTTCGCGTGGGACGGCGTCTCGACGACGCGCCCGCCCGACAGCGCGCGCTTCTACCAGAGCGAGGCGTGGGCCGAGCCCGACATGGCGACCGGCCTGAACGTCCAGCTGCCCCAGGGCGGCGGCATCTACTGGACCTGCGAGTACCAGTGGAGCGAGCCGGCCGACGGCTGCGCCGCGCTCGACGAGAAGGATCCGCTGCACGCCAACGACTGCTGCTACACGTTCGGGCCCAAGGTCGAGACCAGCGAGCACTGCAACGTGTTCCTGTACTACTGGCCCAAGACGACGGACGTCACGTGCTTCTAGCCGCGCGCGGGGCGGCGCTCGCCGCGCTGGCGCTGGCCGCGTGCAGCGATCCGCCGGCGCCGTGCCTGGGCGACTGCACGCTGCCGATCGAGCTGGCGCCGACCGGGCTGCGCGAAGGCGACCTGGTCGATCTGGCCGACGGCGGCACGGTCGACATCCGGCCGCCCGATCAGGGCGGGTTCGTGATCTACGTCGGCGTGCGCGCCAAGAACGTCCACGCCCGCGGCGGCTCGGTCAGCGGCGCGCTGCGCGGCCTGAGCGGCGGGCCGACGTTGACGATCGAGGAGCGGCCGGCGGCGTTCGTGCTGCGCGCCGACGGCTGGGCGATCCCCGAGTCGGCGTTCCAGGACCAGCCGAACCTGCCGGTGTGCGGGCCGGTGCCGGGACCGGCCGACTTCGATCAGACCGCGTGGCAGGCGGTGCTGGCGTTCCGCGACAGCGACGGCCGCACCGCGTCGACGATGGTCACCGTGCAGCCGCGGTGCTGGGGCTGGGCCGCGGTCGACTGCCAGTGCAGCTGCCAGTTCGATCAGACCGGGCCGTGCGTGCCGGACGACGGCGACGCGAGCGTCGACGCGCCGCTGGCGATCGACGCCGGCGTCGACGCGCCGTAGCAGGCCGCACGGCGAAGGCCCCGGCGCGCGGCCGGGCCCACCGCTCACCCCGCGGGTGTGAGGCGGCGTCGACGACGTGCGTGCTAGCGTCGACGCGGGGGGTGCATGCACCACGTCGCGAATCCGTTGCCGCCGATCCGCTCGAAGGCCCAGCTGGTCCTCTACCTGAAGGAGGCCGCGGTCCTCGAGCACCAGTTCATGTGCCAGTACCTGTACGCGTGCTTCTCGCTGAAGAAGGACCCGGACGCGACCTGCAGCGACGCGCAGTTCGAGCACGTCCGGCGGTGGGCGTCGACGATCTACATGATCGCGCGCCAGGAGATGGAGCACCTGTCGGTCGTGAACTCGATCCTGACCGCGGTCGGCGGCGAGCCGTACTACGGCCACCTCGGGCGGTTCCCGACGCAGCCGCGCTGGTACACCAGCGGCGCGCTGGCGGCCAAGCGCCAGGCCGGCATGCCGCCGCCGTGCGACATCCCGTTCCACCTCGAGCGGTTCTCGCTGGCCACCGCGCGCCGCTACGCGTGCATGGAGTCGCCGCACCTGGCGTGGGTCACCGATCGCGATCGCGAGGCGCTGCTGGCGTGGTGCTACCAGGAGCCCGACGGCCGCTGCCCGTCGATCGGCGACGGCGCGCGCCCGCCGGTCGCGATCGCGCCCAGCCTGCTCGCCGCGCAGGCGGCGCCGGCCGACGTCGAGATCGGCACGATCCAGGATCTCTACGAGGCGGTGCGCGACGGCCTGATCTACCTCGAGGCGACGCTGGGCGCGCCGGCGCTGTGGAGCGGCCACTGCTCGGGCCAGTCGGAGATCCCCAGCGAGTACAACATCTACCTGTTCCCGATCTGCGACCTGGCCACGGCGCTGGCCGGGATCAAGCTGGTGACCAGCCAGGGCGAGGGCCTCGACGCGCCGCCCGGCGCCGAGAGCCACTACCAGCTGTTCGTCGACATGGCCCGCGACTACGCGGCGCTGCTCGACGCCGACCCGACCTTCGAGGCGTCGCGGCCGCTGCCGCTCGACCCGACCGTCGACGGCTACCGCGATCCGGCGACCGACCAGGCCAGCCAGGCGTTCCACGTCGGCTACCACGCGCTGCTGTTGATGCTGACCGGCTACTACCAGCTCTACACCAAGGCGCAGTTCGGCACGTCGCCGTACCTGCTGCAGGCGCTGGAGCAGAACGCGTTCGCGCCGGTCATGACGATGCTGGTGCGCTCGCTGGCCGAGGTGATGGCGCTGTTGCCGAGCAACGACGGCGGCCCGGCCGGCGTCAGCTTCGACCTGACGCCCGAGGAGCTGGCGGTGCTGGCCGACCCGGCGGCGCCGCGCTACCGCGACCTGCTGACCTACCTCGCGCCGCTCGACCAGGTGACCAGGATGCTGGTCGACCTGCTGACCAAGCCGCTGCCCGAGCCGGCGCGGCCGCGACTGGCGTTCATCGTCGAGAACATGACCCGGATGGTCAACAACGTCGTCTGGAACTACCGGCGCGGCACCTACCCGCGGTTCGACCCGAACAACCCCGCCATCAACTGCACGCCGTCGACCGGCTGCGACTGTGAGTGACCGATGAGCCTCGGCCCCGACCTGCAGCAGGCGACGATCCGCCTCCTCGAGATCCACTTCGAGGGCTACTTCATGTGCCGGATCGCGACCGATCCCGATCCGTCGAACGAACACCGCGGCATGAGCGGGTACACGATGGCGCTGCCGCGCGAGACCCGCCTCGATCAGATCATCCGGCTGCAGGTCGACGAGGAGTTCGCGCGCAAGAACGCGCGGGCGCCGCTGCACGACCTGGGCAAGGACATCGGCGTGCGGGTGGTCGACGCCCGCTTCGACGGCGCGACCTACGCGCCGGCGGCGGCGGCGCTGAAGGACGCCCGGGTCGAGCTGCTGGGCAAGAACCAGCCGTTCGCCGACGGCCCGGTGTTCGAGAGCCGCAACAACATCGTCGGCAACGACGACGCGATGGCGTTCGTGATCCAGCCGTTCGATCTGCGCATCGCCGGGCCGGGGGCGACGCTCACCGCGCGCGACTACCTCGACCCGGCCGACCCGGCGAAGCAGACCTGGCAGTTCACCGACCCGGCGGCGTACGCGCGGCGGATCTCGACCTGCCAGATCACCGGCGACACCGAGGTGGCGCAGGCGGTCAACGTGTTCGATCCCTACGGCTACTTCCGCGATCGCCGGCGCACGCTCGAGCGGCTGATCGAGCGCGACCGGGCGCTCTTGCCCGACGCCGATCCCGCGCGGCGGGCCGCGCTCGAGGCCGACATCCAAGGCTACCAGAGCCGGATCTACCAGCTCGAGTTCTGGGGCGACCGCATCATCAACAAGATCCAGATGCGGGTCGACTGGGAGTTCGAGATCAACGGGCCGCAGACCGTCGACGGCGCGCTGGGCGGGCGGGTCGACGTGGCGCAGCCGTGGCGGACCCGCTTCTGGTTCGGCGGCTGGGACGGCGACCTGCTGATCGGGTTCGCGCGCGGCACCCTGGCGCTGCCGTTCCTGCCATCGTAGACGCGCCATGCAGCCCGGCGCCGTCATCGACCAGCGGTTCGAGCTCGAGCGCAGCGTCGCGGCCGGCGGCATGGGGCAGATCTGGCGCGCGCGCGATCGGGTGACCGGCCGGCCGGTGGCGATCAAGGTGATGCTCGGCGACGACGGCACCGCCCACGCGCGGTTCGGCCGCGAGGCGGCGCTGCTGGCCGACATCCGCCACCCCGGCGTCGTCGAGTACGTGGCCCACGGCAGCTACGCCGGCGCGCCGTACCTGGCGATGGAGTGGCTCGACGGCGTCGACCTCGCGGCGCGCAGCCGGGCGACGCGGATCGACGCGTTCGCGACGATCGAGCTGCGCCCGACCCAGGCCGGCCCCGACGGGGGCGAGCTGGGCGACGACGGCGGCGTGCTCGCGGTCGGGCTGCCGGCGGCCGAGGTGGTGGTGCTGGCGCGCCGGCTGGCGTCGGCGCTGGGCGAGGTCCACGGCCGCGGCGTCGTCCACCGCGACCTCAAGCCCGAGAACGTGTTCCTGCTCGACGGCGACCTCACCCGCGCCAAGCTGATCGATTTCGGCGTGGCCCGCGGCGCCGAGGTGGCGGCGCTGACCGCCGAGGGCGTCGTGATCGGCACGCCGCACTACATGGCGCCCGAGCAGGTGCGCGGCGACGTCGTCACCGCCGCCACCGACGTCTGGGGGCTGGGCGCGGTCCTGTACGAGCTGTTCGCCGGGCGGCCGCCGTTCACCGCGTCGCACCCGCTGGCGGTGATGGCGCGGATCGTCGTCGACGAGCCGCCGCCGCTGGGCGAGGTGCGCGGCGATCTGCCGGCCGAGCTGGTCGAGCTGATCCACGCGATGTTGCGCAAGGAGCCCGGGCAGCGCCCGCGCACCGGCCGGCTGGCCGAGGCGTTCGAGCGGCTGGGCAGCACCCTGGCCGGGGCGCTGGCGGCGGCGCCGCAGCCGGTGGCCGCGCCGGTCGCGATCAAGGCGCAGATCACCGGCAGCGAGGCGCGGATCCGCTCGCTGTTGTTCGCGCGCCGCGACGGCGGGGAGGCGGCGGCGGGGTTGCTCGACGAGCTGCGCGCGGCGGCGGCCACCCGCGGCGGCGAGCTCGAGCGCGTCGGCGCCGCCGAGCGATCGTTCCTGATCACCGTGGCCGGCTCGGCGTCGCCGCGCGACCAGGCCACGCGGATGGCGGCGATCGCGCTGGCGCTGCGCCGCCTCGATCCCGGGCTGGCGATCGCGATCGTCACCGGCCGCGGCAGCGAGAGCGCGCACCACACGCCGATCGGCGAGGTGGTCGATCGCGCGGCGGCGCTGCTCGACCGGGTCGCGCCCGGCGAGATCGAGGTCGACCGGCTGAGCGCCGGCTTGCTCGAGGGCCGCTACCAGGTCGAGACCGTCGACGGGCGCTTCCACCTGGCCGGCGCGCAGCTCGCCGAGCAGGCGCGCACGCTGCTCGGGCGCCCCAGCCGGTGGGTCGGGCGGCGCCGCGAGCTGACGACGCTGCTGGCCACGTTCGACGAGTGCGTCGAGGGGCCGGCCGCCCGCGCGCTGGTGGTGCTGGGCCAGGCCGGCATGGGCAAGTCGCGGCTGCGCCACGAGCTGTTGCGCGCGCTGCACGAGCGCGGCGACGACGTGCTGGTGCTGCACGGCCACGGCGACTCGGTCGCGGCCGGCGCGCCGTTCCACCTGCTGGCGCCGGCGGTGCGCGCCGAGCTGGCGGTCGGCGACGAGCCGGCGCTGGCGGCGCCGCGGCTGCAGGGGCGGCTGGCGCAGGTCATGCCGGTCGATCAGGCGCGCCGCGTGGCGCCGTTCCTCGGCGAGCTGATCGGCGTGCGGATCGAGGCCGCCGGCGACGCCGCGGTCGAGGCGGCGCGCGGCGATCCGATGCTGATGGGCGAGCAGGTGCGGGCGGCGTTCGCGGCGTGGCTGCGCGCCGAGGCGCGGCGGCCGGTGGTGCTGACGATCGAGGACCTGCACTGGGGTGACCTGCCGTCGGTCAACGCGATCGACGTCGCGCTGCGCGAGCTGCACGATCGGCCGTTCCTGGTGGTCGCGACCGCGCGGCCCGAGGTGCGCGAGCTGTTCCCCAGGCTGTGGGCCAGCCGCGGCGTCGTCGAGGTCGCGCTGCACGCGCTGGCGCCGCGGGCGTGCGCCGAGATCACCGCCGACGCGCTCGGCGCCGCGGCGACGCCGGAGGTGGTCGACGCGCTGGTCGCGCGCTGCGAGGGCAACGCGTTCTACCTCGAGGAGCTGATCCGCGCGGTGGTCGACGGCGGCGGTGACGTCGGCGCGCTGCCGGCGACGGTGGTCGGCACGGTCCAGGCCCGCCTGGCCGCGCTCGACGGCGAGGCCCGCCGGGTGCTGCGCGCCGCCGCGGTGTTCGGCGAGGTGTTCGCGGTGCCGGGCGTGGCGGCGGTGCTGGGCGGCGGCAGCGGCGTGTTCGAGCTGGGCGAGTGGATCGACGATCTGACGCGGCGCGAGCTGATCCAGCCCGATCGCGGCGAGCCGGGCGGGCTGCGGTTCCGCCACGCGCTGATCCGCGACGCCGCCTACGACATGCTCACCGAGGACGATCGGCGGATCGGCCACCTGCTGGCGGCGCAGTGGCTGGAGCGGGCCGGGCGGCGCGAGCCGCTGGTGCTGGCCGGGCACTACGAGCGCGGCGGCGACGCGGCGGCGGCGGTGCGCTGGTACCACGCGGCGGTCGACGACGCGGTCGAGGGCAACGACCTGGCCGCGGTCGAGGAGCGCGGCGAGCGCGCGGTCGCCGCCGGCGCCGCCGGCCCGGTGCTGGGCGCCGTGCGTTGCCAGCAGGCGATCGCCGCGTACTGGCGCAGCGACTACGCGGCCGCCGATCGCCACGGCGAGGCGGCGCTGGGGCTGCTCGCGGTCGGCAGCGTCGACTGGTTCCGCGCGGCGGGCGCGGCGATCGTCGCCGCGGCGCGGCTGGGCGACTACGGCGCGGTCGATCGGCGGTTCGAGGCGGCGCTGGCGGCGCCGTGCGCGCCCGACGCGGTGGCCGCGCAGCTGATCTGCCTGTGCCGCGGCACGTTCCAGCTGGTCTTCAACGGGCGGCTGGCGCGGGCCGACGAGATCCTCGCGCGGATCGCGGCGATCCACGGCGGCGGCGACGCGGTCGACGCGCTGACCACCGCGCAGGTCGAGCACGTCCAGGGCGTGCGCTGGGCCCACGTCGGCGACGTCGGGCGGTTCCTGCGCCACCTGCAGGCCGCGGTCGACGCGTTCGAGCGCGCCGGCGACGTGCGCAACGTCTCGCTCGAGCGCACCACCGTCGCGTGGTGCTGGGCCGAGCTGGGCGAGCTGGCGCGCGCCGCGGCGATCGGCCGCGACAACCTCGCGCGGTGCCAGGCGCTGCGCGCGCCGCAGGCGATCACCTACGCCAAGGTCAACCTCGGCTACATCCTGACGCTGGATCCGCCGGCGCGCGCCGAGGGCCGGGCGATCCTCGACGACGCGATCGCCGAGTGCCGCGCGGTCGGCAACACCCGGCTCGAGGGCTGGGCCCGCGCCCACCGCGCCACCGCGTGGCTGGCCGACGGCGACGCCGCGGCGGCGCTGGCCGACGCGGTGGCCGCGACCGCCGCGCTGGCCGCCGCGCCGGGCCTGCAGGCGTGGGCGCGGGCGATCGGGGCGCGGGCGCGGGTGGCGCTGGGCGACGCGGCGACCGCCGTCGACGAGGCGCGGGCGGCGATCGCGGTGATCGATCGGCTCGGCGGGCTGTTGCAGGGCGAGACCACGCCGCCGCTGGCGCTGATCGAGGCGCTGCGCGCGACCGGCGACGCCGCCGGCGCGACCGCCGCGGCCCACGACGCCATGCGCCGGCTGCGCGCGCGGGCCGAGCGGCTCGGCGACCCGGCGTGGCAGGCCAGCTTCCTGACCCTGCCCGACAACCAGCGCACCGCCGAGCTGGCCGCCGCCGGGTAGTGGCGCGCGCCGCGAGCGAGTATCGTCGGCGCGATGAAGTTGCCGGCGCTGGCTCTCGACGCTCAAGAGATGTGCGCGCACCTGCTGCGCCTCGACACCACCAACCCGCCGGGCAACGAGCGCCCGGCGGCCGACTACCTCGCCGGCAAGCTGCGCGAGGTCGGCTACGACGTGACGGTGATCGAGAGCGCGCCGACCCGCGCCAACCTGGTCACCCGCTACCGCGGCGACGGCCGGGCCGCGCCGCTGCTCCTGGCGGCGCACCTCGACGTCGTCGAGGCCGACCCGACGCAGTGGCGGCAGCCGCCGTTCTCGGGCGCGATCGCCGAGGACTGCCTGTGGGGCCGCGGCGCGATCGACATGAAGAACATGGCGGCGATGAGCGTCGCGATCCTGCGCAAGCTGGCGGTCGACAAGCCGACGCTCGCGCGCGACGTGATCTTCGCCGGCGTCGCCGACGAGGAGGCCGGCTGCGATCTCGGCTCGCGGTTCCTGGTCGAGCAGCACCCCGAGCTGGTGCGCGCCGAGTACGCGATCGGCGAGTCGGGCGGCTTCTCGCTGCACCTCGGCAACGCGACGTTCTACCCGGTGCAGGTGGCGGAGAAGGGCCTGTGCTGGGTGCGCGCGCGGTGGAAGGGCGAGCCGGGCCACGGCTCGATGCCGCGCCCCGACAGCGCGGTGGTGCGGATGGCCACGGCGATCGCGGCGCTGGGCAAGGCGCGGCTGCCGGTCCACCCGACCGCGCAGCTGCACCGCTTCCTCGAGGCGGTCGCCGCCAAGCAGCCGACGGTGGCGCGGCCGATCCTGAAGCTCCTGACCAAGCCCGAGCTCCTGGCGCGGGTGCTGCGGCTGCGACCCGACGCCGGCGTCGCGCGCAGCCTGGGCGCGCTGCTCACCAACACCGCGTCGCCGACGGTGGTGCGCGCCGGCAACAAGACCAACGTCATCCCCGGCGTCGCCGAGGTCGAGATCGACGGCCGCACGCTGCCCGGGCAGTCGACCGAGGACTTCCTGCGCGAGCTGCGCGCGGTGCTGGGCGACGACGTCGAGCTGGAGGTGATGAAGGCGGCGCCGCCGACCGTGACCGAGCCGATCGCGTCGCCGCTGTACGACGTGATCGCGCGGCAGGTGGTGGCGCGCGAGCCCGACGCCACCGTCGTGCCGTACATGATCCCCGGCTTCACCGACGCCAAGTACTTCACCCAGCTCGGCGCGCGCTGGTACGGCTTCTCGCCGGTCAAGATCGAGAAGGCCTCGGGCATCAAGTTCGCCGACATGTTCCACGGCCACAACGAGCGCATCCCGATCGCCGGGCTGCACTGGGGGACCGAGGTGCTCGACGCGGTCGTGCGCGAGTTCGCGGCCCGGCCGTGACCGACGCGCGCGCGACGGTGGCGGCGCTGCGGGAGGGTGTGGCGGCAGCGCTCGCGGTGATGGCGGCGATGGCGGTGGTCGATCTGGTGGTCGTGAGCCTGCAGCTGCTGGCGACCTGGACCGACGCGATGCCGCCGTTGGCGCCGACGCGGATCGCGGTGGTCGGTGGCGGGCTGGTGCTGCTCGGCGTGGCGGTCAAGGCGACGCTACTCGGGCTGCTGGCGCTACGCCCCGAGCGGCTGCGCTGGCTCACCGCCGGCTGGGCGGTGCCGATCGCGCTGGCGGTGCTGACGGTGGCCTCGGTGCCGCTGGCGACGTGGTTGAGCGTCGCCGACGCCGTGCTGCAGCTGCGCGCCCGCGACGCGTTCCTGGCCGAGGGAGGGCGCGGGCTCGGCGCGCGGATCGCGCGCACCGCGACCATCGAGACGTGGCTCCAGTTCGTCGCGGTCGGCAGCACCGCCGTCGTGCGCGCGGCCGCGCTCCTGGTCGCGGTCTGGCGGCTGCGCGCGTGGCGACGCGCCGGCTGATCAGCGCCGCCGGCCGGGCGGCTACGGCGCGACGACCAGCGGCAGGTCGGCGATCAGCCCGTCGAACTCGGCCCGCAGCAGGTAGCGGCCCGGCTGGTAGGCGCGCCAGTGGACGCCGTCGCCCTCGGCGATCAGGCCGGCGGCCGTGGGCGTGGGACCGTCGCTGCGCGCGTCGATCAGCCGCACCGTCGGCCGGGCGCCGGCGAGGCGGCGCCCGCCGGCGAACGCGTCGGCCGAGATCGCGAAGACCATGCTGGCCCGCGCGACGCCGTCGCGGCACGGCCGCGTGGTGACGCCGTCGAAGTACGAGCAGCCGATGCGGAGCGCGTCGGCGACGACGACCTCGACGTCGCCGGTCCAGGTCTTGGCGATCGCGCCGTTGGCGATGACCAGCGTCAGCCGGTGTGGCCCGAGCTGGCCGAACGCGACGCGGACCGTCCGCGACGTCCCGCCCAGGCCGGCGACGACCGTGCATGGCCCCGGCACGCAGCTCGCGCGCGCGGTGAACGCCTGGCGGTTGCAGGCGACGGCGTCGCGCGACGTCGAGGTGCCGATGTCGAGCGACTCGTGATCGCTGGTGATGTCGAGGTTGGTCGAGGTCGCCTCGCACCGCGCCTCCCAGGCGACGTCGACGGCCAGCGTCTCGGGCACCAGCGGATCGGCCAGCTGGATCACCAGCGGCGGCGTGCCCGGCGGCGCGGGGGAGACCGTGGCGCAGGCGGCGGCGGCGGCGGCGATGAAGGCGAGCCGGGTCATCGGTAGGTGGTGTAGTAGTCGACGCCGAGGGTGAGCGCGGCCACGAACGTCGAGTTGCCCGAGGTCGAGCCGTCGGCGGCGCGGTGGTCGTAGTACTCGACGCCGAGCCGCCCGCCGAGCGTGAGCGCCACGCGATCGGTGGCGACGAGCTCGTAGCCGGCGAACGCCCCGAGCCCCAGCGCGGCGCGGCCGGCGGAGTAGCGGATGCCGAGCACGGTGCCCAGCTCGGCGCCGACGTGGGCCCGCGCCATCATCCACGCGAAGCCGACCCGGAGGTCGGCGCCCCAGTCGCCGACGCCGTCGCGCTGTGCGCGGGCCGGCCCGCCGACCAGCCGCAGCAGGCCGCGGCGATCGACGACCAGCCCGACGTCGACGTCGACGCCGTCGCGGCGGTGCAGCTGCGTGAAGGTCGACGTCAGGCGGACGCCGAGCGTCCGGCCGTCGCGCGGGCGCAGCGCGACGAACTCGCGGTACTCGGTGAGCTGCCGGGTCGGCGCGATCCGCAGCGTCGAGCACACGTAGCTGACGGTCGGATCCGCGGCGAGGTCGCCGCAGGGCGACGGGCTCGGCGGTGGCGCGCTCGGCTGCGCGTGGGCCGGCGCGCTCGCAACCAGCCCGACGGCGGCGATCGCGATCGCGGCGCGCGGCGCGGTCATCGCCGCCGCTTCTTCGGGCGGGGCGGCGGCTTCTTGCGCGGCGGCGGGCGCGGGGCCGGCGCGGCGTCGATCGCGGCGCCGGCGTCGATCGGCGGGGCGGCGTCGACCTCGGGTGCGCCGGCGTCGTCGAGCGCGGCGGCGTCGAGCGCGCCGGCGTCGGGCAGCGCGGCGTCGATCGGCGGGGCGGCGTCGACCGGGGCGGCGTCGACGGCGACCTTGGCTGGCGCCGCCGCGGGCTTGCCGGCGTCGGGGGCCTCGCCGGCGTCGACGGCGATGGCCGGCGCCGGGTGCGGCAGCTCGGGCGGCCGCAGCGCGGCGCGGGTGATGAAGAACGAGGCGATCGCGATCGCGACCGCGGCGGCGCCGATGAACCACCAGCGGCGGCTCGGCGACGCGGCGGCTGGCGCGAAGCTGGGCTGGCGGCTCCCGGCGTAGGCCGGCGGCGGCGCCGAGGGCATCGGGTAGGCAGGGGAGGTCGGCGGGCGCGGCGGCAGCGATGGCCGCGACGGCGGCGGGTACGCGGGGGCCGCCGGCGCGATCGGCTCGGTGGCGCGCGGCGTCGGCGCGGGCGGCGCGGCGGGCGGTGGCGCGGCGGGTGGCGGTGGGGCAGGTGCGCGGGCCGGTAGGCGCGGCGGGATCGGCGGCGGCTCGGCCTGCGACGGCGCGCGCAGCCGCTGGCGCCCGCGCGGTGGCTCGACGTCGAGCGGCGGCGCCGGCGCGGTCAGCTCGCCGGTCTCTGGCGGCAGGTGCATCGGCGCGCTCGAGGTCGGGATCTCCATCGAGTCCATCGCGTCCATCGCGTCGAGCCCGGTGCGCGTCGTCGGGATGTCGCCGAACGCGCCCGGCAGCCGCGACATCCGGGTCTCGTCCTCCTCGAAGCGATCGATCACGCGCTTGGCGGCCAGCAGGTTGGTGCCGGTGTGATCGTCGGCGAAGCCGTCGGCGGTGCGGATCCGCAGCACGGTCGGCTCCGAGGCCTCGAAGCCGATCGGCGTCCGCACCTTGCGGTCCTTGCCGCGGGCGGCGGCGGTGACCTCGGCCGGCGGCGCCGGCGTGCGATCGATCCGCGCCACCAGCCGGGCCAGCGCCGCGGCGGGATCGCCCGAGCTGTCGTCGAGCGAGTAGCGCAGGCCGCGCAGCCGCTTGCCCAGCTCGCCGGCGTTGGGCAGCCGGCGCGCCGGATCGTGGGCCAGCGCCTCGGCGAGGATGACGTCGAGGTCGGGCGGCAGCGACGGATCCAGATCGCGGGCGCGCTGCACCTTGCCCTCGCGCACCGCGCGCAGCGCGTCGAAGTCGGCCAGCCCGCTCCACAGCCGCCGGCCCAGCGCCAGCTCCCAGACGATCACGCCGACCGCGAAGACGTCGGTGCGGGCGTCGATCGGCTGGCCGCTGGCCTGCTCGGGCGAGACGTAGCCGTAGCGGCCGCGCAGCCCGCCGCCGCTGGTGCCGTCGTCGGGGCGCTTGGCCAGGCCGAAGTCGGTCAGCTTGATCTCGCCGGCCCGCGACACCATCACGTTCGACGGCGTCACGTCGCGGTGGACCAGCCGCATCGGCCGGCCGTCGGGGTCGGCCACCTGCTGCGCGTGATCGAGCGCCTCGCACACCTCGGCGCCGAGGTGCAGCACCAGATCGATCGGCAGCCGCTGGCGCTGCGCCTCGAGGTGGCGCTGCAGCGCGTTGACGTCGACGCCGTCGACGTACTCCATCACCAGGAAGTGCTCGCCGTCGTCGCCGACGCCGACGTCGAAGATCTGGACGATGTTGCGGTGGCGCAAGACCGACATGATCTTGGCCTCGGCGATCAGCAGCTCGACGAAGCGCGGGTCGCTCGACAGGTGCGGCAGGATCCGCTTGATCGCGACCGGCTTCTCGAACCCGCCGGCGGCCGTGGCCTTGCCCCGAAAGATCTCCGCGATGCGGCCGGCGCCGATGCGCTCGATCACTTCGTAGCGGGTCACGGCCCGCCACCCTACCACGCGGGCGGCGGTGGGTTGGCCACGCGGCGGCGACGCGCTACCGTCGCGCGGTGCCCGCCGCCGGCGACCTCGACCGCGCGATCGCCGACGTCCTCGACGACGCCATCGCCGCGGGCGTGTGCTCGGCGGCGGCCGCCGCGGTCGGCGCGCCCGGCCGGTCCGGCCGGTGGGTCCGCGGCGCCACCCGCGCCGTCCCCGACCGCGGCCCGCCGATCACCGCCGCGACCCGCTTCGACCTGGCGTCGCTGACCAAGCCGATCGCCACCGCGACCGCGGTGCAGGAGCTGGTGGCGCGCGGCCGGCTCGCCCTCGACGCGCCGGCGGCGCGCTGGCTGCCGGCGCTCGATCCGGCGATCACGGTCGGCCACCTGCTGGGCCACGCCAGCGGCCTGCCGGCGCACATCAAGCTGTACGAGCGGCTGTGGGCGGGCGAGCGGGTCGACGGGCTCGACGCGCGCGGCTCGCTGATCGCGATGGCGGCGGCGGCGCCCCTCGAGCGCGCCCCGGGCGCCGCCGCGGTGTACAGCGACCTCGGCTTCATCGCGCTGGCCGCGGTCGCCGAGCGCGCCGCCGACGCGCCGTTCGAGGCGGTGGTGGCCGAGGCGCTGGCGCCGCTGGAGCTCACGGCGACCGGCTTCGTCGATCTGCGCAGCCCCGGGCCGCGCCCCGACGCGCCGGCCACCGAGCTGTGCCCGCGGCGCGGCCTGGTCGTCGGCGAGGTCCACGACGAGAACGCCCACGCTGGCGGCGGCGTCGCCGGCCACGCCGGGCTGTTCGCGCCGCTCGAGGACGTCGCGCGCTTCGCCGCCGCGATGGCCCGCGGCCCGGTCGCCGGCGTCGGCCGCATCGCCGCCGCGCAGCTGACCCAGGCGTTCACCGCGTCGGCCGCGCCCGCCACGTCGTGGCGGCTGGGCTGGGACACGCCGTCGACGACGCCCGGCGTCTCCCACGCCGGCGACGCCTGGCCGCGGGCCCACGCCGTCGGCCACCTCGGCTTCACCGGCACGTCGCTGTGGCTCGACTGGGCCCACGGCGGGTACGCGGTGCTCCTGACCAACCGCGTGCACCCCAGCCGCGACCGCCCCGAGGCCGCGCGGATCAAGGACCTGCGCCGCGCGGTCGGCGATCTGGCGTGGGCGTGGCTGCAGCGCTGACCCGGCGCCGATGTCGGGCATGTCCTACATGTAGGAAAATTGGATCCACGCCGCGGACTGGCCTACCGTGATCCCATGGCCGTGTCGCCCCGCGCTCGCCTCTCACGCCGCCCGCTGACGCGGCCGCACCCGCCGCCGAAGAAGCCGATGGCTGGCGCGCGCCGGCTCTCGGTGTTCCACCGCCGGATCGAGCTGGGCCTGTCGGCCACCGCGCTCGAGCTGGTGTTCGCGGCGCCGCGGGTGGTGTCCGAGGGCGAGCTCGACGGCGACCGCTACGTCGGGTCGACCACGATCGTCGTCGATCTCGCCGGCCTGTCCGACAAGCTCAGCGATCTGCCCGACGCCGCCACCGCGCGCTCGGTGGCCAACCTGGCGGGCGACGACCCGCGGGTGCGCGCGCGCGCCCGGCAGATCGCGTTCGACGAGGCGCGCCGCCGCGCCGGCGCCCACTTGATCCAGCCCGAGATCGATCTGCAGGTGCGCAGCCAGGGATCGATCGTGCGTTTCGCCCTCGACGTCGAGGCCACCGTCCGGAGGAACCCGTGACCGAGCTGTACAGCGTTCGTGATGTCGCCCGCCTGTTCGCCCTCCAGGAGTCCCGGCTCCGCTACTGGATGCAGACCGGCTTCGTCGGCCCGACCGTGCGCAAGGGCGGCCGCTTCTACTACACGTTTCGCGATCTGTGCGCGGTGAAGGCCGCCAAGGACCTGCTCGCGGCCGGCCTGTCGGCGCAGAAGGTCCGCAAGAACCTCGAGGCGCTGCGCCGCGCGCTGCCCGGCGACGCCCACCCCGCGCTGCGGCTGCGGCTGTGCTCGGACGGCGAGTCGATCGTCGCGCTGGCCGACGACGTCGCGTTCACGCCGAGCACCGGCCAGGTGGTGATGGCGTTCAACCTGCCGGCGCTGGGCGGCCAGATCGTCGAGTCGCTGGCGTCGGCGCCGGCGCCGTCGATCGACGACGCCATCCCCGGCGCGATCGGCGACGAGCCGACCGAGGCCAACCTCGGGCCCACCGCGTACACCTGCTTCGTCGAGGCGTGCGCCGCCGAGGATCGCGCCGACGTCGCCGAGGCCGAGGCGCTGTACCGCCGCGCGCTCGACATCGACCCCGGCCTGGCCGCGGCGATGACCAACCTCGGCAACCTGCGCCACCGCGCCGGCGACCTGGCCGAGGCGCGCGCGCTCTACGAGCAGGCGCTGGCCCACGACCCCGGCCAGACCGAGGCCCGCTACAACCTCGGCAACCTGCTCGACGACAGCGGCGAGACCGAGCTGGCGATCGCCGAGCTGCGCCGGGTGTGCCAGGCCGCGCCGGAGTTCGCCGACGCCCACTACAACCTGGGCTTGGCGCTGGCCCGCGTCGGCGGCGCCAGCCAGGCCCGCCGCCACCTCGAGCGGTACCTCGAGCTCGACGCCGGCAGCGAGTGGGCCGGGCGCGCGCGCGAGTACCTGACCCAGCTCGCCGCATGACCGCGTGGCCCTGGCGCGATCCGGCGCCGACCCGGCAGCCCCACGCGATGCTGGTGGTGTTCGCCGACGGCCCGCTGGCCGACGACGTGCCGATGTCGCTGGCGCGGTTCGGCGTGCCGCGCGCCGAGCTGATCGGCGAGCTCGACGTGCGCACGATCCCGCGCGGCGTCGACCCGGCGTGGTTCGACGGCTGGCGCGCCGGCTCGTTGCGCGCGATCGCGACGACCGATCTGGGCGACGCGCTGCCCGCGCTCGATCGCGCGGCCGAGCTACACGTCGTGATCGCGCAGCCGAGCGCGCCCGCCGACCTTGGCTACCTGCAGGCGCTGTGGGGCGTCGCGCGGTGGATGGTCGCGCGCGGCGCGTCGATCGTCCTCGACGTCCACGCCCACCGCTTCCTCCGCGGCGACGCGTTGCCGGCGGCCGACGCGCCGTTCGATGCCGATCGCGAGGTGCGGCTGGTGTTCGAGACCGACTCGACCCGCACCGATCGCGCGCACGCGCTGCACACCCGCGGGCTGCGCAAGTTCGGCGCGCCCGAGCTGGTGGCGCTGTGCGGCCAGGCCGACGCGCCGCTGGTCAGCTCGGTGGTGAGCCAGGTGGCGGCGGCGGTCGCCGGCGGCGCCGAGCTGGCCCGCCCGCGCCACGGCGTCGACGTCTCGACCACCGAGACCTGGTGGATCGTCGACGATCGCGACGGCCTGGCCGAGCTGCTGCAGCTCAACAACGCCGCGCGGGTGATGCTCGACGGCCGCGGCCAGCACCTGGTCGGCGCCGCGGCCCGGCTGCGCGACGGCGCGTCGTAGTACGATCGCGCGATGCGCGCCTCGCTCGTCCTCATCGCCGCGGCCGCGTGCGGCTCGCCGACCGCGCCCGCCAACCCGACGGTGGCGCCGCCGATCGACGCGCCGCTGCCGCCGCTCGCGGCCGAGTGCCCGGCGAGCTACGCCGCGGTCGCGGCAGGGCAGGCGTGCACGCCGGCCGCCGATCACACGCTGTCGTGCGCGTACCCCGAGGGCGTCTGCAACTGCCTCGCGGCGTACCCCTGCAGCGGCGTCGCGATGTCCCACGAGGAGATGGCCGCGCTGCCGATCGTCTGGCAGTGCGAGCCGACCCCGCCCGCGGTGCGCGCCGACGGCTGCCCCGGCGTCGAGCCGTCGGGCGCGTGCGCGAAGGACGGCCAGGTGTGCGGCTACGGCGACTGCTGCTTCACCCAGCTGACGTGCACCGACGGCCAGTGGCAGATGACCGGCGGCGGCTGCCCGCCCTGAGCTACCAGCAGCTCGCGATCAGCGTCACCGCCGCCGTCAGCACCGCCAGCGGTTCCCACAGTCGATCGTAGAGCGTCATGGCCGAGGGCATCAGCAAGCCCCGGGCCCGCCCGCAAGCGGCCGGAATCGCAGCGTCGGCCTGAAGGCCTGGGTCTGCCCAGCCGCAGCGCGGCGCGCGGCGCGGGTCTGGCCGGCCACGCTCGAGCCGCCGATGCTAGCCGTCGGTCGGGGCGGCAGAGGTTGGCGCCGCGATGAGGTCGTCAAACGCTAGGCGCACTCCGGCTGCCGGCTCGGCCGGCACACGGGCGCGGGTGCACCATGCGTGGCGCTCGCCGTTTGCGTCCAGCGCGACCTGCCATCGGCGCGTGACGACCGCGCCAACGCGTCGGAGTTCGCTCTCGTGCACCGCAAACGCGGGCGTCACGATGCGGCCGACGACGTTCGGCAGCCCCATCGTCGCATCGACCACACCGGCGCGGACCAGCCGCGCACCCTCAGCGGCGGCCTGGCGGAGCAAGGGGATCCGGTCGCTGGGCAAGCGCGGCAGCGGCGCGTAGCGCCAGTCGGCCGCGGTGGTGACCTCATCGGACGGCGTCACGGTCGCGCGGCGCTGGCCGCGCCCCAACGCGTCGGGCACGACGCGCTCGATCGCCCAGCCTGCGTTCGCGAGCTCGTCACGCCGGAGCGCGACGTCCTCGATCGGGTCGCCGGTCATCGTGTCTGCGATCACCTCCGGAATCAGCAGCCACCCGACATCATCGCCGGTCAAGCGCCACAGCGCCCACGCTGGATCGGGCCGCACGTCGTGCGCCGCGCGGACCACGCTGCGCACGCCGAAGGTATCGGTGATCTGCAGCGCCTCAAGCCGATGGAGCGCCCCGGTCGCGAGTGACACCGGTGCGACGAACCAATCGCCGGCGTAGGCGAGCGCGACCTCGGTCAGGAGCGCCATGCCGAGATCGCCGGGACCAAACGACCTCCGCGCGATGTCGACGTCATCGCTCTCGAGTTCCCACACGCGCGTCGTCGGCATCCCCGGGATGCTCAGCGGCAGCGGTGCGCCGCTCATGGCGTGCTGGACCGCCGGTACGGCGCCGCCGGGTTCGTGGGCCACGACGCGGAACTCATCCCAGTCGAGGCGGCCGCCGGCGTATCGATCGGCGGTCAGCCTCAACGTGCCCGCGGCGGTCGGGGCCACGGCTGCGAACGCGTGCTCGAGGCGATCGGGTTGCCACGCAGACGGCGCGCCGGCGCGGGCGCGGGCGGACCACCACGCGTACCAGGTCGCGGCAGCCTTGGCCCCGGCGACGAGTTGGTCGGCCCGCAGGGCCAGCGCCGTGGCCAGCTTCCCTGCTGCGTAGGCCTCCGCGACCGCAGCCCCGTCCGGCCAGCGCCGCCCCGCGGCGATCAGCGCGGCGTCGGAGGTCGTCGAGTCGATGCCAGGTGCGTCGGGCGGCCACGCGAGCACGACCCGTGCGGTGGCGACCGCGTCGACCAGGCCCGCCTCGTCCAGGATCGCCGCAAACAGCTCGCCGCCGCGGAGCCGCAAGCGGAGGTCCACCTGATCGGGCTCGGCCTCGACCGTCGACTCCCACGGAACGCCCGCGGTGGTCGGGCGCGTGGTGCCGCCGATGGTCAACGCGGTCACCGGGTGACTCACCAGCGTCGCATCGACAGCGACCGGCATCCCGCCGTCTTCGCCGCGCAGTTCGCCGAGGGCGAGCTGGCGGCCGAGCAGCCACAGCGGGTCGGCGATGCGGTTGACCAGGCCCTCGGCGAGGCCATCGGCGACGTCCAGCGACTCGATGTCGGGCTCGAGCCGGCCCCAGGTGGTGATCGGCATGTCAGCCTCGAATCTCCAGGTTCACGGCTAGCTCGGTCATCGTGGTCGACACGGTGGAGTCGTCGAGCCGCTCGGCCAGGTACGTCGCCGGCAGGGTTGGCCCCCACACGTCGCTCGGCCGGGCCGCGCGCGCCGCGACCAGATCGAACGTCTCGGCGACCACGTCGAGCAAGCCGGCGGGCGTCCATGCCTCGTTCGGGTCCGGTGGAACCGCGACGAGGATTGCCTGGGGAGGGCGCGCCCGAGGAGCGTCGTGGTGGAGCGCGACCGCGCCGTCGCGCGCCAACCGCGGTCGCGCTTCGGTCCAGGCGTCAAGGCGCAGCGCTGTCGCCGTCGCCAGACCTGCGCCGACGACCGAACTCGCCGTCGACCGGCGCCGCGTGCCACGCCGCACCCGCCGGCGGCATCATCGCCAGATCGAGGGTGCGCACCGCCCCCAGCGGACGGCTCTCGAAATGCGTGATCGGCACCGCCACCGGCACCACCGTCTGGGTGAAGCGCAGCGGCGCCGACGGCGACGCCCACCACCCCGCGCGCTCGGCCGGACGCACGAGCAGCCCCGGCGTGCCACCTGTGTCCCAGTTGGTGCGATCGATCAGCGCCTCGTACAGCGCGTCCGCGGGGTCGCGGCTCACGGATGTACTGGCGCCGCCGCGGCCGAGCCGCAGCGTGAAGCGCGGCGTCTCGTAGTCGAAGAACCACAGCGAGATGCGCGCGCGCCCGCGCAGGTAGGTCGTGGGGAAGTGGTCCTCGCTGACCACGCCGAAGTCGCCCTCGAACGACGCGCCGAGGAGCTGCCGCGACCCCAGGTACAGCGCGACGCCGACGCGGATGGCGATCGCGAACTCGAGCGACGGGCTGAACAGCGCGTCGAACCCCAGGTTGCCGCGGATGCCGAAGCCGGCGAACCGCGCGAGCAGCGACGCCTCGATGCCGGCGTGCAGCGCGCCGGGCGTGATGGCCAGGTACGCCCGGCATTCGAGGCGGAGGTGATCGCCGCGTTCGATCATCAGCGTCACCCGCTCCGGCACGCGGATCGCCGGCCCTGGCGCGACGAAGCGTGGGTGGAAGCCGCCGATGCTCATCAAGCGCACCCGCTCGCTGCGGCCGTCGTCGCGATCGGGGTCACCGCTGAACAGCAGCGCCTCGCCGGTCAGCTCGCCGCCGAACGCGCGCGAGTTCACCAGCGCCGCCCGCAGCTCGTACTCGTCGCGGGCCTGATCCCACACCCCGAGCGCGGCCACCTCGACGCGCACCAGCGGATCGCTCAAGGTCGGGAGGCCGACCAGCACCCGGGCCAGCAGGTACGCGCGCGCCGCGGCCCCACCATCGTACATGATGCCCAGGTCGACGCGCGCGTTGCCATCGAGCCCGGCGAAGCGGACGAACAACCCCGCGACCCAGCCGGCGGCGGCGGCAGGAAGCAGCCGGCCAAGCGTCGCCAGGTAGGCCGGCCCGTGCGCGGCGATGTCCTCGGGGAACAGCACCGCCGCCAGGTCGCCGGCCGCGACCGCCGCCAAGAGCGCCGTCGGGTCGGTGGCGCGATTGTGCGCGTACAGGACCCCGACGCCCTTGGGCACGAACCAGGCGGGGCTGGGGAACTCGGCCGTGGCCAGCGCGAGCCAGCTCCGGCGGCCGGCCGCGAGGGCGGGCTCGTTCAGGAACAGCGCGCGCAGCCCGAGCTTGTCCCAGGCCACGAACTCGCCGCCGCCCGACCACCGATCGGTGCTGGCGTCGTAAGCCGCGAAGCCGCCGCCGCGGAACGACGGACACGCGCAGTCGATGCTGACGCGCGTGGGCCACAGCGGCCGCCAGTCGACCGCCGCGACACCGACGAGGTTGCCGTCGGGCTGCTCGGTGCCGCCGACCGACACCGCGACGCCGACGCCGTCGACCGCGAACGTCCACCCGCGGATCCCGGCGACGAAGTCGCCACTGACCTCGAGCGCGAGCTGGTTGGGCGCGTCGCCGCTGTCGCCAGCGCGTCCGGCGCGGGCGCGGACCCGGATCTGGCGGACGCCGACGCGCGCGTCGCCGTCGCCGAAGGTCCGCTGGATCGGCAGCACCAACTCGGCGCCGGCGGCGCCACGGAACCCGAACTCGAGCGAGCCCCCGAGCGGGTAGTTCAGCAGCACGCCCAGATCGAAGCTCGCGCTGGCGCCGTGCTCAAGCACCGCGTCCAGGGCTGGGATCCGCCCGATCGTCAACGTGACGCCCTCGACATCGACGCGCGCCGACACCACGCCCACGCCGACCGGCGGGAGCGCGGCGCCGCTCACACTGATCCGTCCCTCGGTCACGAACCGATCGACCGTGAGGCTGACGCCGTCGGGATCGCGGTCGGCGCGGGGGCGCAGCCCCGTCGAATACGTGAGGGCGGCCTCGAGCGCGCCGGTGACTTCGACAAAGGAGCCTGGGGGCTTCCAGTCCCAGTTCCAGGGGAAGTCCCACGTCATCACCGGTGCGGGCACCAGGACGCCCGCGTCACCGCCCACCGACGCCGAGAGCGTATCTTCGCCAAGGTGCCACGTCGTCGCCACGTCGCCACCGAGGCTGACGTGCACCATCGCGGGTCGCGAAGTGTCCGCCGGTTCGAACCGCGACGACGGCGGCACCGCGACGAAGGTCGATCGAAAGCCGGTGGCCACGGGCGGGATCGCAGGTGCGGGCGGATCGAACGCATCGTAGTCGCCGATCGGGCTCAGCCCACCGGACTCCCGGTGATTCTCGATCGCGACGGTCCACCGTGCCGCCTCGCGCGCGACCGCGAGCGGGTCGGGCGGTGCGCCGCCCGGCAGCGGCTCGAACGCCGGCACGTCGAACCCCGCGCGCCAGTGGCGGCCCGCGAGGTGTGAGTCGTCACGAGCTGACCGCACGAAAAACTCGATGATGGCCTCGATGCCGACGAGTGTCGCCACGGCCTTTGCCTCGTCGGTCCCGTACTGCTCGAGGAGCGCCCACAGGCCGTGCTCGGCGCGATGCACGGGCGACGCACCGAGCAATGACTCCTGGACGCGGACATCGAGGAGCAGTACGGCGGCGGCGGCCCAGACGAGCACGTTTGCAACAGTTCTTCTCCCGGGCTTGGTGACCAGCGTCAGCAGCGAATGCGCTGCCATGGGTCGCAGCCAGGCGAGCACGTCCGGCCCGGACGACAAGTCGAGGACGGCGCGGACGCGGTCGATCAGCAAGTCGGCCAAGTACGCGACCCTCGCCATGCGCTCCGCGTCCACGAGAGCACCGGAGTCAAGTTCGGCACGGACGCGGGCGACCGCGGACGACCAGTCGGTGCCGAGGTCGAGCTGTGGAACCACGATGCCGCCCGGGAGGTCGTTCATCTGCCAGAACTTCAGCGATGACGTGAGCGTCTGCAGCACGTCCCACGCGACGTTGGCTACGTCAAGGGCGAGGTCCTTGCCGTTCATGGCGTCCCTCCGTCGCAGGTCATGGAAGGTGCCCGCTGTTGCAGTCAGTTGGGTCGCCGGGGCGAGGCGTACTGTAGGCCTGTTTGAGGGTCTTCGACCTACCATGCAAGGGGACGCCGATGCCGTTGATCTCAAATGAGAGCTGGGCGCCGAGCCAGGCTTCGTCCTCACCCGCACGATCGGGAGCATAGGTGATGAGCACGTCGAGCGAGGCGGCGTGGTAATCGCCCGCGTAGCCGCTCGAGAACGCGAAGTCACGATGGTGGTAGCTGTCCATGACGATCGCCACGCCCAGGCCGGCTTCGGCGATCCAGCGATCGGTGATCCAGTTCCACCCGCCCGCGAGACGACTCTTCAGCCCCAGAGAAGTCCGCACGACGCCGTCCAGGGTGTTTCTGGCATACCCTTCATCGAAGATCCACATCACCTCGGCGGCACCAAGAGTCGATGCGCTGGCACCTCGAATCGCGCCGTCGACCGTGAGCGATGCGCGGAGGCGTGGCCAGCGGAGGCACGGCCCTGCGCCCGCGAGCAAGGCGAGGTGGGCTTTGGGCACGCGCTCGGAAGCCGTCGTCCCATCGGTCTGCAGGTTGCCCATGCCCCCGATCGCGGCGTGGTACGTGCAACCCGAACTGCCCACGAACGCGCCCACCGCAGCGAGCAGCGCGATTGCCTTCATGGCATGGCTCCTTCCGTCGGGACTGCGGGCGCGAGTTCGTCCGGCCGCGCCGCAAGCGGCGCGTCGACGACCACGTACGGGCGGCCCGGCGACAGCGGGTCGGACAGGTCGAAGGTGTAGAGGCTGTGGCGCACGACCGGCGCGTCGACTGGGCCGTGGAACGTCACCACGCCCATGTTCGACCGCGGGATCCAGCGTCGCCCGGGCGCGTGCGCGGCCTGCCAGCGGACCCGCGCAGCCACCGACTGCGCCATGACGCCGATCCCGTCGGCAGCCGGGCGCAGCGGCGGTGGCAGCAGGCCCGCGAGGCGATCCAGATCGTCGCGGCGGTCCTCGAGCATCTCGCGCCGATACGCCCAGTCGGGCGGCCGCTGCTGCTGCGTGCCCGGTGGCAGCGCTCGCGCAGGCAGCACGATCGGCTCGTGCTGCAGCAAGTACTCCAGCCGCCCATTGAAGCGGGTGATGGGCCCGCTCGCGGGCGGGCTCACCGGGTCGGCACCGATCACCTGGTGCCACCCTAGCCGCTCGATCGGCACCGCGAACGCGCGCGCCAGCATCTGGAACAGCTCGAGCGAGAGCAGCACGGCATTGCTGGTGTCATTGCGGAAGCCGCTGGAGGTGAACTGCACGAAGCGCGTGGTGGCGTAGCTGGCGCCGTCGCGCCGCCAGTACGTCATCGCATGGGAGCAGGCGTAGTGGACATCGCCCGAAAGGAACACCACTCGCCTCCGCGAGCTCAGCCGCGCGAGCAGGCGCTCGTACGTGCGCGGCACCATGCCCCAGTGCTCGGGATCTTCGGTCACGCGGCCGAAGTGCGTGGCGCCGCGATAGTCCTTCCACCGCCCTGGCGCCAGCGGGGTCTTCAGGTCGATGAACTGCTTGAACGGCAGGGACACCGACTCTTCGGGTGGGAAGCCGAACACCGGCGCCGCCGCGATAACGATGCACACGCCGTCGGTGCCGACGCCGGCCGCGGCCGTCGGTGGGATCTGTCGATCCATGCTCTCGTCGGTCACCAACGGCGCGTTGGCGGCGCTGGTGAACGGCTGCCCGATCTCCGGATCGGCCTCGGGCTCGTAGCTGCGCTCGGTGCGCGAGTCGAGCGCCAGGATCTCGAACCCGGGTCCGTCGTAGCGGTAGTTCCAGCGCATCCGCGCGGCGTCGCTGGGCGGCGCGCTGGTCAGCGGCTGGTTCGCGAACCGCAGATCGAGCGCGGCCTCCGCCGCCACCGGGCGTGCCGCGTGCGCGCGCCCATTCGCGTCCACAAGCGTCGCGGCGATCTCGGCCAGCGCGGCGGCCTGGGGCGAGCCCGCCGTGGCGTAGGGCCCGCGGGTCGTTGCCCCAGCCCTGGAACACCGCGCACGCCGCCATGCCGTTGCGCAGCACCTGGCGCCCCAGCGCCGTGCTGCGGACCTTGGTCACCCAGCCGGCGGTGATGTTCCAGTCCTCGCAGACCTCGTGATCATCGAACACCATGTACGTGGCGACGTTGGCCAGCGCCCGCCGCGCGCGTGGCACCTCGTCATAGAACTGCTTGAGGCGGTGCAGGCGTTCCCGCACCTTGTCGCCGACGAGCACGCGGGGCGGGTCCTCGGGGGCTTGGTCGCGCTCGACGCCGAAGGTGACCTTGCCGGCCCACCACGACGGCGTCAGGCTGAGCGCCAGGAAGCGGAGCGCTGGATCGGGACTTGCGGCCGGTCGAGGCTCGGGGCGGAGCTGCTTGTACGGCTCGCACTGCGGACCCAGGACCGGACTCGCGTCGGCCTGGGACCAGAAGCCGGCCCAGGTGCGACCGTGATCGTAGTCGACGTCATCCCACTGTTTGTCGACGTCGTCATCGGTGAGGTTGGCGTCGATCGCGCGCGCCGCGCTCGGAGGGAGTCGCCACGCCTGGTAGAAATTGTGTGGGAGTTCGGGCAGTCTTCGCAACTTAAGAACGGTTTCAGCGAACTGCTCCACCTCGCGCCCCAGCCGCTCCATCTCGTCCTGCTGCGCCTGGAAGTCGATGACCGCTGCGGCGCGGGCTTGCAGCTTCGCGAGTAGATCGGGCCAGACGTTGGTGTGCCACGCCGCGAGGTACACCGCCGCGAACTCGCCGAACCCGATCGAGTGCGCGGTGTTGCCCTCCGCGGTGAAGCCGCCGACACGGTTCATCAACATCAGCCGGCGTCCCGCCGGGAAATGAAAGCCGTCGAGCGGGTAGGTGTACTCGGTCCCCGACTCCGGGTCGGTCAGCGCGACCTGCTCGCCGCCGGGGCCGGCGCCCGCGACCAGGCCGTGTCCGACCTCGGTGCACGCCTCCATCAGCTCAGCCGCCGCCGAGTTGGCGTAGACCTGATCGCCGGTCAGCCAGAGTTGCTGCAGCCGCTGACTCGGGTCAGCGTGGTGATCGCGCAGCAGATCGTCGACGATCCGCATCGCATCGCGACCCGGCCCGTCGTCGCGCCGGCACGACCCGTGGGCGACGCGGAGGTCGCGCGGCTGCGCAGCGGGCAGCATTAAGCTTGGCAAGTGGTCCGGCAGATACCCCAACGCCAAGAGCGGGCGGGGCTGGCCGAACCACCCTGTGTACTCGCCATCCACGAGCATGCCCAGCTCGCCCAGACCGACCTCGCCGCCGCCGTCGTCGGGGGTCAGCCGCACGTCGTAGGCATAGATCGCGTTCCACGCGAGCGGCACCTGCGGTTCGAACATGATGACCGCAACGTGGAGCCCAGCGCCGATCATCAGCGTGTGGCCCGCCTGCTGCGGCGGTGCTACGGGAGTTGGCGTCGTGGTCGGCGCCACCGCGTCGCCAGGGCGTCTGGGTCCGAGCCCCGCGAACACTTCGAGCCGCACCTGCGCGGGCTTGCGCAGCGCGATCCATACCGACACCAGCGTCGGCTCGACCCGACGGACGATCGGTCCCGCCAGCACGTCACCTGCACCGAGGCTCACGAGGCATCTCTCGCATGAATCGAGGAATCCGACAAGCTCTCTGGATGTGAGACTTGTCGCAGCGCTGTCCGATTCGGCGACCTGGCTCGGGACCCGTCCATCACAGCGCCGCGCCGAACGCGACGCCGAAACGGTCGACGCCATCGACGTGCTCCCAGGTCGCCTCCAGGACGACGTGGAAGACCGCGGCTCCCACGACCGTGCGGGCGCCGTGTCGGTAGCCGATGGAGTCGAGCGTCGCCACCGCGGCCCGGCTGTGGGGCGTGACCAGGCTGATGACCGGACCCGCCGCGACGAAGACGTAGGGCCCCGCCGACCAGCGAAGACCGATGCGTCCCTCGAACTGGTAGGTGACGTGCGAGCCGGCCGCGAGGTCCGCGCTGTCGTCCCGCGGGGCCCCGATCCGCAGCCGCGCCATGCTGGCGCCGATGGCCGTGAAGACGCGCGCGCCGAGCAGGCACGCGGCAAACGACCGGCCCGGCGCCCCGGCATACAGGCGCGCTCCGGTACCGCGCTCGTCGCCCTGGCGCTCATGCACGACCGTCACCTCGACCAGCGCCGCATCGAAAGGCGGGTCGGCGCGGGCGACGTCGATCGTGCCTGCGGTGACAATGGCGAGGACCCCGCGCCGGATCACAGCGAGTACCCCCAGGCAACGCCGGTATACTCGCGGCCGTCAGCGCGCTCCCAGGTGATCTCGATCGTGTCGGGCAAGATCAGCCAAAAAAGCCCGGCCGCCATATTCCCGAGGTCCCCGAGCACGAGCAGCCCTTCATACCGATGGTCGTCAGAAGCATCCGAGGACTCGGAGCGCGGATGCGAACCCATCATGTCCAGGGCCACATGCCGCTTGAGCGGCAGGCTCAAGCCGGCGGCGAGGCGAGTCGTGACGTGGTGGTGAACGTCCGCGCCGGCGGTGGCGGCGCGCAGCCAGCCGGCGCTCGCCGACAGGTACAAGTATGCGGCGAACTTGCCATCGAAGACTGGGTCGAGGACGGCAATCCCGGTCCGCACCTCGGGCGCCAGCGTGAAGGTCCCGTCCTCGTTCACGCCGGATGCGGTGCGGTAGCGCAGGTCGCCGACCGCCCCCAGCGCGCCCACGCTCAGGTACCAGCGCCGATCGTCTCGCGATGATGCCAAGTCGCGGAATGGCACCCACGAGAGCGACAGTCGGGCATTGACGCCGGAGGCCTCGCCACGGCGCGGCCCGACGGTGCCATCCAGGAGCCACGCGCGAACGTCGTGGCGCGAGTCGGCGCTCACGGGTGCGGCCAGCGCCAACACCAACAAGGCCGCGCGGCCCGCATGTCGCGTCGGTGCGTCGAGCCACGACCGGTCCCTGGTGTGCCATCCATCGCCGCTCCCCTTTCGACGCATACCGCGACTCGCATGCAGCGTCCATGCCGCCGCGTGCCGACGCGACAGCGACGCTCCAGCTGTGCGCGGTGGCAGAGAATCGCCACGTCACTGCCAGAAGGTGGTCAATGTTGGACGCTCGAGACTCGCAGCAGTCGATCAAGGCGCCGCGCGGTGCAAGCGATCGACGACGTCGAAGCAGACCGGGCGCGCGCCGGCGCCGTCGCGGTAGGGCTGGTAGCGCCAGCGGCCGAGCGCGTGGGCGATGCGCGGCTTGAGGCGCTCGGGGGCGGCTTGCACGTCGACGGCGGTGACGGCGCCGGTGGCGTCGATGCACACGGTCGCGACGTAGGGCGAGGTCGAGCTGCGGCTGCGCGGCGGGCGGCCGCTCAGCCGCGTGAGCACGGCGGCGTCGACGCGGTCGACGGTCGGCAGCGACGGCGGCGGTGGTGGCGCGGCGTCGGCTGGCCCGGCGTCGAGCGAGGCGGCGTCGGGCGATCCGGCGTCGATCGGCGCGCGCGCGAGCGGCGGCGCGGCGTCGGGTGGCGGCGCGGCGACCGCGATCGCGACCACGGTGGCGTCGGGCGGCGCGGGCAGCGCGGGCGGCGCGGCGGCGCGGGCCACCGTCGCGTCGGGCGGCGTCAGCGCGGGATCGGGCGCGCGGGCGATCATCACCACCGCGGCGATCGCGGTCGCCGCGGCGCCGAGCGCGCCGCCGAGCAGCACCAGCCGTCGACACGAGCGCGGCGGTGGCGAGGCGGTGACGGCCGCGATCGCGGGCGCCGGGGCGCGGGCCGCGGCCTCGTCGGTGGCCACCACCGCCGCCGTGCCGCGGGCCAGGCGCGGGCGGCTGCGCGGCGTCGGGTGCGTGGGCAGGCCCTCGCGCACGTTCACCATGTGCGCGACGGTGTGATCGTGCAGCGGCTCGCCCAGGCGGCGGGCGATGTCGCGCAGCTCGGCCGCCATCGCGGCGCAGCTCGGCCAGCGATCGCCGGGGGCGTTCGCGAGCGCGCGCAGGATCACCGCGTCGAGCGCCGCCGGGCACGCCGGGTTGAGCTGCGACGGCGGCGCGATCGGCCGCGCGCGGACGCGATCGAGATCGAACGCGTGCTGGTTGACCGGGAACAGCTTGCGGATCGTCACCAGCTCCCACGCCAGCACGCCGACCGAGAACACGTCGGCGCGGCGATCGAAGGGCGCGCCCTGCATCACCTCGGGCGCCATGTAGCCGTACTTGCCCTTGATCAGCCCTGACGAGGTGGCGTGCTCGGCCGACTCCGAGCGCGCGACGCCGAGATCGATCAGCTTCACGCGCCCGGCGCTGGTGACCAGCACGTTCGACGGCGACACGTCGCGGTGCACGAGGCCGGCGTTGGCGCCGCGCTCGTCGACCAGCTCGTGGGCGTAGGCTAGCGCGTCGCACACCCGCTCGAGTACCGTCAGCACGCCGGCCAGCGGCAGGCACCGCTCCGACGCGGCGGCGCGCCGCAGCAGATCGGTGAGGCTCAGGCCGTCGACGTACTCCATCACCATGAACAGCTCGGCCGGCTGGCGGTGCAGCGCCAGCACCCGGCGGATCACCGGGTGATCGAGGAGGTACGCGATGCGCGCCTCGCGGCTGAAGCCCTGCACCGAGCCGGGGTCGTCGATCAGGTGCGGGTGCAAGCGCTTGAGCGCGACGTCGCGGCCGTCGGGATCGTCGAGGCGGCGGGCCCGGTACACCGCGGCCTGGCCGCCGACGCCGACGCGCTCGTGCAGCCGGTAGTGGCCGAGCTGGTTGGGCGGGGGCTCGACGCGCACCGGGGCGCTGGGCGCCGTGGGGTGGGTCCCCTCCGGCACCGCCGGGCCGAGGCTGGCGTGGTGGTCCAAGGTCCGTCCTTCCGCGCGCATCCTACCAGCAGCCGGATCGCGGCTTCTTACATCGTCTGTGGATTCGGCGCGCCGGCGCGCACCGCGAGCGCGACGCACACGTCGACTTGCTCGACCACGCGCCAGCCGCCGCGGGTCCGCTCGATCACGTCGCGGTCGGGCAGCACCTCGCGCAGGCTGGCGCGCAGCCGGTTGATCGCGACGTACAGCGCGTTGCGGTGGTGCAGCGGGTGGTACTCGGCGACCTGCCACACCTGCCGGTACAGCGCGTCGGGCGCGACCGGCCGTCCGCGCGCCTGCACCAGCGCCGACAGCAGCGCGCACAGCATCGGCCGGCCCCGGACCTCCGCCGCGCCGCCGCGCGCGACGATCACGTCGTGGCGCTCGTCGACGAACAGCTCGCGGCTGGCCCGCTCGCGCGCCAGATCCTGATCGCTGGCCGCGCGGCGACCGTGGCGATCGAGCAGGTAGCAGTCGACCGCGTCGGTGAAGCCGAGGTGGGCCAGGAGCGCCACCGCGCCGGGCGCCGCGCGCGCGGCGATGCCGCCGTCGATCGCCGCGACCAGGATGCCGGCGTAGACGCTGCCGCGCTCGGGATCGAGGCGGCGCAGCGCCTCGGCCAGCAGGTCGCGCGCGGCGCGATCGCGTTGCTCGTGGCGGGCCAGCGCCGCGGTGAGGATCGCGCACCCGACCTGCAGCGAGCGCAGCCCGCCGGCGTCGGCCAGCGCCCGGGCGTCGGCGACGGTGCGCTCGGCGAGCAGGCGATCGGTGCGGCGGCCGCGCGCGACGTAGGCGGCGCCGAGGATCAGCCGCGCCCGCGCGGTCTCGAAGTCGCGCGAGCGCCCGCGGTAGCGCGCGATCACGTCCTCGGCGCGCGCCACCGCGCGATCGAGATCGCCGCCGACCAGATCGATCGCCGCCGCCTCGAGGTCGATCGACGCGATCGTCGCGGCGAACTCCGGCTCGGCGACCGCGGCGCGGGCCCGCGCCAGGTGCTCGCGGGCCAGCGGGATGTCGCCGCCGATCGTGTAGGCGCGGGCGTGGGCGCAGTGGGCCTTGGCCCGCGAGCACGGGCCGCCGGACGGCGCCGCCAAGACCTCGGCCGCGAGCTGGTGGGCGCGCGCCAGCTGCAGCCCCTCCGCAGCCAGGAGCGCCTCGTGGGCCAGCGCGCGGATCGCCGGCGCGCGCAGCCCGGCCCGCTGCGCCAGCGCGGTGGTCTCGGCCGCGCGGGCCTGCGCCACCGCGAGCTGGCCGATCTCGGCGAGCGCGGCGCTGCCGTACAGCCCGGCGAGGTACGCGTTGATCGCGTCGCCGGTGGCGCTCAGCCGGCCGAGCGCCGCGACCAGCACGCCGCTGGCGGCCGCGGCCTCGCCGTCGGCGTAGCGGACGATCGCGCGGCACAGCGCCGCGACCTGGCCGCGCAGGCCGTCCTCGTCGAGCCGCTGCGCCGCGGCCCGGGCGCTGGCCATGTCCTCGCACTCGACCGCGGCCAGCGTCTCGAGCATCGCCAGCTGCTGCGCGAGGTCGGCGTCGGCGTCGGCCAGCTCGTCGCGGCCGCGCCGCGCGATCGCCGCCGCGGCCTCGAACCGCTCGTCGAACATCAGGCTGACCGTCGACGCCCACGCCAGCCGGGCCCGCTGCCGCGGCGTCGGCGCCGGCAGCTCGGCCACCGCGGCGGCCAGCGCGATCCGCGCGCGCGCGCCGTCGCCGGCGAAGATCGCCGCGTTGGCGGCCTGCAGCTGGGCCTGGAACCGCAGGCGCGGCTCGTCGGCGCTGGCCGCCGCCCGCGCGAACCACGCCTCGGCCTCGGCGGCCTGGCCGCGGCGCAGCGCGATCTCGCCGGCGACGAGGCCGAGCCGCGCGCGATCGACGGCCCGCGCCGGCTCGCCGATGCCGGCCAGCACCTGGCTGGCGTCGTCGATCGACGACGCGCGCACCAGGCAGCGCGCGATCGCCAGCTCGATCGCGACCCGGTGCGCCGGCAGCGCCGCGCGCAGCGCCTCGAGCGGTGGCAGCAGCAGGTGCTCGCTGCCGACCGCCGCTAGCCGCGGGTACCAGGCCTCGATCACGGCCCACGCCTCGTCGGGGCGGCCGGCGGTCACCAGGTGGCTGGCGGCGTCGACCGCGACCAGCAGCCGCGGCCGCTCGCACTCGCCCAGATCGGCCAGGCACGCCGCCGCCGCGTCGGCGTGGGCGGTGGCCAGCTCGGCCGCGGTCGCGCGCGCCAGCGCCGCCTCGCGGATCAGATCGTGGGCCGTCGGCTCGCCGCTCGCCGCGTCGATCAGGAAGCGCACCTCGAGCTCGCGCAGCGCGGCGCCGGTCGACGGCCCGCGCTGCCACGCCGTCACCGGCAGGCGCGCCGCGGCCACCGCGATCGCGCGCAAGAGCCGGCGTGCCGGCGCGCCGACCTCGGCCAGCGTCGCCTGCACCGCGTCGGCGCCGGGCGCGCGCCGCACCAGCCGCTGGATCTCGAACGGGCTGCCGTGGGTCGCGCGCCACACCGGCTCGGGATCGGGCCGCGGCACCGCCATCCGATCGGCCAGCGCCGCGGTCAGCTGCGCGGTCGCTTCGGGATCGAGCGGCCCCAGCGCGGTGATCACCGGCGGCGGCCCGTCGGCGGGCAGCGGCAGCTCGCGCCGCGACGCCACCACCAGCCGGCTGCGCTCGACCCGCCGCGCCAGGTAGGCGAGCGCGCCGGCGAGCTCGTCGGCGGGCAGGTGGTGGACGTCGTCGAGGAACACCAGCGTCGGCCGGGCCTCGAGCTGCTGGGCCAGCCACTCGAGCGTCGCCGCGTGGCCGGTCGCGCCGCCCCGCCGCGGCGCGCGCGCGCCGATCGCCGCCGCCAGCTGCGCCAGCGTGCGCGCCACGGTCGCGCCGGCCCGCACGTCGATCAACAGCGCCGGCGCGTCGGCCCAGCGCGGCTCGGCGCGCAGCGCCTGGACCAGCGCGTAGCCCAGCTCGCTCTTGCCGATGCCGCCGACGCCGTAGATCACGAACAGCACGTCGCGGTCGGCGTGGGCCACCATCCGCGCCAGCTCGGCGCCGCGGCCGGCGAAGCTCGGCACCGGCTGCGGGAACACCGGCGCCGACCACAGGTCCGCAGTCGCGCGCGCGCGGGAGGGCCTCATGGATCGCCGGCGCATCGTACGCGCGCGGCGCGGCCCGCGCGCCCGGCGATCTTACATCGTCTTTGGCATCGACCCGGCGGCCGACCGGGTCGCGCCGCGCTCAGCGATGGCCGAGCACGATCTCGGCCTGCGCCTCGGGGTGCCGCGCGGCGAACGTCGCGCGGTCGATCACCAGCACGACGTCGCCGGGCTCGTCGGCCCAGGCCCGGCCGGCCGGCGTCGCGTCCTCGTGGTAGCCGAGCTTGGCGAACACGCGCAGCGACGCGGTGTTGGCGGGCACCACCGAGGCGTAGATCCGCTCGAGGCCCAGCCCGGCCGGCGGCGGCGCGAAGCCGAAGGCGTGGATCATCAGCGCGAACCGGGTGCCCAGGCCCTGGCCCTGGGCCCGCGGCTGGCCGATCAGGAACGCGAACTCGGCGGCGCCGTCGTCGAGCCCGCGCAGATCGGCGTCGCCGGCCAGCGCGCCGTCGACGAACAGCAAGAACTGCCGCGCGCCCTCGTCGGCCAGGTCGGCGTACGACTCGATCACGTCCGACTGGGTCAGCTCGTCGACGTGGCCGAGCAACGTCGCGTTGGCCGGGTCGTTGTATGCCGCGGCCAGCGCCTGGGCGTGATCGGCCAGCTCGCCGACCGACGGCTCGACCGCCAGCAGCTCGAGGCCGGCGACGTGCCAGGACAGGCGGGCGCGGGTCACGATCAGCGGTTGATGATGTGGACGGCCTCGCCGAGCGCCGCGGCCGCGGCCTCGCGCACCGCCTCGGACAGGGTCGGGTGCGGGTGCACGGTCAGGTTCAGGTCCTGCGCCACCGCGCCCATCTCGATCGCCAGCGCGGCCTCGCTGATGAGATCGCTGGCGCCGTTGCCGACGATGTGCACGCCGAGCACCTCCTCGGTCTTGGCGTCCATCACGACCTTGCAGAAGCCCTCGGTGTCGTTGACCGACAGCGCGCGGCCGAGCGCCGCGAACGGGAACTTGCCGACCTTCACGGTCGCGCCCTTGGCCTTGGCCTCCTCCTCGGTCAGGCCGGCCGAGGCGATCTCGGGATCGGTGAACACCACCGCCGGGATCGTGCGCACGTCGACCGCGGCCTTGTGGCCGGCGATGATCTCGGCGACGACCTCGCCCTCCTTGGTCGCCTTGTGCGCCAGCATCATGCCGCCGACCAGGTCGCCGATCGCGTAGACGCCGGGCACGTTGGTGCGCAGCTGCTCGTCGACGGTGACGAACCCGCCCTTGCCGATCGCGACGCCGGCCTCGGCCAGCCCCGCGGTGTCGCTGTTGGGCTTGCGGCCGACCGACACCAGGATCACGGCGGCGTCGATCGTCGCGAGCTGGCCGCCCTTCTCGACGGTGAGCACCGCGCGGTCGCCCTTGTCTTCCCAGCTCTTCGCCTTGGTCTCGGTCATCACCTCGACGCCCATCTTCTTGAGCTTGCGGGCGACCACCGCGACGCAGTCCTTGTCCATCGACGCCAGGATCGACGGCAGCGCCTCGACGACGGTGACCTTGCTGCCGAGCTTGGCGTAGACCATGCCCAGCTCGAGGCCGATGTAGCCGCCGCCGATGACGACCATGCGGGCCGGGACGCGATCGAGCGCCAGCGCGCCGGTCGAGTCGAGGATGCGCTTCTGATCGGTCTTGAAGCCGGGGATCTCGAACGGCCGCGAGCCGGTGGCCAGCACGACGCTCTTGGCGATGATCGTCTGCGGGCCCTTGGGGCCGGTGATCGTGATGACGTGGCCGTCGGGGCCAGGCTTGCCCAGCGTCGCCGCGCCGTCGATCACGTCGACGCCGTTGCCCTTGAGCAGCGTGCGCACGCCGGTGGTCAGCTTGGTGACCACGCCGCCCTTCCAGGTCTGCAGCTTGCCCATGTCGATCGACGGCTTGCCGACCGAGATGCCGAGCTCGTCGGCGTGGCCGATCTTCTCGAAGGTCTTGGCCGCGTGGATGACCGCCTTCGACGGGATGCACCCGACGTTCAGGCACACCCCGCCCATGTACTCCCGCTCGATGATCGCGGTCTTGACCTTGAGCTGACCGAGGCGGATCGCGGCCGGGTAGCCACCCGGACCGGCACCGATGACGACGGCGTCGTAGCGCTGTGCGGACATGCGAGCGGGGTACCGCGGCGCCGCCGGAGCGTCAAGGCGCGGCGGTGGTACGCTGCGGCCATGGGCGCCGACGATCTGGGACGTGCACGGCGGCGCGCGCGCGTGTTGCCGCTGGCCCTCGAGGTCGCGCTGGTGGTCGCGCCGCTCGCGGCCAGCGCGTGTGGCGGCGACGACGGGGCGCCGCTGGTCGACGCGCCGGCCGATGCACCGGTCGACGCGCCGGTCGACGCGCCGATCGACGTGCCCGATCCGCCGCCGATGGATTGATGAGCTCAGGACGGCCCCGTGCGGGCCGTGAGGTCACCGTGATACGCTGCCGGCATGGGTGCCACTGATCGTGAACCCGCGCTGGTGGTGACGCCGCGGCGTGCCCGCGTGCTGCCGCTGGTCCTCGAGGTGGCGCTGGTGCTGGCGCCGCTGGCGGCCAGCGCGTGCGGCGGGGACGACACCCCGGCGCCGGTCGACGCGGCGTCGGACACGCCGGTCGACACCCCGATCATTTGATGAGCCCATGACGACCCCGGGCGGGTCGTGAGCGAACCATGAGCGAGCGCTGGATCCGCGCCGGGACGGCGCACGTCGTCGAGCACCGCGATCGCCTGCTGCTGGTGGGCGACGACGGCAGCGTGCGGGTCGTGACCGGCGCGTCGGCGGCGGTGATCGAGGTGGCGCTGGCGGCGCTGGCGGTGCCCGGCGATCGCGCGGCGGTCGCGGCCGCGCTGGCCGACGCCTTCGACGGCGCGCCGGCGCCGACGCTGGTCGACGACACGCTCGCGCTGCTCGCCGCGGTCGGGGCGATCGTCGCGGCGCCGGCGCCGGCCCCGCGCGCGCCGCGGGTGGGTCCGGCGGTGCGGGTGGTGCTCGGGCTCAGCGGCTCGGTCGGCGCGATCGCGGCCCCGGCGCTGGTGCTGGCGCTGCAGCGCCGCGGGTGCGAGGTGCAGGTGGTCGCGACGCGCGCGGCGCTGCGGTTCGCGCCGATCACCGGCCTCGAGGCGCTGACCCACCGGCGCGTCGTGCGCTCGCTGTGGAGCCGCGATCCGGCGCAGCCGGTGCCGCACCTGGCGCTCGCGGCCTGGGCCGACCTGGTGCTGGTGTGCCCGGCGTCGGCGACCACGCTGGCGCGGCTGGCGCACGGCGATCACGGCTGCGTGCTCGCGGCCACCGCGCTGTGCGCGCAGGTGCCGGTGGTGATCGCGCCGTCGATGAACCCGGCGATGCTCGCGGAGCCGGCCGTGCAGCGCAACCTCGCGCAGCTGCGCGACGACGGCTGCTACGTCGTGCCGCCCGGCGACGGCGTCGAGGTCGCCGAGGACCCGGGCGCGCGCACCGGCAACCGCGGCGGCGCGCCCCCGCCCGAGCGGATGGCGGCGCTGGCGCTGGCGATCCACGCCGCGGCTGGCGCCGCGCCCGCGGCCCGCGCGATCGACTGGCAGGCGCTGCACGCGGCCGTGCCGGCCGGCGTCGACGGCGATCCCGACGACGAGCTGTGGGCGGTGATCGATCGCCACGCCGCGCCGCCCGGCCTGTTGCTCGACGTCGGCACCGGGCTGGGCCCGGTGGCGCGCGCCGCCAGCGACCGCGGCTTCGCGGTGGTCGCGACCGACCTCGCGCCCGCGGCGCTGGCCCACGCCCGGGCCGCCGCCGGCCCGCGCCCGATCACCTGGCTCGAGGACGACGTCACCGCGAGCAAGCTGCACGGCGGGTTCGCGGTGATCGTCGATCGCGGCTGCCTGCACTTCCTCGACGTGCGCGCGGCGGTGGCGTGGGCCGCGACGATCGTCCGGCTGCTGGCGCCGGGTGGCGTCGTGGTGGTCAAGCTCGACGCCGCCGCGGCGCCGGCCGCGCGCGCGACCCGGCGGCTGGACGCGGCGGCGCTGGCCGCGCTGCTCGCGCCGGCGTGCGCGCTGGTCGAGGCGGTCGCCGGCAGCTTCCCGTCGGCGGCGGGACCGGTGCCGGCGACGACGGTCGTGCTGCGCCGGCGCGGCTAGCGCGCGGTCGCGGCGCGCAACGCGTCACGCCAGCCGCGGACCAGCGCCACCAGCATCGCCAGCCGGCGGCCGGCGCGTCCCTCGGCCAGCGGCGCCGCGGTCGGGCCGGCGAAGTCCTCGAGCGTGCCGATCTTGCGCCGGGCGTAGCGCTGCGCGACCGCGCGCAGGTCGAGGCGGTCCGCCGGCAGCGCGCCGCCGTGGCCCTCGTACAGCGCCGGCGAGCGCGGCCCCCACGCGCACACCACGTCGGTCGGGCGCACGAACGCGCCGAAGCGCGCCACCAGCGTCGCGTGATCGCAGCCGGCGGCCAGCGCCGCGGCGGGCAGCGCGCAGTGCGCGAGCGTCGGCGGCGCCAGCGGCCCGGTCGGCGCGACGATCTGATCGAAGCGCGCGCCGTCGCTGGGGCGGTACGCCACCCAGTGCACCAGCTCCGGCGGCGGCGCCGCGACGCCGGGCGGCGCGTGCCAGGCGTTGGCCTCGCCGACGACGCACACCAGGTCGTCCCAGCGCGCGGCCAGCGTCGCCGGCAGCTGCGGCGGCGCCGGGCGGCGCGGGCGCATCGGCCGATCGCGCTGCGGCGGCGCGCTGGCCTCGCACGCGAGCTGTGCGTCGATCATCGCCTCGAACGGCGTGAGCAGCGCGCGGAACCGCGCCGGGTCGCCCTCGAGCGCGCCGAGCACGTGCATCAGCGCCTCGATCGTCGAGCAGTACGCGGCGTCGGGCTCGCGACGGATCCGGTAGCGCGACGGCTCGGGCGCCGCGAAGCCGTAGCGCGGCAGCGCCTGCAGGATCGGGTTGTCGCGCACGACCCGGCGCGCCTGCGACCAGGTACCGTCGACGACGACCAGCGTCACCGGCCCGGTCGGCGGCGCGGTCAGGATGTCGATCGCGCCCGGCCCGGGGTAGAGCAGGACCGCCGGCCGCGCCGGATCGGTCAGCGCCTGCACCACCGCCGGCCGCTCGGCCCACTGCACGCCGACGTGCAGCTCGGCCTGGGGCAGCGCCAGGCTGGCCATCCGCGCGGTGCCGATCGCGACGTCGCGCTCGCGGGTGTGCTGCAAGATCACGACGCGGGTCGCGGTCTCGAGCCGCGGCACCAGCGCGCAGTAGCACATCGTCGCCGCCTTCCGGCAGCGCGGGCAGCGCGGCCGCGGCGCCGCCGCGCTCACGATCGCCCGCCGAGCCAGCGGCGCCACCACGGCGCGGGCCGCGGCGGCGGTGGCGTCGGCGCCGGCACCTGCGCGAAGCCCATCGCGTCGGCGACCTGCGCCGCGGTCAGCTCGGCGCACGCGGCGCGGACCGTCGCGGCCTGGTTGGCCGGCAGCTGCCGGGCGTACCAGCGCACCGTCCCGGCGTCGTAGCCGCGCAGCACCAGCTGGCTCGCGAGCAGGAAGGCCATCTCGTGCGCCGCGAGGTAGCCCTGGCGCGCGGTCGCGTACGAGCTGCCCAGGCGATCGTCGTGGCGGGTCAGGTAGCGGGTCGCGGCGGCGGTCGTGAGCACGCCGGTGCCGAGGTAGATCGTCGTGACGTCGGTCAGCTTCTCCTCGTGGTCGTGGTCGCGGTGCTCGAGCCGGTGGTGGCGACGGAACGCGTGCGCGACCTCGTGGGCCATCGCGCCGACCAGCCCGAGCGGATCGTCGAGCTTGCCGACCTCGGCGCCGAACTCGCAGCGCCCGCCGCGGATGCCGCGGAACCAGGCGGCGGCGCCGGCGTGCGACGTCGCGGCGGCGTGGCCGTCGCGGCCCACCTCGCGCACCTCGGTCGGCTCGACGAACAGCTCGACGCTGGCGTCGAGGTGCCCGAGCCCGGCGTGCGCCAGCAAGCGGCGCGCGATCGCCGCGACCCCGGCCTCGTCGGGCGTCCACCGATCGGGGAAGTGCGCGGGGTCGGGCAAGAGCAGCGGCGCGGTCAGGAACGCGGCCGCGCCGCGCGCGTCGATCAGCGTCTGCAGCGCCGCCCACAGCCACTCGCGCTCGAGGTGTGACGGCAGCTCCACGCGGCGCTCGGATCGGCCGCTCAGCCCAGCAGCTGCGCGCGCTGCTCGCGCAGGAGCCAGGTCGGCTCCTCGAAGACGTCGTCGAACAGCGAGCTGGGCGGCGGCGGCGGCACCGCCTCCTGCGCCGCGATCACGTCGCGGACGCGGGCCTCGTACTGCGCGGCCAGCGCCTCGTGCTCGCCGGCGGCCAGCCAGCCGCGGGCCTCGAGCAGCAGCCGCATCCGCCGCAACGGATCGCGCTTGGACTTCCACACCTCGGTCACGCTCTCGTCGCGGTAGCGCGAGGGATCGTCCGACGACGAGTGCGCGCTGACCCGGTAGGTGAGCAGCTCGACGAACGTCGGGCCGTCGCCGGCCCGGGCCTTGGCCGCGGCGCGGCGGCACACGTCGTAGACCGCGAGCACGTCGTTGCCATCGGCGCGCAGCGGCTCGACGCCGTAGCCGATGGCCTTGAGCGCGATCGTGTCGGCGGCGGTCTGGACCTTGCCCGGCGTCGAGATCGCCCACTGGTTGTTCTGGCAGATCAGCACCACCGGCGCCTTCATCACGCCGGCGAAGTTGAGCGCGGTGTGGAAGTCGCCCTCGCTGGTGCCGCCGTCGCCCATGTAGCCGAACGCGCAGCGGCCCTTGTCGCCGGCGATCTTCATCGCCATCGCGACGCCGACCGCGTGGGGGATCTGCGTCGACACGCACGACGACATGACGACGTAGTGGTGGTCGCGATCGCACGGGTGGCACGGCATCTGCCGGCCCTTGGTCGGGTCGGCGCTGTTGCCCATGATCTGGGCGATGTAGCTGTCGAGCGTCATGCCGCGGTACAGGCCGACGCCGGCCTCGCGCAGCGCCGGGATGATCCAGTCGTCGGGGCGCGACGCGGCGGCCGAGCCGACCACCGCGGCCTCCTGGCCCATCGCCTCGCCGTAGAAGCCGATGCGGCCCTGGCGCTGCAGCGCCATCATCCGCGCGTCGGTGACGCGGATGGTGAGCATGCCCTCGTAGAGCTGCCGGGCCAGCCCGCGATCGAGCCAGGCGATCGACGCCTCGCTGGCGCGGCCGTCCTCGTCGACGAGCTGGTACAGGCCGCGGGCCTTGGCCTCGTCGTCGCCGGCGAAGTACCCGGCGAAGCTGGGCGGCAGGGTGGCGGAGGACGGAGCGCGGGTCGGCGTCTCGATCATCGGCGCGCACCATCGCAGGGGCCGCCGCCGAGGGCAAGGGGGCTCGCCGGGCGGTCGTTGCCGCCGTGCGTCAGCCCGCCGGCCGCAGGTCGGCGAAGACGAAGCCGTCGCGCTCGACGACGTCGCCGGCGATCACCGCGACCGGGTGGGCGAAGGCCGGCCCGGCGGCGGCGAAGGTGTGCAGCTCGCCGCGCTCGAAGCACGGATCGACGGTGGGCGGCAGCGCGGCGATCAACGCCGGGGTGAGCCGCTGGCCGGCCAGCGCGCGCGGCGCCTGGCGCGGGTCGACGCAGGTGACCCACGCCTCGACGCCGGCGGCCAGCATCTCGGCGATCAGCGCGGCGGTGTCCTGGCCCCACAGCGGGAACACGCCGGTCATGCCGGCGCGGGCCAGCTGCCGCTCGCGGTAGGCGCGCACGTCCTCGAGGAACAGGTCGCCGAAGACGACGTGGGTGACGCCAGCGGCGCGCGCGGCGGCCATCGCGACCGCCATCCGCGCCTGGTACTCGTCGTCGGTGCACGGCGCCGGGATGCCGACCAGGTGCAGCGGCAGGCCGACCGCCGCGGCCTGCGCGTGGACCAGCGCCAGCCGCACGCCGTGCATCGCGACGCGATCGTAGGCCTCGGTGTACGTCGTCAGCAGGCCGACCACGTCGACCTCGCCGCGCGCGCGCGCGACGTGCAGCGCCCACGCGCTGTCCTTGCCCGACGACCACGCCAGCCAGGCGCGCGGCCGGCTCACAGCGCCGGCGCCGCGAGCGCCTCGGGCCGCACCCACGCCGGGTGCGCGGCGAGCCGGCGGCCGATCGCGCGGTGCGCGGCCGTGAGCGCGATCGTCCACAGCACGTCGCCGACGAGCGAGTAGCCGAAGAACGGCACCGCCGCGACGAAGCACGCGCCGAGGCCGGCCGCGGTGCGCGGGTACAGCCCGCCGACCGCCCACACGCCGAGGTTCGACAGCACGAAGAACGCGGTCGCGCCGGCGACGGCGGCCATCAGCGCGCCGCCGCGGCGCTGGCGCAGCGCGCGGGCGATGACCACCTGCGCGACGAAGCCGGCGTAGATGAACGGCGAGCCCCAGCCGAACGCCGGCCAGCCGTGCATCAGCGCCAGCGCGATGTTGGACAGCGCCATCGCCGCGACGACGACGGCGATCGCCAGGCCGGTCGGCAGCGTGCGCCCGGCGAGGACTCCGGCGGCGCCCACCGGCGCCATGTTGGGCGGGTGGGGCAGGACGCGGACGACGACGCAGATCAGGACCAGGAGCGTTGCGAGCATGGGTCACCCTCCGTGACTGCCGGCGCGCGCCGGCGGGTTGCATGGCGGGTCGGTCTCCTGGCTCCCGGGTCGTCCTCGGGCGACGCCTTCCCGGGGTGAGCCGGTGGCATGTGGTCGCCGTCGTCGTCGGTCACAGTAGCGGGGGCTGCGCCGGATTCGCACCGGCTTCCCGTTACCCGTCGATCTATGCGGTGCGTGGAACTCTCGCGTCCTGCTTACGCGCGGCGGTGCGTGCGCGTCAAGGCGCGGCGGCCGATCGCGGTGGCGCGATCCCGGCGGGCGCGCGCGGCGGGTGCGCTAGCGCCAGGTCGGCGGCGGCGCGGCGGCCAGGCCGTACGGCGTCATCGGCACGCCGTAGGCGGGCGCCGGCAAGAGCGTCGCGTCGAACTGCGTCGGCGGCAGCGCGGCGACGCGGTTGATCGTCGACTGCAGGCGCGCGTTGGCGATCGGCCACAGGATCAGCCAGTTCACCGCCCAGCCGACGTAGATGAAGATGTTCAAGATCGAGATCGCCGTGAGCAGGCCCTTGGGGGCCGCGTTGGGCAGGCCGCGCAGGCGCAGCTGCAGGTCGAGCCGGTCGCACAGGCGTCGGTGCTTGAAGAACGTCCAGTAGAAGATGTTGAAGTACGGGATGAACGAGTACCCGATGACCTTGCCGCCGCTGGGATCGTTGGTGGCCGCGATCGGCAGCTGGTCGTGCTTGAACGGGTAGTAGAAGAAGCCGAACAGCCCCAGCGTGAAGAAGTCGAGGAGCACCGCCGCCACCGGCGAGAACGGCGTCAGCGAGTGGTTGGCGAGGCGCGCGCGCTCGGGGATCGGCAGCATCCGCGGATCGAGGTTGGGGTAGATCGCGGTCGGCTGCATCATCGCGTACGTCGGCGGCGCCGACGGCTGCTGCACCAGCGCCTGCCGCATCGCCTCGTTCTCGCGCTTGAGCTGATCGTTCTCGCGGGTCGCGGTCTCGGCGCGCTGGAGCGCGGCCTCTTGATCGTCGCGGTACATGGCGGCCCTAGCCTAGCTCACGGCCGCGGGTGCGCGACGAAGAAGTCCCAGATCGCGGCGGTGGCGTCGAGGTCGGTCGACTGGTGGCCGCCCGGGAACGGGCCGCCCCCGGGCCAGGTGTGGCCGCCGCCGGTGATCGTGCACAGCGCGACCTCGGCGCCGCCGGCGCAGCCGCGGTAGCTGACGCAGCGGGCGTCGCCCTGCGCGAACGTCTCGACGGCGGGCGCGGCGCACTGGTCGCGGGCGATCCAGCCGGTGATCGTGGCGTCCACCGACGGGAAGCCGAGGCTGGGGCTGCCGGCGTAGGGGACGACGGTGTCGGCGGTGCCGTGGACGTGCAGCACCGGCACCGGGCGGCTGGGCGTGCAGCTGGCGACGCCGATGACGCCCGACACCGGCGCGATCGCGGCGAACACGTCGGCGCGCTCGCACGCCAGCCGGTGGGCGAGGAAGCCGCCGTTGGAGAAGCCGGTGGCGTAGACGCGGCGCGGGTCGACGCACAGCCGGGCGTCGAGCTCGGCGAGCAGCGCGTCGACGAAGCCGACGTCGTCGACGCCGGTCGACGCCGCGGTGCCGCAGCAGGCGCCGGCGTTCCAGCCGAGCACCGCGCCGGTGCCGTCGGCGTGGACGACGACGAAGCCGGCGGCGTCGGCCTTGGCCGGGAAGCGGGTCAGGCCTTCTTGCGTCAGCCCCGACATCGAGTAGCCGTGGAAGTCGAGCACGAGCGGCGTCGGCCGCGTCGGGTCGTAGCTGGCCGGCACGTGGACGCGGGCGGTGCGGGCGAGGCCGCCGACGGTGAGCGTCCAGACCGCGTCGAGCGGCTGCGCCGAGCGGCCGACGCAGGCGGCGGGGGCGTCGAGGGTGGCGGCGTCGGGCGGCGGGGCGCCGTCGGCGGCGTCGGGCGCCGCGGTGCGCGCGGCGCCGCTGCACCCGGCGAGGGCCAGCGTCAGCGACAGCGCGGCGCGGCGGCGGCCCATCGCGGCACTATCGCACGTCGCGCCGTCCCGATCGCTCAGTTCACGATCACGCCGCAGTCGAACGTCGCCGACAGCGTCGACGTGCCGCCCTTGAACGTGTCGCAGGCCGCGCCCAGCAGGCGGATCGTGTTGTTGTCGACGAAGGTCCAGTCGCTGCCGAAGGTCAGCGGCATGCCGCCGAGCGTGACGGTGCCGCCGGCCTGCGAGATGTCCGACACCGTGCCGGTGAGGTCGAAGTCGCAGGTCAGCGTGCCGGTGATGATCTGCGTCAGCGCGGTGGCGAGCTGGGTGGGATCGTTGGCGGTGAAGTACGGCGCGGCGCCGGTGGCGGGGTCGAGGCCGGCGCCGGCGTTGGCGATGCGCTGCAGGTGCGGCGCGCCGACCTGGTTGCCGACCGACAGGATGTACGTCTTGATGCCCATCGTGAACGCGCGCTGGATCTCGGTGACGCTCAGGTTCTGGGCGACCGTGTTGCCGTTCTCGTCGATGTTGGCGCAGGTGTCGGGCAGGCCGTCGGTGGCGAGCAGGACGATCGGCGGCGAGCCCATCATCGGCGGGTTGGCGACGAAGTCGTCGACGATCTTGCGCATCGACTCGCCGGTCGGGGTGTCGGCGAGCAGGTTGGCCTGCAGCAGCTGATCGATCGCGGCGCGGTTGCCGAACGCGCGGGTCGGGGTCGACACCACGTCGGGGCAGCTGCCCGAGCGGTCGCTCGAGTAGGTGCTGGCGCCGAAGTAGATGCGGTTCTCCAGCCGGGTGACCGCGCCGTTGGCGCCGGTCAGCGCGGCGCGCACCGCCTGCCAGCGGTTGAGGCCGCCGCCGAAGCCGGCGTCCATCGACCCCGAACGATCGAGCAAGAGCTGCACCGTCGGGATCTGCGCCATCGGCGTGACTGTCACCGACGGGCACTCGCCGCCGTCGCCGCCGTTGCCGCCGTCCGGCCCGCTCGCGTCGCGCACGCAGTGCCCACGCGGGTCGCAGCTGAAGCCGTCCCCGCACTCGCTGCCCCCCTGCGTGCAGTCCGCCGTGCACGCCCCGCCCGCGCTGCAGTAGAAGCCCGTCGGGCACAGCCCGTCGTCGCCGTTGCAGCTGATGTCGCACGCTGGGTCCGGCGGGTCCGTCTCGCAGGGGCCGCTCGACCCCACCGTGTTCGAGCCGCACGCCGCCAGCGCCAGCGCCATGACGATCTTGATCCGCCTCATCCCCCCCGATTCTGCAACCCTCGATCCATCCCCCCCGCCTCCCTAGTCCCCAGGATCACACCCGTCCCCACCCCCACCCTGCGGTGCCCCGACCCCAGATCGGTGGGGACAGGATCCACCCCTTCAACGCCTCGGAATCAAGCAGCTATTTCGACGTACTGCGTCGCAGAAAGGGACACTTCCCTAGAGTGCAAGCCACCGAAACTGCTCGGCAAAATCGCCAGGGATTTCACCTTTAGTTCCGAGTGCTTGGACGCCAGGGAAGTGTCCCTTTTTGCGACGCAGCGAGTCCGAAAAGAGAAACGATTCCAGGATCCTACGGGGTAGGATCCTGTCCCCAGCTAGGCCTTCTTCTTCTGGGTGGCGACGTAGTAGAGGGCGCCGGCCATGATGAGGAAGAAGGACATGGGCCACCAGCCGTGGTTGGTCTGGAGCGAGGTGGGCAGGTGGGAGCTGAAGTCGAGGATGCTCCAGTCGGTGACGTCCTCGATGCCGGGGGAGGAGATGAGGGCCTGGAGGACGCCGGCGATGGAGCCGCCGGCGATGAGGCCGGACGCCATGAGCATGCCGGGCGAGAACTCGGCCTCGGCGGCGGACTCGCCCTTGCGCTTGCGGTCGACCATCCAGCGGACGGCGCCGCCGATGAAGATGCCGCCGGAGGTGGCGATGTTGAGGTACAGGCCGACGGCGAACGGCAGCGACGACACGCCGACCAGCTCGAGGATGATCGCGATGAAGACGCCGATCAGCACCAGGCCCCACGGCAGGTCGCCGCCGAGCGTGCCGTCGATGATCAGCGCGAACAGCTGGGCCTTGGGCGCGTCCATCTTGGTCGGCCCCTTGTCGAAGAAGTAGGTCACCGCGTTGGTGCCGTCGATCAGGTAGCGGCC
>JAEUJY010000098.1 GCA_016794525.1 Myxococcales bacterium
CCTCGGTCGGAGGTAATGGGCCACCGAGACCAGCCTCCTCGGACAAAGTGCGCAACTTTTCCGAGGGGGCTGCCTTCTTCTCCCTCACCCATCCCGACCAGACCGCCCGGGTTCGCCCTCAGCCTTCGTGATCAGGCTGACCTGCTCGGCGACCCAGGCCGCACGTCGCGCCTGGAGCGCCGCCGGTGAGATCGGCCCCGCGTCGTCCTCCCAGGCGATCAGCGGATCGCCATGCGCGGCCAGCGCCGTCGCCACGTCGACCGCCAGCTCGTGGTCGGCGACCGACGCGCACAGGTTGAGCCGGACCTCGATCGACGGCCCCGCGCGCCGCACCGAGACGCCACGCGACGACGCGCCGTGGAGGTAGATCAACCATCGCGCCCCATCGACGAGCTCCACGTCGTCGGGCTCGTCGCCCTCGTCGTCGTAGTGGTCGACGACCCGCCACCGCGGATCGCCGATCTGCGCGCGGAGGGCCGCCATCATCACCGGACCGGGCACCTGGATTCTGAACGTGTAGCTCATGGGTTCCTCCGTGGCGCGCAGCGCGCCGCGTGAGCCCTACGCGGCGACGACTGGTTCGAGCGCGGTATCGACCGCGCCACGGCATGGTTGCGTAGAATCGACGTGCGCCGGCCCAAGGCGCGCGCCCGCGCTACGACGCCGGCGCGCCGTACTTGCGGGCGAAGAACGGCGCCATCGCGGCGAGCAGCCCGTCGACGTCGGCGTGCTCGGGGACCGAGATCCGGCAGATCTGCACGTTGTCGCGCTTCTGGGCGTTCTTGACCTCGGCCGACAGCGCGCCCTGCGTCGACTCCTGCGGGTTGATCACGTAGAAGACGTCGGGCTTGCCGCCGCCGGTCGACTGGCCGTAGCTCACCCGGCTCTTGACCAGGTCGGGGGCGGCGGCGAGCAGGTGGTCGACGAACTCGTCGACCAGGTCGGCGCGGGTGGTCGGCGCCGGCGGCAGGTAGAACGACAGGAGCCCGCTGGCCAGCCCGTCGCGGATCTGCGCCTCGGTGATCGCGTACAGCGTGATGTCGTGGCCGTACCCGCGCAGCGCCGCGCGCAGCCCCTCGGCCAGCCGCGTCGTGTGCGCGGCGATCGTCGCCATCCGCGGGACCAGGTCGGCCAGGCCGGCGCTCAGCTCGGCGAGCTGCGCCGGGCGCGCGAACGAGTCGGCGTCGCGGCCCAGCGCACGCGCGCGGTCGACGAGCTGCCGCGCCAGCGCGTCGTCGGCGCACGCGACCACGCCGAGCGTCGCCTTGCCCTTGGTGAAGTACTTCGAGCCGCTCTTGACCAGGACGAACGGCCAGTCGTGCGCGACGTCCTTGGCGAAGATCGGGTACAGCGGCGCGAGCGTGGTGTCGACCAGCACCGGGACGCGGTGACCGGTGCGCGCCGCGTACGCGCGCAGCCCCGCGACCAGCGCGGGGAAGTCGTGCGCCTGCAGCTCGGGGTTGGTCGGGGTCTCGAGGAACACCACCGCCGGACCGCCGTGATCGTCCAGGCGGGTCAGGATGCGACTGACGATGGTCGCGGGGCGGCCGGCGGCGTCGGGCCCGAGCACCGGCAGCGGCGCCGGGCGCACGCCGACCTGGCGCGGCAACAGCTCGCCGATCAGCTGCCCGGTGCCGCCGTAGCCGTTCTGCGCGTAGAAGAGCGTCACCGGCTCCGGACCGAGCACCTCGACGGCGGCGGTGAACAGCGCGGCCTCGGCGGCGAGCCCGGTGCAGAAGTACACGCTGTCGCGCACCTGCGGAAACAGGTCGACCAGGCGGGCGTGGCAGGTGGCGGCGTCGGCGGTCGCCAGCGCGGGCGGCGGCAGGCCGGCGCTGGTGGTCAGCTCGTGGAGGGCATCGGCGGCGAGCAGCGCGGCCACGGTGCGCTTGCGGATGACCTGGATCGGCCCCGGCGGGATGCGCGCGGTGTCACGGATCAAGAGGACGCCGCCGTGCGTCACCGGGTAGCAGATGGCGTCAGCGGCCGACGCCTGGACGTCGCCGTGGAACGGCGCCTGCGCGACCCAGATCGTCAGCACGTCGCCGTCGGCGGGCGGCAGCTCGCGCGCGTGCTCGTGCAGCGCGACGCCGGCCGCGGCGAGCGCCGCCTTGTGGGACGCGGAGATCGCCAGCTCGCCTTCGGCGACCACCCGAACCGGCGTCGTGCGCCCGGGCGCCTCGATCACCGCGAGCCACGGCTTGGTCGCCGAGGCGAACGAGAAGCAGCGCGCGGCGCCGGTCCGGACCTGGTGCGCGAGCTCGAACACCGTCGACAGAGGCTGGCCGAGGCGCGCGTAGTCGAACGGCAGGCCGCACGCGGCGAGGCGCGCGCGGATGATCGCCGGATCGGTGACGTCGTCCGCGACGATGCCCGCGATCGCCGCCGCGAAGCGCTGTGCGAACTGGTCGTCGGAGTCGAAGCGCCCGAGGTCGTAGGTCGTCGCGCGGTAGTCCCAGTCGTCGGGGAGCGCGCCCGGCTGGAGCACGCGCGGCAGCGCGCGGGCGAGGTCGGTGGCGAAGGTGGGGCCCAGGGAGATCCGGCCGTCGGCGGTCATGCGGCGCGCAGCATACCGTACGTCGCGCGATCCGAGCCCGGCCCGACCGGTCGGCCAGTCGTCCCGAACAGCCTGATCGCCACCCCGCGCGTCGCCGCGTCGCCGGCGTCGACCGCTCCGCTACTTGGCGTCGAGCTTGACGATGCCGCGACTCGACAGATCGATGTCGGCGACCGCGCCCCCGGCGGCCAGGCGACGCGCCCACCAGCTCGCCGCGCCGTCGTCGGGCGCCTCGTCGCGCAGCGCCCGGGCGAGCGCGCGGGCCTCGTCGACGCGATCGTGGGCGAACGCGTCGAGCATCGCTTCGAAGCGCGCGCGACCGCGGCGCTTGGCCTCGCGCAGGGCCGGCGGATCGGCGGCGAAGACCTCGTAGAGCGACACCGGCCGGACCTTGCCCTTCACGACGAACGTGCCCAGCCGACGCGCGTCGGCGCGCACCTCCTCGTCGAGGGTCCGCCAGACGTCCTCGCTGATCAGGATCGCGCAGCCGAGTTGCTTGGTGAGCGACTCGAGGCGCGCCGTCAGGTTGACGACGTCGGAGATCACCGTCGCCTCGAAGCGCTCGACCTCGCCGATCGTCCCCATCATCACCTCGCCGACGTGGACGCCGACCCCGATCGCCGGCGGCGGCCGGTCCGGGCGCGGCGCGCGGCCCGCGCGCAGCTCGGCGTGCATCGCGATCGCGGCCATGACCGCGTCGCGCGGCGCGCGCGGAAACAGCGCCATGATCGCGTCGCCGATGTACTTGTCGACGAAGCCCGCGTGGGCCCGGACGAGGGGCCCGAGCCGCGACAGGCAGTCGTTGAGGTACGCGAACGTCTCCTCCGGGGTGAGCCCCTCGCTCGCGCTCGTGAAGTTGCGGAGGTCGGCGAACAACACCGTGACCGTGCGCGCGGCGGCGTCGCCGAGCTTCGCGGTGGTGACGTCGTCGTGGCCGAGCGCGTGGAGGAACTCGCGGGGGACGAAGCGCTGGATCGCCGCGTTGGTCGACGCCAGCGCGGCGGTGCGTTCGGCGACGCGCTGCTCGAGTCCGGCGTTGGCGAGCTGGAGCTCGCGGCGCGCGGCCGCCAGCCGCTGCCCCGCGCCGCGCACGAAGGTCGCCAGCGACAGCATGTACGCGAGGACCGCGACGCCGACGGTGAGCGACGGCCACAGCAGGAACCCGACCGCCACGGTCGCCGCGAGTTCGCCGTGGCCGATCGCGACCATGATCGCCGACGCGGCCACCGCCGCCGCGAACACGCGCACGCTCGCCGACGCGAGCGCGTTGACCAGGGTGATGCCGACCAGCAGCCCGATCGGTGGGAGGTGCGTGGCCAGCGCGACGCCGGTGACGACGAGGGCATCGACGACGATGATCCGCTTGGCGGCGTCGTTCGACGGCATCAGCCCGCGCAGGAGGTACGCGACGTGCGGCGCCGCCAGGACCAGCGCGAACCAGGCGACGGAGATCGACGCCTGCGACGTGAGCTCGTGCGCGGCCATCGTCGCGGCGGTGCTCACCGAGCCCGCGATCCGGAACGGATAGTGATCGCGGTGGCTGTGGCCGACGCGCGGGCTCCCCATGCGTCGAGGGTATCATCGGGGCAGCCGCGGCTGCGGCGGTGGACCGCGAGCGAGCCCGCCGCCGCACCAGCGCCGGCGCTCGCCCGATCGGCGTGTCGACAGGGCTGGTCCGATCGGGTGCGGCCCCGGCGCGTGGGTCACGCCATCGCGGCCGACGGCGTGTCGCGTCAGCGCGTCGGCCGCGCCCGTGGGCTGCACCGGAACGAGGGACCGACGAAGCCCTCGTAGCGATCGTGTCCGAACACCGGCGCGTCGAAGCGCAGCTGGTAGCGGGGCACGTCGCGCGCGCCCTCGTCGCGCGACAGCGCGTAGCCGACGTCGGCCAGCGCGGCGTCGCCACGCCAGAGCCGGAGGTGGCCGTCCTGCACCTCGTAGCGGAGCTCGATGACCTCGTCGCGGTCGGTGCGGTACGCGTCGGCGGCGTCGGGCGGGTAGTCGGGGTGGTTGCCCCAGAACTTCAGGACCTGCGTGCCGGCGTGCCAGTCCCCGACGCAGGCGATGACGGTGGCGTCGTCGAGCGAGGCCGGCGTGGCTGCGAGCGTTGTGCCGGGCGGTGGCCCGGACGAGTCGGTCGCCCGCGCGGGACGATCGCCATCGCCGGCGTTCGCCACGTCCGTGCGCGTGGGCGCCGCGCGCCGGTCGCCGCAGCCGGCGACCGTGAGCCCGGCAACGAGGAGGCCGAGGTTGCGTCTCGCCATCTGGGTGCTGACCATTGATCACATCTCGGGAATTTCGGCCCAAGGCCGTGGATTTGCTCGAGGTGCAGAATAGCCAGCTTGCGTGGGCCACGTCGACGTTTGGTGATGCAGCGCTCGGCGACGCGCGACGGACCGCGCGGCTGGTCG
>JAEUJY010000075.1 GCA_016794525.1 Myxococcales bacterium
CGGCGTCACGGCGGGCGGCTCGCCGGCGAGCGCCGGCGTATCGGTCGCCGGCGCGGCGGTGCCGCTGCCTGCGCCCGGCGCGACGTCGAGCGCGGGCGGCGCCACCGTGGCTGGCGACGGCGACGGCGCCGGCGCCGGGGCGTCGGGGGTCGGCGCGGCCACCGGGCGCGGCGCGGGCGCGTCGACGCGGGTCGCGGCGGTGCGGCCATCGTCGCCGGCGATCAGCGCCAGCACGCCGCCGACCACCAGCACCGACGACAGGCCGGCCCACACCATCCAGCGCCGCGACCGCGGCGCGACGACCACGTCGGCCTGGCTCTCGCGACCACGCCACGACGGATCGCGCTCGCCGCCCCACGACGGCTCGCGATCGGGCGTGTCGCGCACGACCTCGGGCTCTTGCACCACCAGCTGCGCGGCGCTGTGCGCGCCGACCACGGTGCCGGTCTCGGCGGGCGGCTCCTCGGGCGGCGGCGCCGCGGCCGGCGTCGGCGCGGTGACCAGCCGGGGCGCCATGCCGGTGCCGCTCGGCGGCGGCGCGTGCCCCGAGATCGTCGCCCGCGGCGCGACCTGCACCTGCGGCCCGGTCGCGCGCGGCTGCGGCCCGGTGATCCGCGCCGGCGGCGGCGGCGCCACCGCCGGGTTGGTCGACGGCTTGCGCGGCGGATCGGCGATCGGCTCGGCCGCCGTCAGCAGCGTCGGCGCCGCGGCCGCGTCGACGCTGGCGCTCGCGCGGCGCTGCGGATCGGGTCGGTAGGGCGCGGTCGGCGCGGCGTTCTCGGAGAACGCCGGCGGCGTCACCACGGCGACCGGGCCGGTCGCCCCCCACTCGCGCGGCGCGGTCTTGCCCGCGCCGCTCCACGAGCGCTGCGTCGAGTTGGGCGCGAACGGATCGGGCTCGGCGATCGGCGTGATCGCCGCCGTCTCGATCGTCACCAGCCCGGTCTCCTCGCCCGCGGCCTCGAGCTCGTACCACGGCTCGGGCCGCTCGCCGAACAGGTCCCGCACGTAGCGCGACAGCCCCATGTTCGACAGCGCCAGCCGCTCGCGCGACGCGAACTGCTCGATCGCCTCGAGCAGCTCGCCCGCGGTCTGGTACCGATCGTCGGGCTTCTTGGCCAGCGCCTTGAGGATGATCTGCTCCAGCTCGCGGGGCAGATCGGCGCGGCGCGCGCTCGGCGGCGGCACCGGGTGGTTGACGATGTGCGACATCGTCTCGAAGTCGGTCGGGTGCTTGAACAGCCGCGTCATCGTCGCCATCTCGTAGAGGACGATGCCGAGCGAGAACACGTCGCTGCGTCGGTCGAGCGGGTGCCCGGTGCACTGCTCGGGCGACATGTACGCGACCTTGCCCTTGACCGCGCCCGAGCGCGTCTCGGTCATGCGGTGCGAGGCCTTGGCGATGCCGAAGTCGACCAGCTTGACCGCGCCCTCGTACGCCACCATCAGGTTCGACGGCGAGACGTCGCGGTGGACGATGCCGAGCGGCTGGCGGTTGATGCCGCGCTTGTCGTGGGCGTAGTGCAGCCCGGCGGCGGCGCCGGCGATCACGGTCAGCGTCACCTCGATCGGGATCTGGCGCTTGAGCGCCGCCACCCGCTGCAGCAGGTCGCGCACGTTCTCGCCGTGCACGTACTCCATCGTGAAGAAGTACGAGTCGCTCACCCGCCCGATGTCGTAGACCTGCGCGATGTTGGGGTGGTGGAGCTGGGCCGCCAGCCGCGCCTCGTCGAGGAACATCGTCACGAAACGATGGTTGCGCGCGTGCTCGGCCATGATCCGCTTGAGCACGACGTAGCGCTCGAACCCGGCGATGCCGACGGCGCGCGCCAGGTACAGCTCCGCCATCCCGCCCGTCGCCAGATGCCCGAGGATCTGGTACTGGTTGGACGCGGCACCGGCGTTGCGCTGGCCTGCGCGATCCACTGTGGAAACAGGATCCGGGTCGTCACCGGAAACGTCAAGGCCGATCGGGTCACCGCGGGGCGGTGACGCCGCGCGTTATCGCGCGCTCGCGTCGACGGTCGGAGGCGTCCCCGCCAGGGTGCGCAGGTACATCGTCTGACAGCCGAAGGCGAGGTAGCGGCCGGCGTCGTCCCAGACGTCGATGCGCGCAGTGGCCCAACCAGCGCGGGCCCGGCCGATCGTCGCCGCCGCCAGCAGCCACTCGCGCTCGGTGTCGTCGACGACGTGCAGCGTGAGGTCGACCGACGGGGCGTAGAAGCGATAATCGCCGGGGCCGAGCGCCTGGCTCAGCGCCGCCGGCATCGTGTCGACGATCGGCGGCAACGCCAGGCGGTCGAGCGCCGCCCCGTCGCGCTGTGGCACCTTGTAGCGAAACCACCGCAGGTGGCGCGCCGGCCCCGCGGCGAACCCCGGCGCCCACAGCGGCGTGCCCTCGGCCAGCCGGACGTCGAGGTTGGCGAAGAACGGCAGCCGGGTCAGCGACGCGCCCGGGCCGGTGAGGTCGAGCGCGTCGGCGGGCGCGGGCACCGTCGGCGGCGGCAGCGCGATCACGTCGGGGCCTTCGCGATCGCGCGCGAACGTCGCCGCCACCTCGCAGCCCAGCGAGCCCGGCGCGTGCAGCGCGGTCCGCACCTGCACCGCGCTGCCGCCGCGGCGCAGCACCCGCGGCTCGATCACCAGCGGGCCGGGCGCGATCGGCTCGCAGAACGTGGCGGTCGCCGACAGCAGCCGGAACGCGGGATCGCCGACCGCCGCCGCCGCCGCCCGCAGCGCCGCGGTCATGACGACGCCGCCCGACGGCAAGAGGAAGTCCCAGGCGCGCCCCAGCTCGAGGTGGTAGCGCTCGCCGGCCACGGTCGCGAGCGTGTCGGCGCGGAGATCGGCGGCCATCGCCGCCAGCATCGAGGGCGCCGCGCGGGCGGTCAAGCGATCGACGCGCCGGCCGCGCTCGTGCTACTGACCGCGCCATGCGCGCCGGCGAGCTCGCCGCCCTCGGCACCGCCGCCGCCTGGACCGGCTCGTCGCTGGCGTTCGAGGCCGCGGCGCGCCGCATCGGCTCGCTGTCGCTCAACTTCGTGCGCGTCACGATGGCGCTGGCGTGGCTGACGCTGGCGGCCTGGCTGATCCGCGGCCAGGCGCTGCCGACCGACGCCACCGACGCCCAGTGGGGCTACCTGGCGACCTCGGGGCTGGTCGGCATGGTGCTCGGCGACCTGTGCACGTTCCGCGCGTACGTCGAGTTCGGCGCCCGCCGGACGATGGTGGTCTCGACCGTGACGCCGATCCTGACCGCCGCGCTGGCGTGGCTGTTCCTCGACGAGGCGGTCACCGCCCGCGAGGCGCTGGCGATGACGGTGATCGTCGGCGGCATCATGCTGGCGGTCAGCGAGCGCGGCGCCAGCGCCGACGGCGACGTCCGGATCCTGCGCGGCGCGCTGCTGGCGATCGGCGGCGCGCTGGGCCAGGCCGGCGGGCTGCTGCTGTCCAAGCGCGGCCTCGCCGGCTACTCGGCGATCGCCGGCACCCAGATCCGCGTCGCGACCGGCGTCGTCGGGTTCGCGCTGGTGCTGACGCTGGCCGGGTGGTGGCCGCGGCTGCGCGCCGCGCTCACCGACCGCGCGGCGATGGGCTGGACCGCGATCGGCGCGCTGGTCGGGCCCGGCATCGGCGTGACGCTGTCGCTGTACGCGGTGACCCACGCCCACACCGGCGTCGCGGCGTCGCTGATGGCGCTGCCGCCGGTGCTGGTGCTGCCGCTGGTCATCGCCCGCGGCGAGCGGGTCGGCGCGCGCGGCGTGCTCGGCGCGCTCGTCGCCGTCGGCGGCACCGCGCTGATCGCGCTGGGTTCCTGAGCTGGCGCTCGCTCACGCCCGCGGCAGGCGCACGACCGTGACCGGGCAGGTCGCGCCGCGCACGACGCGCTCGGCGACCGAGCCGACGAACAGGTGGGCCACCGGATCGACGCCGTGGCTGCCGACGACGATCAGGTCGACCGCCAGCTCGCGGGCCAGCCGCAGGATCTCGTCGGCCGGCTTGCCGACGACGACGTGCTCGTGCAGCGCGCCCAGCCGCCCGCGCGCCTCGTCGGTCAGCGCCCGCAGCTCGGCGGCGGCCGCGGCCTCGGAGGCGGCGACGTCGCGCTGCACCGACGCCGGATCGGCCGACAGGTCGGCCGGCGACCAGCGGCGATCGACGACGTGCAGCGTGTGGATCGTCGCGTCGGTGTGCAGCGCGTAGTCGAACGCCCACGCCAGCGCGTGGCGCGCGGTCGCCGAGAAGTCGACCGCCACCAGCACCAGCCGGCCGCGGGCCAGGCCCGGGTTGGTGGCGTCGCCGTGGGTCGGATCGTCCTTGAACTCGTCGGTCATCTCCGGACCTTGCCGCGGTCGGCGGCGCGGCTCAACCGACCTTGACCCGGATCGCGTGGGCCAGCCGCACGAACGCGGCGTGCGACCGCGCGGCCCGATCGTCCCCGGCCGCGGCCGCCGCCTTCCACCGCGGCAGGTACGACCGCAGCTGCCAGGCCGCGTTCTGCGCGTCCCACAGATCGACCGGCGACTTCATCCGCGCCGCGATCTCGGCCAGCTTGGCCAGGCGCTCGAGCGGCACCGGATCCTCGCCGTGATCGAGCTGCGCGATCGCCCGGTGCAGCGCGGCGCCGGCCAGGTACGCCACCGCCGGCGTGTCGAGATCGACCGCCAGCTGCCCGGCCTCGACCAGGGTCGCGCGGACGACGTCGATCTGCGGCCGTGGCGCGCCCAGCTCGGCGGTCAGCCGCGCCTCGAGCACGTGGGTCGCGGCGCGCACGAACACCGGCGGCACCGGCAGCCGGCTCGCGACCAGGAAGCGGATCACCGGCGCGTGATCGTCGTAGATCGCCTGGTGCGCGCGCTCGACCTCGGCCAGCGGCGCCGCCAGCACCGCGGCCAGCACCAGCTCGCGATCGTGGGGCAAGAGCGTCGCCAGCGAGAACGTCGCGCCGGCGAAGCCGCGATCGATCGCGCGCTGCACCGCGATCAGATCGGCGGCGGCGAACGCGGCGGTCAGCTCGTCGACCTGCGCGTCCCAGGCCGCGGCGCCCGGGAACGGGATCACGCCGCCGAGCAGCTGGTGATCGCCGACGTGCAGCACCGCCACCGCGAGCTCGCGGGTCGCGCCGGTCGCCAGCTCGCGCGACTGGGCGACGCCGGCGGCCAGCGCCGCGCGCCCGACCCGCCGCCGCACCATCTCGCCGACGGTGACGGCGTAGGCGCCGGCGTCGTCGACCGGCTCGTGGCCGGTCACCGCCAGCACGACCGCGTGGTTGGCCACCACCTTGGCCAGGTCGACCCGCGCCGGCTCGACCAGCCGCTGCCAGACGCTCCGGCCGTCGCCGACCTGCCGCTCGTTCGAGCGCGCCGCCGCCAGCCGATCGACCAGCCCCGGCGTCAGCGGGTGGCCGCCCAGCGCCTCGCCCAGCTCGGCGACCCGCGCCGCGTAGCGCAGCACCTGCACGGTCTCGATGCCGCCGAGGTCGTCGAAGAACCAGCCGCAGCTGGTGTACATCGCCATCGCGTGCCGGCTCATCTCCATGAGCGACAGCACCCGCACCGGATCGGCGTCGGGCCGCGCGTGGCGGGCCAGGAAGCCGTCGCGATCGCCGGTGAGCAAGACGTCGACGTAGGCGTCGCGCGCCTCCCACGGCGCGTGGCACAGCGTCGCGCCGACGGTGTCGAGCAGATCGTCGCTGCGATCGCGCAGCCAGTCGAGCGCGTCGCGCAGCGGCTTGCGCCACGCCTGGTTCCAGCCCGGCCGGCCGCCGGAGTTGCAGCCGCAGTCGCTGCGCCAGCGCTCGATGCCGTGGGCGCAGCTCCACGCGGTGTCCTCGCGGATCGCCACCTCCCAGGTCGCGGGGTGGGCCGCGCGGTACGCGCCGTAGTTGGTGAGCGCGGCGCCGGGGTGGTCGCCCCGGGCGATCGACTCCAGCGCCCACGCCAGCGCCATGTCGCCGTAGCGGTGGTGGTGGCCGTAGGTCTCGCCGTCGGTGGCGATGTGGCACAGCGGCGCGGCGTCGCTGCCGCTGGCGACCAACCGCCGCGCGAAGCCGCCGCCGTCGGCGAGCAGCTTCTCGAACGCCACCGCGCGCGCCAGCGGCCCGTCGTAGAAGCACAGATCGATCGACCGCCCCGACGGCAGCGGGCAGCGGTAGATCCGCCCGGGCTCGGCGGCGTCGACGTCGCGCCACGCGCCGCCCGGCGGCCGCACCCGCGCCGCCTGGTACGGCGCCAGGATCGTGAACGCGACGCCCTCGGCGGCCAGCGCCTCCAGGGTCGCGGTGTCGACGGCGCACTCGGGCAGCCACATGCCCTCGGCGTCGCGGCCGAAGCGGTGGCGGAAGTCGGCCAGGCCCCACCGCACCTGGGTCCGCTGATCGCGCGGCGTGCACAGCGGCATGATCAGGTGGCCGTGGGCCTGGGCCAGCGCGGCGCCGTGGCCGAGCGCGGCGCGGCTGGCGCGATCGGCGGCCACCAGCGCGCCGTGGACGTCGGGCGCGTGGCGCGCCATCCACGTGAACAACGTCGGCCCGACGTTCCAGCTCATCCGCGCGTAGTTGTCGACGATCGCGATGATGTCGCCCTGCCCGTCGACGATCCGCGCCGCGGTGTTGGGCCGGTAGCACTCGGCGGTGATGCGCGCGTTCCAGTCGGGGAACGGCGCGGCGCTCGGCTGCGGCTCGATCTCGTCGAGCCACGGGTTCTCGCGCGGCGGCTGGTAGAAGTGGCCGTGGACGCAGACCCAGCGCCGGCTCACGGCGCGGCGCCCTCGGCCGGCTCGTGCACCAGGTACACGCAGCCCAGCGGCGGCACGGTCAGCGTCAGCGACGCCGGCCGGCCGTGCCACGGCTCGGCGCTGGCCTCGACGGCGCCGAGGTTGCCGACGCCGCTGCCGCCGTAGACCTCGGCGTCGCTCGACAGCACCTCGCGCCAGCGGCCGGCGCGCGGCGCGCCGATGCGCAGCCCGTGGCGCGGCACCGGCGTGAAGTTGCACGCGATCACGACCGGCGCGTCGTCGGGACCGCCCCACCGCGCCCACGCCAGGGTCGAGTGCTCGCGGTCATCGGCGAGCAGCCACTCCAGCCCGCCGGGCGTGCAGTCCTTGCGGTGCAGCGCCCCGTAGCGGCGGTAGATCGCGTTGAGGTCGCGCACCCACGCCAGCATGCCGGCCGGGCGCGGCAGATCGGCCTGGCCCCACGCCAGCACGCCGTCGTGGTTCCACTCGCCGGGCACCGCCAGCTCGCCGCCCATGAACAGGAGCTTCTTGCCGGGCAGGCCCCACTGGTAGCCGTACAGCAGCCGCAGGTTGGCGTGGCGCTGCCAGTCGTCGCCCGGCATCTTGCCGAGCAGCGAGCCCTTGCCGTGGACGACCTCGTCGTGGGACAGCGGCAGGACGAAGTTCTCGTTGTCGGCGTACAGCGAGCGGAACGTCAGCTGCTCGTGGTGCCAGCGGCGGTGGACCGGATCGCGGCGCAGGTAGTCGAGCGTGTCGTGCATCCAGCCGAGGTCCCACTTCATGCCGAAGCCCAGCCCGCCGTGCTCGGGCGGCCGCGACACGCCGCCCCACGCGGTCGACTCCTCGGCGATCGTCTGGACGTCGGGGTGCGCGGCGTAGACCGCGCGGTTCATCTGCTGCAGGAACCCGATCGCGTCGCGATCGTGGTTCGAGCCGTCGACGTCGGGCACCCACTCGCCGTCCTTGCGCGAGTAGTCGCGGTACAGCATCGACGCGACGCCGTCGACCCGCAGCGCGTCGACGTGGTAGCGGTCGAGCCAGCACAGCGCGCTCGAGATCAGGAACGCCCGCACCTCGTGGCGCGCGTAGTTGAAGATGTAGCTGGTCCAGTCGGGGTGGAAGCCGCGCCGCGGATCGGCGTGCTCGAACAGGTGGGTGCCGTCGAACCGGCCCAGGCCGTGGGCGTCGGTCGGGAAGTGCGCCGGCACCCAGTCGACGATCACGCCGATGCCGGCCTGGTGCAGCGTGTCGATCATCGCCATCAGATCGTCGGGCGTGCCGTAGCGACCGGTCGGCGCGAAGTAGCCGGTGACCTGGTAGCCCCACGACCCGTAGAACGGATGGGCCAGGACCGGCATCAACTCGACGTGGGTGAAGCCGAGCCGGCCGACGTGCTCGGCCAGCCGCTCGCCGAGCGCGCGGTAGCCCAGCGGCTCGCCGTGATCGCCGTGCTCGCGCATCCACGAGCCCAGGTGGACCTCGTAGATCGACCACGGCGCGTCGAGCCGCCCGCCACCGGCGCGTCGCGCCATCCACGCGGCGTCGCGCCACGCGTGCTGCGGCGTCCAGATGATCGACGCCGTGGCCGGCGGGGTCTCGGCGGCGGCGGCGAACGGATCGGCCTTGTCGAGGACCTCGCCGCCGCGGGCGTGGATGCGGAACTTGTAGCGGTGGCCGGGCGCGGCGTGGACCGCCCGCCCCTCCCACAGCCCCGAGCTGCCGCGCGGCGCGAGCCAGTCGCCGCCCTGCCAGTAGTTCCAGTCGCCGAGCACCTCGATGCGCTCGGCGTTGGGGGCCCACAGCGCGAAGCGCGTGCCGTCGGCGCCGGGGTGCGCTCCCAGCCGCTGGTACAGCCGGTAGTGCGTGCCTTCGTTGAACAGGTGCAGGTCGTCGTCGGTGAGGCCGGACAAGCTGTCCGAGCGTACTACGATGCGGCATGCCGCACACGCCCTCGGCCGACGCCGCCCGCGCCCGCTTCGCGACCGCCACGACGACCCACCTGAGCGGCCCGCTCACCGCCGACGTCCGCCTCGACCTGGTCGACACCGCCACCTGGGAGCAGCACAACCAGGCGCTGTGGGACGACGCCGGCGATCGCGGCCCGGCGTTCGACCTGCGGCGGGCGATGACCGAGGACGAGCAGGCCCGCGCGATGGACCTCGAGGCGGCGCTGACGCCGACCTTGAGCCACCGCGTGCTGCTGTACGCCGGCGATCAGGTGATCGGGGCGTACTGGGGCATGCAAGAGAACTGGCAGCGCTACTACATGGTCTACAGCGTCGTCGCGCGCGCCTGGCAGGGCCGCGGGATCTACAGCGCGCTGTTGCGGCGCGTGCTCGCGGCCGCCACCGAGGCCGGGTTCCGCGAGATCTACAGCCGCCACGGCGCCGACAACAACGCGGTGCTGGTGCCCAAGCTCAAGGCCGGCTTCAAGCTCGCGGCGATGGAGGTGGCGCCGCGCTTCGGCGTGCTGGTCCACCTGCGCTACTTCCCCGGCGAGGGCATGCGCCAGGTCGCCGAGCACCGCATCGACGGCCGCCACGCCGCTGCGCTGCGCGCCCGCGGGCTGCCGATCGGCTAGCCGCTGTTCGAACGCCAGCGGCGTTCGCGCAGCTGCCCGTGCCCGTGCCCGTGCCCGTGCCCGTGACCTCCTGGAACTCAGCGCAGCAGCGCGACCGCGAGGATCGCCAGGAACATCAGCGCCATCATCGCCATCGACACGAACGCCAGCGCGATCGCCGCCGCGTGGAAGCGGCGCCCGAACGACGCCGGCGGCGCCAGCGGCCGGCCCGCGACCGCGGCCGGCGGCAAGTCCGCGTGGACCGGCGCCAGCCACGTGGTCAGCGCGTGGCGGTAGGCGACGACGAACACGATCATCGCCGGGATCAGCGCCGCGACGACCATCAGCTCAGCGGCTGTCATCCCCTCCAGGATGCGCCGGGACGCCGCCTGCCGTCCAGCGCTACGCGTCTCGCCGACGCCGCGCCGCCGCGGGTCACGAAGCGCCACGCGGAGCAGGCCGCGTCGCGTACACTGGGCCACGAGGAGGCTGACACGTCGGTGACCGTCGCGTGGAACTACCCGTGAACGTCCGCGCGCTCGGCGTGCTCGCCGTGGTCGCGTCGTGCGGCAGCGACGACGCCGGGCCGTACTGCGGCGCGCACGAACTGCTCCGCGATCAGCGGTCGTCGCTGTGCACCTCGGCGCACGAGCTCGCGAAGCGGGCGACGACGGCGATCATCGCGAGCCAGGAAGAGATCGACACGGCCGAAGCGCTGATCCGCACGACGTTGCCGGCGCTGCGGCCGACCTTCGCGTGGGTGCCACGCGCCGCACCCTGGTACCAGACGCGTGGACTCGTCGAGCTTGTCGTCACCGACCCCGGGATCGAGGCCGCGTGGGCCAACGGCCTCGCGCCCTCCGGGAACGAGGTCGTCGATCGCGTGGTCCAGGAGCTGGACGTCTGGGACTTCAGCTCCGAGGTCTACGGTCCCGGGGGCCACTCATACGCGCTCTGGTCCCGGGGGGCGCCCTCCGCGCCCAACGTCCGGGAGGCCCTGCAGGGGGTCGCGGGCGTCGAGGTCATCGTCTGGAGCGAGTTTGACCCCAACGCGACCAACGTGGTCGACGAGGGGATCGACCCAGCCGATGGCGCCCGCGCGGTCACCTACTCGATCGGATGGGAGGACTGCGCCGTAGGCTGCCACTTCGCCCACCATTGGCGGACCAAGGTCGGCGCCGACGGCACCGCATGGCTGGTGACCGATTGGGGCGACGACCTGCCGGCCGCGCTCGTCGAGGGCTTGGCGACCCCGGAGCCGATGCTCTGAGCGATGACGCCCCGCCCGGGCGCGCCGGGCGGGCGTCACGACGCGATCAGTCCCAGCCTTCGTCGACGACTTCGGGCGCCGTCGCGGGCGTCGCGGCATCGGCCGGCGCCGCGGGGGCCGCGGGAGCCGCTGCGGCGGCCGGGGCCTCCCAGTCGTCGTCGAGCGCCTCGGTGACGCCGGGCGGGAGCGTCGAGGTGCGGGCGCGCGCGGAGACCGGAGCCGCGACCGGAGCCGCGACCGGAGCCGGAGCCGCGACCGGAGCCGGAGCCGCGACCGGAGCCGGAGCCGCAACCGGAGCCGCGACGGCGGCCGCGACCGGCTCGCCCGACGTCACCTCGCGGGCGACCTGCTCGGACTGCTCGTCCTTGCGGCGATCGCGGCGATCGCGGCGGCGATCGTTGCGCTCGGTGCGGGCCGGACGCTCGCCACGCTCGCTCCGCTCGGCGCGCGCCGGACGCTCGGCGACCGGGCTCGCGCCGTGGGCCGTGCGCACCTGCGCGCACAGCTCGTCGAAGCGCGCCTGCGCGGCCTCGGCGTCGGCGCCGACCACCGGGCCGACCGCGGCGAAGCGCGCGCGCAGCTCGTCGATCACCTCGATCGGATCGCGGCCGTCGCCCTTCCACAGCGAGTTGCCGGCCATCGCGCTCTTCAGCCGCTGCGCCAGCTCGGCCGGCGACGCGCCCTCGAGCGCGACCGTCGGCGCGGTCTTCGGCAGGAGCTTCTCGGCGCGCTCGATCAGCTTGGCGCGCGCGCTGGCCATCGCGACCGGATCGAGCTCGCTGCCGCGCAGCGCCTCGGCGTGCGCGCTCATCACGTGGCGCACCATCGCGTCGTACTGACCGCGCAGCTCGGCCGACGGCTCGAGATCGCGCTCGGCCAGCTCGGCGAGCTTGGCCCGCACCGCCAGCGCCCGGGCCGCGACGTCGTCGCCGCCCGCGGTGACCGCCTCGATGTCGGCGCGCACCGCCTCGAGCTCGGCGCGCTGCGCGTCGGCCTCGGCGTCGCGGGCGGCGTCGCGCTTGGCGAACAGCCCGTCGCACGCGGCGCGGAACCGCTGCCACAGCGCCTCGACCTCGGCGCGCGGCACCCGGCCGATCTCCTGCCACTCGCGCTGCAGGTCCTTGATCTGCCCGATCGCCTTGCCCCACCCGGCCTCGCCGGGGGCCTTGGCCACCACCGCCTCGGCGGCGGCGATCAGCCGCTCCTTGGCGGCCTGGTTGTCCTGCTCCTGGCGCAGCGACGCCTCGACCGACGGCTTGCGCCGCTCGAAGAACGCGTCGCACGCGGTGCGGAACTCCTTCCACAGCTCGTCGCCGACCTTGCGCGGCACCGGCCCCGACTCCTTCCACCGCCGCTGCAGCTCCTTCATCGCCGCCGCGGTGGCGTCGAAGTCGGTCGAGCCCGACAGCGCCTGCGCCGCCGCGACCAGCTCGCGCTTCACCGCCACGTTGCCCGAGAGCTTCTCGTCCTCGGCGGCGCGATCCTGACGGATGCGCGCGAACGCCGCGTCGCAGTGGGCCTTGAACGTGTCCCACAGCTCCTTGGACTTCTTGCCGGGCATCGGCCCGACTTCCTTCCACGCCTGCTGCACCGCCTTGAGCAGCTGCAGGGTCGGCGCCTCCTCGCGCTCGGCCAGCTCCTTGGCCGCGGCGACCAGCGCCTCGGCGCGCGGGACGTTGGCCCACCGCTTCCAGTCCTCGCCCTCGCGCAGCTCCTGGATGCGCACGACCAGCGTGCCGCGCACCGCCTGGTAGCGGCCCTCGAGCGCGTCGCGCTCGGCGGCGGCCACCTTGCCCAGCTGCGCGAACGCGGTCGCGGCCTGGCCGAGCAGGCGCTCGACCGCCTTGGGGTCGCCGCCCTTCTCGGCGGCCACCGACTCCATGTCGGCGATCAGCGCGGCCACGCTCTTGGCCAGCGCGCCGGCGCGCTCGCCGTGCTCCTGGCGCTTGGCCTCGCGCTCGGCCTGCTCGCGCGCGCGCGCGGCGTCGGCCTCGGCCTTGGCGGCGTCGCGGGCGGCGCGCCGCTCGGCGGCCTCCTTCTGCCGCGCCTCGCGGGCGGCGTCGGTCTCGACCGGCGCCGGCTTGCGCGCCAGCACGTCGCCGTGCACCGGGTTGATGATGTCGACGTCGTCGGGATCGCGCGGCCGCTCGCGCGGCGTCGGCGCGACCTCGCGCTTGGCCTCGACCTCGCGCTTCGGCTCGTGCAGCGCCTTGGCCGCGGCCTCCTTGCGGGCGTGGAAGCGGGCCACCGCGCGGGCGAACCGCTCGTCGCCGGCTGCCTCGCCGGTGTCGCCCAGCTCGCGCCACGCCGCCTCGGCCTTGGCCACCTCGGGCCCGGCCTTCTCGAAGTCGAAGGTCTCGGCCAGCGCCTCGACGGCGCGCAGCCACTGCGCCTTCTCCGCCTTCTTGCGGCGGAGCGCGTCGGACTCCTTGGGCCGCGCGGCCTCGCGGGCCGCGGCCAGCTCGTCGAGCCGCTTGCGCGCCCGCTGCCGCACCGCCTTGGCCTTGGCCTTCTGCGCGATCGCCTCGAGCGCGTCCTCGGCGTCGACCTTGTCGAGCGCCGCGAGCCCGAGCTCCTTGACGGTGGTGTCGATCGCCAGCGCGCGCAGCGCGTCGGCGTCGTCGAGCTTCGCCATCGCCGCCTGCCGCACCTCGGGCGAGGCGGTGGTCTTGGCCAGCTCGACCAGGGCCTTGGCGTCGCGCACCGCGGCCGCGGCCTTCTTGCGCAGCGCGTGGTCGGCGGCGCGGGTGGCGACCTCGACCAGCGCGCGGTCGTCGCCCAGCTTCAGCAGGCCCGACAGGCCGTCGGCGGCGAGGGTCTCGTCCTCGTCCTGGCAGGCGGCCTGCACCCACAGCTCGGCGGCGCGGGTGCCGGCGAGGTCGCGGTTGGCGCGATCGCTCTCGCTCTCGGCGAGCTCGGCGAGCAGCTCGACGCGTTCGAGCTTCTCGATGGCGATCCGGCGTACCCCAGGATCTTTGTCGGACTTGGCGACGGTGGCGAGGATGTCGGCTTCGTCGGACGTCAGGGCGCGGACAGCCTCGAGGCGCACCTTGACATCGCTGTGTCGATATTTGGGACGGAAGAAATCAGCCAGACCCATAGCCGGCGGAATCTACCAGGAAGCCAAAAATCCACACGGTTTGCTGTACGGTCCCGCCATGATCGACCCCACCCATGACGTCACCGAGATCGGGGCCAAGCTGGGCCTCCCCGCCACCGCGCTGCGCCCCTACGGCCGCGACAAGGCCAAGATCGAGGTGGCCGCGCTGGGCCCGCTGCAGGCGACCGGCGCGCTGATCCTGGTGTCGGGCATCACCCCGACCGCCGCCGGCGAGGGCAAGACCACCACCGCGATCGGCCTGGCCGACGGCCTGACCAAGCTGGGCAAGCGCGCCGCGGTGGTGCTGCGCGAGCCGTCGCTGGGGCCGGTGTTCGGGCTCAAGGGCGGCGGCACCGGCTTCGGCTGGTCGCGCATGATCCCGACCGCCGACATCAACCTGCACTTCAACGGCGACTTCCACGCGATCAGCAGCGCCCACAACCTGCTGTCGGCGCTGATCGACAACCACCTGCACCACGGCCTCACCCCCACGCTCGATCCCGAGAAGATCACGTGGAAGCGCACGATGGACATGAACGATCGGGCGCTGCGCCAGCTCGAGCTGGGCCGCGGCAAGGGCAACGGCCCGATCCACGCCGGCGGCTTCGACATCACCGCCGCCTCCGAGATCATGGCGATCCTGGCGCTGGCGACCGACGCCGAGGACCTGCGCGCGCGGCTGGGCCGGATCGTGATCGGCCGCGGCACCGACGGCGCGGCGGTCACCGCCAGCCAGATCGGCGCGGTCGGCGCGATGATGGCGCTGCTCCGCGACGCGATGCTGCCCAACCTGGTGGCGACGGTGTGCGGCACGCCGACGATCGTCCACTGCGGGCCGTTCGCCAACATCGCCCACGGCACCGCCAGCGTCATCGCGATGCGCACCGGCCTGCACCTCGCCGAGGTCGCGGTGGTCGAGGCCGGGTTCGGCTTCGATCTCGGCGGCGAGAAGTTCTTCGACCTGGTCGCCCGCGGCGGCGACCTGTCGCCGGCGGCGGTGGTGATCATCGCGTCGCTGCGCGCGCTGCGCCTGCACGGCGGCGTCAAGCCCGACCAGGTCAGCCAGCCCGATCTCGCGGCGGTCCAGGCCGGCCTGCCCAACCTGCTGCGCCACCTCGAGAACGCCCGCCACTTCGGCCGGCCGGTGGTGATCGCGCTCAACGCGTTCACCGGCGACAGCGACGAGGAGACCGCCGCGGTGCGCGCCGCGGTCGAGGCCGCCGACGTCGGCTTCGCGGTGATCGACGCGCCCAACCGCGGCGCCGAGGGCGGCGTCGCGCTGGCCCAGGTGGTGCTCGACACGCTGGCCCGCCACGGCAAGGCGCCGGCCCGCACGCTGTACACCGGCGCCGAGCCGCTGCGCGCCAAGATCGAGCGCATCGCCACCGCGATCTACCGCGCGACGTCGGTGGTGCTCACCGACGAGGCCGCCGCCCAGCTGGCCGAGCTCGAGGCCGCCGGCCACGGCCACCTGCCCGTGTGCATGGCCAAGACCCCGGCGTCGTTCACCGACGATCCGTCGCGCCCCGGCGCCCCCGACGGCCACACCCTGACCGTGCGCCGCTTCGAGCTGGCCGCCGGCGCTGGCTTCGTCGTCGCGCTGTGCGGCGCGATCGTCCGCATGCCCGGCCTGCCCAAGGAGCCGCGCGCGTTGGCGATCGATCTGGTCGACGGCCAGATCGTCGGCGTCGGCTGAACTCCAAGGAGGGTTTGTCGACAAACCCTCCCCCACGGGGTCATGCCCCCGTGGGTCCCCCTCCCGATACGCGAGATCGTGGTCGGGGATCGTCGGGTCGCGGGCGGGCGGCGCCGAGCGCCAGGCCGCCGGCCACCAGCGCCAGCGACGCGGCGATCACCACCCAGGCCCAGGTCGACGGCGGTCCGCCAGCGGCGGCGGCGAGGGTCTGGACGTCGGTCGGGATGCGGCCGTGCGGCGTCGCCGCGGTCAGCGCGAACAGCTCCTCGCGGCGCGCCAGCCAGGCGAGGCCGACGCCCAGCCCGACGACGACGGTCGCCAGACGCGCCACGCGATCGCCGGCCAGCCCGAGCGCGGCGAAGCCGCCGGCGGCGCCCAGGCCGCAGGCCAGCGCGAAGCCGCCGCGCAGCCACAGCGCGGCGCCGAGCGCGATCGCCGCCGCGAGGCCGAGCAGCGCGCCGCGCCGCGCGCGAGGCCGACCCGCGACCGCCAGCAGCGCCGCGCCGATCACCGCCGGCGCCAGCGGCCCCGCGGCGGCGATCACCGCGATCGCGCCGCCGGCGTGGACGGTCGCGGCGCCGCCGTCGGGGGCCAGCGCGATCGCGCCGACCTCGCCGCCGGTGACCAGCGCGGCCACCCCGTGGGCCAGCTCGTGCACGACCGTCGCCGCGAGCAACAGCGGGTACAGCGCGTAGCCGGCGTAGGGCACCGCGTAGATCGCGGCGATCGCGGCGGCGACCGCGGCGCGGCGGCCTAGCGACACCGGACGTTGGCCGGCCCGCCGCCGCTCACCGCGCACTTGCCGCGGCCGCAGCCGGCGGCCTTGCACGCCGCCGCCTCGGTCGCGAAGCACTTGCGGCCGACCACGTAGAAGCACTCGTCGCGGCTGCCGGCGTAGCGCCAGCCGCCCCACTTCTTGCCGCCGCGCGCGACCGCGTCGGGATCCTCGGCCTCGCGCACCGCCTCCGAGCCGTGCTTCTTGCCCGACCCCGACTTCTTGCCGCGCGCGACGGGCTCGTCGGGCAACGGCGCCCCGCCACAGGCGGCGATGATCACGAGCAGCGCGGCAGCGACCGAGCGACGCATGGATGCAGCCAGGAATCATGCCATAGTTCGAGCCGTGGCTGCCGACGACGACGAGGTTCGCGCTCGCCTCCGCGCCCTGGAGGCGGAGGTCGCGGCCAGCTCGGCCGCCGACCGGCAGCGCAAGGCCGAGGCCCGCGAGCGCATCCTGGCCCGCCGCGCCGCCGCCGCCGCCGAGTCGGACGCGCTGCGGCAGCGCCAGGCCGCGCTGGTCTCGCGCAAGGCCCGCCCGACCGACGAGATCCCGGCCGACGCCGACGACGCCCGGCCGTCGGCCAACGACCTCGCCCGCGCGATGCAGCTGGCCAGGAAGGCCGGCGACGTCAAGGCGGAGCTGGCCCGCGCGCCCAAGGCCGGCGAGAAGTCCTGGCTCATCTCGGCGGGCCTGTCGTTCTTCTTCGGCCCGCTGGGCTGGCTCTACGCCGGATCGTTCCGGGAGACCATCCCGGCCGCGGTGCTGTACGTGATGGTCGCCGGCATCGTGTCGAAGATCCTCCCGGCGTTCCTGCTGATGCCGGTGCTGATGGTGCTCTTGCCGCTGTCGGGCATCGCCGGCCTGGTCTACGCGATCGGCCACAACCGCGCCGGCAAGCGCATCCGGCTGTTCGGTGACGAGCAGGCCAAGGACCCGCGGGTCGGCGGCCTGCTCGGCCGCGGCCCCGACAAAGACTGAGCGCGGCGCGCCGCGCCGGCGCGCACACCGCGCGACAGCCGCCGCCGACGTCCGACGTCCGGACGCTGTCCGCGGCTTGCACAGCGGACAGCGCGCCGCGAGCCGCGCCGCGCACTTGGACCTGCCCCGCGGCTTGCAATCACCTCCCGGCGGCACCTTAGGGAGGTCCATTGATGCGCTTCGCTTATCCTGCGTCCGCTCTCGTCCTGCTCGCGTTCGGCTGCAGCGATCCCAGCCCGAACGAGGTCCTCATCGAGCTCGCGCCCGAGGTCGTGTCGTCGATCGACGGCACGCTCCACGTCCGCGCCATGGCGATCGGCGATCGCACGCCGCTGGCCGGCGAGCAGATGAAGCTCACGGTCGCCTACACCGACCGCAACGGCGCCGACCACGCCATCATGGGCGCCGAGGGCAAGACCGACGATCGTGGCGCGTTCGAGGCCGCGATCGACGGCCTCGCGTGGGAGGGCACCGGCACGGTCACCGCCGCGGTGGTCGACGGCGCCGGCGCCCCGGTGATGGCCGGCGGCCTGCCGGTCGAGGGCACCGCCACCTTCGCGGTGCTCGATCGCACCCCGCCGACGGTCGAGATCCTGCCGCCGACCACCGACAACCACGTCGGCCCCGGCCTGCCGCTCGAGATCCAGATCCACGTCACCGACGAGATCGGCACCAGCCAGGTGATCTTCGAGGCGGCCGGCGAGCTCGAGACCACGCGGTCGTCGGTGATCGCCAGCGGGTCGACCGACTCGACCGTGACCTTCCGCGTGCGCGTGCCCGACAACGCGCTCGCGGGGCCGACGATCACGCTCTACGCGCTGGCCACCGATCTCTCCGGCAACCAGGCGGCCGCGGCGCCGGTCGTGCTCACCGTCGACCCCGCCGTCGCGATCGCCACGCCGCCCGGCCTGATGGGGACCAGCGTCGCGACCGGCACCGACACCTTCCTCACCGATCCGCGGGCGATCGCGGTCGGCCCCCACGACGGCAAGCTGTACATCGCTGACGGCGCCAACAACGCGCCGTGCAACGGCGCCTGCATCCGCGTGGTCGATCCGGCGACCGGCGCGCTCGACCCGGTCGCGGTCGTGGTCGGCCAGGGCTCGATCGAGGGCATCGCGTTCGACGCCACCGGCGACAACCTCTACTACAGCGACAACCCCGATCGCCTGCAGCGCATGACCTGGAACCCGGGGACGATGCGCTACGAGACCTCGACCACCTGCAACGTGATCGCCACCCAGAACCCGCGCGGGCCGTTCCACCTGATCGCCGACGCCAGCCTCGGCGTGCTGGTGGCCGATCGCGAGCGCCAGCGGGTGATGCGCCAGGCCGCCTGCAACCAGCAGAGCCCGGTGACGTTCTCGACCGGCGGCAACTTCGACTTCCCGTACGGCATCGCCAGCGATCCGACCGGCCGCATCTTCGTCTCCGACTTCAACCGCGACGAGGTGTCGCTGGTCGATCGCACGACCGGCGCGGTGACGCGCTTCGAGGACGCCCGCCTGGCCTCGCCGCGCGGCCTCGACTGGCTGGCCGGCGGCGGCGCCGCGTTCGGCGACAGCCTGATGGTGACCAGCCGCGACGATCGCACCGTCTACTCGACCCGCGGCGGCAGCACCTCGCGCGCGGCGGTGTACCTGTCCCGGCCGCCGGTCGACGTCGCCGCCACCGGCACGACGCTGTACGTGATCACCGAGGCGGCCAACGGCGCGCGCGGCCGCGTCTTCAAGGTCACGGGGTTCTGATGCGGGCCGTCGCGATCTTCGCGCTGGCGCCGGCGATCGCCATCGCCGAGCCGGCCGCGCCCGCCGCGCCCGCCGCGCCCGCCGCGCCCACCGGCCTGGCGGTCGGCGTCGAGGTCGGCCAGCCCTCGACCGCCACCCTGCGCTTCGCCACGCTCGCCGGCAAGCTCGGCGTCGGCGCCGGCGTCGGCACCGGCACCCTCGACGGCACCGGCCTGACCATCCGCGGCGGCGTGACCTTCGCCCCGGTGGTGCTCGCCGCCGGCGCGTCGCGCGCGCTGCCGATCTACCTCGGCGTCGGCGCCCGCTACTACCAGCACCGCTACGATCCGGCGTCGATCGACGAGCTGCCCGATCGCCACGTCGGGCTCGAGGGCACGCTCGGCGTCGCGCTGGCGCTGCGCGGCCCGCGGCTCGAGCTGTACCTCGACGGCGGCCCCGGCTACGACGTCGGGCGCAGCGACAGCTGCAGCTTCGCGTCGGGCGTGATGACGGTGTGCCCCCACCAGCAGGCGACGCGGCTGTACTGGCACGGCGGCCTCGGCCTGCGCTGGTACCTCGGCGTGGGCGGCTGAGCGCCGCAGGCCGGCGTCGTCGGGCGCTTTCGGGCGGTTGTGCTCCCGCGGGGGGCGTTTGCGTGGCAAGGTCCGCGCCCCGTGAAAGAACCACTGCCCGAGCGCTTCGACGACCTCGGCCTGATCGAGCCCATCGCGCGCGCGGTGCGTGAGGAGGGCTACGAGCGCCCGACCCCGATCCAGGCCCGCGCCATCCCCCACCTGCTCCAGGGGCGCGACCTGCTCGGCCTGGCCCAGACCGGCACCGGCAAGACCGCGGCGTTCGCCCTGCCGATCCTGCAGCGGCTGGTGACGCCGACCCCGCCGGCGCTGCGCGGGCCGCGGCCGATCCGCGTGCTGATCCTGACCCCGACCCGCGAGCTGGCGTCGCAGATCGCCGACAGCTTCGACACCTACGGCAAGCACCTGCACGTGCGGACGGTGGTGATCTTCGGCGGCGTCGGCATGGAGCCGCAGAAGCAGGCGCTGCGCGCCGGCATGGACGTGCTGGTCGCGACGCCGGGCCGCCTGCTCGACCTCGCCGGCCAGGGCTTCCTGCACCTGCCCCACCTCGAGGTGTTCGTCCTCGACGAGGCCGACCGCATGCTCGACATGGGGTTCATCCACGACGTGCGGCGGGTGATCCGGCTCCTGCCCGACAAGAAGCAGTCGCTGTTCTTCTCGGCGACGATGCCGCCCGAGGCCCAGGCCCTGGCCGACCAGCTGCTCAAGGACCCGGTGCGGGTCGCGGTGGCGCCGGTGTCGTCGACCGCCGAGAAGGTCGACCAGGAGCTGGCCTACGTCGACAAGGCCGACAAGCGCGCGCTCCTGCTCGAGCTGTTGCGCGACGTCGGCATGCGCAAGGTGCTGGTGTTCTCGCGCACCAAGCACGGCGCCAACAAGGTCGCCGATCACCTCGACGAGCACGGCGTCGGCGCGGCCGCGATCCACGGCAACAAGTCGCAGAGCGCCCGCGAGCGCGCGCTGGCCGACTTCAAGGCCGGCAAGATCCGCGTGCTGGTCGCCACCGACATCGCCGCCCGCGGCATCGACATCGACGAGATCACCCACGTCGTCAACTTCGACCTGCCCGAGGTGCCCGAGCAGTACGTCCACCGCATCGGCCGCACCGCGCGCGCCGGCGCGTCGGGCTACGCGGTGTCGTTCTGCGAGGCCGACGAGCGCGAGCTCCTGCAGGCGATCGAGAAGCTGATCCGCATGCAGATCCCGGTGCTCGAGGGGCACCCGTTCGAGGATCGCGCGCCGCAGCCGCTGCGCCCGGGCGAGCGCGTCGCGATGTCGCCGCAGGCGCAGATGCAGGCCCGCCGCGACGAGCGGCGCCGCGCCGAGCAGGCCAACCGCGATCGCCGCGGCGGCGGCCACGCCCGCCGCGACGAGCCCCGCCGCGACGAGCCGCGCCACGCCGACCCGCGCCACGGCGAGCCGCGCCGCGATCCCGCCGCCGTGACGCGCCCCGCCCCGGTGGCCGGCGCGCCCCGGCCGGCCCCGGCCGCGCGCCCCGGCGACGCCCCGCGCCCCGACGGCGCCGGGGGTGCGGGTCGCCGCCGCCGCCGCCGCCGCTGATCGATCACAGGTCGGCGCGCACGCCGAGGATCAGCGTGATCGGCGCCTGCAGCCGGGTCGGCTGGCCGTAGCCCGGCACCCGCAGCGCCGGCGCGCCCTCGACGACGTCGTCCTTGAGCCACACCAGATCGGTGGCGTCGCCGCCGACGATCGGGGTCGCGTCGCGCGCGAACGCCTCGCTGACGGCGAGCACGCCGCGGCGATCGAACAGGTTGAGCACGTCGAGCGTGGCCTGCCAGCGGCCACGCCGCGCGGCGAGGTGCAGGTTGGCCTGGGTCACCGGTGGCAGCCGGCCCAGCGCGCCGCGCGGCACCGCGAAGGTCTGATCGAAGCCCAGCCGCGCCGAGCGCGCGCGCCCCGAGGTCGCGGTCGCGCGGACGCTGCCGTCGAGGGCGACGCCGCGCCACCGGCCGCGCAGCGCCAGCTCGGCGAAGAACCGGTGCGGCTGATCGTTGGGCAGCGCGCCGCTGGCGTTGGCGTAGGCGGCGTCGAGCCCGTCGTCGAACAGCCGCGACGTGCCGAGCGTGACGCCCTCGACCGGATCGGCCGGCCCCGGCCAGTTGCCGACCAGCCGCGACCACGCGTAGCCGATCCGCACGCCGAGCTTGGCGGTCGGCGCGCCGTCGAGCCACGCCGCCACCTCGTCGTACTGCCGGGTCGCGACCGCGCCGGTGGCCGCGCCCGCCGAGGCCAACGCGCCGGCCTCGTCGTCGAGCGCGCGCCCCAGGTGGCGATCGCGGACCAGCACGCCGAGCCGCACCACGTCGGGCTGGCCCACCTCGATCCCGGCCAGCGCCTCGTCGACGCGGGTGCCGCGGGTGCCGGGCGCGACCGGCAGACCGCCGCTGCCGCCGATCGACTCGTCGGTGGTGCCGGCGAAGGTCGCGGCCTGCAAGATCGACGGCCCGGCGTAGACCCGCTCGCCGAGGCCGGCCGGCAGCGGCGCGCCGTAGCGGCCCCAGCCGACGAACACGCGCGATCGGCCGGCGCCGAGGAAGTCCCAGGCGGCGCCGGCGCGCGGCCAGACGTCGCGCACCGTCAGCGCCGCGCCCAGCTGGCTCGACTGCGCGCGCACGCCGTACTCGACCGCGACCGTCGGCGCCGGCCGCCAGGTGTCGGCCAGGTACGCCGCCAGCGTGCGGGTGCGGTACGTGATCGCGACCTCGTCGACGAACCGGCACGCGGTGCCGGCGCAGCTGTCGGGGCCGCCGCCCAGCTCGATCAGCCGGTAGTCGAGGAACGTCCCCGCGCCCAGCTGCTGGCGCAGCGCGCCGCCCGAGTAGCGGGTGGTCGCGACCGCGCGCACGTCGTCGGCGGCGACGCCGACCGCCAGGCGGTGCTCGCCGCGGCGGTGGACGACGTCGGCGCTGACGCTGGGGCGATCGATCGTCAGGTCGCCGAGCACGCCGACGCCGCCGGTCCAGTAGAAGCCGGTGGCCACCGGGCAGTTGACCAGCGCCGGCGCGGGATCGTCGACCAGATCGCTGCACGCCGCCCGCACCGCGCGATCGTCGGCGGCGCCGGCCAGCGGCGCGTCGTCGACGGCCGGCACGTAGGCCAGCCCGACCGCCGGCGCGGCGCCGGCCGCGGCGTGCGGCGCCTCGCGGCGATCGCTGCGGTACCACGCGGCCTGCGCGCGCAGCGCGGTCGCGCCCCAGGTCGCGCGCCAGGTCGCGCTGCCCGACGCGATCAGCGCGTCGCGATCGACGCCGGCGGCCTCGGCCTCGGCGGCGGCCAGCCACCGGGTCGTGCGCGCCACCTGCCCCACCGCGGCGAGGTCGAGGTGGTGCGCGCCGCGATCGACGCCGACGCGCGCGAACCACGGCGCCTCGTAGGCCAGCGCGTCGCGCGCCGTCGTCGCGATCCGGTCGTGGATGATCCGCCCGGTCGCGTCGCGATCGGGATCGCCGTCGCCGTCGTCGTCGCGCCGGCGGAACGCCTCGCGGTCGATCCCGCCGTCGGCCAGGGTCGGCGCGACGCCGGCCGCGTACCACGCGCCGCCGGCGATCGGCCCGCGGATCACGCCGGTCACGGTGGCGTCGCGGGCGCCGACCACGCGCGCGCGGAACGGCACGTATTGATCGCGGGTGCGCGGCAGCCACGCCGCCACCCGCCCGGCCCCGAGCCAGGCCGTGACCTCGCCGCGGGTGGCCCCGTCGGCGCGCAGCAGCGCCGCGTCGACCACGCCGCCGACGCTGGCCGGGCTGGCCGCGCCGAACCCCGCGGTGCCGATCGTCACCCGCGCGAGAAACGCCAGCGGCAGGTTCAGCCCGAGCCCGCCGGTATAGGCCGCGTCGACCGGCGCGCCGTCGACGGTCCACCGGGTGTCGAGGCCGGTCGCGCCGGCGAAGAACACGCCGACGTCGTCGCGGCCGGCGCCCAGCGTCAGCGCGGCGGCGCTCGCGAGATCGCCGTCGCCCAGCGGCAGCCGGCGCAGGTAGGCCTGCCCCAGCGTGGTCTCGACCGCCGCCGGCGCGGCGTCGTCCCGCCGCGGGCACGGCAGCGTCGTCGCCTCGCCGCAACCCGGCGCGCGCTTCTTGGGCTTGCGGCCGAACAGCTCGTCGGTCGTGGGCCGCTTGCCCGCGGGCGGCGGCGGTCCGTCGTCGGCGGTCGCGGCGCCGGCCATCGCCCCTAGCGCGACGATCGCCCATCGGCGAGCATCACGGCGAGATGGCACCCGGACCATGGCAGGCAGCATCGCACGGACCGCTCACCGAGGTCGCGCCCGGCCTGTGGATCGTCGACGCCACGCTCGATCTGTTGCCGATCGGGCGGCGGATGACGCTGTGGCGCACCGCCGACGGCGGCCTCGCCGTCCACAGCGCGGTGGCGTGCGACGACGCGACGATGGCGGCGATCGACGCGCTCGGTCCGGTGCGCTGGATCGTCGTGCCGAGCGGCAACCACCGCATCGACGCCCCCCGCTTCAAGGGCCGCTACCCCGACGCCCAGGTGCTGGCGATGCCGGCGTCCCGGGCGCGGGTCGCGCAGCGGGTCGCGGTCGACGGCGACTACGGCCGGCTGCCGACCGGCGGCGCGGTGACGTTCGCGCCGCTGGCCGGCGTCCCCGCCGAGGCGGTGTTCATCCACCGCGCCGACGACGCCACCGAGACGCTGATCTTCAACGACGGGTTCATGAACCTCCCCGACCGCCTGCCCGGCGTGAAGGGCTGGGTGGTCAAGCTGATCGGCTCGACCGGCGGGCCCAAGGTCACCTGGACCGCGCGCACGTTCATCGTCAAGGACAAGCCGGCCTACGCGGCGCAGCTGCGCCAGCTCGCCGCGCGCCCCGACCTGCGCCGCATCATCCCCGGCCACGGCGCGGTGATCACCGACGGCGCCGCCGCGGCGCTGGCCGGGGCCGCCGATCGCCTGCACCGCGGCTAGCCGCGCCTGCCGGACGGGCCTCCCAGCTGCCGCGAAACGTAACCTCGCGCGCGAACCGGCGTCCAACCGGCGTGGCGGTCCCGCTCGAACGCGTCCAGGTCATCGGCGACCGGCCGGTGCGCCCCGGCGCGACCCACGTCCTGTACTGGATGATCGCGGCGCGTCGACCGCGCCACAACTTCGCGCTCGATCACGCGCTCGACCACGCCCGCGCCCTCGGGCTGCCGCTGCTCGTGCTCGAACCGCTGCGCGCCGGCTACGCCTGGGCCAGCGATCGCATGCACCGGTTCGTGCTCGACGGCATGGCCGCCAACGCCGCGGCGTTCGCCGCCGCCGGCGTCACCTACTACCCGTACGTCGAGCCCGCGCCGGGCGCCGGCCGCGGCCTGCTCGCGGCGCTGGCCGACCGCGCCGCGCTGGTGGTCACCGATCTGCAGCCCGGGTTCTTCCAGCCGCGCATGGTGGCGGCGGCGGCGGCGCGCCTCGACGTGCGCGTCGAGCAGGTCGACAGCACGGGGCTCTTGCCGCTCAGCGCCCACGGCCGCGCGTTCGCCACCGCCGCGGCGTTCCGCTGGCACTGGCAGAAGATCCTCGGCGCGCACCTGACGATGCCGGCGGCGGCGCCGCTCGCCCGCCTGCCCGCGAGCGTCCGCGACGCCGCGATCCCCGGCGAGGTCGTGCGCCGCTGGCCCGCCGCCACCGCCGCGCTGCTCGCCGGCGAGGGCCTCGATCGCCTGCCGATCGATCACCACGTCCGCCCGGTCGACTACCGCGGCGGCGTCGACGCCGCCGAGGCCACGCTGGCCGCGTTCGTGCGGGCGCGCCTGCCGCGCTACGCCGACGAGCGCAGCGAGCCGTCGGCCGACGCCCAGAGCAACCTGTCGCCGTACCTGCACTTCGGCCACCTCGGCGCGCACGCGGCCGCCGAGGCGGTGTGGCGGACGGTGGCGTGGACCCCCGCGGTGATCGTCGGCCACCGCGCCACCGGCAGCCGCGACGGCTGGTGGGGCCTGCCCCGCGCCGCCGAGGCGTTCATGGACGAGCTGTTCACGTGGCGCGAGCTCGGCTACGGCTTCTGCCACCACCGCGCCGACTACGATCGCTACGAGTCGCTGCCGGCGTGGGCGCTGGCCACGCTCGACGCGCACGCCGCCGATCCGCGCCCGCACCGCTACACGCTGGCCGAGCTCGAGACCGCGGCCACCCACGATCCGCTGTGGAACGCGGCGCAGCGCGAGCTGGTCGCCACCGGCCGCATCCACAACTACCTGCGGATGGTGTGGGGCAAGAAGATCCTCGAGTGGAGCCCGTCGCCGCGCGCGGCGCTGGCCGCGCTGATCGAGCTCAACAACAAGTACGCGGTCGACGGCCGCGATCCCAACTCGTACAGCGGCATCTTCTGGACGCTGGGCCGCTTCGATCGCCCGTGGGGCCCCGAGCGCACGATCTTCGGCACGGTGCGCTACATGTCGTCCGAGAACACCGCGCGCAAGCTGCAGGTCAAGCCGTACCTGGCGCGGTGGTCGGCTCAGCCGGCGCTGCTGTAGAGCCGCACGAACTGCCGCGGCGCCTTGCGCGTGCGGGTGCACCGCGTCGACGCCGGCATCAGCACCAGCGCCAGCGCGCGGCGCGGCGCCGCGGTGTGGTTGCGGCGCGAGCGGTGCCACACCAGCGGATCGAGCAGCAGCACCTCGCCGGCCGCCGCCGGCGCCGGCACCGCGCGCGCCGCGTCGACCCGCGCCGCCGGGATCACGCCGCCGGCCGGCGTCGCCAGCCCGCCGCGGTGGCTGCCCGGGATCAGCTCGACGCAGCCGCTGTCGATCGGGGCGTCGTCGAGCGCGATCCACACGGTCAGCGGCGGCTGCGCCGACAGCCCCCAGAACCGGCCGCCGTCCTGGTGCCACGGCAGCTCGGTGCCGCCGGGGCGGTCATCGCGGCGCGCCGCCTTGGTCCACACCACGGCGCGGGCCAGCGCGACCTCCGGGCCGACGACGGCGTGGGCGACGCGCGCCAGCCGCCGATCGGCGAGCCACCCGCGCACCACCGGATCCCGCTCGAGCCCCTCGAGCTTGCGGTACGCGCGCGACGGCCCGATCCAGCCGCGGCCCAGCGCCAGATCCTCGTACGCGCCGCTGGCCGCGTCGTGCTGGAAGAACAGGCCGTCGCGGGGCGCGGCGCCGTCCATGATCGCGTCGAGGCGCGCGCGCAGCGGGGCCAGGTCGGCCGCGGCGAACAGCCGCCCGGCCCGGGCCCAGCCGTCGGTCGCGAGCGCGGCCAGCGCCGGCGTCAGGTCGACCTCGTCGGCGATCGCCACCGCGGGACTCTACCCGCAACTCGCGCCGGCCGCGGCGGCAGAGTAGGATGGCCCCGATGCGCTCGGTCCCCGTCGCGGCCTGTCTGCTCCTCGCGTCCGTCGTCGCCTGCGGTGGTGACACCGGCGATCCCAAGGTCGGCGAGTGCGAGGACTACTGCGACCTCATCACCGCCCACTGCTCGGGGCCCGAGGCGCAGTACTCCGATCGCAACAGCTGCCTGGCCACCTGCGAGGCCATGGCGCTCGGCGATCCCGACACCCACACCGGCAACACGATCGCGTGCCGCACGTTCCAGGCCGCCGCCGCCGAGCGCAACCCGGCGACCACCTGCGTCGGCGCGGGCCCCGCGGGCGCCGGCGTGTGCGGCTCGATCTGCGAGAGCTTCTGCACGACCGCCGAGGAGATCTGCCCCGACGTCTACGCCTCGGCCGGCGAGTGCATGAGCGCGTGCGCCGGCTTCACGTCCGATCCGCCGTTCGACGCCTCGGACCTCGACGGCAACACCATCGAGTGCCGCGTCTACCACCTCACCGCGGCGTCGATCGCCCCCGACGTCCACTGCCCGCACATCGGCGTGACGTCGGTGACCTGCTTCTAGAAGGGCTGGTCGAGGGCTCTCGCGTTTCGGGTGGGGGCCCCACGTCTTGTGGGGGAGGGTCTTACGAAAGACCCTCTTTGTTGAACGCGCTGACGACCTTGGGGATGCGCACGCGCGGGCCGACGCGGAAGCTGACCCGCTTGATGTTCTTGTAGTACTCGCCGTCGATGACCGGCTCGAGCAGCTCGTCGCCGACGGCCTCCATCACCAGCTCGCGGCACGGGCGATCGAGCACCTCGCGGCCGACCATCTCGACGCCGCGCGCCATCCGCGGCAGGTTGCGCGCGATCGCCCACGGCGACGGCGTGCCGACGATCGCGTTCATCAGGCCCGGCTGATCGGCCTTGCCGAAGAACTTGAGCACGTTGCCCAGGTTGATCGACATCGACGCGACGTGGATGCCGGTGAACTCGTCGCCGGGCAGCACCATGCCGTCGAGCGTGAGCTTGGCGCGGGTCGGGCGGAACATGTCGCGCGCGTAGTCGCCGAACGGCGCCAGCGCCGGCACGCGGCCGAGCGGCGTCATCGCCACCGGCATCGACAGGAGCGCGCGGCCCACGACCTTCACGATCGTCCGCGGGTTGGGGTCGTCGGCCTCGTAGTACTTCGAGAAGAAGCGCTGGCCGATGCCGCCGGCGGCGACCGCGAAGCCCCAGGTGCGGAACGGCCGATCGCCGTCGGGCGTGCCCTCGACGCCCTCGATCAGCATCGAGTCGACCTCGGTCTCCTGGACGTGCTGGCCGCGCTCGAGCTTGCCGCGCAGCGTGGCCAGCAGGCCCTCGGCGTCGCCCTTGATGCCGACGTTGCCGGCGATGAAGTCGATCGTGCCGCCGTTGGTCGGCATGGTCAGGGGCATCGCGACCCGCTGGCCGGCGAACTCGTCCTCCTGCAGGACCTCCATGCCCATCCGCAGCATCCAGTGCAGCGCGCCGTCGCCGCCATCGGCGACCCAGTACCGCGCGCGCTTGCGGAGGAACTCGCGCAGCACCGGCTTGATCGAATCGAGCGTGCGCGTCTCGTGGACCTCCCCCATCGTGCCGACGATCGACTGCAGGCGCGCCGCGCGATCGGGCTTGCCCTTGTTCTTCCGGCTGTTGGGGTTGGTGATGACACCGATCTGCATGGACTTCTCCGAGCGGCGAACGACTCACGGATACTGCAAGAAGCGAGCGCGTCGACGCACTGCGTAACTCCCCGAAATCTGATGGCCGGACCGATCCCGGCGCGAAGGCGATTACGCACCTGGGGCCGCCGGCTGTGTATGTCGGGTGGCGGAACCGTGGCGACGCGGTGGCGTCTACCCACCATGCGCAGGCTCCTCGTGCTGATGCTCGCGACCTGGCCCGCGGTCGCCGCGGCCCGCCCCAGCTGGAAGACGGTCGTCGAGAACCCCGGCGTCGTCCGCGACCGGGTGCTGGTCGCGCGCTACGGCAACGCCGGCGTCACGCCAGCGACGATGACGCCGAGCGATCACGGCAGCCCCGGCGCCAGCCCGGTCGCCTACCCGCTGGTGCAGGAGACCACCGACCGGCTGCGCATCCTGGTCGAGCACGAGGACGCGCGGCTGCTGCTGTGGATCGACCGCGCCGACGCGGCGTGGACCGTCGCCCGGCCGACGCTGGTGCTGGGCACCGCCGACGCCGGCGTCTGGGCGCTGCCCGGCGCGGCGCTGACGATCAGCGGCGACGGCGGCCGGGTCGCGGTGCACCTCGCCGACGACGACGTCGCGCTCGACGGCACGATCGCGCGGAGCGCGCTGCGCCACCGCTACCGCCCCAGCCCGCCGCCGCGCGAGGGGACGCACAGCGTCCGCACGATCGCGCGCGCGCCCGACGGCCCGCCGCTGGTCACCGGCGATCAGCCGATCGGCGTGACGGTGCGCGCCGGCGGCGTGCCCGGCTGGGCGCTGGTCGAGCACCGCTCGGGCCAGGTGCGCGTCGTGGGCTGGGCGCGCACCAGCGAGCTCAGCGACGAGCTGTCGCTCAGCCTCGGCACCGGCGGCGGCTTCGGCTACGGCATGAGCGACACCGATCGGGTCATGCTCGACGCCGGCGCGTGCCTGTTCGACGAGCAGGGCGCGATCGTCGGCGTCCAGACCGCGCGCGGCCAGCGCTACGCCTACGATCTCGGCGGCGGACGCTGGTCGGTGTACGTCGGCACCAACTGGGGCCTGCACACCGCCTACGTGCAGGATCGCAACCGGGGTCAGGGCGACGCCGCCTGGGCCCGCTGCCGCTGATCGGCCGCGCCCGTCGCCGCCTGAGCCTGCGTCGCCCGCCACCGCTTTGGTATACCCGCGGCCATGACCAGCCCCGCGGTGCGCTTCACCGTCGACGGCCTCGTCGGCGAGATCACGCTCGACCGACCGGCCAACCGCAACAGCATGACGCCCGAGCTGCTCGACGCGTTCGCGGCGGCGGTGGCCGCGGCGCGCGCGGCCCACGAGCTGCGCTGCGTGATCATCACCGGCACCGGCGCGTGCTTCTCGGCGGGCGCCGACTTCAAGTCGGTGCTGCAGCGCGACGGCGCCGGCCCGCCGCGGGCGCCGCACGAGCTGAGCTTCGCGATGTACCAGCCGTTCCTCGGCGTGCTCGACCTCGAGGTGCCGGTGATCGGCGCGCTCAACGGCCACGCGGTCGGCGGCGGCTTCGGCCTCGCGCTGTGCTGCGACCTGCGCATCGCCGCCCGCGGCGCGCGCTACGGCGCCAACTTCGCGCGGCTCGGGCTGCACCCGGGCATGGCGATCAGCTACCTGTTGCCGCGGCTGGTCGGCGTGGCCCGCGCCGCCGAGATGCTGTTCACCGGCGCGCTGATCGACGGCGAGACCGCCGAGCGCATCGGGCTGGCGTCGTCGGCCCACGCCGCCGACGAGGTGCTGCCGCGGGCGCGCGAGCTGGCGCGCGCGATCGCCGCCAACGCGCCGACCGCGGTGCGCGAGACCAAGCGCTCGCTGTACCGCGGCCTGGGCTGGGACCCGCGCGCCGCCGCCTACGCCGAGGCGTTCGCGCAGGCCGAGTCGCTGGCCACCGCCGACGCCGCCGAGGGCATCGCCGCGCTGCTCGAGAAGCGCGAACCTCGGTTCACCGGCCGCTGAGCGGCGGCGGGCCTCGACCGCGGCGCCCGCGCCGCGCTGACGCGACGCGGCTGCCCACGCCCGGTTGCACGGGCGCGCCTCGACTGCGACCGCGCGTCGTCACCGCCCGCGCGGCGGTCCGCGCACTTGCGCCGCGACGCCGAGGGCACGCCGGCTGCAATCAGCCGCCGGCACCATGCGCCTCCTCGCCGCCGCCCCGCTCGTCGCCCTCGCCGCCGCCTGCGCCACCGACGTGACCGTCGAGAGCTCGTTCGAGGACGAGGGCGCCACCGAGGGCGCCAGCGTCACCGCGCCGGTCGCGCTGACCGGCTGCGCCGGCCGCGCCGACAACGCCATCCCCGCCGACCACACCTACGTCATCACGACGTTCGGCGGCGGCAGCGACGATCAGCCGATGTCGTGCGGCGGGCGCGCCGACGGCACCTGGTACTACGCGGCGTCGCGGCAGCGCTACGGCTGCGGCGCGCGGGTCGCGATCCGCGCCAACGGCAAGTGCGTCGTCGCGCAGACCGACGACTACGGCCCCGACGTCTGCGTCGAGCGCGCCGCCGGCAAGCCGATCATGGACGTGTCGCCGGCGGTCGCCCGCGCGCTGTTCGGCGCCAGCGGCCTGGGCTGGAGCGACCACAAGACCGTCACCGTCGAGCCGGTGCCGGCCGGCACGCCGCTGGGCGCGTGCGGCACCGCGCCCGACCCCGCGCCGCCGCCGCCGGCCGCGACCTGCGCCTCGTCGACGCTGGGGCGCGACGTGCCCGAGGGCACCTGCGTGCGGCCCGCCAGCGGCACGCTCTACGCGTGCGTCGCCGGCGCGTGGCAGGCGCGCAGCTCGACGAGCGGCTGCGCCACCACCTACGAGTGGTGCCAGTCGGCGACGCTGGGGCGCGGCGTGCCCGCCCGCACCTGCGTGCAGTCGGCGTCGAACGAGCTGTGGTACCAGTGCAACGGCACGACGTGGGCGCGCCCGGCGTCGAGCACCAGCGGCCCGCTCGGCGCGTGCTCGACCGCGTACCCGCTGTAGCGCCGCCGCGATCGAGCGCCGGCGTCGGGCCGCGCGCTACGGGATCAGCGGCGCGACCGGCGTCGCGCGCGCGACGTCGCCGACGCCGAGCTGACCGACGGCGTTGTCGCCCCAGCAGTAGAGGACGCCGCCGCTGATCGCGCAGGCGTGCTCGGCGCCGGCGGCGATCGCGGTCCAGGTCGCGGTGCCGATCAAGATCGGCGCGGCGCTCGACTGGCCCGACGGCTGCGCGATCTGGCCGCGCTCGTCGCTGCCCCAGCAGGCGAGCCGCCCCGAGGCGGTGAGCGCGCAGCCGTGGGCGCGGCCGCCGACCACGGCCGTCCACGCGGTCGTGCCGACGACGGTGGTCGGCGCGTCGATCGACGCGACCGCGGCGGCGTGGCCGGTCTGGCCCGCGCGGTTGTCGCCCCAGCACACCGGCGTCGCCGCGCTGGTCGCGCAGGCGTGGGCGGCGCCGGCGCCGAGCGCGGTCACCGGGCCCGGCGTCACCTGCTGCGGCGTCGACGTCGCCTGATCGCCCGCGCCCAGCCCGAGCTCGCCGCGATCGTCGCTGCCCCAGCACCACAGCCGGTCTTGATCGTCGCGGCCGCAGGCGAACGTCGCGCCCAGCACGACGACGCGCCACGTCGCCGCGCCGGCGGTCGGGCGGTCGCGATCGACGAGATCGGCGAGGCCGAGCTGGCCGCGATCGTTGCGCCCCCAGCAGTAGCGCGTGCCCTCGGCGAGCGCGCACGCGGCGTCGCCGCCGGCCACCAGCGCGCCCCAGGTGGTGAGGCTCGGCGTGGCGATCGTCGCCGGCGGCTGCACGCCGGCCGGCGCGCCGGTGCCGAGCTGGCCGCGCGCGTTGTCGCCCCAGCACCACAGCGCGCGGCCGGTGCCGACGCGCTCGATCGCGCAGGTGTGGCGCCGCCCGGCGGCGACCTCGCCCCAGTCCCGCGTCGCCATCAGCTCGGCCGGTCGATCGAGCACGGCGCCGATCGCCGAGCCGGGATCGACCTGGCGCGCGTCGTTGCGCCCCCAGCACCACAGCTCGGTGCGACCGGCGCCGGCGCGCCGCGCGCAGGTGTGGCCGTCGGCGGCGGCGACGTCGATCCACCCGGTGGTCGCGGTCACCGCGGTCGGCGCGAACAGCGCGGACTGGGTGCCGTCGCCGAGCTGACCGCTGGCGTTGTCGCCCCAGCACCAGGCCTGGGTGCCGCTGATCGCGCACGCGTGGGCGCCGCCGACGGAGATCGCGGTCGCCGTCGCCAACCCGCCGACCGCGGTGGCCGCGAGGCGATCGGCGCGCGCGCCGTCGCCGATCTGCCCGCGCGCCCCGGCGCCCCAGCACATCGGCGCGCCGCCGCGCAGCCCGCAGCCGCTGGTGTCGCCGAGCGCGACCGCGGTCCACGCGCCGCTGGCGACCTGGTGCGGCGCGCTGGCGCTGGCGGTGGCGTCGCCGTAGAGCCGCTGACGGTTGTCGCCCCAGCACAGGATCGCGCCGGTGTGGATGCCGCAGGTGGTGCCGGCGTTGACCGCCAGCTGCGCGTACTGCCGCGACGGGTTGTCGCCGGCGACGACCGCGGTCGGCGCGTCGCGGTCGAGCAGATCGCCGACGCCGAGCTGGCCCTGGCCGTTGTCGCCCCAGCACTGCGCGCGCCCGCCGACGATCCCGCAGGTGTGATCGCCGCCCGCCACCAGCGCGGTCCAGGTGGTCTGCCCGCCGCTGACCTCGGTCGGCGTCGGGCCGACGGTGACCGCCGCGCCGTCGCCGCGCGCGCCGTGCGCGTCGGCGCCCCAGCAGTACACGCGCTGCTCGGATGCCGTGACCTGCTTGATGCCGCAGCTGTGGCGCGCGCCGACCGCGACCGCGACCCAGCCCGCGCCGCCGCCGGTGACCTCGGTCGGCGTCGCGACCACGCCGACGGTCGGCTGGCCGCTCTGGCCGTCGAGGTTCTGGCCCCAGCACTTCACCCGCCCGCTCACGATCGCGCACGCGTGATCGCCGCCGGCGGCGACCTGGGTCACGCCGGTCGCGATCATCGCCGGGGTCAGCACCCGCGGCTGGCCGCTGCCATCGCCGACCTCGCCGTGGACGTTCTGCCCCCAGCACCACAGCTGGGCCTGATCGTCGATCGCGCAGGTGTGGGCGGCGCCGGCGACGATCGCCGTGACGCCGCCGGGCACGAACCCGCCGTCGGGGCCGTCGACCGCGCCGCCGTCGATCAGCGCGCCGTCGGGATCGGCGTCGACCAGCGGCCCGTCGGGATCGGCGCCGTCGGGACGACCGTCGAGCGGCGGGGCGTCGGTCGCGCCGCAGGTCGCCGGCTCGCCGGGCAGGTGGCAGTATCCATCGCCGCCGCAGGTCATCCCGTCGGGGCATGCCCCGGCGCAGGTGACGGTGCACGCGTCGAGGCGCCGCTCGTAGCAGCCAGCCAGCAGCGCGATGCACAGCGGGAGCGTGAGGTGGAGCCAGCCGGCCATCGAGAGGTCGCGACGATATCCGAAATTCACCGACCGGGAGTCACCCCTCACGGGCTATACTACCGAGGCCATGGGGCAGACCCCAGCAGGACCCGACGAACCCGCCGAGGCAGGCCGCGCGCCCACCCTCGATTCGGACCCGGGCGTGCTCGGCGAGCTGGCCGAGGTCGCCGCCGACCTGGCGCCGGGCGTGCTGGTCGGCGAGTACCGGATCGCGGCGCGCCTCGGCGCCGGCGGCATGGGGATCGTCTACGGCGCAGTCCACCCGATCATCGGCAAGCGGGTCGCGATCAAGGTGCTCAACCACCAGTTCACCCACCAGCCGGTGACGGTGGATCGCTTCCTGCGCGAGGCCCGGGCGGTCAACCAGATCGGCCACCCCAACATCGTCGACATCTTCGCGTTCGGCCAGCTGCCCGACGGGCGCCACTACTGCGTGATGGAGTGGCTCGAGGGCGAGACGCTGGGCGATCGCCTCGAGCGCGGCATGCTGTCGCGCGCCGACGCGTGCACGGTGCTCGACGAGATCCTCGCGGCGCTGGCCGCGGCCCACGCCAAGCACATCGTCCACCGCGACCTCAAGCCCGACAACGTGTTCCTGGTGCGCGGCGAGCGGCTGCGGGTCAAGCTGCTCGACTTCGGCATCGCCAAGCTGGTGGGCACGGCGTCGCGCTCCAAGACCCAGACCGGCAACTTCATCGGCACGCCGCACTACGTCTCGCCCGAGCAGGCGCGCGGCATGGCGGTCGACGGCCGCGCCGACGTCTACTCGCTGGGCGCGATGGCCTTCGAGCTGTTCGCCGGGCGCCTGCCGTTCGAGGCGCCCAGCGTCGTCGACGTGGTGTCGATGCACCTCCACGACGATCCGCCCGATCTGGCGTCGCTGGTGCCGGTGCCCGCCGAGCTCGCGACGCTGGTCAACTCGATGCTGGCCAAGAGCCCCGACGAGCGCCCGCAGATCGACTCGATCCGCGAGATCCTCGAGCTGGTCTACCTGCGCGAGGTCGCGCCCGACGGCACGGTCATCGACACGACGTCGGGCCAGGTGGTGCGCATCAGCGGCAGCCTGGCCGCGGCGCGGGTCACCGGCGCGATGCCGGCGGTGCGCGCGACCGGCGAGCTGCCGGCGGTGCGCGGCAGCGGCGAGATGGCCGCGATGCGCGGCAGCGGCGAGATGGCCGCGGTGCGCGCTAGCGGCGAGATGGCCGCGGTGCGCGGCAGCGGCGAGCGGCCGGTCCTCGACGACGCGGCCCGCCCGCTGGTGGCGCGCGCCGAGACCCTGCCCGGCGCCGCCGCGTCGCTGGCCCCGCGGCGGCGGTGGCTCGTGCCCGCGCTGGC
>JAEUJY010000084.1 GCA_016794525.1 Myxococcales bacterium
GTGTGGGCGGCGGCGGCGCTCGCGGTGAGCGCGAGCGCCGCGATGACGACGGCGGCCCTCACGGCAGCCCCTCGATCGCGGCCCGGCGCCGGGTCAGCTGGACGTCGTCGATCGCGGCCCGGCGCATCCACGCCAGCACCGGCGCGGCGGCGGCGCGGTCGCGCGCGGCCAGCGCGGCGTCGAGCAGGATCCGCGCGTCGGCGGCCTCGCGCTGGATCGCCCAGCCGGCGGTCGCGCTGCGCACCGCGGCGGGCGCGTCGCCCAGCACCTCGAGCTCGAAGCGCGCGCGCTCGCGCAGGTGCAGATCGTCGCCGCGCGCGCGGGCGGCGGCGAAGCGCTCGGCCAGCGCGGCGCGGGCCGCGGCGGCGCCGGGGGCGGCCAGGCGGACGAGCGCGATCGCGCGGCGCAGCGTCAGCGCGTCGGCGGCGTGGTCGCCGACCAGCGTCAGCGCCTCGGCCGGACGGCCGGCGTCGAGCAGCAGGTCGGCCAGCGCCGCCAGGGTGTAGACGTCGTCGGGCACGGCGGCCAGCGCGGTGCGCAGCGCCAGCTCGGCGGCGCCGTCGTCGCCCAGCTGGCGGTCGAGCTCGCCGAGCGCGGTCGTGGCCCACGCCGCGGCGGCGGCGTCGCGGCTGCCGCGGATCGCCGCGGCCAGGCGAGCCCGGGCCGCGGGGCCCCCGCCGGCGGCCGCGGCCAGCGGCGCGGCGCACGCGGCGCCCCACAGCTCGCCGGCCAGCCGGGTGACGGCGGCGCAGTCGGCCGCCGCGGTGGCGCGATCATCGCCGACCTGGGCCACCACCGCGCGGGTCAGCCGCGCCTGGGCGTCGTCGGGGTGGTCGGCCAGCAGGCGATCGAGGTCGACGCGCGCCGCGGCGAAGTCGTGCAGCGCCTGGCGGATCGTCGCGCGCAGCAGCAACAGCGGCGCGGGCGGCGCGGGCTCGTCCCACCAGCGCGCGAGCGCGGCCTGGGCCTGGCCCAGGTAGCGCGGGTCGCCGTCGACGCGGGCCCGGGCGATCGCGGCGCGCGCGATCGCGATCGCGGCGTCGACGTCGCCCGCGGCGGCGCGGGCCCGGGCGGCGCGCTCGGCCGCCGCCAGCGGCGGCACCTCGGCGACGAGCGCGTCGGCGGTCGGGAACCGGGTCGGCGCGGCGTGGCCGCGCGTGGCGCCGGGCGCGAGCCCAGCGGCGATCAGCGCGCCGGCCAGGCCGAGCGCGCCGAGCGCGAACACCCATCGCTCTGGGCCGCGCCCCCGCGGCAGTGGAACCATCACGCCGTCTCTACGACGGGGTCAGCGAACTGGATCGGTGCGGTTCGCAGGCCGATCGCGAGGCCGTGTCATTCCTGGTACATGGCCTCGATCTCGGTCGCGAAGTTCTGGTTCACGGCCTTGCGCTTGATCTTCAAGGTCGGCGTCAGCTCGCCGGTCTCGATCGCGAACGGGCGCTCGAGGATCGTGAACTTCTTGACCTGCTCGACGCGCGCCAGCCGCTCGTTGACGACGTCGAGCTGGCGCTGCACCGCGGCGCGCAGATCGGCGCGGGCGTCGCGCGGCCCGGGGGCGTCGCCCAGCGCGGCCTTGACCGCGGCGTCGTCGACGGTGATCAGCGCCGACAGGAACTTGCGGCGATCGCCGATCACGACGGCCTCGGCGATCAGCGGCGACTCCTTGAGCGCGGCCTCGATGTTCTTGGGCGAGATGTTCTTGCCGCCGGCGGTGATCAGGATCTCCTTCTTGCGGCCGGTGATCGACAGGAAGCCGTCGGCGTCGAACGCGCCGAGGTCGCCCGAGCGCAGCCACTCGCCGTCGAGCGCCTCGGCGGTCGCGGCCGGCTCCTTGAAGTAGCCGAGGAAGACGTTGGGGCCGCGCACCAGGATCTCGCCGTCGTCGGCCAGCTTGACCTCGACGCCGGCCAGCGGCCGGCCGACGGTGCCGAACTTCGTCGCGCCGGGCAGGTTGAACGAGGTCGGCCCGCAGTCCTCGGACTGCCCGTAGATCTCGTGCAGCACGATGTCGAGCGTGCCGAAGAACTCGATCACGTCGGTCGCCAGCGGCGCGGCGCCGGTGACGCACAGCCGGGCGCGGCCCAGCCCGAGCGCCGGCTTGAGCTTCGACAGCACCAGGCGGTGGGCGAGCTTGTACTGCAGCGCCAGCGCGCCGCCCGGCTCCTTGCCGCGGTTGCGCAGCGCGGTGACCTCGCCGCACACCCGCCGGGTCCTCGCCATCAGCCGGGCCTTGACGCCGGTGGCCTGGGCCAGCTTCGCGGTGACGCCGGCGTGGAACTTCTCCCAGATCCGCGGCACGCCGAACACCACCGTCGGCTGCACCTCCTTGAGGTTGTCGGGCACCTTGTCGATCGACTCGGCGAAGTACACCGTCGCGCCCGACGTCGCGGGCACGTGGATCGTCGACATCTGCTCGGCGATGTGCGACAGCGGCAGGTACGACAGGCCGCAGTCGCCCTCGCGGGCGCCGCCCTGATCGATCAGCGCGCGCGCCGTCCACGCCAGGTTGCGGTGCGACAGCATCACGCCCTTCGGCGGGCCGGTCGTGCCCGAGGTGTAGATCAGCGTCGCCAGCTGGGCCTGCTCGATGCGATCGATCCGGGCGTCGAGGTCGGCGTCGCTGACCGCCGCGGCGCGGTCGCAGAACGCGGTCCACGACAGCACCATCGGATCGTCGATCGGCGGGCAGTCGCGCATCGTCACGACGTGGCGCAGCTTGGGCATGCGCGCGCGCTCGGCGACGATCTTCTTCCACTGCCCGAGATCCTCGATCAGCACGGCGTGGGCCTCGGCGTGGTCGACGATGTACGCGACCTCCTCCGCCGAGCACGTCGTGTAGATGCCGGCGGCGGCGCCGCCCGCCATCATCGCGGCGTGATCGAAGACCACCCACTCGGGGCGGTTGAAGCCGAGCATCGCCACGGTGCCGCCGGCCGGCAGGCCGAGCGCCATCAGCGCCCGCGCCGCGGTGCGGATCTCGACGACGTAGTCGCGCCACGAGGTCGGGCGCCAGACGCCGTGGTGCTTGACGAAGTACGCCGGCGCCGACGGGCGGCGCTCGCGCTGAGACAGCAGGCGATGGACGATGGTATCTGCAGCCACGATCGGACTCCTGGACGAGGCGGACGATGCGTCGTCGCCGCCGCAATCTACCAGGAGTGCGTGGTTACTTGCCCTTGCCGCGGCGCTTCTTGCCGGCGGCCTTGGCCGCGCCGCCCTTGGCCGCGCCGTCGCCGGGGAAGTACGTGGTCGCGCGGCGCGCGCCCTTGGTGTCGACCGCGCCCTCGGCGATCAGCTTCTTCAGCGGCAGCGCCAGGTCGGGGGTGCGGGTGCCGAGCACCTTGTTGATCTGCTCGATGCGCTGGCCGGGGTTGGCGCGGATGTGCGCCAGCACCTTGGCCTGGACCTGGGCGATCTCGGCCTTGGGCCGCTTCTCGCCCTTGGCGCGCTTGGCGGCCGCGGCGGCGGCGGCCGCGCCGTTGCCGGCGGCCTTGGCCGGCTTGCCGACCCGGATGTCGCGCACCACCGCACCGCCGGCGCCGGCGAGCGCGCGGTTGAGCGTGTCGAGCGCGGCGGCCCGCGCGAGGCGCGACACCTCGTTGATGAAGTTGGTGACGAGCTCGTTGATGCGGGTTTCGATTTCAGTCATGGCGTTCACCTGGAGTGAGGTGAGGCCATGATTGACACGGAACCGAGAAGCATCCTAGTCCAACTGCGCGGATTCAGACTCCCGCGATCCCGAGTGACCGAATACGCACTGGCCACGATTCCATCGCTTCGTCACCGCAGAGCGGACCGACCGATCACGGCACCGGCGGCCACACCGTCGGAAGATCCCGTAGGACCGCGTACACCACCGGCCCGGCGTGCGCGCTGGCGCGGTACAGGTCCGCGTGCTCGAGGATGCCGTGCACGCGGTTGTATTCATCGTTTGTGAAGTTGACGGAGGGGTGGAATCCCATCATGTAGACCCGCGGCTCGGTCAGCGCCGGGCCTGGCCAGTTGGCCGCGAAGATGCCGATCATCTCCTGCGTCGTGACGTAGTCGACCATGATCGCGTTGTCGGGCACCTCGAGGATCGGCACGTGGGGCGCCGCCGGCGACTGCTTGTCGTCGACGTTCGGGTGGTACGGCTGGCTGGTGTCGTTGATCGTCGACCAGGTGGCCATGTTCCAGTTGTAGAGTTCGGTCGGCGGGCGATTCCACTCCTCCATGCGCGCCCAGTTGAGCGCGCTGGTGTCGGCGACGTAGCCCTTGGCCGCCAGCGCCTTCAAGGTCTCGACCGAGGCCGTCCAGCCGCCGGCGCGGAACGTGACCGGCTTGCCCAGGCCGTGCTCGACGAAGATCCGGTCGGCGGCGTCGAGCAGCGCCTCCATGCCGGCCTGGCCGTAGGCCGACACCTTGATCGTGTATCCGCTGGTGTCGGTCTGGTAGACGGTCGATTGATCGGTGATGCACGGGATGCCGGCCGTGGCGACGAAGTGGCACCACGGGTGGATGTGCAGCGCGATCTCGTCGTCGTGCTGGTCGCGCCGGCTGGTCAGCCACGTCGTGATCTCGCGCTGGCGCGTCGCGGTGACGGCGGGGTCGGTGTACGTGTACGGGCCGACGAACTGCGTGAAGCGGATGTCGGGGTGCGCCGCGCGCAAGCGATCGTGGGCGTCGAGCGCCGCCTGGCCCGGCTCGGCAAAGTCCCAATCGGTCGACACCACGAAGTACATCGGATGGGTGCGGAAGAACGTCGCCCGGGCGAACGCGGTCGTGGCGCCGTCGGCGGCGAACAACAGCTGGTGCTCGCCCGGCCCGAGGTCGCCGATCGCGACGGTGCCGTCGAACTGTCCGTCGCCGCCGGCGGTGAGGCGCTGGCCGGCGCCGTCGTCGATCCACACGTCGATCGCGGCGGTGTCGCCGGGGCCGGCGACGGCGAGCGTCAGGCTGTCCTGGCCAGGCGTCAGCGCGTTGCCGATCAGGTGCCAGCCGTCGACGCCGGTGATCGCGAAGTCCGGATCGTTGCCGCCGGCGGGCGGGGTGGGCGGGGCGACGCGCGGCGGGCCGATGCCGTCGTCGCAGGCCACCAGGGCGACCGTCGCGCAGATCGTGCAAGCGAGGGTACGAGCGAGCATGGCGGCGCTATATCATGACGTCGTGAAAGCGATGCTCGGATTGCCGTGGGTGGTCCTGGTCCTGGCCGGGTGCGCGGCGCAGCGGGCCCAGGGCCCGCTCGAGGTTCCCCTCGGGATGACCGCCAGCGAGACCGCGCGCGCGGTCCGTGCTTACGACTTCTGTCGCCGCGGCGACGCCGACGCCGACGGCGACGGCAAGCGCGAGATCTTCCCGCAGTGCGGCCGCCCCGGCGTGGCCTACGGCGACGCGTGGGTGGTCGCGCACTACCAGGACGGCCGGGTGGTGCGGCTGCAGCGGTTCGAGCGCTGGGAGGATCCGGCCCGCGCCACCGCGCGGTGGAACGAGCTGCTCGAGAAGCGCGCGGCGTCGGGCCCGGCCACCCCGGCGGCCCGCGATCGGGTGTTCGCGCGCCAGGGCATCCCCGACGGCACCAAGGCCTGGGTCGCGTTCGAGCGGCCGGCCGTGCTGATCGGCCTGTACCTGCTGACCACCAGCGACGCCTCGTCGCCCGCCATCCTCGAAGAGATCGTGCCGTTGACGCCGTGACCGGCCGCGGCGCGGGCCAGCGGCGCGGAGGCGTTCCCTGAGCTCGCCTCGCTGGCGCTCGGCTACGGGCGCGGGCCGGCGTCGGCGATGCGGGCGGCGGCCGGCGACGACAGGTCGTAGACCGCGCCCAGGCCGGTGGGCACGCCGTTGCCCCAGTAGTTGAAGCGCAGGTCGACCGCGGTGTTGACGCCGACCTCGGAGATGTCCTTGTTCGGCTCGTTCTCGACGAAGTTGTTGTACTGGATGACCGCGCCGGTGGTGCCGCCGATCATCATGCCGTAGACGCCGGCGCGGATGTTCGAGTGGTTGATCCGCAGCGCGGTGGCGCCGTTGATGTGCAGGTCGCAGTGCTCGTAGCTGCCCATCGCCTCGCCGACCTCCGAGTACTCGATCGTCAGCGCGCCGCCGTTCTGGATGATCACGTCGCCGCTCGACGTCAGCAGGTAGCTGTCGCGGATCGTGACGTCGCCGCCGGAGATGCTGACGCCGCCGTTGCCGACCTTCGACAGGTGCGAGTGGTCGATCAGCGCGTCGGCCTCGGCGATGAGCGCGTTGTTCATGTCGGTGAACGTGGCGTGGTCGAGGACGCAGGCGGTGGCGCCGGCGTGGCAGTACAGCAGCGTCGCGACGTGGGAGCCCTCGGCGTGGGTCAGCGTCGCCGCGCCGCCGCTGTCGACGACGATGCCGGCCCAGGTGGGCGCGTCGGCGGTCGGCGTGATCGTCACCGGCGCCGCGGCGGTGCCGTCGACCAGGAGCGTGCCGGCGACCCGCAGCGTCGTGCCGGCCTTGGCCTCGAAGTGGGTGCCGGCGGCGATCGTCACCGTCGCGCCGGCGGCGATCGTCGCGTCGGCGGTCAGCGTGACCGTGCCGCTGAGCGCGCGGTCGGCGGTGATCGTCCCGCTGAGCTCGCCCGGCGTGGGGGTGACGTCGTCGTCCCCGACCTGCTCGCTGCCGACGGTGCAGGCGACCAGGGGGGCCAGGGACAGGGCAAACGCGAGCGATAGGCGACGCATGGCGAACCGTTGTGCAACCGGTGTGCCGCCGACGGCGAGGCGTGGCCTGGACTTGCGCCGCGCGCCCTGGGGGCCGCCACCCCGGGTGAGGTCGCCTACACCCGGTTTCTGCGTGGGCCGGTCGATCGGCGGGAACTTTCGGGCGACTGCGCCGAGTATGGGGGCGTGACCGTGGCCATCGCCACCACTGCTCCACCGCCCGGGACCGTCGCGCGCCGCGAGCTCGACGACGTCACGCTGGCGCGCGCGCAGCGGCGTGACCCCGAGGCGTGGCGACGGCTGGTCGAGCACTACCAGGCGGGCGTGTTCGCGTTGATCGGGCGCATGCTGGGCCGCGGCCGCGCCGGCGTGGTCGAGGATCTGGCCCAGGACACGTTCCTGGCGGTGTTCGAGCGGCTGCCGCAGTTCGCGCCCGACGGGCCAGCGCGCCTTTCGACCTGGATCCTGACCATCGCGTCGCGCCGCGCGATCGATCAGCTGCGCAAGCAGGCGCCGGTGGCGATCGCGGCGATCGACGTCGCTCCCGACCTGCGGCCCAGCGCGATCGCGCGCCGCGATCTGGCGCGGGCGATCGAGGCGGCGCTGGCCGAGCTGGCGCCGGAGTACCGCGCCGCGTTCTTGTTGCGCGAGATGCACGGCCTGGCCTACGAGGAGATCGCGCTCGCGCTGGCGATCGAGGTCGGCACCGTGCGCTCGCGGCTGGCCCGCGCGCGGCAAGCGCTGCGGGTGGCCCTCGCCGAGGTGGCGCCATGACGACCGATCGCGATCTCGCCTCCGATGAGCTGTCGACCGAGGAGCGCGCGCTGCTCGATCGCTGGCTGGCGCCGCTGCCCCCGGCGGACTTCGCGGCCCGGCCGCCGGTCGCGCCGCCGCGACGCGCGCGCCGCCGCTGGCCGTGGATCGCCGGCGCGCTGGC
>JAEUJY010000100.1 GCA_016794525.1 Myxococcales bacterium
GCCGCCGCGCGCGCCGCAACCGTCGAGCTTCGCCGACGACGCGCCGACCTCGGTCAGCGGCCACGGCTTCGACGGCGGCCCCACCAACATCGACAGCCACGGGCCTGGCCGCGGCGACGCGACGATGCCGTCGTTGCCGCCCGAGCACGTCGCCGCGCCCCCGCCGGCGCCGCCCGCGCCGCCGCCCCGCGCCGCGCGCCCCAGCGCCGCCCCGCCGCCCGGCGAGGTGGTGCGGCCACGCATCGTGCCGGCCGCCAAGCCGGTCAACGCCGCCGCCGCGTCGCTGCGGCAGTCGGCCGCCGTCGGCGAGAACTACCTGAACGACCTGCTCACCGGCGGGCTGCTCGACGTGCCCGGCGTCCGGATCCCGGACGTCGACTACGACCTGCGGCCCGATCGCCGCTGGGGGCGCTCGACGGTGCGCGCCTTCATCGTGCTGTTCGTGCTGCTGGTCGCCGGCGCCGGCGGCGGCGGCTACTGGTACTACTTCACCGAGAAGCAGCGCGCCGCCGACGTCAAGAAGCTGCGCGACGACGCCGCGACGCTGGTGGCCCAGGGCAGCTACGACGGCATGACCGGCGGCCTCGAGAAGCTGGCCAAGGCGCTCGAGCGCGACAAGAAGAACACCCGCACGTTCGCCGCGGTCGCCGAGACCTCGGCGCTGCGCGCGCTGTTGTACGGCACCGCGCCCGACGGCGTCGATCAGGCGCTGGCCGCCGCCGCGCGCAAGATCACCAAGCCGACCCAGGACGGCTACCGCGCGCTGGTCATCGCCCGCACCGCGCTGGCGCTGGCCCGCCTGACCGGCGCGCAGGCCGACGACGCCAACGCCGCGACCGTCGAGATCCTCAACAAGGCGCGGCTCGAGATCGACGAGTGGGTCACCGCCCACCCCGACGATCGCTGGGCCCGGTACCTCAGCGGCAAGTGCCAGCTGGCCGCCGGCGCGCGCGACGCCGCCGCCGAGGCGTTCCGCCAGGCCGGCGACGGCCCGGACGGGCTGGCGGTCGCCGACGCCGAGCGCGCCGATCTGCTCACCGACGACGGCAAGTTCGACGAGGCGATGCAGCTGTACGACGCCGCGCTGGCCAAGTCGGCCGATCACCCGCTGGCGCTGGTCGGCAAGTCGCTGGCGCGCGCCGAGCGCGGCGCCAACGCGTCCGAGGTGGTCCAGGAGATCAACGTCAAGCTCGACAAGGACCTCGGCGCGCGCGTCAACGGCTACCGCCACCTCGCGCTGGCGATGGCGTACTACAACCTCGACGAGCCCCAGCGGTTCTCCGAGTCGCTGGCCCGCGCGGTCGGCACCCGCGAGCCGCGCTTCCTGGCCCGCGTCGCGCTGGCCCGCGCGCTCCAGGGCCGCGTCGGCGACGCCGCGACCTCGCTGGGCCAGGTGAAGTGGTTCACGACCGGCAAGGCCGATCCCGACCCGCTGGTGACGCTGGTCAACGGCGCGCTGCAGCTCGCCGCCGGCACCCCCGAGGCCGCGCTCGACACGCTGACCAAGCTCGACGGCACGCGCGCCGAGGTGCTGCGCGGCCTCGCGCTGATCGATCTGCGCAAGTACAAGGAGGCCGAGGCCGAGCTGGCCGCGGCGCAGGAGCACGCGCCGGAGTCCAAGGAGATCCCGGTGTGGCGGCTGATGGCGCAGGCGCTGGCGACGACCGGCGCGGCGCAGGCCGAGGCCACCGCCGAGCTCGAGAAGGCGTCGCGCAAGCCGAAGAGCAAGATCGGCCGCCACGCCCACGGCATGACGATGCTGCTCCTCGGCAACACCGAGGAGGCGCGCCGCCGCCTCGACCAGGCGCTGGAGGACGTCTCCGACGCGCAGCCCAACCCGGTCGCGTACCGCACGCGGATCGGGCTGGCGACGATCGAGCGCCAGGCCGGCAACCTCGAGGCCGCGCTGACCCAGGTCGACGAGGCGCTCAAGGCCAACCCCGGCTACCTGCCGGCGCGCATCGAGAAGGCGCGCGCCCTGGTGGCCAAGGGCGAGGGCGACGACGCGATGGCGGTCCTCGAGCCGGTGCTGACCGAGGCCGAGCTGATGACCGGCGACGTCGAGGTGCTCGCCGCCGAGGCGACGATCAAGCGCGACCAGCGCAAGATGCGCGACAAGGACAAGCAGGCGCTGCGCGACGCCGCCAAGGCGGCGCTCGAGCGGGCGGTCAGCAAGAACGCGAACCCGGCCGAGGTCACGCGGGTGGCCGAGCTGGTCGAGCCGGGGCTGGCCGCGACGCTGGGCGTGCCGCCGGCCGAGTCGCCCGCGCCGCCGCCGAAGAAGCCGGCGCGCCGTCGAGGCCGCTAGTGCGTGCGGCGCGGCTCGCGGTGGCGGTCGCGCTCGCGGCCGGCTGCGGCAAGAGCCAGGCGCCGGCGCCGGGTGTCGAGGCGGTCGCCACCGCGCGGCCGCGGCCGCGCCCCGCCGAGCTCGCGCACCTGACGCTCAAGGTGCTGGGCATGACGTGACCGGAGAGCTGCCCACGACGAGTGCGGTCGGCACTCGCGACGCTCCCGACGGCCTACCAGGTCGGCTACGACCTCGCGCGCGACGAGGTGTACGTCGGCTACGACGCCCGGGCCGGTGACGCCAAGACCGCCGCCGCGCCGATGATCGCCGCGATCCAGGCGGCCGGCTTCGACCCGTGGCTCAAGGGCCCCGGCTGGCCCGACGACGCGCCGGACGTCGTCGTGCTGCCCGCGGTCGACTGACGACCGGAGCCGAGCCGGGACCTGCCTCCGGTCGCCGGCGCGACCCGCTAGAGGATGCCGTCGATCGTGCCCTGGCCCTGGCGGATCAGCACGATCTCGTCGCCGTCGATCTCGAGCACCGTCGACGGCGCCTCGGCGGTGGCCTCGGCGTCGACGACGACGTCGATCTGGCTGCCGAAGGCGTCGAAGATCTCGTCGGCGTCGCGGCACGCGGCCTCGGCGCCCGGCGGGATCGCCGAGGTGGTCAGCAGCGGCCGGCCCAGCGCGGCGACGATCGCGCTGGCGATCGGGTGGCTGGTGATGCGGATGCCGACGGTGCGGCGCTTGGCGTCGGTCAGCGTGCGCGGCACGTCGCGGCTGGCCGGCACCACCAGCGTGTACGGGCCGGGGAAGATGCGCTGGGCCAGCCGGAACGCGGTCTGGTTGAAGTGGCCGTACTGCGACGCGCTCGACAGGTCCGGGCAGATCAGCGCCAGCCGCTGGCTCTTCTTGAGCTGCTTGGCGCGGGCGATGCGCTCGATCGCGTCCTTGGCCTCGATCGCACAGCCCAGCGCGTAGACCGAGTCGGTGGGGTAGGCGGCGACGCCGCCGCCGTGGAGGATCTCGACCACCTTGGCGATCTTGCGCGCCGGCGGGGTGCCCCACGGCTCGATGATCAGGCGCATCGCGTCGCTCATGGCGCCCCTGGCGTCACCCCGCGGAAGCCCGCCGCGGTGATGTACTGCTCGATCGAGATCTGCCGGCTCGACGCCGGCTTCATCACCTTCACCGTCGCGAACCGCGCGCGGCACGCGGCGATCAGCTTCTGGAAGTCGGGGCCCTGGAAGATCTTGCCGACGAACCGTCCGCCGGGCGCCAGCGTCGCGCACGCCAGCTCGAGCGCGCGCTCGAACAGCGCCTCGCTGCGGGACTGATCCATGTGGCGAACGCCGGTGGTGTCGGGCGCCATGTCGCTCATGACCACGTCGAAGTGATCGAGCGTGCCGAGCAGATCGGCCGGCACCACCGTGAACACGTCGCCGACCAGCAGCCGCGCGCCGGGCACGCCGGGGATCGCGACGCGGTCGATGCCGACCATCGCGCCGCGCTCGCCGATCCGGCCACGCGCGTACTGCAGCCACGAGCCGGGCGCGCAGCCGAGGTCACACACCCGATCGCCCGGCCGGAACAGCCCGACGGCCTTGTCGATCTCCTCGAGCTTGAACACCGCGCGCGCGCGGAAGCCCTGGTCCTTGGCCCGATCGTGGAAGTGATCGTGGCGGACGTTGCGATCGCCGAGTCGCGTGCGGCCCTTGGCCATGGTGGTTCGCCGGAAATGCAAACGCCGGCCGACGGCAGAGCCATCGACCGGCGAGGGGGAAGACGTCGCGACCGACTAACCGCGGCCGGCGGCGGCCTTCTTGGACGCCTTGAGCGGGTTCTTCGAGCGAGCCTCTTCCTTGCCCATGCCCTTGCGCTTGTACACGGTGCGGGTGGCGGCCTTGCTCACCACGACGTAGCCGTTGGGGCCACCCGGGACCGCGCCGCGGACCAGGATGTAGTTCTCGTCGGAGACGATGCGCACCACCTGCAGGTTCTGCACGGTGACGACCTCGTTGCCCATCTGGCCCGCCATGCGCTTGCCCTTGTGGACGCGCTGCGGGGTCAGGCGGCAGCCGATCGATCCGCCGTGGCGGAAGAACTCGTGCGTGCCGTGGGTGGCCTTCATGCCCTTCATGTGGTGCTTCTTGATCACACCCTGGTAGCCCTTGCCCTTGCTGGTCCCCTCGACGTCGACCGGGGCGCCGTCGGTGAACAGGTCGGCCGGGCCGAGCACCTGGCCCAGGGTGTACTTCTCGACGTCGGCCGGGGCCGCGCGGAACTCGCGGAGGACGCGCACCGGCTTGGTGTTCGCGGCCTTGGCGGTGCCGAGCTCGGCCTTGTTGGCGAGGCGCAGCGGCTTCTCGTCGAAGCCGAGCACCACCGCGCTGTAGCCGTCCTTGTCGACGGTGCGCTTGCCAACGACCACGCACGGGCCCGTCTGGATCACCGTCACCGGGACGCGCTCGCCGTCGTCGGCGAACACTTGCGTCATCCCGATCTTCTTGCCGAGTAGGCCCATCTGCATTGACATGGTCGAGGTCTCCTGAGAGCGCGCGTATATACCGGCCAGGTTTTCCGAAGTCAAGACACCGGAGCCGGCGCCGGCAACCGGAAGATCCGGGCGGTGTTGGCCACCGTGGCCGCGGCCAGGTCGGCCAGGGGCACCCCGGCGGCCTGGGCCACCGCGGCGGCGGTGTGGGTGACGAACGCCGGCTCGTTGCGCTTGCCGCGCATCGGCACCGGCGACAGGTAGGGGCAGTCGGTCTCGACCAGGATGCGGTCGAGGGGCACCCGGCCCACCGCGTCGCGGATGGGCTGGGCGTTCTTGTAGGTGACGATGCCCGAGAACGACACGTAACACCCCATCGCGGCGTAGGCCGCGGCGTCGTCCGGGGTGCCGGTGAAGCAGTGGATAATGACGCCCAGCTCGGCGGCCCGGCTCTCGGTCAGCACCGCCCGGGCCTCGGCGTGGGCGTCGCGGATGTGGCAGACGACCGGCTTGCCGACCCGGCGGGCCAGCTCGACGAAGCGGTGGAACGCCGCCACCTGCGCGGCGCGGTCCGAGTGGTCGTAGTAGAAGTCGAGGCCGGTCTCGCCGATCGCCACCACCCGCGGGTGCGGCGCCAGGCGCTCGTGGACCTCCCACCAGGCCGGCGTCATCTTGTCGACGTCGTGGGGGTGGGTGGCGACGGTGGCGAACACGTCGGCGTCGGCCTCGGCCAGCGCCACCGCGCGCTCGGCGCTGCCGGGATCGCCGACCGCGCCGATCACGATCATCCGGCGCACGCCGGCGGCCCGGGCCCGGGCCAGCACGTCGGCGCGGTCGCCGTCGAACTCGGGGCCGTCGACGTGGGCGTGGGAGTCGATCAGCTCGATCACGCGGCACCTCCGCGGGCGGCGATCGCGGCGCGGGCCTCGGCGATCGCGTCGGTGAGGTCGCGACCGCGCCAGCGCCCGGCCAGCCGGGCCAGCGGCGCGTCGGCCCAGGCGCCGCCGACCCGCGCCAGCTGCTCGACCGCCAGCCCGCGCACCGGCAGCTTGCGGTGGTCGAGCGCGGCCACCAGGTGGGCGCGGCCGCCGGCGTGGTCGCCGTCGAGGGCCAGCAGCGCCGCCGCCGCCCGCACGCCGATCTCCGGCGTGAGCTTCTTGTCGGTCAGGCAGCGGGCCAGCGGCGCGATCGCGTCGCGGTCCTCGATCTGCTCGAGCACCTCGATCGCGTCCCACGCGCGGTCGCGGTCGGCGAGGGCGTCGTACAGCCGGGTCCGGCCGCGGCGATCGCCGAGCTGGGCCAGCGCGTAGGCGGCGTCGAAGGTCACGCCGCGATCGGCGTGCTCGAGCAGCCGGGCCAGGTGGCCGGCGGCGCGGCCGTCGTCGGTGGCGCCCAGCGCCAGCGCCACCGCCGCCAGCACCTGCGGATCCGCGTCGGACAAGGACGCCACCAGCGGGCCGTAGGCGGCGATCCGATCGATCTCGACCAGCGAGGTCGCGGCCTGGAAGCGCAGGTCGGCGGGGCCGTCGCGCAGCGCCGCCACCAGCGGCGCGAAGCCGTCGGGGTGGGCCAGCGTGCCGAGCGCGATCGCGGCGCCTTGCCGCACCTCGGGCAGGCCGTCGGCCAGCCGGGTCACCAGCGCCGCCACCACCGCCGCGTCGTCGGGATCGCCGGGGCCGGCGCCCAGCGCGCCGAGCGACGCCGCGGCCTCGGCGCGGACCTCGCCGCGGTCGTCGGTGAGCGCCTTGATCAGCGCCGCGCGGGCGCGGTCGCGATCGCCGGCGTCGACGTCACCCAGCGCGTGGGCGGCGACGATCCGGGCCCGGGGCGGGGCGCCGGTGAGATCGCGCACCGCGGCGGCGGTGGTGATCGCGCGGCTGGCCGGGAACCAGGACATCGGCACCGACTACCATCACGCGCGCGGCGCGTCCAGCCGGGTCACGGTCTCGACGCGCTCGGCCGGCACCCGCGCCAGGATGGTCGCGAACAGCGCGGCCTTGTCGTCGAGGTCGTAGCCGGCCGGCGCGCCGTCGCCCGGCACCAGCAGCGACCGCTCGGGGGATCCGCCGTCGACGAAGCAGGTGCCGGTGGTCGGCGACGCCACCACCCGCACCACCTCGCCCCACGCCAGCCGGAACCGCCGGCGCGCCGGGCTGCCGACCTCGAGGCCGTCGTCGTCGACGGTGACCGCCAGCTGCCACGCCGGCGAGCGCAGGTAGCCGATGCCGCCGAGCGCCACCACCGCGGCCAGCGCCGCCAGCGCCCAGTTGCCGGCGAGCGCGGCCAGCGCGCCCAGGCCCGCCGCCAGCGCCATCGCCGACAGCGCGAGCGCGCGCATGCGCGGGCGGAAGCGGAACGCGCGCGGGGGCATCACGCGATTGTGCACCGCCTGGCGGTGTCGGCAACCGCGCGAATGCGAGTACAATCGCAGCCGATGGCCCACGAACAACGCCGCGCTCGTCGCGTGGCCGTGTCGCTGCCGGCGCTGATCGAGGCGATCGGCCAGCCCGACGTCGCTCTGCACCCGACGGTCCAGGCCGTGTACCAGCGGGTCGAGGCCGATCGCGCCGCGGTCGGCCGCACCGGCCCCGGCATCGTGCGCGATCTGTCGACCAACGGCGCGTTCATCGCCGGCGAGCCGCTGCCGCTCCTGTCGCGGGTGCGGGTCGGCTTCGACCTGCCGCACTTCGGCGCGGTCGAGGCGATCGGCTGGGTGCTGTGGGTGCGCACCCGGGACTGCGAGATCGCCGACGCGCTCGGTGATCCGGTGCCGCTGCCGCGCGGCATCGGCATCCTGTTCGAGTCGCTGGCCATCGAGGCCCGCGTGCACATCGCCAAGCTCGCGCGGTGAGCGATCCGGCGGGTCTGTCGCGAGACCGCTAGCAGGTTGCTGAGAAACGCCGGAGGCGGTTCGAAGTCAACCTGCTCCGTGCCCGTGCCCGTGCCCGTGCCCGTGCCCGATCCGGTCTCGACGCCGCGATCTTCCTCGGAGAAGAGCGGAGGCCTGCCGGGCACGGGCACGGGCACGGGGAGCAGGGCTGCTGTGAACCGGCGCTTCGCACCGATTCTCAGCAGCCTGCTAGGTCAGCGACGGATCGTCCGGCGGCGCGGTGCCGTCGACGACCGGCTCCTCGGCCGGCTCGTCGGGCTCGTCGTCGGGCTCGGCGTCGGGCCCCGCGACCGGCGCGCCGGGCTTGCCCTGCGGCGGGAACATCGGCTTGACCTCGGCGGCGGGCATCATCTGCGACTCGCCCGGGCCGAACGCGACGCGCACGCGCTGGCGGATGACGTCGACCTCGACGACGCGGCCCTCGCCCTGGGCGGTGATGACCCGCTTGCCGAGCTTGGGCAGGCCCTTGCGCAGCTCGGCGTAGGTGGCCTGCTCGTAGACCAGGCAGCACTTGAGGCGGCCGCACTGCCCCGACACCTTGGTCGGCGACAGCACCATGCCTTGATCCTTGGCCATCTTGATCGACACCGGCACGAACTCGGGCAGCCACGTCGAGCAGCACAGCTCCTGGCCGCACGAGCCGATGCCGCCGACCTGCTTGGCCTCGTCGCGGGCGCCGACCTGGCGCAGCTCGATGCGCGCGCCCGAGGCCTGCCCGAGGTCGCGCAGCAGCTCGCGCAGCTCGACGCGCTCGTCGCTGGTGAAGTACAGGTTGGCCTTGCCGCCGCGCCCGCCGGCGCCGGGCGGCGTCGCGTACTCGACGCGGAACACCTTGATCGGCAGCCGCAGCGCCGCGGCGCGATCCTTGGCCAGCCGGAGCAGCCCGCCGTCGCCGTGGCCGGCCTCGGGCGCGGGGTCGGCCTTGCGCAGCACGCGGCGGCCCAGGCGATCGCGCAGCGCGCGCCGCGTCGACGCCACCGCCACGGTGGCCACGCGGGTCGAGCGCTCGCCCTCGACCAGCACGCGATCGCCGACGGCGTGATCGCCGCTGGCCTCGGCCCAGAACACCTTGCCGGCGGCGGCCAGGCGCACGCCGACCACGTCGACCAGCGCGTCGCCGAGCCGCTCGGGCGCGACGCCGGCCAGGTCCGCGGTCGACGGATCGGGGTCGTCCCACGGGTCGAGGGGCAGGTCCGCCGCCAGCGTGATCGCCGGCGCGGGGCCGTCGTCGTCGGCGGGCTCGGGGGCCGCGGGCCGCGCGGGCCGCGCCTCGAGGTGGTCGTCGTCGGCGTCGTCCCAGGCGGCGTCGACGTCGGTCGGGCGCGCGGCAGGGCGAGGCGCGGCGTCGCGGGCCGGGCGCTCGCCGCGCTCGGGGCCGCCGCGCTCGGGGCCGCC
>JAEUJY010000171.1 GCA_016794525.1 Myxococcales bacterium
GCCAGCCCCCCCCGCGCCAGCGGGTGACCGGCCCCGGGCCGCGCGAGGCCCCCCCGCCCCCCGCGCGGCCCCGCCGTCCCGGCCCCCGCGCCCGCCCGCGGCGCCGCCGCGCTGCTGGTGGCCAGCGTGACCTCGAGCGCCATCCGCGCCGGCGTGCCGCGTGGTCCGAACCAGGTGTCGACCGCCGCGCGGCTGATGCCGCACAGCACGCTGGGCTCGGTGGTGCGCGCGGTGTCGGCGTAGGTCGCCTGGACCAGGCCTTCGAGGCCGACGAACGTGCCCGGCCCGCGCACCGCGTGCGGGTGCTCGACCCCATCCTCGCCGGCGCGCGACAGCACGACCGTGCCGCGCTTGACGAACCACACCGAGGACACCAGATCGCCCTCGAGGTAGATCGTCTCGTCGGTGCGGCGCTTGCGGTCGACCAGCGGGCAGCGGCCACCGAACCGCACCCCGGCCGCCTGACCGCACGGGCAGGTCGAGCAGCTGGTGATCTCCCCCGACTTGATCGGCGTCACGAGGTCAGCGGCGTGCAGGCCGCATGCCGCGCGCACGCCGCTTGCTACGGGTCGGCCCATGGTGGACATGGCGAGGGGCGCGAGTTCCCAGCCCAGCGTGAGCGAGTACCTGTCGCTCGATCACGATCGGCTGGATCTGCTGTTGCTGGAGGTGATCAAGCTGGTGTCGGCGCGGCGGTTCAACGAGGCCCGGCCGAAGCTGTCGAACTTCGCGTTCGAGCTGCGACGCCACATCTACCTCGAGGACGACGTCGTCTACCCGCGCTTCGAACAACTCACCGGGATGATTGACGGACCGACCGTCGTGATGCGGGACGAGCACCGCGCCATCGAGCACCACCTGGCCGGCATGATCGACGCCGCGATGCGCGACGACCGCGACGGGTTCGACGCCGAGCAGGAGGCGATGGTGGCGGTGTTGTCGGACCACACCGCGCGCGAGGAGGCGCTGCTCTACGGGGTGCTCGACGCGCGCCTCCCCGCGGCCGACCGCGACGCCCTGGTGGCCACGCTCCAGGCCCATCGGTGACGGCCGGGCGAACGACCTGCAGCGCTTGCGCCGGTGCGCCGCGCCGCGCGCGCGCCTTGCGCAAAAGTCCCATGACGCGGTACGCCGCAGCGAGTCCTCGGAGGGCCCATGGCTGATGACGTGACCGTGCGCTTCCAGCTCAACGGCGAGCCCGTGGCGGTGGCCGCGCCGCCGCACTGGACGCTGCTCGAGGTGCTGCGCTACCGGCTGGATCTGATCGGCACCAAGCAAGGCTGCGACAAGGGCGACTGCGGGGCGTGCACGGTGCAGCTCGACGGGCGGGCGGTGCCGGCGTGCCTGGTGCTGGGGAGCGCCGCCGACGGGCGCGCGGTCACCACGGTCGAGGGCCTGCGCGGCCCGGCGCTGCACCCGCTGTTCGACGCCTTCGACCACGCGGTCGCCGCGCAGTGCGGGTTCTGCACGCCTGGCATCGTGATGGCCGCGGAGGCCTACCTGCGCCGCGCCGGCCGCCCGGTCACGCGCGACGAGGCGGCGGCGGCGCTCGCCGGCAACCTGTGCCGCTGCACCGGCTACACCAAGATCCTCGACGCGGTGGTGGCCGCCAGCGAGCGCATGCACGGAGCCGGCGGTGGGTGACGGCAAGGTCGTCGGGCGCGCGCACCGCAAGGTCGACGCGGTCGATCGCATGCGCGGCGTCGCGCGCTACGCCGACGACCTCAAGCTGCCGGGCATGCTGCACGGGCGGATCAAGCGCTCGCCCCACGCCCACGCGCGGATCGTCGCGATCGACGCGGCGCCGGCGCTGGCGCTGCCCGGCGTGCACGCGGTGATCACCGGCACCGATCTGCCGACGCCGTACGGCGTGATCCCGTGGACGCCCGACGAGAACGCCCTCGCGGTGGCCAAGGTCTGCCACGTCGGCGACGGCGTCGCCGCGGTGGCGGCGAACGACGAGGACGCCGCGATCGCCGCGTGCGACGCGATCCGCGTCGAGTACGAGGTGCTGCGCGCGATCTACGATCCGGTCGAGGCGCTGGCCGCGACCGACGTGACGATCAACCCGTACGCCAGGGCCGGCAACCTGTCCAAGCACGTCGACCTGGCGTTCGGCGACGTCGACGCGGCGCTCGCCGCCAGCCCGGTGGTGATCGCCGAGGACTACTTCTTCGAGGGCTCGACCCACGCGGCGATCGAGCCGCACTGCGCGCTGGCCACGGTCGACGGCGGCGGGGTGCTGACGGTGTGGTCGGCGACGCAGGTCTCCCACTACCTGCACCGCGAGCTGGCCAAGGTGCTGGGCTGGCCGGCCCACCGCATCCGGGTCATCCAGCCGCCGCTGGGCGGCGCGTTCGGCGGCAAGAGCGAGCCGTTCGATCTGGAGTTCTGCGCCGCGCTCCTGGCGATCCGCACCGGCCGGCCGGTGAAGTTCCTGTACACCCGCGAGGAGGTGTTCCTCGCGCACCGCGGCCGCCACCCGATGGCGATGCGCTACGCGACCGGCTTCGATCGCGAGGGCCACATCACCGCGGTCGACGCGCGCACGATCATCGACGGCGGCGCCTACTCGAGCTTCGGCCTGGTGACGACGTACTACTCGGGGCAGCTGCTCGGGGCGCCGTACCGCCTGCCGGCGTTCCGGTTCGACTCGACCCGCGCCTACACCAACAAGCCGGCGTGCGGGCCCAAGCGCGGCCACGGCAGCGTCCAGCCGCGGTTCGCGCTCGAGAGCCAGCTCGATCAGGCCGCGGTCGAGCTGGGCCTCGATCCGATCGAGCTGCGCCGGCGCAACTTCCTGGGCGCCGACACCCGCACCGTCAACGAGTTCGCGATCGGGTCGTGCGGCTTCCTCGAGTGCCTCGACCGGGTCGAGGCGGCGTCGGGGTGGAAGGCGCGTCGCCCGGCGCTGCCCCACGGCCGCGGGCTCGGCGTCGCCGGCTCGACGTACATCAGCGGCACCAACTACTGCATCTACCCGACCGAGCTGCCCCAGGCGTCGGTGCAGATCACGCTCGATCGCTCGGGCCGGGCGCGGGTGTTCACCGGCGCCAACGACATCGGCCAGGGCTCGAGCACGATGGTCGCGGTGATCGCCGCCGAGGAGCTGGGCCTCGACCTCGCCGACATCCGGGTGCTCGCCGCCGACAGCGATCTGTGTCCGGTCGATCTGGGCGCGTACAGCTCGCGGGTGACGCTGATGGTCGGCAACGCGTGCCTGGCGGCGGCGCGGGCGCTGCGCGCCAAGGTGGTCGAGGTGGTGGCGGCGCGCTGGGGCATCGCCCCGGGGCAGGTGTCGCTGGTCGAGCGCCAGGCGATCGATCAGACCGATCCGGCGCGGCGGGTGCCGCTGACCGAGGCGTTCCACTGGGCCGAGGCCAAGCACGGGTTGCTCACCGCCGCCGGCAGCTACGACACGCCGCGGGATCGCCACGGCGCGTACCGCGGCGGCACGATCGGCGCGTCGCCGGCGTACTCGTTCACCGCCCACGTTGCCGAGGTCGAGGTCGACGTCGCGACCGGCGAGGTGCGGGTGATCGCGGTGTGGGCGGCCCACGACTGCGGCAAGGCGCTGTCGCCGCGGATCGTCGAAGGCCAGATCGAGGGCTCGGTCTACATGGGCCTGGCCGAGGCGCTGATGGAGGCCCACACGGTCGACGGCGCCCACGGCGGCGTGGTCGCGGCGCCCAGCCTGCTCGACTACCGGCTGCCGACCGCGCTCGACACGCCGGCGATCCACGCGCTGATCGTCGAGCACCCCGACGCCCAGGGACCGTACGGCGCCAAGGAGGCCGGCGAGGGGCCGCTGCACCCGATCATCCCGGCGATCGCCGCGGCGATCTACGACGCGGTCGGGGTGCGCCTGCGCCGCACGCCGTTCGGGCCGCCGCAGCTCCTGGCCGCGCTGCAGGCCCGGGCCGCCCGCGAGGCGGCGGGCGCGCTGGCCCCGCACAAGCGGCGAGCGCTCGCGGAGGTGCGCTGATGCTGCGGCTGCCCGGCTTCCGCGTCGCGTCGCCGACGACGATCGCCGAGGCGGTGGCGGCGCTGGCCGAGCCCGGCGCGCGGCCGATCGCCGGCGGGACCGATCTCTTGCCCAACCTCAAGCACCGGCTGGGCGCGCCGACCGTGCTGGTGCAGCTGAGCCGGCTGCCGCTGCGGCACGTCGAGCTGCGCGACGGCGCGCTGTGTGTCGGCGCCGGCGTCGTGCTGGCCGACCTCGCCGAGCACCCGCTGGTGCGGACCCACGCGCCCAGCCTGGCCCGCGCGGCGGGCCTGGTCGCGGGGCCGACGCTGCGCAACCTCGGCACGCTGGGCGGCAACCTGCACCTCGACACCCGCTGTCGTTACGTCAACCAGACGCCGCTGTGGCGCGAGGCGCTGGGCGGGTGCCTGAAGTCGCACGGCGATCGCTGCCACGTCGTGCCGGGCGGGCAGACCTGCGTCGCGGCGCTGAGCAGCGACTGCGCGCCGGTGCTGGTCGCGCTCGACGCGACGCTGACGCTGCACGGGCCGGCGGGTGCGCGCACCGTCGCGCTGGCCGACTACTACCGGGCCGACGGCACCGCCCACACCGGCCGCGCCGCCGGCGAGCTGGCCACCGAGATCCGCGTGCCGCTGGCGCCGGGGCCGCGCCGCGAGACCTACGTGAAGTGGACGGTGCGCAAGAGCATCGACTTCCCGCTGATCTCGATCGCGATGCGGTTCGATCTCGCCGACGACGCGATCGCCGCGCCGATCGTCGGCGCGCGGGTGGTGGTCGGCGCGCTGGCGGCGACGCCGAAAGCCGTGCGCAAGCTCGAGCCCGTGCGCGGCCGACGGCTCGACGACCCCGCGACCGCCGACGCGATCGCCGCGCTGGTCGCCGCGCAGTGCAAGCCCCTGCCCAACCTGCCGTACGACGCCGACTACCGGCGCGCGGTCCTGCCGGTCCATGTCCGGCGCGGGATCGCGGCGCTCGTCGCGGCCGAGGCGTCTCATGGCTGACCAGGCGTTGCGCGATCGGGTCGAGGCCGCGCTGCGCGAGGTGATCGATCCCGAGATCGGCCTCGACGTGGTCGAGCTCGGGCTGGTGTACGGCGTCGAGGTCGCCGCCGCCGACGTCGCGGTGCAGCTGACGATGACCACCGCTGCGTGCCCGCTGGGGGAGCAGATCCTCGAGGACGCGACCACCCGGCTGCGGGCCATCCCGGGGATCGGCGCGGTCCACGTCGAGCTGGTGTGGGAGCCGCCGTGGTCGCCCGACCGCATGTCGCCGGCGGCCAAGGAGCTCCTCGGGTGGAGCGCGTAGCGCCGACCGTCGGCCGGCGCGCGCTGCTGGCGCGCCGCGGGCTGCTGATCATCGTCGCGGTGACGCTGGTCACCGGCGTGCTCGCCGGGCTGGCCCGGCTGGGCGTGCTGGTGGGGTGGGGCCCGCGCTACCTGGTCGACCACGGGCCGCTGCTGGTGCTCGGCGGGTTCGGGACGGTCATCGCGCTCGAGCGCGCGGTGGCGCTGGGGCGTGGGTGGGGGCTGGCTGCGCCCGCGCTCGGCGCCGCCGGCGCGGTGGCGATGCTCGCCGGGTTCGCCGACGGGCGCTGGCTGACCGTGGCGGCGCTGGTCGCGCTGGTCGCGCTCAACGCCGCGATCGTGCGCCGCCAGCCCGCGACCTTCACCTGGCTGATGTTGCTGGGCACGGTGGTGCTGGCCTACGGCGCGCTGCGCTGGGCGCGCGGCGCACCGCCGTTCCAGATCGTCGCGACCTGGATCGCGTACTTCGTGCTGACGATCGTCGCCGAGCGCCTCGAGCTATCGCGGCTGGCCCCGACGCCGCGGTGGGCCGCGCGGGCGCTGCTGGTGCTCGCCGTGCTGCTGGCGGCGGTGGCGATCGCGGTTGCGGACTGGCCCGCGCTCAGCCGCGCCCTCGGCCCGGTGCTGGCGCTGATCGCCGTGTGGCAGCTGCGCTTCGATCTGGCGCGTCGCCTGGTGCGTCGCGCCGGGCTGCCGGCGTTCGCGGCGACCGGCGTGCTGGCTGGCGCGGCGTGGCTGCTCGCCACCGGCGTGTTCCTGGCGGCGGTCGTGTTGCCCCCCGCGGGGCCGACGTACGACGCCGCGCTGCACGGCGTCTTCATCGGCTACGTCCTGTCGATGGTGTTCGCCCACGCGCCGATCATCTTGCCGGCGGTGGCGCGGCTCGACGTGCGCTTCACCCCCGCGCTGTACGCACCGCTGGCGCTTCTGCACCTGGGGCTGGTCGCGCGGGTCGCCGGCGACCTCGGCGCATGGCACGGCCTGCGGCGGAGCGGCGCGATCGGCAGCGCGCTGGCGCTGGCGCTGTTCGCGGCGACGGCGGTGGCGACCCGGTGGCTGGCCCGACCGGCGCCCGCGACGGTCGCGCGGGAGTCGCGGCCGACTTGACCATCGTCAAGTCGGAGCCGGAGGTGATCCCTGAACATGAAACGGACTTCACGTCCGGGGGGACCATGCAGATCGCCGAGCTACCGATCAACCCGCGCGCCGTGACCTGGAACCGCCGCGTCGAGGCCGTGCTCAACCGCGTCGTCCGCGGCAAGGACCGCGTGCTGGGCCGGCTCGGCCTCGGCGGCCGCGTCGCCGACTACGACGACGAGCACTACCAGTTCGTCGGCGGCGCCAACGACGAGATGCGCCGCAAGCACTACGACAAGAGCCTGCGCCTGCTGTGGAAGGCCGAGGCCGCGGCGCCGTGGTCGACGTTCCACGACCTGGGCGCCGCCGAGCAGGCGCTGCGCGAGATGGCCGACCTCGCGACCTCGCCGGCCGAGCAGCAGGTGCGGGCGCGGCTGACGTCGGCCGAGTTCAAGGCCGAGCTCGACCGCCACTACACGCCGCGCCAGAAGCAGGCGATCGTCAACGTGCTGTCGGCGATCGGCCACGGCGAGGCCTACGCCTGGCTGGTGTCGGCGTCGAACCTGCGCGACGTGCGCTCGAGCGGCGCCAAGGCCGCGGTGACGATGCAGGTGCTCGAGGAGGCCAAGCACTTCGTCGTGATGCGCGAGCTGGTCGCGGCGTTCGGCGTGCCGGTGCCGCGGCAGAGCGCGTGGGAGTACCTGCTGCTCGAGGGCGTGCTGGCCGCCGACGGCCTCGAGAAGTTCTACGGCATGAACGTGCTGGTCGAGACGATCGCGCTGTCGATCTTCGGCGCGCTGGCCCACCTGCCGGGCCTGGAGATCCTGCGGCTGTTCCACCTCGACGAGTCGCGCCACACCGCGCTGCCGATGAACTACCTGAAGGAGTTCCCGCTGACCAAGCGCCAGCAGCGCGGCTTCTTCGCGCGGCGCCGCCGGCTGCGGATGGCGCTGCCGACCCTGCCGCTGATCCTGCTGCTCGAGGAGGACCTGGCGATCCTGGGCATCGACGCGTTCGAGTTCGCCGGCTCGGTGCTGCGCAAGGTGGCGCACCTGTCGGAGCGCGCCGGCTTCTACCTGCCGCGCCCGGCGCCCGAGATGCTGGCCCGCTTCAACGGGCTGTTCAACCTGTACTGCCGGCTGACCCGCCCCGGCCACCTGCCGCGCGACTTCATGGACGCCGAGACCAGCAAGGATCGCGTCGTGGCGAAGACCGAGCGGGAGATCTTCGCCAGCGAGGTCACGGCCGAGGCGCGCCCGCGCGCCGCGGCGGCGGTCACGGCGTGAGGCCGGCGGCCAGCCGGCAGCGCTCGGCGGCGAGCCGCGGCAGCTCGGCGGCGACGGCGAGCGTGGTGCGGGTGTTGTCGAGCTCGTCCTTGTAGCGGGCGCGCAGCTCGCGGCGGGTGATGGCCTCGAGGAAGCGGCGGACGTCGTCCTTGGTCTCGAGCTCGAGGCCGGGGACCTCGGCGGGGCGGCCGTCGGCGTCCTTGGCCACCATCGTGAAGTACGAGGTGTTGGTGTGGCGGACCGCGCCGGTGGCGACGTCCTCGGCGTCGACGTGGATGCCGACCACCATCGACGTGCGGCCGACGTAGTTGACCGACGCCCGCAGCGACACCAGCTCGCCGACCTCGACCGGCGCCTTGAAGTCGACGCCGTCGACGCTGACCGTCACGCAGTAGCGGCCGGCGTGCTTGCTGGCGCACGCGTACGCGACCTTGTCCATCAGCCCCAGGATGATGCCGCCGTGGATCTTGCCGCCGAAGTTGGCGTACGCCGGGATCATCATCTCGGCCATCGTGGTGCGCGAGCGGCTGACCGGGCGGAACGCGGCGGGAGCGGACATGCCGGCAGGATCGCCCGAGCGCGGGCCGCGCGCTACGGTGCGCGCATGGATGCCGGCGAGACGCGCGCGACCTGGGTGCCCTACGTGCACCGCGGCTACCACGATGTGCCGCGGCACGTGGTCGCGATCGTCGACGGCATCCGCTACGTGCTGGCGTGCGAGTTCGACGACGCGCGCGACGAGTACGACGATCGGTACCAGGTCTGGCGCGGCGCCGCGGCGCCGCTCGACGGACCGTGGGAGATCCTGACCGGTCCGGCGGGGCTCGCGCCGGCCGGGTGGCTGGCGGTCGCGGCGCTGCGCTTCGATCACAAGCGCAAGCGGCTCGACGGCGCGGCGCTGGTGGCCGGGCTGACCGCGGGGCGATGAGCCTTCTAGGGCGCGGGCGTCGCCGCGGGCGCGGCGGCCGGCTCGGCGTCGACGTCGTCGCTGGCGTCGTCGCCCAGGCCGCGCGCGGCGTCGGTGTCGCGGGCGGCCCACCAGCGGCTGAGCTGGGGCCACAGCCCGGCGGCGGCCTTGCGCGAGACCACCGCGCCGACGTGGCCGCCGCTCAGGTGGAGCTGGGCCTTGTCGGGCGAGCTGATCCGATCGAGCAGCGCGGTGGCGGCGGCGGTGGGCACGATGTGATCGTGGCCGAAGGTCACCGCGAGGGTCGGGCAGTCGATGTCGCCCAGCCGCGCCGGCTTGCCGCCCAGCCGCATCGTGTCGCGCATGAGCGCGTTGTCGCGGTAGAGGTCGCCGATGTAGCGGCGGTAGCACTCGCCGGGGAACGACACGTTGTCGTTGCCCCAGCGCTCGGTGGCGAGGAAGCCGTCGAGGAACTCGTCGTCCCAGGCGCGATCGAGCAGGCCGACCAGCTTGGCCAGGTTGGCGGTCGGCTTGAGCATGTGGAAGCTGGCCTGCATCAGCGGCCACGGCACGTTGCCGAAACCGTCGATCAGCGCGTCGATGTCGAAGCCGGGGCTGCGGGTCCAGGTGGCGAGGATGCCGCCGTGATCGAAGTCGATCGGCGCGGCCAGCGCGACCAGCGACGCGACGTGGGCCGGCTCGGCGGCGGTGTAGATCGTCGCCAGCGTGCCGCCCAGGCAGTAGCCGAGCACGTGGCACACGCCGTCGGGGCCGAACGCCGCGGTCTTGCGCACCGCGCGGCCGAGGTAGCGATGGCAGATGTCGTCGAACGTGAGGAAGCGATCCTCGGCGGTCGGCGTGCCCCAGTCGATGATGAAGACGTCGTGGCCGGCGGCCACCAGGTGCTCGACGAAGCTGCGGCCGGGCGCCAGGTCGAGCACGTAGTAGCGGTTGATCAGCGACGGCACGAGCAGGATCGGCGTGCGCCAGCGATCGGCCTTGGCCACCGTCGGCCGGTAGCGCAGCAGCCGCCACTTGTTCTCGCGCCAGACCTCGTCGGCCGGCGTCTGGCCGACCTTGGGCGGACCGGTCCGCACGCGCTCGGCCAGGGCCATGAGCGACGACAGGATCCCGGGGGGGCGGCGCGGCGGCATCAGACTCAGCTGTACAGGCTCTCGAAGCGGTCCCGGTACCGATCGTACACCGCCTTGCGGCGCAGCTTGAGCGACGTGGTCAACAGCCCCGACTCGACGGTCAGCGCCTCGTCGCAGATCCAGAACTTCTTGATGGTCTCGAACTTCGCCAGCTGGGCGTTGACCCGCTCGACCGCGGCGGCGACGGCGGCGGCGCGCTCGGGGGCGGCGACGCTCGGCGCGACCCACACCGCGGCCACCAGGTACGGGCGGGCGTCGCCGTAGACCACGACCCGCTCGATCGCCGGGTCGTTGACGAACCGCGCCTCGATGTTCACCGGCGGGACGTTCTTGCCGCCGGCGGTGACCAGGATGTCCTTCTTGCGATCGACGATCTGCAGGAAGCCGTCGTCGGTGAAGCGGCCGACGTCGCCGGTCTGGAACCAGCCGTCGGCGGTGAACGCGCGGGCCGTGGCGTCGGGGTCCTTGTGGTAGCCGCGGAACACGCTGGGGCCGCGGGCCAGGATCTCGCCGTCGTCGGCCAGCTTGAGCTCGAGCGACGGCAGCGGCAGGCCGACCGAGTCGAAGCGGTAGCGATCGGGGCGGTTGAGCGTGAGCGTCGGCGAGGTCTCGGTGAGGCCGTAGCCCTCCATGACGACCAGGCCCAGCTCCTTCAGCTGCTCCTTGATCTCGCGCTTGAGGCCGGCGCCGCCCGACAGCGCGAACCGCAGGTTGCCGCCGGTGATGGCGCGGAACGACGCGCGCCGGGTCTCGCGATCGGCGGTGGCGTCGGTGCCGGCCGCGGCGTCGACGGCGCGGGTCAGCTTCTCCCAGTACGCGGGCACGCTGAGGAAGACGTGCGGCGCGACCTCGGGGAACACCGTCATGACCTCGGCCGGCGAGCACATCCAGCTCTCCCAGCCGATGATGTTGCCGCTGCACAGCTCGCCCCAGCCGAAGATGTGCGAGAAGGGCAGCCACAGGAGGTCGCGGTCGTCGGGCGCCAGGAGCGGCGCGTTCGAGCGCAGCCAGTCGGCGCCGTTGATGCCGACGTTGGCGTGGGACAGCGGCACGCCCTTGGGCGGCCCCGAGGTGCCGCTGGTGTAGAGCATCAGCCCGACGTCGTCGAGCGCGATGCTGGCGACGCGACGGTCGACGACGCTGGGGTCGAGGCGGTCGGAGTGCTCGCCGCCGGCGACGAAGTCGGCCCAGGTGCCGTCGTCCAGGCCGATCGCCCGCACGTCGAGGCCGGCCGCGGTCAGCGCCGGGCGCTGCGCGGTCGACACGAACGCGGTGGTGACCTCGGCGTGCTCGAGCACGTAGCGCGCGGCCTCGCCGGTCGACGCCGGGTAGATCGGCACCATCGTCGCGCCGGCGGCCTGGACCCCGAGCGCGGCGGCGGCCCACGCCACCGAGTTGGTGCCGAACACCGCGACGCAGTCGCCGCGGCCGATGCCGCGGCCGATCAGGCCGGCGGCGACCGCGCGGATCTGCTGGGCAAACGCGCGCCAGGTGACCGGCAGCCACGAGCCGTCGGGCTGGCGCACGCGGAAGCGCACGCGATCGCCGCGGGTCGCGACGTGATCGAGCACGGCGCACGGCGCCGGGCGAGGGGTGACGAGGTGTTCGACGTCCACGGCGGCCTCCTGCCTGCGCTACTGCGCGCTGCGCGCCTCGGCGAGCTGCTCCTCGAGATCGGCGAGCCGGCTCTCGAGCTGGTTGAGCTTGTGCAGCGACCGCTCCTGGTCGCGGCGGGTCGGCAGGCCCATCGCGGCCCACCACGCGGCGGTCGCCTTGTCGGTGGCGGCCTTGGTCTTCATCGCCAGCGTCAGCATCTGGCCGGCGGGGCCGAGCACGGCCGGGTTGGCCATGACCTGCTCCATGTACGCCGCGGTGGTGGACTCCCACGCGGCGAAGCCCTTCTTCCATTGATCCCAGAGGTTCATCGTTCGCTCCAACATGTCTCGCGTTTCGGGTGGGGGCCCCACGTCTTGTGGGGGAGGGTCTTTGCGAAAGACCCTCGTCGGTCACAGTGCAAGCCGCCGCAGCGTGGCGGCGGTGGTGAAGTCGTCGGCGGGCTCGCCGGGCCGGCTGGTGGCGCGGCCGATCTCGCCGAAGCACTCGGAGAAGAACTGGGTCTGGCGGACGACGACCGACGCGCCGCCGACCGCCGGGGTGCTGGTGACGGTGGTGCGCACGCGCAGCGCGTCGGTGAACCGCACGTACGGCAGGTGCAGCTCGCCGCGCGCGTCGGCGCTGATCGCGTAGGTGTCGGTGCCGTTGTACGGCAGGCCGCGCAGCGTGCCGCCGGTGATCGTCGCGGTCTCGGTCCAGCGATCGCCGGCCGCGACCGGCAGGCGCAGCACCGCGACCGGCGCGGCGTAGGGCAGGAGCGTCTTGCCGCCGGCCGGCGCCTCGTCGTGCGACGCCAGCCCCAGCAGGTACAGGCCGCGGTCGTCGGCGGCGTAGACGCCGTCGGTGGTGGCGTCGACCGCCAGCACGAACCGCCCGCCGGGGAAGCTGCCGGCGTACCACTGATCGTCGAGCGCGACCGCGATCTGATCGCGCAGCGCGTCGCCGGCGGTGTCGGCGCTCCAGTCCCACTGGCGATCGGCGCCGGTGCCGCGGCCGGCCAGATCGACCGCGACGTTCTCGCCGACGCGGAAGGTCAGCGGCTGATCGAGCACGACCGGGAGCTCGGCGGCGGTGAGCGCGCCGTCGAGATCGGGCACGCACGACGCGGCGAACGGCGGCGCGGGATCGCCGACCGGGGTGGCGTTCTCGCCGCAGGCGGCGAGCGCGAGCAGGGTGCAGGCGAGGGCGCGCATCAGTAGTGGAACCCCAGGCGCAGGCGCACCAGCTGGGCGGCGCTGGCGGTGGCGCCGGTCTCCGGGTTGTCGAAGGCGGCGCCCGGCGCCAGCGCCGCGTAGTCGAGCGCGACGCGGAAGCTGTCGCCGCGGTAGGTGAGGCTGGGGTCGACCTCGACGCCGAGGAACTGCGCGCCGCTGGGCGTCGAGGTCGCGCTCATGGCCCACGAGGCGATCAACGCGACCGAGGCCTCGATGCGGGCGTGGCCGAGGTCGGCCAGCTCGAGCCGCGCGTGCGGTCGGACGTACGCGGCGTCGGTGACGGTGCCGATGATCTCGCGGAACAGGATGCGATCGACGTGGTAGTCGGGGTGGAAGCGGAAGTTGTCGACGGTGGTGTCGCCGGGCGGATCGGCCTGCGGGCCGTCGAGGTCGCCGGGGCGCGGGCTGGGCGCGCCGGGGATCGGGAACGCGCCGAAGCCGGGCGCGTCGTCGCCGCTGGCGACGCCGGCGTCGAGGCCGAGCCGGTGCCGGCCGACCGCGGCCTCGCTCTCGAACGCCAGCCCGAACTGATCGGAGGTGGCCGCCTGATCGAGCAGCACGCCGGGCACCAGCGACGGCTGATCGACCCGGGCGTGGGCGTAGCTGCCCTCGGCCTCGAGCCGCAGCCGCGGGCCCTGGATGCGGGCCCAGCCGCCGACGCTGGTGGCGGTGAAGCCGCGCACCATCAGATCGTCGGGGCCGATCGTCGACGCGGCGCCGGCGGTGGGCAGGTAGTCGGCGGGCACGTCGCGGTCCTGCCAGCGGTGCGAGACGAACGCGCCGTACTCGAACGTGCCGAGCCCGGCGGCGGCGCGGCGCAGGCGCGTGGCCGGCGTCTTGACCCGCATCCAGGCGGCGGTGACGGTGGTGACGTCGTCGGACGGCTCGAGATCGACGGCGCGGGTGCCGCTGGCGCGCGGGCGGAACGGCCCCGACGCCGACAGATCGTAGGCCACCGCCAGGTAGTGACCGGCGATCGGCGTGACCAGCGCGAGGCGATCGGCCGCGTCGCCGCCGTCGCACTCCTCGCAGTCGCCGCCGTTGGCGCTCATGCCCAGGCCCCAGTGCGCGCCCATGCGCCCGGCGGCCAGGATGCCGAGCGGCGTCAGCACCTCGCCCCACACCCGCTTGACCGCGATCGCGGTGAACGCGGCCTGGCCGGGTGACGCGGCGGGCGTCGGCGCGCGGCCGGTGCCGACCTCGGGCGTCGCGCCCCAGCCGAGGTTGTCGAGCAGATCGATCCGGGCCTTGATCGCGACGCCGGCGCCCGGCGGGTAGATCGCGAGGTCGGTGCGCGCGCGCAGATCGCCGCCGTCGAGCACCTGGCCGCCGGCGAGCGGCACCGGGAACAGCGGCGCGCCCGACGGCGTCAGGCCGCGATCGAGGTCGAGGTTGACGAGCGCCTCCTCGCGGATGCGCAGGTAGCCGTGCAGCTCGACGCGCGTGTGCTCGCTGGGCTGCGCGAACGCGCGCGGCGTCAGCTCGACGCCCAGCGCCGCCAGGTCGGGCACCGCGCCGGGCGCCAGCGTGTCGATCGCGTCGAGGCCGCTGTCCGGCGGCGGCTCGTCGGCGTGCGCGGCCGGGACCGCGAGCGCGAGCGCGAGGGCGGCGGCGGCGCGGGTCACGGCGTCGCCTCGGGGGCGTCGCCGGCGTCGACGGCGGGCGCGGCGGGCGCGGCCGGCTCGTCGACTGGCGCGCGATCGGCGTCGAGGAACCGGACCAGATCGCGGGTGGTGGCGGTGGCCGCCTCGACCATCGGGATGTGGCCGCAGGCGGGGTAGACCTTGAGCGTGGCGTCGGGCAGCGTGCCGGCCAGGCGCTGGCCGAAGCGCAGCGGCGTGACCAGATCATCGTCGCCCCACAGGAGCAACGTCGGCTGGGTGATCTCGTGGTAGCGGCGCTCCATCGCGCCCATGTGCTGGCCGCGCGCGGCGGCGAGCGCGGCGGCGGTGGTGCCGGGGCGATCGAGCTCGGCCAGCACGTGGTCGACGCGCGCCTGGGTGACGAACCGCGGGTCGTGGTAGGCGAGGCCGATCCGCTCCTCGACGTTGTTGCGGTAGTTGATCGCGAACAGGAGCTCGCCGATGCCGTCGACCTGGGCCCAGCGGAAGAAGCTGGGCAGCTGCGCGTCGAAGACGTAGGCCGAGTACAGCGCGATGCGGCGCACCCGGGCCGGCTGCGCCAGCACCATCGCCAGGCTCACCGACGAGCCCCACGAGTGGCCGACGACCGACACCTGATCGACGCCGAGCTGATCGAGCAGGTGCCACACCAGCGTCGCCTCGGCGGCGGGCGAGTAGTCACCGGCCGGGCGGCTGCTCCAGCCGAAGCCCTTGAGGTCGACCGCGATCACGCGGTGGTGCGCGGCCAGCGCGTCCTGCACCGGGCGCCACAGGTCGAGCGACGCGCCGTAGCCGTGCAGCATGACCACCGTCGGGCCCGAGCCGACCGCGCGGTAGCGCAGGTGGACGCCGTCGACGTCGGCGAAGGTGGCGTCGGCGGGCGCGCCGGGCAGCGGCCCGGCGTGGAACGACGGGCACGCCGCCAGCGCCAGGAGCGCTGCGGCGCACAACGCCCGCAAGGTCACGGGATCAGCCTCCACACCTCGGCGGCGCTGGTGAACTCGCTGGCGGTCTCGTAGTCCTGCGAGGTCATCGTCGCGACCGTGCCGTAGCACTCGGCGGCGAAGCCGAAGGTGCGCTTGGTGGTGATCGCGGCGCCGACGGTGCGGGTCAGATCGGTGGCGATGCGCCGCACCGGGAACGCGCCGAACGGCGTGGTCATCGTGCCGACGGCGTCGACCCGCGCCTGGTAGCGCTCGCTGTAGAAGCTGGCGACGCCGACCGCGAGGCCCGACACCGTCGACGACGTGGTCCAGCTGGCGGACGGGCCGAGCGGCGTCGGCAGCAGCGGCACCGGCGGATCGTAGGTGAGCTCGGTGCGGGTGAGGCCGGCCTCGGGCGACACCACGCCGAGCAGCGCGAGGCCGCTGGCGTCGAGGCGCATGACGCCGAGCAGCGTGCTGTCGATCGACAGCCGCGCGGCGTAGGAGGCGGTCGGGAACGTGGCGGCCCACCACTGGCCGGTCGGCGCGATGAGCGTGGTCGTGACGTCCTGATCTCCGGGCAGGCCGCCGGCGAGGGTCCAGGTGCGCGCGCCGCCCGCGCCCTGCTGGCCGGCGCTGTCGATCGTGGCGTCGGTGGCGATGCGGAAGCGCGCGGTCTGGCCCGCCATCATCGGCAGCTCGGCGCGGGTGAGGGTGCCGTCGTGATCGGGCTGGCAGCCCAGCGCCGCGTCGGGGCCGCCGGCGGTGCCGTCGGTCCCGGCGTCGGCCTCGTCGACCGGCGCGCAGGTGTGATCGGCGCGGCAGTAGCCCGAGGGACAGTCGGTCGCCAGATCGCAGCGATCGGGATCCGAGGTCGAGCACGCCGCGGCGAGGGCCAGGACGGCGGCCAGGGCGAGATGGTGCTGTGCAGCAATTTGGCGCATGGCGAGGGTGCGAACGGGCGTCAACCTACGCGTCGCCAGCGGCGGTGTCAACCGGAATATTGCGATGCAACATAGCCGTGGCTTGATCGGCGGTCGGCAGGGGGCTACCGTGCGCGGGTGCCAGTCCTGATCAAGAAGTACGGCAACCGCCGGCTCTACGACACCGGCGAGAGTCGCTACATCACCCAGGAGGAGCTGGCGGCGGCGATCAAGCGCGGCATCGACGTGCGCGTCGTCGACGCCAAGACCAACGAGGACCTGACGCAGGCGACGCTGGCGCAGCTGGTGATCGAGAACGCGCACGCCGCGCGGGCGCTGCCGGTCGGGCTGCTGACGCAGCTGATCCGCCTCGACGACGACGCCCTGGTCGAGTTCTTCGGGCGCTACGTGACGTCGGCGCTCGAGATGTACCTGACGGCGAAGCGCGGGGTGCAGTCGATCGCGCAGGCGTCGCCGCTGATGCGCGTGCCGCTGGGCGCGACGGACGCGCTGACGCGGATGTGGATGCAGTCGCCGTTCGCGCAGGTGGCGCAGTTCGGGGGATTCCCGGGCTTCGGGCCGGGGTTTGGCGGGCCGGGGGGCGGTGGGCCGCCGCCGTCGGCGTACGAGGCCGAGCCGCCACCGCCGGCGGGGCCGTCCGCGGCGCCGCCGCCGTCGGCGGGGGATACGGGAGATCAGCTGGCGGCGATGCGGAGGGAGCTGGATGAGCTGAAGAAGGCGATGCGCGGGGAGGGCGGAGGCGGCGGGGGTGGCGGAGGGATCGGGAAGCCGGGGGCGAAGAGGAAGGGGAAGCGGGAGGAGTAGAGGCGGAGGCGGGGACCGCGGCCGCGACGGCGGCCGCGACGGCGACCGTGACCGCGACCGTGACCGTGGCCGCGACCGTGGCCGCGACCGTGGCCGCGACCGTGGCCGCGACCGTGACCGTGGCCGGATCCGGTGCCGGATCCGGTTCCGGTTCCGGCGGATCGGGCACGGGCACGGGCACGGGCACGGGGGCGGGGGCGGGGCGGGGATGGGATGGGGATGGGGATGGTTGCTGCGAGTGCGAGGGGAATTTCCGCGGTGGATCGTGGGGGGGATTAAGTGCTTTGAATGCTGGTGTTTGGGGTTGTTGGTTGTGGATCAAAATGTTGCGATGCACAAAATCGGGCTTGACCGGGGGTGGGGCGATGCCTATGGTGGGTCGCACGGAGGAATCAGAGATGAGCAAGCAAGCCGAGACGAACACCACCGCCCAGTCCACTGCCCAGAAGGCGCGCTCGCCGTTCGAGCTGCCGTTCGCGATGCCGGTCATGCCGGAGGCGTTCGGGCAGATGATGCGCGACCAGATCGTGCGCACGCAGGCGATCATGGGCGAGCTGGCGAACTACGAGGGCGTCGCGATCGCCCGCGCCCGCACCGCGGTCGACGAGCTGAGCCGCCTGGCCGGCGACTCGATCACCTACTTCGGTCAGCTGTCGGCCGAGTGGCGCAAGCTGTCGATCGAGGCGATGCAGCGCACCGCGGAGGCGTTCACGCCCAAGGCGTGAGCGAGGACCACCCGGCATGATGCCGACGCCCATCGTCATCGCGCAGCGCCTGGGGCGCGACCTGGCGGCGGTCGCCGCCGAGGCGCTGGCCGACGCCACCGGCGCCAGCGCGGCGCGCCCCGCGCCGACGCTGATGCCGACGCCGCGCGACGTGATCGCCCGCGAGGGCACCGCGTCCTTGTATCGCTTCGTGGGCGCCGGCCCGCGGCGCGGCAAGCCGATCCTGCTGGTGCCGTCGCTGATCAACCAGTGGTACGTGCTCGACCTGCGGCGCGGCGCCAGCCTGGTGGCCGCGCTGGTCGACGCCGGCCTCGACGTGTGGTGCCTCGACTGGGGCGCGCCCGAGGACGAGGACCGCTACCGCACCTGGGACGAGACGCTCGCGCGGCTCGACCGCATGGTGCGCCGCGCGCTGCGCGTCGCCGGCGCCACCCAGCTGGGCCTGCTCGGCTACTGCATGGGCGGCACGCTGGCCACGATCTACAGCACGCTCTACCCCGCGCGGATCGCCGCGCTGATCGATCTGGCCGGCCCGATCGACTTCACCAAGGGCGGCATGCTGCGGACGATGGTCGATCGCCGCTGGTTCGACGCCGACGCGATCGCCGACGCCGGCAACGTCAGCCCCGAGCAGATGCAGTCGGGCTTCACCGCGCTGCGGCCGACGCTCGAGCTCGGCAAGCACGTCGCGATGCCCGAGCTGGTGCTCGACGCCGCCGCCTACGACGGCTACCGTGCGCTCGACGCGTGGGCCAGCGACAACATCCCGTTCCCGGCCGCCGCGTACCGCACGTACATCGGCGAGCTGTACCAGGACAACCGCCTGGTCGCCGGCACCCACCGGGCGCTGGGCCGCGCGGTCAAGCTCGACGCGATCCGCTGCCCGACCGCCGTCGTCGTCGCCGACCGCGACACGATCTGCCCGCCGGCCGCGGCCACCGCGCTGCTCGACCACGTCGGCACCGCCGACAAGACCACCCTGCGCGTGCCCGGCGGCCACGTCGGCGCCGTGGTCGGCAGCCGCGCGTCGCGCGAGCTGTACCCGGCCCTGGCCCGCTGGCTCGACGCGCGCCTGGCATCGGCGTAACGTCCGCGGCCGGGGCATCCCTCACTTCTGTCACGCGACTCTACCGACGAGAAATCCCATGAAGCTCTCCGACCTCAAGATCATCGTCACCGGTGGCGCCCAAGGCATGGGCGCGCACTTCGCGCAGCGCCTCGCCGAGGCCGGCGCCCAGGTCGCCGTCGGCGACGTCAAGGAAGACGGCCTGGCCGCGCTGGCCAAGGCCACCGAGGGCCTGCCCGGCAAGGTCCACGTCCGCAAGCTCGACGTGGCCAACGAGGCCGACGTCGGCGCGTTCGTCGAGTGGGCGCACGGCGCGATGGGCGGCCTCAACGGCCTCATCAACAACGCCGGCATCCTGCGCGACGGGCTGCTGGTCAAGAAGGACCGCACCACCGGCGCGATCACCAAGCTCTCCAAGGAGCAGTGGGACGCGGTCATCGGCGTCAACCTGACCGGCGCCACGTTCATGGTGCGCGACGTCGTGGCCAAGATGGTCGCGACCGAGCAGCGCCCGGGCGTGATCGTCAACATGTCGTCGTCGGCGCGCCACGGCAACCGCGGCCAGTCGAATTACTCGGCGGCCAAGGCCGCGCTCGCGACCAACACGGTGACCTGGATGCGCGAGTTCGCGCCGTTCGGCATCCGCGTCGGCGCGGTCGCCCCCGGCATGGTCGAGACCCCGATGACCTCGGGCATGAACCAGAAGGCGCGCGACGCGCTGGTGGCCAACATCCCGGTCGGCCGCATCGGCGTGCCCGAGGACCTGTGGCTGGCGGTCAAGTTCGTGCTGGAGTGCGACTACTTCAACGGTCGCACCCTGGACGTCGACGGCGGCCTGGCGATGTGATCCCGCGGGCGCGTCGAATCGGCGCGCTCGCTTGTCACAACCGGCGCGAGGGGTGCACTACCCAGGGGAGATGCTCCTGCGCACCGCGACCGCCCTCGTCCTCCTCGCCGCTTGCGGCTCCCGCCCGGCCCCGCCACCGACGGTGGGTGGCACGCCCTCGACCCCGCCGGCCGGCGCCTGGGACCCCGCGGATCTGCCGCGGACGGTCGCGGTCGCCGGCGCCGACGGCAGGCTGACGCTGGCCCGGGTCACGACCGACGGCGTCGAGGTCGGCGCGACCGTGCCGGCCGTCGGCCCCGATCGCGGCTGGCTCGACGGCCACACGCTGGTCGGCCTGACCGAGCTCGAGACCGGCGGCTACGTCGTGGCCCAGGTCGTCGACGGCCAGCGCGCCGCCGACGTCGCCATCACGCCAACCGAGTGGCCCGGCCGGTACGCCGAGCTGCTGCTCGGCGACGGCGAGATCTGGCTGGCCGGGTGCGAGGCCACGATCGAGTTCGACGACTGCAAGCAGACGACGTTCCTGCGGGTGTCGCCGGGACCGCGGACCACGGCGACCCAGGCGCCGCGCGGTCAGCGCCGCTACGGCTACCACGGGGCGCACCTGCTCGCGGCCCCGACCGGCGCGCCGCCGGTCGGCGTCACCGCGCGGGTCGACGTCGCCCAGCCCGACGGTCGGATCGATCCCGCCGGGACGATCGTCACCTGCACGCGCGGCGAGCGCGCGACCCGGACGAGCCTGGCCGACCTGTTCGGCGACCCGAACGAGGTCGGCGCGTTCGCGTTCGGCACGCCGACGATCCGCTGGCTCGCGACCACCCCGCCGCTCCTCGAGGTGAGCTACGACCTGACCAACCCGGTCGAGATCACGCGGCGCGAGCGCGCGGTCTTCCGGCCGTGCGAGGAGCGCCCGCTCCCCGACTTCCGCTGGCTGGGCGAGGGCATCTGGGCCGAGCGCCACGGCGACGTCGACGACGGCGACATCGGCTGGACGTTCCACCGCGGCGACCGCGCGATCGGCGAGCTGCCCGGCCGCGACCTCGACTGATTCTCGCGTTTCGGGTTGGGGCCCCGTCGGGGCTTGCCCTCGGCGGGGAAGGGGCTTTGCGAAAGCCCCTTCCAAGGAATTCAGTACGGCGTGAGCCGCGCGATGCGGCTCGGGCGACCCGGCGCGCCGCTCAACGCTTCGACCACGGCGGCGATCAGGCCGTCGCGGTTGAACGGCTTGGTGATCAGGCGCTGGCTGGGGCCGGTCTGGCCGCGATCGTAGCCGGACATGAACAGCACCTTGATGCGCGGGCGCGTGGCCGTCATGGCCTGGGCCAGCTCGCTGCCCGACATGCCCGGCATGACCATGTCCGACAGCAGCAGGTCGATCTCGCCGACGTGATCGCGCGCCGCCGCCAGCGCCGCGGGCCCCGACGCCGCCACGAGCACGCGATAGCCCGCGCGCACGAGGATGCGCTCGGTCAGCAGCCGCACGCGATCGTCGTCGTCGACCACCAGCACGGTCGCGGCGCTGGTCGCCGGGACCGGGCGCGCGACGAGGTCTTCGCGCATCGGCGCGGTCGTCGCGGGCAGGTAGACGCGGAAGATCGCGCCCCGCCCCGGCGGCGACTCGACGGTGATCTCGCCGCCGGCTTGCTGCACGATGCCGTGGACCGTCGCCAGGCCGAGGCCGGTCCCCTTGCCGTGGTCCTTGGTCGTGAAGTACGGCTCGAACACCCGCGGCAGCACCTCGGCCGGGATGCCGGCGCCGGTGTCGGCGACCTCGAGCACGACGTGGGGCTGGCCGGCGCGGTCGGGGCCGGGGCCGCTCGCCACCGGCGCCACCGTCAGCGTGACCCGGCCCCCGGTGGGCATCGCGTCGCGGGCGTTGACCACCAGGTTCATCAACACCTGCTCGAGCTGGCCCGGATCGATCAGCACCGGCGGTAGATCCTCGGCGACCGCGGTCTCGAGCTCGACGTGGGCGCCGAGGTTGCGGCCGAGCAAGCGTCCGAACCGCGCGATCAGCGGCCCCATCTCGACGACCGTCGGCTTCGCGGCGTCCCGACGGCTGAAGGCCAGGAGCTGGCGGGTCAGATCGGACGCCCGGTTGGCGGCGTGCACGATCTGCTGCGCGTCGTCCTTCATCGACGAATCCGGCAGGTCGGCCTCGAGGAAGCCGGCGTAGTTGAGGATCACCACCAGCAGGTTGTTGAAGTCGTGGGCGACGCCGCCGGCCAGCTGCCCGAGCAGGGCCAGGCGATCCTGGTGGGCGGCGCGGGCCTCGTGCTCGCGCTGCTGGGTGACGTCGGCGATCACGATCACGGTCTCGCTGCCGTCGCCGGCGTTGGCGGTGGTGACGGCCAGCGACCGGGGCGGCGCGCCGGCGACGAGCGCGCGGGGGCCGTCGGGGCCGATCAGCCGCGGCGTCGCGACGCCGGCCAGCTGCGAGACGACCTGGCCGGTGCGGACCTCGCCCAGCAGCTCGGCCCGCGCGGTGACCCAGGGGTTGGCGAGCACGCAGCGGTAGAGATCGTCGAGCACGACCACGCCGACCGGCAGATCGTGGACGACGCGCTCGAGCCGGCGCCACTGCGCGTCGCGCACGGTCTGGATCTGCGCCACCAAGAGCGCGTTCTTGATCGCCAGCGCGGCCTGGCTGGCGACCGCGACCAGCAGCTCGAGATCCGCCGGGCGGAACCGCGGGCCATCGCCCTGGCAGTCGAGGTGGATCACGCCCAGCCACTCGGCGGTGGTGGCCTGGTAGGTCAGCGGCACCACCATCAGCGAGCGGACGTCCTGCGCGGCCAAGCTCGCCGACCGTTCCAGCGCGCCGTCGCCCGTGAGCTCGGTGCGCAACAGCGGCTGGGCGTCGGCCATGACCTGCGACAGCACGCTGGTCGAGATCGTCAGCGGCAGGCGGCCGGCGACGCGGTTGCGCGTCACCGTCCATCGCGGCGCCCGCGTCTCGGGATCGTAGACGACGATCGCGCCGCGGTCGGCGCGCACCAGCGTGAGGAGGGTCGAGACCACGCGCTCGAGCAGCGGCTCGATGTCGTGCTCGACGCCGATCACCCGGGTCAGCTCGACCACCGCCCGCAGGCGCCGCAGCTCGTCGCCGTCGCCAGCCGGCGCGGCCACCGCCAGCCGCAGCGCGATCGGGCCGATCAGCAGCTCGTCGCCGTCGCGCAGCATCGCCTGCTCGACACGCCGGCTGCCGACGAACGTGCCGTGGCGGCTGCCCAGATCGCGGATCGTCACGGTGCCGTCGTCGTGGCCGACGACCTCGGCGTGGGCGAGCGCCACCATCGGGTCGTCGAGCCGGATGTCGGCGTCGGGCCCACGGCCGATGCGCGATCGGTCGCCGAGCGGGTGCACCCGCTGACTTGCGACCTCGACGAGGCAGAGCGTGGACGACGACATGCGGGCGACTACGGGACGGGGACGATCTTCACCGTCTGGTGGCAGCGTTGGCAAGCACGGAGGCGCGGCGCGTCGTCGAGGCGCGCGCCGCGCGCGCGCCGCACCTCGTCGTCGCGGGGTGATCGCGCCTGGGTTCGGCCGCGCGCGGGCGCGATCGGCGCGGGGCCCGCGGCGGCCGTTGACCGCCAGGCGGTGGCCGCGGCGGTGGCGGCGCCCGGCGTCATCACAGCGGCGGCAGCTCGGTGGTGATGCGCGCGTTGCCGCCGCGGTTGCAGGTGCGCAGCGACGCCATGCACGTCGGGGTCTGGCCCACCACCTGGATGAAGCGCGTCGCGCTCGGCTCGCCGATGCAGGCCGCGCCGTGCTTGTCCCACTGGGCCTCGAGCGGCCAGCTCGCGTCGTCGGTCTGGATCCCGTCGCGATCGTAGATGTTGAGCGTGGTGCCATCGACCGTGTACGGCGTGCCGTCACCACAGAAGTCGGCGCGCAGCGCCCGGGTGCAGGTCGCGAGGAGGTCGGCGCGACCGAGCCACGGCTGGTAGCCGAACTCGACGCACTTCGCGATCGCGAAGCCGCGGCACGCGAACGTGAAGTCGTGGTCGTTGGTGCGGTAGCTGCCACCCTGGGGGACGCCCTCGTCGTAGTTCCAGGTGCCGGCGACCGCGAGCGCGCCGGCGCCGTCGCACATGTCGATCCAGCCATCGACGGTCTGGTAGCTGAGCGTGTAGATCGCCAGCTCGTCGTCGTGCCCGATCGCGTCGATGCGGATCGGCAGGGTGTCGCCGTCCGACAGCTGGCCGCTCCACGTCGAGCCGATCAGCTCGGCCTCGGGCACCGCGACGCCGCCCTCGGTCGCGGTCAGCTCCGAACCGTTCAAGCGGACGCCATTGAGGCGGACGCCGTTCAAGCGGACGCCGTTCAAGCGGACGCCGTTCAGGCGGACGCCGTTCAAGCGGACGCCGTTGAGGCGGACGCCGTTGAGGCGGACGCCGTTCAAGCTCGAGCCGTTGTGCTGGACGAGCGCCTGCGCGCTGGTCTCGAGCTCACCGGCGCCATCGGTACAGCCGGCCACCAGCAACGTCGAGATCAGCAGACGAAGATTCACCATGAGACCGCTCCAGTTGAGAAAACATCGAGCCGCGGGTCGCTTCGACCGCGGCTGGTTCGTCCTCTTGCGCGTGGCGTGCCAGTCAGCGCGGACGTGGCGTCGCGCACAACCGCATGCCGACGACCGCGACCCGCAGGCTCGGCACCGCCAGGTTGCGGTTGGCGATGTGCGCGGTCAGCCGATCGTGAAAGAAGCTACCGCCCAAGGCCACATAGCCATCACCGGTGGCGGTCTTCGCCCACTCGTAGGCGTTGCCGACGAGGTCGTGGACGCCGAAGACACTCACCGATTTAGGGTGACTGCCTACTTCGTCGGGCCCCATGCGCGCGTGGCCGTGGGTGGCGTCAAAGTTGGCATCGGTGAGGTCGATCGTTGACCCGGTCGGGTAGTTGCGGCCGTCGGCGCCGCGGGCCGCCCGGGTCCACTCGAGCTCGGAGCACAGGCGCGCACCCGGCACCTGCCCGGTCGCCGCGAGCCACGCGGCGTAGGCCTCGGCGTCGGTCGCGCTGATCGCGGTGACCGGGAACCGACGCCAGTCCTGCCGGGCCAACGACGCGCGGCCGGCGTAGACGAGCGGCTCGTCCCAGCCGGCCTGGTACGCGACGTCGGCCGGCTGGATCGTCAGCCGCCAGCCCTGGTCGGTGCGGGTCAGCGCCAGGGCGCCGCTGGTGCCGAGCGTGGCCTCGGCCCGGGGCACCAGCGCGGGCTGGCGCTCGGGTGGCTGGGCCTCGACGAAGCGCAGCCAGTCGCCGATCGTCACCTCGGTGGTGGCGATCGCGAACGCGTCGACGTGGCGCGGGTGCATCGGCGCGGTGAGGAAGAAGCTGCGGGCGGCCTCGTCGCTGGCGGCGGCGCCGAACTCGACGTCGCCGGCCGGGACGAACACGAAGCCCGGCGGCACCGTGCCCGCGGGCGGTGGGGTCAGGTCGGCCGTGGTGCGCTCGCCCCGACGGATCATCACCGGGGTGGTGAGCTTCGAACCGTCGCTGCCCACCGCTGTGAGCTGGTAGGCGCCGGGGGTGAGCTCCACCTCGGCGGGCGCCGCCGGCAACGGTTGGGCGCCGGGGGCGAGCGTGACCGTCGTGCCGGGCGGGGCGGTGAACGCCAGCGTGCCGGGGCGGCGCCAGCGCGCGAGGCGCGTGCCGTCCCGGTCGTAGGCCGGCACGCGCGCCAGCAGCTCGTCGCGGACGTCGTCGGCGTGGATCCGCTCGGCGAGCGACGCGCGATCGAGCAGGGCGTCGACCAGCCGCGCGCGGACGTCGGCCCGGGCGGGGTCGAGCGTCAGCGCGGCCTCGAGCCGGCCGCCGAGGGCCCGGAACTCGCGGTCGGCCTCGGCCCGGGCGGCGCGCGCCCGCCGCCACGCGGCCTCCCCGGTGGCGTCGTCCCCGCGATCGAACGCGGCGAAGGCCTCGGCGCTCGCGCGCTGATCGGCGGCGACCGCGGCGGTGGCCCGGGTCCGCGCGTCGCTGGCGGCGCGCAGCTCGACCGCGACCGCGGCGTCGACCCGGCGCTGCGCCTGCCAACGCAGCCCGACGTAGCCGCCGGCCACCAGCGCGACCGCGGCCAGCGCCACCCCGCGCACCATCCAGCGCCGCCGCGCCTCACCGCGGATCGAGGCCCGCACGAAGTCGCGCTCGAGCGCGGTCAGGTCGGTCGCGTCGAGCGCGCGCGCCTCGGCCAGCTGCTGGCCGCGCCACGTCGCCTCGCGGCGCTGGCCGAGCCGGCGCCACTCGAGCGCCGCCGTGGCCAGGCGCTCGCGTTGCGCGCGACCCTCGGCGTCGAGCTCGAGCCACTCGCGCAGCGTGGCCCAGCCGGTGACGAGGACCTCGTGGGCCAGCTCGTACAGCGGCGCGCCGCCGTCGTCGTGGATCACCAGCAGCCGACCGCGCACCAGCGCCTCGAGCACCGCGCGGCCGGTGTCGTCGGACGCGAGCTCGGCGGCGCCGCGACGCGCGCGCGTGCCGACGGTGGTGACCAGGCGGGCGAGCAGCCGGCGCGCGATCGCGCGGCCGCCGACTGGCAAGCCGCCGAGCACCGCGTCGGCGTGCCGGGCCAGCGCGCCGTCGACGCCGCCGACCGCGGCCAGCGCGTCCTCGCCGATGACGCCGGCGGCGACGTCGCGCTCGGCCCACAGCGCGGCCAGCGCGAACGACAGCAGCGGCAGCCCGCCGCTGCCGGCGGCGGCGGTGGCGTCGACCAGCGTCGCGACCATCGCCTCGGACGCGAACCGCACGCCGGCCACCAGCGCCGGCCCGACGATCACCTCGCGCAGCCGCTCGGGGGGCAGGGGCGCGACGAAGTACAGCAATCGCGCCAGCTCGGGGCCGAGGTGGGGCAGGCCGGCGAGGCGCGAGAGGAAGTCGGCGCGGGCGGTCGCGATGATCCGCACCGCGACGATGCCGTCGGCGAGGCGAGCCAGGCCGGCGGCCAGCGCCGCGACCTCGGCCGGCGGGGCGAGCGTGATCAGCTCCTCGAGCTGATCGATGAACAGCACGAGGCCACCGGCGCCGGCGCGGCGGTGCAGCGCGCGCGCGAGGAGGTCAGGGTCGGCCGCGAGCCCGTCGACCAGGGTCGGCGCGTCGAGCGCGAGCGCCAGCGTCGTCAGCGGGTGGGCGCCCGGCACGATCGTGATCGCCGCCCACGCCGGGCCCGGCCCGAGCGCGCCGTCGACGATCGCCGGCACCACGCCGGCCCGACACAGCGACGACTTGCCGACGCCCGAGTCGCCGGCGACGACCACCATCGCGTCGGTCCGCAGCCGCTCGATCAGCGCGCCGACCTCGAGGCTGCGGCCGAAGAACATGGCGCGGTGGCTGGCCTCGAACGGCCGCAGGCCGCGGTACGGGTTGCCGGTCGGGGCCGCGCTGGCGTCGCGCTGCCGCACCAGCTGCTCGAGCGCGTCGCGCAGCTCGTCGCCGCTCGGGTACCGATCGCCGGGATCGCGGGCGAGGCAGCGATCGATGATCGCGACCAGCCGGGGATCGGTGGCGGGCGCGCGCGCGGCGAGCGTCGGCGCCGGGCGGGTGGTGACCGCGGCGGCCAGCGCGTCGGCGGCGACGTCGGCGAACGGCGTCTGGCCGGCGGCGAGCTCGAACAGCAGCGCGCCCAGCGAGTAGACGTCGCTCCGGCGCGACGGCGCCTGGCCGCCCCACACCTCGGGCGCCATGTAGTCGGGCGTCCCGACCAGCCCGCCGCCGCCGGCGTCGCGCTCCTGGACCACCCGGGCCAGGCCGAAGTCGACCAGCTTGGGCACGTCCTCGTCGGTGAGCATCACGTTCGTCGGCTTGACGTCGCAGTGGATCACGCCGCGCCGGTGCGCGGCGGCCAGCCCGCGGGCCAGCCCGAGCCCGAGCGCCAGCACCTCGGCCCACGGCCGCGGCTTCGCCAGCTCGGACAGCGGCCGGCCGCGGATCAGCTCGCTGACCAGGTACGGCCGCTCGGCGACCTCGCCGACCCGGTACACGCTCACGACGTTGGGGTGCTGGACCCGCGCCGTCGCGCGCGCCTCGAGCAGGAACCGCCGGCGGGCGCCGAGGTCGGGCACGCCGGCGATGAACTTGATCGCCACCGCGCGCGCCAGCACCGTGTCCTCGGCGAGGTAGACGTGCCCCATCCGACCGGCGCCGAGCTGGCGCGCGATCACGTAGTCGTCGAACTCGACGGGCGGCGTGAAGGTCGCGTCGGGCAGCGGGGACGCCGGCGGCGCGATCGAGGGGGCGAGCGGCTCCATCCCAGGCCCCGTCAGGATCGACCGGATCGCCGCGCAGTTGAAGCGCGAAATCCGGGAACCTTGGGCTGGCGGCCGCGACGGCGCCGTCATCCCGCCGTCACGCCGCCGTCACGGCCGGGCGTGACGCGCTCACGCTCCCAGCTCGCGCAGCGTCGCGGCGATGATCTCGAGGCCCTGGCGGAGCCGCTCGGTCGGCTGCCAGGCGAAGCCGATCCGGAAGCCGTGCAGGTGCGGCTGGCCCAGGAACGCGGCGGTGCGCTGCTCGATCCACACCTGCCGGCGCGCCAGCCGCCGCTCGAACTCGCCCAGGTCGACGACGCGCGGCACCTCGACCCACAGGGTCGGCCCGCCACCGGGGCGGGTCCAGCGCACGGTGGGCGGCATCAGCTCGTCGAGCGCGGCCAGGCACGCCTGGTACCGCGCGTCGAGCTCGTGCTGCAGCGTGGCCAGGTGGCCGTCGTAGTAGCCGCGCTCGAGGAACTCGGCGACGACCGCCTCGGACAGCCAGGCGTTGCCGAGCGTCGACAGCCGCTTCATCGCCAGGAGCGACGGCACCAGGCTGGGGTGGGCGACGACGAAGCCGACCCGCATCGACGGCAGGAGCTTCTTGGTGAAGCTGTTGACGTACAGCACGTGGTCGCCGCCGAGCAGCCGCAGCATCGGCCGGTACTCGCTGCCCGACAGCATGTCCGAGCCCCAGTCGTCCTCGACGATCGCCACGTCGTAGCGGCGCGCCAGCTCGAGCACGCCCATCAGATCGCCGGTCGTGTACGAGTAGCCGGTCGGGTTGTGGAAGCTCGAGATCGCGTAGAGCAGGCCGGGGCGCCCGGCCGCCAGCGCGCGCTCCCACGCGCCGAGATCGATGCCGGCGAACGGATCGAGCGGCAGGCCGGTCAGCTGGAGCTGCAGCGACTCGAACAGCAGCTTGGCGTAGGCGTAGACCGGCGTCTCGATCGCGACCCGGCGGATCTCGAGCGCGCGGGCGACGATGTCGAGCGCCTGCTGCGAGCCGGTGGTGACGATGATCGCGTCGGCGTCGACCTCGATGCCGCGCGCGGCCAGCCGCGCCGCGATCGCGCGGCGCAGCGGCGGGTAGCCCTGGGCGTCGTAGATGGTCGCGAGCCCGGGTTGGCGCAGCACCGCGCGCACGCACTCGGCCAGCTTCTCGGTGGGCAGCAGGTCGGGATCGATGAAGACGTTGCCCATCGCCAGGCCATCGCGCGGCGCGCCGGTCCCCAGCGTCGGCGGCGGGCGCAGCCGGGGCAGCGGCGGCGTGAGCACCGGCGGCGGCGCGGCGACCGCGGCCGGCGCGTCGGCGATGAAGACGCCGTCGCGCTCGCGGCTGACCGCGACCCCGCGCGCGACCAGCTCGTCGTACGCCACCTGCGCGGTGTTCTTGCTCAGCCCGAGCTGCTGCTCGAGCACCCGCACCGGCGGCAGCCGGCTGCCGGCGGGCAGCCGCCCCGCCGCGTGCTCGCGGACCACCGCGTCGACCAGATCGGCCGCCGCGACCCGGCGACCGGCGACGTTGACGTGCAGCGCGACGTAGGGCGAGCGGGCCATGCCCCGTCTTACGCTGCCGCTCGCGCCCGCGGAAGGGACAGCGATCAGCGCGCGGCTGGGACAGCCCCGCGTCTCCGGTTCGCGTCGCTCAACCCGCCCGACCGCCGCGCGTCATCCGGGTGGTCCGGCGGACAGCCGTCTCGGGTGGGGGCCCCGGGGGCATGACCCCGCCGGGGGAGGGTTTCGCGAGAAACCCTCCCAGCAACTCAAAGCAGCCAGAACGGCTTGCTGCCGGCGAACAGCACGGTGTCCTCGCCGGCGCTGGGGTCGGTGAGCTGCAGCTCGATCATCACGCCGCGCTTGGTGGCGCCGTTGTGCGGGTGGTGCTCGGTGACCTCGCCGTCGAGGATCGACACCACCTTGCCGACCGAGCTGCACCGCACCAGGCCCCACTTGCAGCGGTACAGCGTGGTGCCGGGCCGCGCGTTGGGCAGGTTGTCGTAAGGCACGAAGCCGACGACGACCTGGCGCTCCTTGGCCTTGAGGAAGTACGAGCTCGACAGCCGGCCGATCAGCGCCTTCTGGTCGGCGATCTGGTGATCGAGGGTGCGGGCCTGCAGCTCGGCGGCGGCCTTGTCGTCGGCGGCGTCGAGGCGCTCGAGAGCGGCGCGGTCGAGCTCGCGGCGCGCGGTGGCGGCGGCGACGGTGTGGCCGGCGGCGACGATCGCGGGCTTGAGGTCGTCCTCGAACTGCTGGTTGGTGGCGATCGTGCGGTCGAGGCGCGCCAGCTCGGCGGCGGCGCGGGCCCGGGCGACCTCGAGGGTGGCCAGGCGCTCCTCGGCGATCGCCAGCTCCTTGGACGCCTCGGCGACCTTCTCGTGGCGCGGCGACAGGATCACCGGGCGGACCCAGGTGTGATCGAGGAAGTAGTAGATGTTGACGACGACGTAGAAGACGAGCCCGACCAGGATCAGCGCAAGCGCGGCGATGCCGACGAGCTTGTACAGCTTCACCAGCAATGGCTGGAGCGCCAGGCGCGGTCGGTGCGCCCGTGACGCGGGGGTCGACATAGGGGCGCCATCTACCACAGGTCGACCGCGCCGACGCGGTTTTCGGGGCGCCGGAAGGTGCCCCGGATCACCATCCCAGCCGGCCGGCGAGGGCCAGCCCGACGCCGCCGGTGGCGGCCACCAGCGCGGCGTACTGTCGCGCCGCGTCCGGATCCGGTTCACCGCGGACCGCCCGCAACAGCGTGTTCTTGCGGGTGTGCTCGTGCGGCACGAACTCGAGTGCGGTGGCCTGGTAGCCGGCCGCTCGCAGCAGCAAGAGCCGCATCAGATCGGTGAGCTCGGCGGCGGTCTCGCGGCGCAGGTGCGGGCTGCCCCACAGCGGCGCCAGCGCGCCGGCGGCGCCGGCGGTGGCCAGCGCCTCCCAGCCGCGGGCCAGCTCGGCCTGACAGCACGGCGCCACCGCGATCACCGCCGCGCCCAGCTCGACGCCCAGCGCGATCGCCGCGCAGGTCGCGCCGTCGCACGCGTGCAGCCCGACCACGGCGTCGACCGGGCCGCCGTGGGTCGCGTCCCACGCGGCGCGCACGTCGGTCGACTCCAGCGAGCCGACCTGGTGGCGCACCTCGGCGTCGAGGCCGACCAGCGCGACGCGGCGCGCGCTCTCGGCGATCACCGCCGGGTTGCGATCGACGCCGAGCACGCGCACCGGGCGATCCCAGACGTGGGCGCCGCACCACGCCAGCACGGTCGTCAGGTACGAGCGCCCGCAGCCGGCGTCGACGATGCCGATCGGGCCTGGCGGCCGCGCCCGCAGCGCGGCGCCGAGCAGCGCGACCATGTGGTTGACCTGGAAGAACTTGCCGACCCGCCCCGGCGGCAGCGTGCCGTCGTCGGCGAGGATGCCCAGCGCGCGCAGCAGCACCGCCCCCTCGGCCGGCCGCACCGCGACCGCCTTGCCGCGCAGGAGCTCGTCGGTGCGGGTCGGCGTCCAGTGGGCCGCCGCGCGCGCGGCGATGGCGCGCGCCCAGTGCTCGCGGCGCGCGTCGGTCACGACACCCGCGTGACCGCGCCCTCGTGCTGCTGGCCGCCGGCGCCGAGGTACAGCGACCCGCCGCTCACCGCCAGCTCCCAGCGGTTCATGCGATCGAGCGTCGCGGCGGCCGCGTCGAGGAACTCCGGGGCCAGCGCGTACAGCTCGATCGCGTCGACCTTGTGGACGTTGCGCTCGCGCAGCTCGGCGAGCAGCGCCACCAGGTTGCGCCAGCCGTAGACCGCGACCCGCGGGCTGGCCTTGGCCGCGCGGTGCAGGCGATCGGCCGCCGGCAGGCCGACCTCGATCCACGCCCGCAGATCGCCGCGCAGGTCGCGCTGCCACAACGCCGGCTCGTCGTCGGCGGCCAGCCCGCGGGTGAAGTCGACGCCCTCGGCGTGCTCGAGCGCGCGCGCGATCACCCGCGCCACCAGGTAGCGCTCGCTCTCGGACGGGTGCTGCGCGACCCGCAGGTCGAGGGTCTCGTACAGGCCGCGGTCGCTGTCGGCGAGCGCGATCTCGAAGCGGCGGACGGTCGCGGTCAGGGCCATCACATCTCCGGCGGCGGGGGGCAGGTGCAGGGCGTGCCGGCGGTGCAGCCGGGCGCGTCGTCGGCGATCATCAGCGCGTCGAACGCGGCCCGGGTATAGCGCGTCCCGATCGCCACCTGGTTGCCGAGCGCGCGGCAGCTCTGGAAGACGTCGTAGGCCGTCGTCGCCGTCGCGAGCGAGCCGCGCACGCGCATGACCTCGCTGCCGGTCGCGGTGCTCGCGTAGGCCGCCACCCCGACGGCCTGGCCATCGCTGAACGGCTGGCCGATCATCCCCGACCCGATCAGCTGCTCGGAGCCGCTGCTCATGCGGCGGTAGCTGGTGGCGAAGCCGGCGCTCATGCCGCCGGTGTCGTCGACCTCGACCCGGCAGCCGGCCGGCTCGCCGTTGGTGGTCTGGGTGTGGATCCACGCGACCACCGCGTGCCGGTCGACGCTGACGCCGGCGTCGTTGGCGGCCGGCATGAGCGTGAGCACCGCGCCGCTGACCAGCACCTGCGGTCGCGTGAACGTCGCCATCGGGAAGACGATCTGCAGCGGCTCGGCGGCGGCGTCCTGGGTGAGCCGGCTGCCGCCGACTTGCCACGCCGAGGCCGCGCCGGTGATCGTGTAGCGGGCGCGCGTGTCGCTGGCGAAGCCGTCGAACCACGCGACGCACTGCGACGTCCCGAGCTCGAGGTCGCAGGCGTCGCCGAGCCCGTCCTGATCGACGTTGGCGCCCCCGGCGCCGACGATGCTCGGGCACGGATCGCAGCGATCGCCGAGGCCGTCGCCGTCGTCGTCGCGCTGCAGCGGGTTGGGCACGGTCGGGCAGTTGTCGCCGGCGGTGACGCCGTCGCCGTCGGGATCGGTGGCCGAGGCGTCGCCGGGGGCGTCGGCGGGGGCGTCGGCGGGGGCGTCGGGCGGGGGCGCGCCATCGCCGGGATCGCCGTCGGCGACCTCGCCGTCGACGGTCGCGCCGTCCCGGCTGACCACCGGATCGAGCCCGAACAGCTGGTTGCAGCCGCTCGTCGCGAGCGCGAGCGCCATCGCGATCGACGCGACGGTCGGCCACCCCGCGAGACGCATCCCGATCACGGTACCATGGCGCATGGCACGCACCGCGATCGACAAGCGCGACCACGCCGACCCGCCGCGGGTCGAGGTGCTCACCGAGTCGAAGTCCCCGAACTACCCCATCGGGAAGATGCTGATCTCGTCGCCGCGCGAGCTCGAGGCGGTCATCCGCCGCGTCCCCGAGGGCCGCGTGCTGACGCTGGCCGCGCTGCGCGCCAACCTGGCCAAGGCCCACCGCGCCGACTACACCTGCCCGCTCACCACCGGCATCTTCCTGCGGGTCGTCGGCGAGGCCGCCGAGGAGGAGCGGGCCGCGCGCGGCGGCGACGTCGCGCCGTACTGGCGGGTGGTGCGCGACGACGGCGCGCTGATCGACACGCTGCCCGGCGGCACCGAGGCCCAGGCCCGGCGGCTGGTGGCCGAGGACGTGACCGTGCTGTTCCTGGGCAAGGTGCCCAAGGTCACCGAGGTCAGCCACTTCGCGTGGACGCCGCCGGCGCTCGGCAAGGCGGGGCTCAAGGCCGCGCCGACGTCGAAGCGCAGCGGCCGGCGGTAGCGCGCGGCTAGCGGGCGTCCGGCGAGAGAAGATCGAGACCCGATCGGGCACGGGCACGGGCACGGGCACGGGCACGGGGCAGGTTGGCTTCGAACCGCCGCTGGCGGTTCGAAGCGACCTGCTAGCGGGCGTGGGGGCGCAGCGCGACGTCGACCACCGCGTCGATGAACGCCGCCGCGGCGGCGCGGCACGCGGCGAGATCGCCGCGGCGGTGGCCGGTCAGCCACGCGCACGCGAAGTTGGTCTCGGTGGGCGGCGCGACGATCTTCACCGCGCGCACGTCGGCGGCCTTGAGCGCGGCGTCGAAGCCGAGCGTGGCCTCGAGCGGCGGCGCCACCAGGTAGGCCAGGCACTCGCCGACGGCGAGCCCGCTCTCCTTCGCCAGGTAATGGCCCAGCGAGCCGATCACGTGCGGGAAGACGGTGACCCCGCGCGCGCCGTCGGCGTCGTAGAAGCACGCGTCGTGGGCCAGGCACGCGGTCAGCGCGGCCAGGCCGTCCTCGATCGACTGCGGCTCGGCGGCGGCGAGCACGCCGAGGATCTCGCCCGACAGCTTGCCCGAGGCGTGGGCGCTGCCGGCGTAGAAGCTCTTGGCGAACACCACGTCGACCGCGGCGTGCTTGGTGGCCTCGTCGAGCGCGACGTACAGCGCGTCGTCCTGATCGCAGGTGACCAGGCCGAGCGAGGTGTGGCGCGTCGGGTCGGCGCCGTAGGCGGCGAGCAGCGCGGGATCGGCGTTGGGGATGCGGCGCACCGACAAGAGCGTCGGGACGATCGGCTCGAGCAGGCTCATCGCGCACCTCCGCGCTCGACCAGCCGCTGCCGCACCTGCGGCGCGCGGTAGCCGCGCTCGATCACCGCGTCGACCTTGGCCAGGTCGAGGCCGACGCCGCTGACACCCTGCTGGATCATCGCGTGGGCCAGCGCCGCCAGCCGCGGCGCGGCCTCGTCGGCCGGCGTGCCGCGGGCGTGCAGGTTGGACATCATGTTGCGGTCGCCGTCGGTCTTGCCCAGCGCCGGGCCGTGGACCAGGTACGCCGACAGGCCGTCGCCGGTGCCCAGCCCCGGCCGCTCGCCGAGCAGGATGATCGCCACCTTGGCGCCGACCTCGGCGCCGATCTCGTCCTCGAGCCAGACCCGCGCGAACTTCGCGCACACCGGCGCGCCGACGGTCAGGCCGCGCGCGCGCAGCGCCGCGACGGTGGCCTCGTACAGCGCCGGGCCGGCCTGCATGCACGCCAGCGCCGACAGGCCGTCGGCGAGGATCACCTGCACGTCGACGCCCTTGGCGGCCTGGGCCTGCAGCCGGGCCAGCGACTCGGGCGCCAGGCGCCGTCCGAGATCCGGACGCAGCAGGTACTCGCGGTGATCGGCGACCCGGGTCTGCAGCGGCAGGAAGCCGTGGTCCTTGGCCCAGCCGTCGGTGAGCTCGGCGGCGACCGCCTCGTGGGCCACCGCCAGCTCGGCCTGGAACTGCAGCACGACGTCGGTGGCGTAGCGGGTGCCGACGTGGCCGATGCCGAGCAGCGCGGTGGTGTGTTCGCTGGCCGCGCCCGGGGTGAGCGGCGGGCGTCGCGCGACGTAGACCCGGGCCGGCGGCGCGACCACCGGCGGCAGCGCGATCCGCGGCGGCATCGGATCGGCGGCGCCGCGGCGGGCCCGCACCTCGGCGACCAGCGCGCGGGTCAGGCTGCTCACGCGACCACCCCCGCGTCGCCGAACCGCGGCCCGGGCGCGCCGTCGCGCGTGATGCCCTTCGCCTCGCACCACGCGTCGAACTCCGGCGTCGGTCGCTTGCCCAGGAGGCGCCGCACGCTCGGGATGTCGTGGAAGCTGGTCGACTGGTAGTTGAGCATGATGTCGTCGCCGACCGGCAGGCTCATCAGGTAGGTGCAGCCGGCGGCGGCCAGCAGCACCTTGGTGCTCTCGAGCTCGTCCTGGCTCATCCGCGCGTGGTAGGTGAAGCACGCGTCGCAGCCCATCGGCAGGCCGAGCAGCTTGCCCATGAAGTGGTCCTCGAGCGCGGCGCGGGTGATCTGCGGGCCGTCCTCGAGGTACTCGGGGCCGATGAAGCCGACGACGGTGTTGACCAGGAACGGCCGGTAGCGCCGCGCCAGCCCGTAGCAGCGGGCCTCGATCGTCAGCTGATCGGCGCCGTGGTGGGCCGCGCTCGACAGGGCCGAGCCCTGGCCGGTCTCGAAGTACATGACGTTGGGGCCGCGCGCGGTGCCCTTGGCCTTCATCAGCGCCCACGCCTCGTCGAGGAGCGCCACCGACACGCCGAACGCGCGGTTGCCGGCCTCGGTGCCGGCCAGCGACTGGAACATCAGGTCCATCGGGCAGCCCAGCGCCAGCGCCTTCATCTGCACGGTCAGGTGCGACAGCACGCAGTGCTGGGTCGGGATCGCGTGCTTCTTGCACACCGCGTCGAGCGCCGTGAGGATCGCCGCGGTCGACTCGGGCGTGTCGGTCGCCGGGTTCACGCCGATCACCGCGTCGCCGCAGCCGTAGCTCAGGCCCTCGCGCGCCGACGCCAGGATGCCCTCGACGTCGTCGGACGGGTGGTTGGGCTGGACCCGCGACGACAGCCGCCCCGGCAGGCCCAGCGTGTTGTTGGCCCGCACCACCACCTCGCACTTGGCCGCGACCGTCATCAGGTCGAGGTTCGACATCAGCTTGCACACCGCCGCCGCCATCTCCGGCGTCAGCCCGGGCGCCACCGCGCGTAGGGTCGCGCCGCTGGTCGTCGTCTCCAGCAGCCACTCGCGGAACTGGCCGACGGTCAGGTGCGCGACCGCCTTGTAGGCCTGGTCGTCGAGATCGTCCTCGACGACGCGGGTGACTTCGTCCTGGTCGTAGGGGACGACCGGGTTGGCCCGCAGCTCGGCCAGCGTCAGGTCGGCCAGCACCGCGCGCGCCGCGACCCGCTCGACGGTGCTGCGCGCCGACACGCCGGCCAGGTCGTCGCCGCTCTTGGGCGGGTTGGCGCGGCCGAGCAGCTCCTTCACCGAGTCGAAGCGGTAGCGCACCCCGCGGATGGTGGCGGCCAGGTCCACGGCGCCGACTGTACCGCGTCGGCGCGGGCGACGATCGCGCCGGCGGTGGAATAGGCCGGGCGGGTCGCGCGTTGCGCGCGCGTGCTCGTGCGCCTGGGGTTCGCGATCGTCGCCGTGGTCCTGATCGTCGCCGCCGCCGCGACCCGGCCGGCGGCGCGCCCGCGCGCGGCGCCGCTGACTCACGACGCCTACGTCTGGCAGCGCCGGTGGACCGGCGCGGTGCGCGACGCGGTGGCGGCGGCGCCGTCCGAGCTGGCCGGGCTGCGGGTGCTGACCGTCGACGTCGACGCCGCGGGCCCGGGGTGGGCCGAGGTCGACGCCGCGACGCTGGCCGCGGCCGGGCGGCCGGTGACCGCGGTGGTGCGGATCGCCGGCGCGCGGCTGCCGGCCGAGGTGCCGATGGCCGACGTGCTGGCGCGGGTCGCGGCGTGGCGCGCTGCCGGGGTCGAGGTGGTCGGGGTCGAGATCGACCACGACTGCGCGAGCGTGGCCTTGCCCGACTACGCGGCGTGGCTGGCGCGCAACCGGCCGCTGGCGCCGCTGCGGTTCTCGATCACGGCGCTGCCGGCGTGGGCCGACAGCGCGGCGCTGCGCGCGGTGGCGGCGGCGGTCGACGAGCTCGTCGTGCAGGTCCACGCGGTGCGCGCGCCGGCGCTGTTCGAGCCGCGGGCGGCCCGGGCCGGGCTGGCGCGGTTCGCCGCGGCGGTGCCGGCGGCGGCGCTGCGCGTGGCGCTGCCGACCTACGACGCGGTGGTGGCGGGCACGCTCGAGCGCTCGCGGCCGACCGAGGTCGCGGGCTTCCTGCGCTGGCTCGAGCGCGGCGACGCGCCGCCGATCCGCGGCGTCGTGTGGTTCCGGCTGCCGGTGGCGGGGGACGATCGGGCCTGGCCGGCCGCCACGCTGCGCGCGGTGATCGCCGGCGCGCCGCTGCGCGCGACGGTGGTCGCCGAGCTGGTGGCCACCGGTCCGGCGCAGGCCGACGTCCGGCTGCGCAACACCGGCAACGTCCCGGCCGCGTGGCCGGCGCTCACGCTGGGCGGCGCGGTGCGCGGCGCCGATCTGATCGGCGGCTACGTCTCCGCGGACGGCCATCGCTTCGTCGCGCCGGGCCGCGAGCTCGCGCCTGGCGCCACCGCGGTCGTCGGCTGGGCGACCGGAGAGGACCTCACCCTCGATGCGCGCTGAACGATCCTGGCTGCTGCTCGCGATCGGCGCCGTGGCCGCGCTGGCGGCGCGACGCCCGGCCCAGGCCTGCGGCCCCGACTTCCCGCCCGAGCTGCTGAGCGACCGCGGCGCCGCGGTCGCCGGGCTCCCCGAGGGCATCTTCGTCGACGAGGCCGCGGCGCTGGTGCCGGCGCACGAGGCGTGGCGCCCGCGCGACGTGGTCGCGCCTGCGCCGACGCTGCTCGAGGGGATGCTGTACCGCGCCGGCGCGGTCGCGTTCCACGCCGGCCAGCGCGAGGAGGCCGCGCGCTGGTTCCGCGCGGTGCTGGCGCTGCCGCCGTCGCTGCGCCGCGCGCTGTCGACCTCGGCGGCGTTCAGCCTGGGGCGCCTCAACGTCGCGGGTGGCGGCGTCGCGGCGTACCGGCAGGTGCGGGCGCTGGTCGACGCCGGCTACGTCGACCCCGACGGGCTGGCCGCCGCCAGCCTGTGGATGGAGGCCTGGCTGAGCGACGGCCGCGCGTCCGTCGAGCTGCTGGCCCAGTCGGCCGCGCTCGGCCGGCAGCGGAGCGTCGACGAGCTGCTGGCGGTGGTCCGCGACGCGATCGCCGAGGGCCGCGAGGCGACGTTGCTCGACTTCCCGGTCGGGCAGCGGCTGATCGCGGCGTACCTGTACGCCCGCGACGGCGAGCTGGCCGAGGCCGAGCGGGCGCGGCTGTGGCAGGCGATCGCGGCGCGGCCGCAGCTGGACGGCGCCGACCGCCTGGCCGCGGCGGCGTACCGCGGCGGCGACTGGGCGCGCGCCGAGCTGCTCGTGGCCCGCGCCTCCGACACCGCGATCGCCCGCTGGGTGCGGGGCAAGCTGGCGGCGCGCGCCGGCGACCCGATCGCCGCCAGCGACCTGGTGTGCAGCGCCGCCGCCGCGCTGCCGGCGACCACGGCGTGCCCCGACTTCCGCTGCGGCGACTACCTGGCGCGCGATCGCGCGCTGGCCGAGTGCGCGACCTTGCGGCTCGCCGCCGATCAGCCCGTCGAGGCGATGCGCGCGGCGTGGGCGGCGCGGCGCCGCTACCGCGACGCGATCTACATCGCGGAGCGCGTGCTGTCGCTCGACGAGCTGGGCGCCTTCGTCGCGACGATCGCCGATGCGCCGCGCGACGACGCGCCCGCCAGCCCGGCGCCCGACCTCGCGGTCGACGACTACCAGGCGGTCGACGCGGCGTCGCTGCGCGCGCTGTACGGTCGGCGGCTGATGCGCACGGGCCGGATCGCGGAGGCGCTGCGGTGGCTGCCGCTCGAGGAGCGCGTGGCCGCCGCGAGCTACGGCGCCGGTCGGGCGCTGGCTGCCGACGCCCGCGACCCGATCGCGCGGGCGGCGTGGCTGTTCGCGGCGTCGAAGGTCGCGCGCACCCACGGCCTCGAGATCCTCGGCACCGAGCACGCGCCGGACTGGGCGACCTGGGGCGGGGACTACGACGTCGCGGCGTACACCAGCTACGCGTTTGACGACGACGGTGACGACGAAGGTGACGACGACGGTGACGACGAAGGTGACGACGACGACCGCGCCGCCGCCGACGACGACGCAACCACCGACGCGCCGCTGCCGATCGCCCAGCCGACCGCGCTCGAGCGCGCCCGGGTCGCCGGCAGCGCGCCGCGGTTCGACGAGCGGTGGCACTACCGCGTCATCGCCACGGGGCTTGCCCGGGACGCGGCGGCGCTGGTCCCGCTCCGCAGCCAGGCGCGCGCCGCGCTCCGCTGCTGGGCGGACGGCTACGCGACGTTCGCCTACCGCGCCTGCCCGGAGCCGGACTTCGTCGCCGCGCGCCACACCCGCGACACGTTCCGTGGCGTCATCACGCCGCACCGCCACCCGCGGTGGATGCGGCGTATCGCCCGGCGGGTGCGCGCCGCGCGCGCCGCGGTGCCGTGGGCGGCGCTGGCGGCCCTGGTCGCGATCGGCGCGCTGATCGTCGTCCGCCGCGGGCCCCGGCGCCCGGCGATGCGGCCGTAGGCGGCGCCGCGCTCAGGCGGCCGGGCGTTCGGCGCGCGGCGACGCCACCGCGGCGGACACGACGGCCTGGGACGTGACCGAGACCGGATCGAGCATCGGCCGCGCCGGCACCGCGTCGTCGGCGACGTCGTCGTCGCCCTCGGGCTTGCGCGACGGATCGGGCTCGGGCGACTCGTCCTCCTGGTGGTGGCGGGTCTCCCAGCTACCCGAGTCCAGGGTGAACAGCGCCAGCGGCGTCATGATCGCGTAGATGACCGGCAGCACCAGCGCGATCGACACGAACCACAGCGGGTGGACGCGCTCGATGGGCAGCTTGCGCGCCTTCCACCAGTAGCCCAGCCCGATGATCGCGCAGACGATCACCTGGCGCATCAGGATCGACCACAGCTTGCCCTTGGCGATCGCCGTCATCAGCAGCGCCGGGTAGGCCAGCAGCATCGCGAACAGCGAGAAGTAGTGGACGGCGATCACCGGGTTCAGCCGCCACACGTGCGACAGCGCGCCGACGTAGTCGACGATGTTCGAGCGGCGCCAGCGCAGCTGCTGCGAGAAGTAGTCCTCGAGGCGGGTCGGCGCCGCGGTCCAGCACACGGCCTTGAGGGTCATCGTCGTCAGGTAGCCGGCCTTGACGATCTGCCGGGTCAGGAAGCGGTCCTCGCCGTACTTGATCGGCACGCCGCAGATCTCGCGGTGCTCGAGGATCGGGTGCAGCTCGACCAGCACGTCGCGGCGGTAGGCGGTGAGGCAGCCCGAGAGGCACATCACCCGGCGGAACGCCCACTCCAGGTTCTTCAGGAAGTGGTACGAGAAGAAGTACTTGATCGTCTGCATCCGGGTGAGCCAGTTGTCACCCTTGTTGCGGACGTCGACCCAGCCGCCGACCGCGGCGATGTCGGGCCGGATGAAGCGCGCGACCAGCTCGCGGACCGCCTGCGCGTCGACCATCACGTCGGAGTCGACCGAGACGATGATCTCGGACCGCGACGCCATGACCGCACGGTTGATCGAGCGGCGCTTGCCGAGGTTGTGCTTGTTGCGCAGCACGGTCAGCCGACCGCCGCTGGTCGCGGCCACCGCGCTGGCGTGGGCGAAGCTATCGTCGCTCGAGCAGTCGTCGACAACGACGATGTCGAGCTTGCCCGCCGGGTAGTCGAGCTTGAGCAGGCTGCCCAGCGTGCGGCGGATCTCGGCGCCCTCGTTGTACATGGGCACGACGACCGTCACCGTCGGCTGGAAGCCGTAGTCGGCCTCGTCGAACGCCTTCTTCTTGAGGATCCGCAGCGCGATGCCGGCGACGAACCGGTTGAAGAACAGCACGGCGCCCAGCGCCTGCAGCAGGATGGCCAGCGCGTTGTTCAGCACCGGGCACCCCCCACCGCTCCGATCGCCGCGAGCGCGACGGGGCCGCTGCCCGGCGGGACGACGAGGCGCTTGCGCACGACGTCGACGGTCGAGGTGTCGGCGCCGCGCTGGACGGTGATCGACACCGTCGAGCCGGCCGAGCCGCGCAGCCGCGCGATGATGTCGTCCATCGCGGCGGCCGCGACGTCGGTGCCGTCGACCTCGGCGATCACGTCGCCGGGCGCCAGCTTGCCCTCGGCCGGGCTGCCCGGCAGCACGCTCTGGACGATCGCGCCCTTGGCCGCGGGGCCGACGACGATGCCGACCCCGTCGACGACGCCGGCGCCGTCGGAGGGGCGCAGCTCGAGCTCGACCGGCCGGGCGTCGGCCGCGGCGACCGCGCCGGCGTAGGCGGTCCCGAAGCCGGCCTTGATCGCGACGATCGCGATCGGCCCGGCGGCGACGTCGGCGATGACCCAGCGGCCCTTGGCGTCCGAGAACGTCGTGCGGCCGCCGATCGTGACCTGGGCGCCGCCGATCGGCTGGGCGCCGGCCTTGACGATCCCGCGCACCGGCACCGGGGCCGCCAGCGCCACCGTGAGGGCGCGGGTCTCGCCGTCGGCGATGGCCACCCGCGGCACCCGGGTCGCGCCGGCGCCGGCGGTGGCGACGGTGAGATCGTAGACGCCGGGCTCGAGGCGGGTGAGCGTGAGCTGGCCGCCGACGCCGCGGAAGCGCGCCTCGACCGGGGCCCGCGGCGCCTGCTCGCCGGCGGGCAGGAAGCTGTCGATCACCGCGGTGACCTCGCCCTGCTGATCGGGCACGGTCAGCTGCAGCGTGCCGAAGCGGTGCATGACGAACGTCTCGTCGCCGTTCCACACGGCGACGACGCGATCGACCTGGCCGTCGGAGTGACGGACCTTGACGGTGTAGGCCTGGCCGCCGGGCGCGCCGACCTCGAAGGTGCCGTCGCTGCCGGTGGTGGTGTCGTAGACCGAGTTGGCGGCCAGCCGCACCTTGGCGCCGAGCACCGGCGTGCCGTCCTCGGTGATGACCTTGCCGCGCAGCGCGACCGGGGCCGCCAGCGTGAGCACGAGGCCGTCGATCGTGGCGCCGCCGGCGCGGGGCTCGGCCACCGCCGGCGACAGGTCGCCGTTCTTGCGCGCCTCGATGCGGACGACGCCGGCCGGGGTGCGGGCGGTGAAGCTGCCGTCGTCGGCGCTGTCGAACTGCTGCTTCTCGACCGGGCCGCCGGTGGCGAGGATCGTCGCGGTCAGCACCTTGGCGCCGGCGACCGGCTGGCCGTCGCCGTCGACGACCCGGCCCTTGAGCGTCACCGGATCGGCGAGCGTGATGCCGACCTCGACGGTGTCGCCGGGGGCGACCGCGGCCAGCGTGACGACGCCCTGGGCCAGGCCCTGGGCGCCGCGGACCTTGAGGTTGCCGGGCACCGCGGTCAGCTCGAACCGGCCGCCGCCGTCGGCGACGGCCGACATGCCCAGCGCGGCCTCGAGCAGGCCGCGATCGGCGGCGTCGACCTCGATCGAGACGTTGGCGCCGGGCACCGCGGCCCCGCGCGCGTCGACGACCTTGCCCTTGATGGCGGCGGTCGGGTGGATCTCCAGATCGCGCACGACGTCGGCCTGGGGCTCGATCGCCTCGGGGTACCCGACAGCTTTTTCGCTGCGGGCGTGCACTTTCCAACGGATCCCCGAGGCGACCTTGATCGCATAGCGACCCGAACCATCGGTGATCGCAGTGTTCTCGCCCAGGTCGCTCATGAAGGCGACCTCCGCCTCAGCAACCGGCGTGCCGCCCGGGGCGAGCCGCACCGTGCCGCTCACCGTGACCGGCGGGCCGCCCTTCTTCATGCGCAGCCCCAGCGACGCCGGCAGATCGGCGGGCAGCGTGAGGCGCCCCGGACCTTGTCCGGCGGCCTGCTGCGCCCACGGATCCGCGGTGCCCGCGGCGCTGCCCGACTTCACGCTGGACTTGTGGCCGCTGCCGCCGCGGGTGATCGCGATGATCGCTCCGACCGCGAGGAGCGCGGCGGCGGCGGCGACGAGGAGGCGGGCCCTGCGTGGATGGGGTGCCAAGGGACGACTCGGAGACAAGCTAGGGGCGGCTGTGGGCGGGCCGCGTCAAACGCAATGTTCGCAAGCTATTACGAGCCGCCCGGGAGTACAAGCAAACGTTGACAGCAACGAGGCGCCGGCGTGACGGGGGTACGCCAGCCTCCATAACTCACCGGCAACCACTTGAACTGGCGGCGGTTCAGGTGCCCGAGCGGTGCCGCTGGCGGGCCTGGACCTCGGGGGATTCGGCCACCGCCATGCCAATAAGACGCAGGCCCTCGCGGAAATGGCTCAGCCCCAGGCGGGTCAGCTCAGGGCTCGCCTCGCCGACCTCGGGGTAGCCGCGGCCGGCGGCGTCGGGCTGGACCTTGCCCCAGTTGGCGAAGAGCCGGCCCCAGTCGCTGCTGAGCACCTCCTTGATCCGCTTCTCGCCGGTGAACGGGTACCAGTACAGGTCGTGGTAGGCGACCGACGCCACGTACGCCCACGGCGCCAGCCAGGTCTTGAGCGACCACTCGATCGGCTTCTTCAGCGGCCCCCAGTAGATCTTGTGCTGCATGTTCGAGGCGAACGTCATCTTCTTGAACGGCCCCTCGAAGTGCCAGCTCTCGCGGGTGGCGTCGAGATCGCCGACCAGCTCGATGTCCTTCACGTCGCCGCAGCCGAGGCCGCGCTCGTGGGCCAGCCGGATGAACTTGCAGTCGACCAGCGGGTCGAAGCCCATCAGCTTGGCGGCCACCGCGTCGATCGCGACCTGATCGGCCGACGCCAGGATCACGTTCTTGACGTACGGCATCATGCAGCGCGGCCCGGGGCCGTCGCCGGCGAAGGTGCCGTCCATCACCGCGAACACGCCGCGGTGGATCTTCTGCTGGATCATCAGCAGGTCGACCAGCGTCTCGTGGATGACCGGGTGGGTCCAGTGCCGGTGCTCGTTGAGCAGGCCGCCGAACGCGTTCTTCATCGCGCCGGTGGTGGTGGTGAAGACGTGGGTCTTCACGGTCGGCAGGTGGATGATGTTCTCGCCGATGAAGCGCTTCGGGATCGAGAAGCCCTTGGGGTAGACGTCGTTGAGGCAGAGGAAGTCCTTGGCCAGATCGCCGACCGCGTCGCGGACGTTGATCCACTCCTCGCCCTCGTAGAGGTGGACGTTGCGCAGCCCGTGGGCCTGGACCACGTCGATCTGCTTGTTCTCGCGCTCGCCGAGGTGGGCGTCGATGACGACCGTGCGGTTGTGGCAGGCGTGGATCAGGTCGGTCGCGTAGCCGTCCTGCTTCATCGCCCGGATCACGCCCTCGAGCTGCCACGGCGTCGTCGACGACGCCGGGTAGAAGAAGTGCCAGGAGATGTTCACCTTGAGCGCGGTGTCCGCGTCCTTGGCGATGACGTCCTGGTAGCCGGCCAGGTTCATCGCGCGGTGGTAGTCGGCGAGCACCGTGGCGGGCGTCGTGCGGAGGATGGCGACCTTGGCCTTGGCCATGGCCCCCTGTACCACGGCGCGGCGGTGCCGACGAGACGTCGGCGGCCGCGTCAGACCTTGCCGAAGACGCCGCGCTTCACCAGGAAGCCGAGGCCCTGGTAGAAGCCCTGGCCGAGCATGCGCTTGGCCCGCCACGCGATCTTGCCGTCGAGCTGCGGGATCACGTAGAGCTGCCTGGCGAGCAGGCCGTCGATCGCGTGGACGGCGATCTCCTCGGCGCTCCACTTCGACTCGGTGACCAGCCGGTCGGTCTTCTTGCCCGTGTCGGCGCCGAACGCCTGGGCCCGGGTGTGGATGTTGGTGCGGAAGAACGTCGGGCACAGCGCGGTGACGTGGATCCGCGCCGGCGCCAGCTCGGTGTACAGCGTCTCCGACAGCGCGATCACGCCGGCCTTGGTGACGTTGTAGGGCGCCATCGTCGGCGCGGTGGCGATGCCGGCGCTCGACGCGACGTTGAGGATGTAGCCGCCGCCGGGGTTCTTGCGCAGCCGCGGCACGAAGTGGTGGCAGCCGAAGATCACGCCCGACAGGTTGATGTCGAGCTGCAGCTTCCACGCGCTCAGCGGGATCTCGGCGAACGCGCCGACCACGGCGATGCCGGCGTTGTTGACCAGCACGTCGGTGCCGCCCCACAGCTCGTCGGCGCGCACCGCGGCGGCCTCGACCTGCGCCGCGTCGGTGACGTCGACCTTGAGCGCGTGGGCCTCGGCGCCGCGGGCCTTGACCAGCGCCGCGGTCTCCTCGGCCAGCGCCAGATCGAGATCGGTGACCAGCACGCGGGCGCCGCGGGCGGCGAGCTCGAGCGACACCGCGCGGCCGAAGCCGCTGCCGGCGCCGGTGACGACGGCGCGCGCACGTTCAGGTAGCTGCTTCGACATGGCCCGCGAGCATACGCGGCGGCCGGGCGGCGGTGATCGTCAACCGGCGCGACGCGGCTTCAGCCGGGCCCGCAGCTCGCGCTCGAGCAGCCGCGCCACCTCGGCGTGCAGCCGGCCGTAGTAGCGCTGCGGCCGCTGGTACAGGAACACCGGCCGGGTCACCGCGGCGAAGCGGGGATCGACGCGCACCGCGGCGCCGGCGGGGATGGTGTGGCGGGCCTTGACCGCGCGGCCGAGGCCGACCGCGACCCCGAGCAGGATGCCGGCCTCGTCGTCGAGGAAGCTGCGCTGCCAGCGGCGCGGGCGCAGCTTGGCCGGTTGGTGCGCGAAGAACCACTCGGTGGCGCGGTCGGCGGGGCTGGTGTCGAGGAAGACGTCGGGGCGGGTCGGCCCCTTGGCGCGCTCGACGACGACGTACTCCTCGACGCCGACCTCGGCCCGGGCCAGCTGGTCGTGGCCGGGCTCGTCGTACGACACCGCGAAGTCGGCGGCGCCGCGGGCGACGGTGGCGGCGCGGTCGTCGTCGTCGACGTGGTGCAGATCGAGCTGCACCGCCGGGTGGGCCAGCAGGAACGGCGCCAGCGCCGGCACGATCACGTCGGGCACCACCGACGACATGCCGCAGATGCGGATCGTGCCGCGGTGCTCGCCGTGGCGCGGCGCCAGCTCCGCCAGCAGCTCGTCCTCGAGCGCGCGCTGGGCCTGGACGAAGCCGAGCAGCCGGCGCCCGGCCTCGGTCAGGGTCAGCTGGCGCGGCCCGCGCACCACCAGCGCGGTGGCGAGCCGCTCCTCGAGGCCGGCGATCCGCCGCGACAGCGCGGGCTGGGTCAGGTGCAGCTCGCGCGCGGCGCGGGTGAAGCTGCCGGTGCGCACGACGGCGGCGAACGCGGCCAGCTGGTCCTGGGACAGCGGATCCATCGCGCGAGGCTACCTCATGCATGCGTCCTGTGCATGACTGGATGCCGAACATGCAATGGACGCATCGATGGCCGATGGCTAAGGTGGGCCCATGTTCGCGCTGGTCGTTCCCCTGGTCCTGATCATCGGCGGCGGCGTCGCCTACCACCTGGCGATCCGCGCCTCGAGCGGCGCCACCCCGTGGGCGGTGTTGACCCCCGCCTACGGCCTGGCGTTCCTGGTGTGCGCGCTCTTGTGGCTGCGCGGCAAGCAGCCGATCGCGGTGCCGCCGCGCGGCGGCCTGGTGGTGGCCGGCGTGCTGGCCCTGTCGCTGGTGGCCATCGAGGGCGGCTACTTCCTGGCCTACCGGTCGGGCTGGGCGATGAGCAACGCCGCCGCGCTGACCAACACCGCCGTGGTCGCGGCCCTCGCGGTGGTCGGGGTGCTGGTGATGGGCGAGTCGCTGAACCAGACTCGCGCGATTGGTCTGGTCATCGCAGCGCTGGGCGTGTGGCTGACCATCGGCAAGGGGCATTGAGCGCGGGCCCCACCGCGCAGGTGTGATGCCGCGCGGGCGCCGCACGATCGCCATCACGGTGAGTGGTGATCAGCGTCGGCCGGACGTGCGGGTTCCTCGTAGACAGGATACTGGAGTCATCGTGGCTGGCGTCCCCGTGCGTGACCGCTTCGAGCTGGTGAGCCACCTCGCCACCGGCGGCATGGCCGAGCTGTTCCTGGCGCGGCGCCGCGACGCCGACCCGGGCGAGCCGTGCGTCGTGCTCAAGCGGATCCTGCCGGAGCACGCGCGCAACCCCGGCTTCGTCGCGATGTTCCTCGACGAGGCGCGGCTGGCGGCGCGGCTGGTCCACCCCAACATCGCGGCGCTGCTCGACGTCGGGCGCACCGGCACCACCTACTTCTACACGCTCGAGTACGTGCACGGGCAGAACCTGCGCGACGTGCTGCAGACCGCGGCCCGCGCCGGCCTCGCGATCCCGCCCGGCGTCGCGATCGCGATCGTGTGCGGCGCCGCCGCCGGCCTGCACGCGGCCCACGAGCAGCACGGCCGCGACGGGCGGCCGCTCGAGATCGTCCACCGCGACGTCTCGCCGTCGAACGTGATGGTCGCCTACGACGGCACGATCAAGGTGGTCGACTTCGGCGTCGCCAAGGCCGCCGATCGCATGACCGAGACCCGGTCGGGGACGGTCAAGGGCAAGATCGCGTACCTGTCGCCCGAGCAGGCGCTCCTGCGCGACCTCGACCGCACCAGCGACGTGTTCTCGCTCGGCATCGTCGCGTGGGAGCTGGCGACGCAGCGCCGGCTGTTCAAGCGGCAGAGCGACTACGAGACGATGCGGGCGATCATCGACGAGCCGATCCCGCGGGCCGACGAGGTCGCGCCGGCGGTGTCGGCGGCGCTGGCCGACGCGATCGCGGGCGCGCTCGAGCGCGGGCTCGACCGGCGGTACCCCTCGGCCGCGGCGTTCGCGGCGGCGCTGGGGGCGGTGGCCGATCGGGCCGGCTGGGCGCGCGACGCGGCCGCGGTCGCGGCGACGATGCGCGCGCTGTTCGGCGCGCCGCCGCTGCCGTGGCTGGAGGCCGAGCGCGAGTCCACCGACACCGGCGTCATCCCGCTGACCGCGATCGACGTGATCGAGCTGCTCGACGACGAGGCGGCGCCCCCGGCGGCGCCGGCGGTGACCGCGCGGATCGTGCCGGCGCGACCCGCCAAGGGCGCGGCGGTGGCGGCGGTGGCGAGCACGCCGGCGGCGCTCGCTGCGGTGACCGCGCCGGTCGTCCGGATCGCGCCGGCGGAGGTCGCGCCGGCGCCGGCG
>JAEUJY010000030.1 GCA_016794525.1 Myxococcales bacterium
TTGTGCGACCCGCAGCTCGCGGGCTCCCACGTGGGAGATGGGGCGGCGGCCGCCAAGCCGATGCACCAGATCGCGATCACGCAGTGCAGCGATTGCCGCAAGGCGTGGCACGACGTCGCCGGGCACACGATCGAGCTCAGCGCCGCCGAGCTGGCGCAGGCGTCATGCGACGCGGAGCTGCTGGGCCGGGTCGACGGCGACAAGCCCGCGCGGGTGACCAGGACGATCCCGCCGCGGACCCGGCGCGCGGTACTGCGGCGGGATCGCGGGCGGTGCGTGGTGCCGGGGTGCCGGAATGCGCGGTACGTCGACGTGCACCACCTCGTGCCGCGGGCGAAGGGGGGCAATCACACGCCGACCAAGCTGGCGGCGCTGTGCTCGGCCCACCACGGGGCGGTGCACGATGGCCGGCTCCGAGTCGAGGGCACCGCGCCCGGCAAGCTGCGGTTCATGCATGCCGATGGGCGCCCCTATGGGACGCCGCCGTCCCACGTGGGAGATGCGGCAACGGCGACGCCGCCGTCCCACGTAAGGGATGCGGCAGCGGCGACGCCGCCGTCCCACGTAAGGGATGCGGCAGCGGCGACGCCGCCGTCCCACGTGGGTGATGAGGCAGCGGCGAGGCCTCATGCGGGCGCCGCGGTCCGGGCGCCGTCGGCACCAAGACGGAGCCAACGGGTCCAGGCCCCGGCGGCAAGGAGAACGTCGGGGACCGCGAAGGCGGATCGCCGCCGCAAGCGCACGACCGCGCACGAACCGATCGGCACTGGCGCTGCGCGCCGCGGGGCGCCGGCGACTGCGCTCAGCCCGGCTCGACGGCGGCGTTGACCATCACCAGCGTCAGCCAGTTGTCGATGACCTCGCGCGCCGACCGGGCGCGGTGGGTCGGCACGGTGATGCGGTGCCGCCAGGTACCGTCGCCGGCGGGATCGAGGTCGAGGCGGCCCCACGAGCGGACCGCGCCCAGCGCCTCGAGCTCGCGCACCAGGCCGCGGGCCACGCCCTCGTAGCGGCCGCGCGCCTCGTCGTCGTCACCGACGATGACGACGGTCGCGCCCGGCGGCGGATCGTCGGCGAGGTCGGCGATCCGCGCGAGCGCGTCGGCGTCGGTCGCGGCGTCGCCGATCGCGGCCGCGGCGGCGCGGGCCTCGGCGAACAGCACCGCGGCGGCGCGCTTGGTGAGCCGCGCGACGTCGCGCGCGGGCGGCGCCGGCGCCGCCAGGTAGAACGGCTCGGCCGCGCCGGCGCGGGTGGCGTCGAGGCCGACCCAGGCGCCCGGCGCGAGGCGCCCGAGCCATCGCAGCCACGCCGGCACGACCGCGCCCGGCGCGGCGGCGCGCAGCGCGGCATCGGTGGCCAGCGGCGCCGCCAGCAGTAGCGCCCAGCCGAAGCTGCCGAACCAGCCCAGCCCGTTGTGCCCAAGCGCGCGCGCCTTCACGAACCGCCGCACGTGCGGCCACGCCGTGGTGAACGCCGCCTCGCGATCGTGCGCGCGCAGGTGCGCGACCAGCGCCGCCGCGTCGCGCGGCCCCGCCCGCATCTTGCGCGCGACCTCGTCGTCACCGGTGACCACCGTGACGTCGACCGGCACGCCCTCGAGCGTGCCGTGCATGCGCGGCGGCACCGTCGGGATCGGCGTCAGCCCGAGCGCCGCCGCCAGCCGCGCCGGATCGTCCTCCGACACCAGCACGTCGACGTCGCTGGCGTGGGCCGGCGCGTAGACGCTCGAGCCGTACGCCTCGACCACCGCGCCGGGCGCCGCGACCGCGCGCACCCGCGCGAGCACGCGGGCCGCCGCCGAGGCCGGATCGAGCGCGGGCTCCATCATCGCCCTAGCAGACGGCAGATCGCGCCGCGACGCCAGGCAGGCACGCCAGGATCCGGCCCGGCGACAGCGTCACCCGGGCGCGCCCTACACCAAGGCGCCGCCTCCACGGCGCTCGTCGACTGCGGCGCCCAACGCCTGCTCGCACCGCGCCCGGACGTCTGGGGGGAGCACCCCCGGGAACTCGTCATCGAACGCGGCGAGATCGACGAGCAGCTGCTTCATCGACGCGACCTGGAGGTCGACGTGGTACGCGAGCGTGTCCTCACATCGCAGGCGCAGCCAAGCGATGTCGTGATGCGCCTCGGTCGGCGTCGCGGCAAGGCGCACGAGCGCGTCGCGCAGCGACTCGACGCTGGCGACGGCTTGGTCGAGGGCGAAGCGGATCATCATGGCGCGGCGCGCGGTGGCGTCACGGCGACGCTACACCCGCCCCGCGCCGCGTGGCCCGAAACGACAGCCGGCCCGGATCCAGGGGAGGATCCGGGCCGGCCTTGGAACGAACTCACCGCGGGCAGCGCCACGGCGCGGTGGAGGCGGTGGCGTCGGGTCACGCCACCGCTTCCGGGCTAGCTAGTAGCGGCCGCGGCCGCCGCCGCCGCCACCACCACCGCCACCACCGCGCGGACCGCGGCCACCGCCGCCGCCGCCGAAGCCGCCACCGCCGCCGCCGCCGCCGCGACCCGGGCGCTCCTCGGCCTCGTTGACGCGGAGCGGGCGACCGTCCACGTTCTTGCCGTTCATCTCGCTGATCGCCTTCTGCGCCTCAGCCGGCGAGCCCATCGTCACGAACGCGAAGCCGCGCGGGCGGCCGGTGTCGCGGTCCATCACGAGGTGGACGTCGGTGACTGCGCCGATCGCCTCGAACTCGCTGCGGACGGTGTCGCCGGTGGTGTTGAAAGAAAGGTTGCCTACGTACAGTCGGGTGCTCATCGTAACTCTCTCGTCTCGGAGCGCAGTTCGGAACCAGCGATCTCGCGGCGCGCTCACGTCCGCGGGATCGAGTCCAAGACGAGGTCAGACCTCGTCGAGAAATGGCAGGTCGGGCGCCTTGGCGACCGGAGTGTCGACCTCGACCGGGGCACCGGCGGCGCCGGCGGCGACGCGCTCGGCCAGCCGCAGCTTGCGGTCGGCGTGGCGCTGCTCGCGCGCCTTCTCTTCGAGCTCGCGCGCGTGCTTGGCCGTCGGGGGCTTGCGGTCGGTCATGGTGGAGGAGGTGGGTCTCGCGTTTCGGGTGGTCGTGCGGGGGAGGTTCGTTGCGGAAGCCCCTCACAGAATCAGGTTTCGGGGTCGGGCTCGGCGTGGCGGCTCCAGCAGGTGCGCGCCGCCGCGGTGGCCGCGCGCGCCATCAGATCGAGTCGCTCGGGAGCCGGCGCCGGCAGCCCGTTGCGGGTCAGCGCGGCGATGATCTGGCCCTTGGCCTCGCGCAGCGTGCCCGGCCATCCGCCGGTGACCGCGCGATCGGCGGCGTGGAGCTCGCGGACTCGCGCCACCGCCCAGTCGCTGCCGACGGTGGCGGCGATGGCGTCGAGATCGACGACGGGGATGGGCAGGGGGACGTGAGGGCGGGGCAACGGGGCCATTCCGCACGGAGTCGCTGGTCCCTTGTTCGCGCTCCACCACGGAGGCCAGCGATCACATCCCAGAAAGTCGCGTGTGGGCTGTGAGTATCACGCGGGGGGCCCGGGGCAAGCACAATCGCCCCACCCTGCCCGATCGGGCGTCAGGGCGACCAGACGAACACCGTGGCCTCGGGCTGATACGCGAGGCGCGCGGCACCGCCCGGCACCAGCATCGCGCCTCGCACCACCGCGCCCTGGGTGCCGGCGCGCGGCGCGGGCAACGGTGGCAGCGATCGCCAGCGGTCGCTGCGGGGCGCGTACACCTCGACGGCGGCGACCGCGGCGGTGCCCGCCTCGCCGCCGGCGCACCACAGCTCGCCGTCGACCACGGCGGCCGCGCAGCCGCCGCGCGCGGTCGGCATCGGCGATCGCGGCGTCCACGCGGTGGCGCCCGGCGGCAACGCGAGCACCTCGGCCAGCGGCTGCGTCGCGTCGAGCGTGCGCAAGCCGCCGGCGACGATCAGCGTGCCGTCGCTGGCGACCATCGCCACCGGGTGCGAGCGCGGGCTCGGAAGGTCGGGCAGCCGGCGCCAGGCGTCGGCGGCGACGTCGTACGCCAGCGCCGAGGCCAGCGCCGCGGTGGTCGACGCGCCGCCGACCAGGTACAGCGTGGTCGCGTCGGCGGCGACGCCCGCGCTGCCCCGCTCCTCGCCGACCGGCAGCGGCGCCCGCGCCCGCCAGCCGGCGCCGTCGTCGACGAACACCTCGCCGCGCGCGACGAAGCCCGTGCCGGCGAGGCCGCCGGCCAGCACCAGCCGATCGCCCACCGCCGCCAGCTGGGCGTGGGTCCACGCCACCGGCGCGTCGGGGCCGCGGGTCCATACGCCGGTCGCCGGGTCCAGCTCGTCGCGGGTCGCGCCGATCGCCAGCGTCGGTCCGAAGCCGCCCAGCACCACCAGCCGATCGCGCCACGCCGCGGTCGCCGGCTCGAGGCGCGCCGCCGGCAGCGGCACGGTCTGGCGCCACGGCCCGGTGTCGGCGTCGGCCGGCGCGCGCTGATCGCCGCACCCGGCGAGCGCCAGCGCGACCAGCGCCGCGCGGCTCACGGCGTCGTCCGCTCGCCGTGGTAGCCGCGCCACGGCGGCTCGGGGTGGCGGCGATCGCGGATGCGCACCGGCGTGCCGGTCGCGAGGTCGGCGGGATCGTCGGCCAAGGTCGCGCGCGTCGCCCAGCCCGCCGGCACCTCGGGCCCGACGAAGTCGAACAGGCGCGCGGCGTCGGCCGGCGACAGGTTCACGCACCCGTGGCTGCGCGGCGTGCCGAAGCCGTCGTGCCAGTAGGCGCCGTGCAGCGCGAAGTTCTTGCGGAAGCCCATCGACCACGGGACCTCGGCGACGTCCCAGTGGGCGCGCGCGCCGTCGGGGCTGCGCATGCGCCGCCGCTCGGCCTTCTCGCGCACGCGGTAGACGCCGATCGGCGTGCGCCACTTCTTGCGGCCGGTCGACACCAGCGTCGCGTACACCGGCGTCGCGCCCTCGTACGCGATCAGCACCTGCTGATCGAGATCGACGTCGATCCACCGCGCGTCGGCCGCGACCCCGGTGGGCGCCGCGGTCTGGCGCGCGATCCGCAGCCGCGCGGTCTCGACCCAGCGATCGGCGCCGATCCGGGTCCAGCGCCCGCTGGCCTCGAACACCGCGACCACCGTGCGCGGCGCCAGCTGCTCGACGACCGCGGCCCGCCGCGCCGGCGCGGCCACCACGTCGATCGGCTCGCCGCGACGCGCCGGCACCGCCCACGCGAACGGCCACGCCGGCGGCGGCGCCTGCGATGGATCGAAGCCGGCCCAGCCGCTGGGCGTGCGCAGCGACAGCGCGCGCTCGGGCAGGTAGCCTTGATCGGTCTCGAGGTAGCGCACGCCGCCGACCTTCAGGCTCTTGGCGCGGATCGCGACGAACGTCGTGCCGGGGATCGTGCCGGTCGGCACGCCGGCGCGGACGTCGGCCTGGGTGGCGAACACGTCGACCTGATCGCCGCGCACGTCGGCGTACGGCCCCAGCGACAGCTCGGGATCGAGCGGCGGGTCGTCCGACGGCCGGACGTCCTTGGCGCACACCGCGCCGCGCGGCGCCAGCGCCAGCCACAGCGGGCAACGGCGATCGCCAGCCACGACGTCGGTCCAGGTCAGCCGCGCATCCTTGCGCAGCTGGCCGATCGCCTGGCGGCGCGCCGGCGCCGTATAGATCGTGGCGTGGCGACCGCGGGCGGCCAGCGACTGCGTCGAGGCCGGCCAGCCCAGCCGGTCGAGGCCGGGGAGATCGTCGGCGCGCGCGGGCCCGGCGAGGACCAGCGCCGCGACCAGCCCGAGCAGCCCGCGCCGCACGCGCCGCCGGATCGTCACGGCTTGCAGACCGCGCCCCAGCGCGTGCACGCGCCGGCCGACCACGCCTCGCAGCTGCGGTGCAGGCCGTCGGTCGGATCGTAGGCGCAGCCGCCGGCCGGCTGGCACGGCTTGCCGAACGCCGCGCACTGGCCCTCGTTCGGCGCGTCGCAGTGGCGGTACGCCTTGGCGGCGGCGTCGAACATGCAGCCGTCGGCCGGCGCGCAGCGGGCGCCGAAGTGGAAGCAGCTGCCCGCGCCCGACGACAGGCACGTGAAGTACGCGCCGCCGACGATCCCGCCGTGGTAGACGCAGCCGGGCGCGGGGCACGAGTTGTCGATCGCCACCGCGCCGCCGCCGCCATCGACGTGGCCGCTGCCGCTGCCGCCGCCGGTCCGCGGGCCCGAGCCGCTGCCCGGGCCGCCGCCGCCGGGCGAGGTCACCGCGGTCCCGGGGCCGGGGCAGGCGGTGGCGAGCAGCAGCAGGGACACCACGCAGGCGCGAACCATCGCGTCGAGGCTACCGCGGCGGGTGCAGCGATGCCACCCTGGCACCATGCCGACGCGCTTCGCCGACGCCCCGCTGGCCATCCCGCCCGCGTGCGCCGCCGCGGTGATCGCCGCGTGGTCGACGCCGCCGCGCGCGTACCACGACCTCGCGCACCTCGACGCGGTGCTGGCCGAGTTCCACGCCGCCGCGGCCCGGGCGCCGTGGCGCCAGCCGCGCGAGGTGTACTGGGCGCTGGCCTGCCACGACGCGATCTACGTCGCCGGCGCCACCGACAACGAGGCCCGCAGCGCCGACCGCGCCGACGCGCTGGCCGCCGCCCACCTCGCGCCCGACCTCGACCGCGCCGCGGTGCGCGCGATGATCCTGGCCACCGCCCGCCACGGCGCCATCGCCGGCGAGCAGCTCGATCCCGACACCGCGCGCATGCTCGACTGCGACCTGGCCATCCTCGGCGCCCCGCCCGATCGGTTCGACGCGTACGACGCCGCGATCGCCGTCGAGTACGCCCACGTCCCGGCGGCGGCGTTCCGCGCCGGCCGCCGCGCCTTCCTCGCCGGCCTGCTGGCCGCGCCGCGCATCTTCTGCTCCGACGACGGCCACGCGCGGCTCGACGCCGCCGCCCGGTCCAACCTGTCGCGCGCGGTGGCCCGGCTCGCGATCGACGCTTGATCCTCGCGCGCGACGGCGCGGTCGCGGTAGGGTCGCCGCCATGCGCGCGCTCGTTGTCGTGGCCATGGCCTCCCTCGCGTTCGGTTGCGGAGACGACGGCGGTGCGCCGTTCCCGGTGCCCGCCGAGTGCAACCCGCTCGGCGGCGGACACTGCATGGAGCCGTGGCCGTCGTCGGTCTACGAGCTCGCCGACCCCGCCAGCGCGACCGGCGTGCGCCTGGCGATCCCGGTCGGCGGCCTGCTCACCAACTCCAACGGCGACAAGGTCGACCCGGCGCCGTGGAACAAGGCCGACGGCTTCTCGGCGGCGGCGGCGATCGTCACCGCGTTCCCCGGCGGCATCGACGGCAGCAACCTGGTCGATCAGCTGCACTTCGCCGACAGCCTGACCGCGACCAGCCCGACGGTGCTGCTCGACCTCACGACCGGCGCGCGGGTCGCGCACTTCGCCGAGCTCGACGTCACCGCCGCCAGCACGCCCGACAGCGAGGCGCTGTACATCCGCCCGGCCGCGCGCCTGACCGCCGGCCACCGCTACGGCGTCGCGATCCGCAAGAGCCTCAAGGGCAAGGGCGGCGGCGCGCTGCCGATCTCGCCCGGCTTCCAGGCGCTGCTCGACGGCCGGGACGTCGACCACCCGCTCTTCGCGCGGGCCCGCGACCGGTTCGGTGCGCTGCGCGACGCGCTGGCCACCGCCGGCGTGCCCGCCGACGATCTGGTGCTGGCCTGGGACTTCACCGTCGCCTCGGACGAGTTCGTCCACCGCCTGCCGCGGTCGGCGCGCGATCAGGTGGTCGAACGCCTCGCCACCACCCGCCAGACCTACCGCATCGTCGACGACGTGATGGTCGACGCCAACATCCGCCGCCGCGTCGACGGCTTCGTCACCGCGCCGCTGTTCCTGACCAACAACGGCGCCTACAACCCCGGCACGACGCTGGCGCTCGGCAGCGACGGCCTGCCCGCGTACCAGGGCATGTACGAGATCCCGTTCACCGCGGTCATCCCGACCTGCGCGTACACCGCGACGGCGCCGATCGGGATCATGATGTACGGCCACGGCCTCAACGGCTCGGGGTCGCAGGCGGCCTCGGGCGCGATCCGCGACACCGCCGCCGCCGCGTGCGTGATCAGCGTCGGCACCGACATGCGCGGCATGAGCGAGAAGGACATCGCCAACATCGCGCGCGCGCTGTCGGACCTCAACCACGGCGACGAGATCTTCGAGGTGCTGGTCCAGGGCATCGCCAACCACGTCGCGCTCGAGCGCGCGATGGAGACGGTCTTCGCCGAGGACCTGTTCGTGTGCCGCCCCGAGGACGCGACCGCCACCGGCTGCACCGCCGGCGCCCGCCTCGCCGACCCGACCAAGCTCTACTACTACGGCCTGTCGCAGGGCCACATCTTCGGCACCACCGTCGTCGCGTACGCCACCAAGATCCGCCGCGGCGTGCTCGGCGTCGGCGGCGGCAACTACTCGACGATGCTCGAGCGCTCGACCGACTGGCCCACCTACAAGACGATCCTGCTCGGCACCTACCCCGATCCGTTCGACGTCGTGCTGGCGATCAACCTGTTCCAGCAGCGCTGGGATCAGAGCGAGACCTCGGGCGTCGCCAACGTCGTGCTCGCCGGCACGCCGCTCGGCTCGCCGCCCAAGCAGCTGCTGCTGCACATGGCGATCGGCGACGACGAGGTGCCCAACCTGGCCACCGAGTGGCAGGCGCGCACGATGGGCATCCCGGCGCTGTCGCCGGCGTCGGCGTACACGCCCTACGGCATGACCGCGATGGACGGGCCGATCGTCGGCGGCAGCGCGCTGGTGGTGATGGACGGCGGCGCGCCGATGGTGCCGCTGACCAACGAGCCGGCGCCCGAGACCGGCATGCACAACCTGACCCGCACCCAGGCCGCGAGCCGCCGGCAGATCAAGCGCTTCTTCGAGACCGGCGAGATCGTCAACGAGTGCGCCGGCGCCTGCCTGTGCGCGCAGCACCAGTGCGACTGAGCGCCGCGCCGCGGTGATCGTCGTCGCGCTGCTCACGGTCCGCCGCGCCGAACTGGCGCGGTTCCGCGCCTACGAGGCGTTCGCGATCGCCCGCGCGCGCGCCCACGGCGGCGCGCTCGAGCGCGTGATCGAGCTGACCGACCCCGACCCCGATCGCCACCGCGAGCTGCACGTGCTGCGCTTCGCCGACGCCGACGCCTTCGCGCGGTTCCGCGCCGACCCCGCGCTGGCCGACCGCCAGGCCGACCGCGCCGCCGCCGTGATCGCCACCGAGGTGTGGACCGGCGTCGACGGCCCGGGCTACTGAGCCGCCGGCGCCGGGCCGCTCACCACGGCGTCGTGCCGCCCTGCCAGTGCAGGAAGCCGCCCGAGGTGCGGGCGTCGAGCCGATCGATCTGCGCGAGCACGCCGCGCGCCGAGTCGGCCACCGGCGTCGGCGCCGCGCGGCCGCCCATGTCGGTCTGGACCCAGCCGGGATCGATCACCGCCGACCAGATGCCCTCGCCCGCGAGGTCGCGCGCCAGCGACCGCGACGCCATGTTGAGCGCGGCCTTGGCCATCCGGTAGCCGTACCAGCCGCCGCTGGTGTTGTCGGCGATCGACGCCATCCCCGACGACAGGTGCGCCAGCTTCTTGAGCCGGCCGCGGCGCAGCGCCGGCAACAGCGCCTCGGCGATCCGCAGCGGCGCCAGCGCGTTGATCGCCACGCACCGGGCCAGCTCGTCGAAGTCGAGCCCGCCCAGCGCCTGGCCGTCGTCGGGCCACACCCCGGCGTTGTTGACGACGACGTCGAGCGCGCCGCCGCCGATCGTCGCCGCCAGCCGCGCCACCGCCGCGGGGTCGGCGACGTCGCACGCGATCACCTCGCGCCCGGGCGCCGCCGCCAGGCTGTCCGGATTTCGGACCACCGCGACGACGGCGTCGCCGCGGGCCTCGAGCTGCCGCACCAGCTCGCGGCCGATGCCGCGGTTGGCGCCGGTCACCAGCCAGCGCTGCGGGGACGTCGCCTCCATCCGCCGTAGCTACCACGTGATCGCGCGCCCGCGCCTCGACTTCGGCTACACTGCGCCGGCCGCCGGGTGCGGGCAACGCGCGGGATGCTCGACTTCCTCCTCATCTTCTCCCTGATCGTCGGCAACGGCGTGTTCGCGGGCGCCGAGATCGCGCTGCTGTCGGTGCGCAAGACCCGGCTGTCGGAGTACATCCGGCGCGGCGACAAGCGGGCGCTCGCGGTGAAGTCGCTGCGCGACCGGCCGGAGCGCTTCCTCGCCACCTTGCAGATCGGCCTGACGGTGGTCGGCACCGCTGCCGCGACGTTCGGCGGAGCCCACGGGGCCGGCGCCATCGCCGACCTGCTGCGCGACCTCGGCCTCGGCGCCTCGGCCGACACGGTCGCGCTGGTGCTGGTGATCGCGGCGATCTCGTTCGCCGAGCTGATCATCGGCGAGCTGGTGCCCAAGTCGCTGGCGCTGCGGTTCTCGGACACCGTGTCGTTCGCGGTGGCGCGGCCGGTGCTGTTCCTCTCCCACGTGATGGCGCCGCTGGTGTGGTTGCTCACCGGCGTCTCGAACGTCGTCCTCAAGCTGTTCGGCGACAAGACCACGTTCACCGAGACCCGGCTGTCGCGCGACGAGCTGCAGGAGCTGGTCGAGGAGGCCGCCAAGACCGGCTCGGTCGACCCGCGCGCGTCGGAGATCGCGTCGCGGGCGCTCGAGTTCGAGGCGGTCACCGTCGCCGAGGTGATGGTGCCGCGCAACCGCGTGGTCGCGCTCAAGCGCGGCGCGCCGGCCGAGGAGATCCAGCGGGCCATCCTCGAGGAGGGCCACTCGCGCATGCCGGTGTACGAGGGGACGATCGACAACATCGTCGGCTACGTCGTCGCCCGCGACGTGCTGGCGCTGGCCTGGGAGCAGGGCCTGGTGCAGTTCGCCGACATCCTGCGCCCGCCCTACGTCGTCGGCGAGCGCACCCGCGCGCTCGACCTCTTGCGCGAGATGCAGCGCCGCCGGGTGCAGATGGCGGTGGTGACCGACGAGCACGCCGGCCTGGCCGGCCTGGTCACGATCGAGGACCTGATCGAGGAGCTGGTCGGCGACATCTTCAGCGAGGACGACGAGCCCGAGAAGCTGGTCGAGCGCGAGGCCAGCGGCACCGCGATCGCCCAGGGCTGGGCCCCGGTGCGCAAGGTCAACCGCGCCCTCGACCTCGACCTGCCGGTCGGCGCCGATCGCACGACGATCGCCGGCCTGTGCATGTCGCTGGCCCACTCGATCCCCCAGGCCGGCGAGCGGCTGACCACCGAGGACGGCACCGTCCTCGAGGTCATCGAGGCCTCGCCGCGCCGGGTCCGCCGCGTGCGGATCCACCCGGTCGGCCTGACCGCGGCGCCGGCCGAGCCCAGCCCCGAGGCCTGATCTTCGACGGGGCGCGCGTCCGGGCGCGATCCGCGTTGTCGAGAGCACGTCGGGTCCGCTACAATCCTTGCGCCCGATGATCGCCCGTGACGCAGTGGCCGCCGACCAGCTGGTGTACGCCTACCCGTACTCGGTCGGCCCCGCGGTCGACGTGTCGTGCGGCGCCGACGAGATCGTCGTGCTGTGCCCGGCGTGGTCGGTGGGCGGGATGCTGGGCCCGGGCCGCCACCAGTGGCAGTCGCCCGAGCCGGGCAAGCCGCTGGCGATCTACTTCGTGCTGACCGGCCCGGTCGAGGTGCCGTTCGACATGGTGACCGGCTTCGTGCTGCCCGGCACCGCCACCCAGATCACGGTCCGCGCCACCGGCAGCGTGCTGGTGCGCGTCGGCGATCCCGGCATGCTGATCGCGCAGTTCGTGGGCCTGCCGTTCGACCGGGTCAACGCCGGCCTGATGGCCAGCGTCGGCACCAGCGTCGAGCGCCTGCTGGGCAAGGTGCTGCCGCGCAAGATCGCGATCGCCGGCTCGCCGCGCGCGGTGACCGATCCGTCGATGTGGGCGCCGCTGGCCGAGGAGCTGTCGGCGTACAACCCGACCACCGGCGCGGTCTACGGCGTGCAGTTCGTCCGGTTCGCCAGCCTCGAGATCGCGCAGGTCGGCCCCAACCTGCAGCCGATCGAGGTGCCGCAGTGGGCCCCGGCCGGCACGCCGCCGTACGCGGCCCCGGCCCACGTGCCCGCGCCGCAGCCGTCGCCGCCCCCCGTCCACGTGCCCGATCCGTCGGTCCGCCCGCAGGAGGCGTCGGGGTGGATCGGCGGCAAGAGCGAGGCGTCCGGCATGATCGGCGGCAAGGTCGAGGCCTCCGGCATGATCGGCGGCAAGCCCGAGGCGTCCGGCATGATCGGCGGCAAGGTCGAGGCCTCCGGCATGATCGGCGGCAAGGTCGAGGCCTCCGGCATGATCGGCGGCAAGGTCGAGGCGGCCGGCACCATCGGCGGCAAGGCGGCGGCCTCCGGCAGCCAGCCCGACCTCCAGCCCGATCTCGCGGCGGACGCGGCGGGCATCGGCGGCCAGGCCGACGGCGTCGCGTGGCTGGGCGCCAACGACGTCGTGCTGGTCGAGGACACCGCCAACGGCCCGGCCCCCGAGCCGGCGCCGGCGCCCGCCCCGGTGGCGGCGGCCCCGCCCGCCCCGGCCGCGCCGTCGACCTACCCCGCCGGCACCCGCGTGCTGGTCGCGCTCGCCGACGGCCTGCTCCACGCCGGCACGGTGCGGCAGGCGATGGACGGCTACTACGAGCTCGAGATCGGCGGCGCCGACGTGCCGCTGTGGATCCACGGCAACGCCGTCACCGTCCAGCCGTGACCTGAGCGGCCCCGAACGCGAGCACCTCGCGCGCCCCTCGTCGGGGCGGCGCGCTCGACGGGCGGGCAGATTTTGCGGCATCCCGCGTCACACCGCGGCGGCAGAAGACTCCATCCTTTTGCCATGTCCGATCCGCGCGAGGGGAACGCCGACCAAGACACCGCGCTCGCCCGCCAGGCGCTGGCGCAGCGCGACCTGCCGCACGCGCTGCACCACATCGGCTGCGCGCTGACCCACGACCCGATGCACCGCGAGCGCATGGCCGTGCTCAACGAGATCATCGCGGCGGCGCCGGACCCGATGGCGCTGGTGCAGCTCGAGGGCGACGTGTCGTTCGTCGACGCCGCCAACAAGAGCTACGTGCTGGCGTGGATGCGGCGCTGGTCGGAGGCGATGGACCTCATCACCGACGTCGCCGAGATCCGCCCCGACATCCCGTACATGCTGTGGTGCGAGTGGTGGATGAGCCAGCCCGGCGTGCTGGCGTCGATCCCGCTGCCCGAGATCATCGGCGGCATCGTCGTCGACATCCTCAAGATCGCGTCGAAGTGCCCGATCCCCACCGGCGCCGACGATCCGCGCAAGCCGACGCTGGAGTCGGGCGCGCGCATCCTCGCGGCGATCCGCCAGCTCCACCCCGCCGAGGGCATGCTGTGGTTCGGCAGCTCGATGGTCGCGCGGCGCATCGGCGCCACCGGCGAGGCGCTGCAGTTCGCGCAGCACGCCTACCAGATCGATCCGTCGTGGAAGGCCGCGGTCGGCGTGGCCAACGCGCTGCGCGACGCCAAGCGGTTCGACGAGGCGGCCCAGTGGTTCGCGCAGGCGATCAAGCACGATCCCAAGGACGTCAGCGCCCACCTCGACTGCGGCGACATGATGCTCGACGCCGATCGCCTGGCCGACGCCCAGCGCCAGTACGAGGCCGCGACCGGCAAGGAGCCCGACCACCCGTGGGCCACGGCGTCGCTCCTGTACATCCGCTACCTCGGCAACAAGGACGCCGCGACCAAGCTCGCGCTGTTGCGCCTGACCGAGGCCGAGCCGCCCAACCACCGCGCCGAGGAGCTGTACGAGAAGCTCGACCCGCCGCGGCTGTTCATCAACCGCCTGCCCCACCCCGCCGACGCCTCGGCCAACGCGCTCAACGCGATCTTCGAGGAGATGTTCGACAACCCGGCCCAGCACCACGGCTCGACGGTGCGGCTCAAGCTGTCGCACGTCGAGTCGCCCAGCGTCGTCGGCGCGTTCTGGCTGCAGATGGAGATGTGGGGCCCGCAGGTCGGCTTCGACTACCAGGTCGAGACGATCCAGCAGCCCGACCCGCGCCAGCCCAAGGCCCAGGTGCCGTTCCAGATCTGGCAGTGGGATGGCACCCAGCCCAAGCCCGGCATCGAGCGCCCGAGCTTCCCGACCGTCACCGCGATCCACAACCTCGCCAGCGAGCCGTTCGCGCTCGACGTCTGGACGCCGATCGCCGAGCGCACCGCCGCCAAGCTCGGCGGCAGCGCCGCGATCCGCGAGCTGCTCGGCACGCTGGTGTTCCCGCCGCGGCCGCCGGGCTCGGCGTGGCGCGTGCTGCCGTGGGTGCAGCGCGCGCAGATCGCGACGGCCTTGACGATCGCCCACTGCGATCCGCACACGCCGTGGCAGGGCAGCCCGCGCCAGCAGGCGCTGTACGGCCTGCTCTACGGCCCCACCGACTGGACCACCGGCGCGGCGATCATCGCGCTCGGCGTGCTGGCCCGCCGCGACCCGGCGATCCGCGCCGAGGTGGTGCAGGCGTTCGGCTGGCTGTTCCAGCAGATCCCGCGCGAGGGCTTCTGCTGCTGGGAGGCGCCGCTGGTGGTCACCTGGCTGACCTTCCCCGACGTCGACGACGTCACCAAGCAGCGGCTGACCGAGTACAAGGCGCGCATCTTCGACAACAAGACCGGCGGCTCGTCGGTGCGGATGGTCCAGCTCGAGGCCAAGAAGTTCGACATGGCGGCCGAGGTGCAGGCCGCGCAGGCCGCGCAGCAGCAGCTCGCGACCGGCGGCGGCGGCGATCCCGATCCGGTGGTGTTCCCCGGCCAGCGGGTGGCGCGGCTGTCCGACTACGTGAAGCTGATGAAGGCGATGCAGACCGGCAACATGATGGGCGCGCTCGGCCAGTTCGGGCTCGACATGATGGGCTACGCGTCGGTCGCCACCGCGTGGGGCCAGAAGCTCGCGCAGGATCCGCCGCTCAACGCCAAGTTCGCGGCGATGATGGCACGGTAGCCCGCGCTCACGGCGGCGCGAACAGCGCCGCGACCCGCTCGGCCAGGAACTCGACGAAGCGCGTCGTCAGCGCGGTCCGCTGCGCGCTGTGCGGCCACACCGCGTAGACCGGCACCGCGGCGGCGTGCCAGCCGGGCAACAGCTCGACCAGCCGACCGCGCGCCAGGTCGGCGCGCACCGTGACCTCGGGCAGGGTCGCGACGCCGACGTCGGCCAGCACCAGCTCGCGCATCGCCTCGGCGCTGTCGGCGGCGACCCGCGGCGCGTAGGCCACGGTGGCGGTGTGGCGGCGGTCGCGCGACGTCAGCACGAACTCGGCGGGCCGCGAGCTCAGGTGGACCACGTCGAGCGCGGCCAGCCCGGCGGGCGCGGTCACCGGGTGCGCGGCGCGGTAGCGCGGCGAGGCGACCAGCACCCGGCGCATCTCGGTCAGCTTGCGCGCGGTGTGCGTGCTCTCGGTCAGGCGGCCCAGCCGCAGCGCGAGGTCGAGCCCGTCGCGCAGCAGGTCGCGCGGCGCGTCGGTGAACGCCAGCGTCAGCCGCACCCGCGGGTGGGCCCGCGCGAACTCGGCCAGGTCGCGCGGGAACCGGGTCGTCGTGAGGAACGCCGGCGCGGTCACCCGCAGCGTGCCGGCGACGGTCGCGCCGCGCCCGGTCACCGCGCCCAGCCCGCGCTCGGCGGCGTCGGCCATCTCGCGGGCCGCGGCCACCAGCACCTCGCCGTCGGGCGTCAGCGCCAGCCGCCGGGTCGAGCGGTGCACCAGCGGCAGCGCCAGCCGGGCCTCGAGCTCGCGGACGTGGTGGCTGACCACCGAGGGCGACAGGCCCAGCGCCCGGGCCGCGGCCCGGAACGAGCCCAGGTCGGCGACCTTCGCGAACACCGCGAGCGCGCGGAGCTGATCGAGCATCGTTCGATTCTATCGCACAGTGACTCGCAACCATCGTGGCTAGTCGAACGACCCTCGCGGCGCCATCGTGGGGTCACGGGCGGCGCACCCCGCGCCCGCCGAGGAGGCCCCGATGAACCGTTCCGATGCCGTCGCCACCGTCTCGCGCTTCTACCAGCAGGCCCTCACCGTCAGCCCCGGCGGCGACAGCACCGCGGTGCTGACCGCGCTGCTGGCCGACGACTTCCAGTCGATCAACAGCCGGGAGGTGAAGCCCAAGGCCGCGCTGATCAAGCAGATCGAGTTCTTCTGGAAGCTGGTCCCCGACCTGACCTGGACCCCGCAGCAGTACGTCGTCGAGGGCGACCACGTCGTCGTGCGCAGCGTCGCCACCGGCACGCCGCGCGGCACCTTCATGGGCCTCGAGGTCGACGGCGCGCGGTCGTTCCGGATCGACACCATCGACATCCACGAGCTGGCCGGCGGCCGGATCCAGCGGGTCCACCACCTCGAGGACTGGGCCACCGCGATGCGGCAGCTGCGCGGGTGAGCCGGCTCAATCCACGCGCGGGCACTGCACGTCGGTCGCGACGTCGTCGTTGTTGGTCTCGTCGCACTCGGCGACCATGCCGGGCGGCGCGTCGACGGTGACGAAGTAGTCGGTCGGCGCCGCCGGATCGGCGACGGTCGTGGTGAGGATCGTCGACTGGCCGGGCAACAGCGGCACCGTCGTCATCGCCATGCCGACCACCGGGCCGGCCGCCGACGTGCCGCGGTGGAACGCGACCGCGACGCCGGGGCGCACGCCGAGCGCGCCGCGGTTGGTGACCCGCGCCCGCAGCACCAGCTGGCCGCCGTCGCAGGTGTCGAGCCCGATCGACAGGTCGACCGCGAGATCGGGGGCGTTGAAGACGCCGTCGCCCTGGACGTTCTGCCGGTAGTTGTTGAGGCCCGGCGTCGCCCAGTTGTCGTCCTCGACCATCGGCACGTTGCCGGCCGAGGTGGCGTTGGTGACGTGGTACGCGTGCTGGGTCCACACCCGCCGGGTCGGCACCCACTGATCGCGGGCGTCGCCGTAGACGTACAGGCCGCGCCGGGGCGTCACGCCCGGGCAGTCGGTGCCGGCGTTGGAGTCGTTGGCGACCACCATGATCTCGGAGTTGCCGTCGCCGTCGACGTCGACCACCAGCGGGTACTCGTGGATCGTGCCGGTGGTCGACGGGATCGTCAGCTGCACGCGGCCGTCGGTGCCCGAGTACACCCGCATGTAGCACTCGTCGTTGTAGACGACCTCGGCGGCGCCGTCGCCCTGGAAGTCGAACACCGACGAGCCCGACGCGTTCGACGACAGGTCCTGGGTCGCCTGCGACCAGCGCGCGAAGATCGCGCCGGCGGCCGGCGTCGGCGTCACGCCGGTCAGGTCCTCGCCGGGCCGGGCCAGATCGTAGAGCGAGTAGCTGTGGCCGCCGGCGACGCCGATCTCGGGCCGGCCGTCGCCGTCGAAGTCGGCGATCGTCGGCGGGCCGCCGCGGTTCTGGGTGGCGCCGCCCGGGATGTTGAACGGCTGGGTGCGCAGCGCCGCGCTGGTGCACGCCGCGCCGGTGGGATCGCGCCCGCACCACAACAGGCCGGTGCGGCCGTCGAGCACGTGGACCTGGGCGCTGGCGGTCAGCACCACCTCGGGGTGGCCATCGGCGTCGAGGTCGGCGATCGCCGGGTAGCCGTCGGCGCCGGCGTAGGTCCAGTACGCGGTGACCGTCGCCGACGCCGGCGGCCCGGCGTTCCAGGTGACGCGCCACGCCTGCTTGCCGGTGATGATCTCGGGGCGGCCGTCGCCGTCGAGGTCGGCGACCGCGGCGATGCCGCCGGTGTACGTGGCGTTGGTCCCGAGCGTCGGCCCGGCGCCGTTGCCGCCCTGATCCCACAGCACCGTGCCGTCGTGATCGAGCAGCGCGCCGCCGATGACGACCTCGGCCATCGGGTCGGCGTCGAAGTTGGCCAAGGTCACCGCGGCGTTCTCGATCGTGAAGCGATGCGCCGCGCCGCCCGGATCGTGCGAGGTCCACAGCACCGCGCCGGTGCGATCGATCGCGACGATCAGGCTCTTGAACGCGGCGTCGACCCGCGACGCGTAGATCACGTCGGGGCGCGCGTCGCCCGAGACGTCGCCCAGCGCGATCGTCGAGCGGCCGTGCGAGCCGTAGCTGGTCGGCGGGTTGTTGGCGATCGGCGGCACCAGCACGCCGCCGGTGCGGCCGTCGAGGATCGCGATCCGGCCGCCGGGGAAGCCGGCGCCGTCCTGCTGGGTCAGGTTGACCACCACCTCGGGCGGGCCGATCCCGTCGAGGTTCGCCACCACCGGGATCGAGATGATCTGGTCGGCGGTGTAGGCCCACTCCTGGGTGACCATCAGGTCGTTGAACTGCGGCACCAGCTCGCAGGTCAGCGGATCGGGCTGCGGCAGGCACTGGCCGAGCGTCGGCTCGCAGAACTGGCCGGGCTCGCAGTCGTACGAGTCGCCGCACGCCGCGCCGGGCACGACGCACGCGGCGGCCAGGCACACCTCGCCGGCGTTGCAGCAGGTGGTGAGGTCGGCGCCGCAGTGGACGCCGCTGGTGCACGCGGCCAGGCAGCGATCGTCGACGCACTCGTTGCCGGCGGCGCAGCAGGTGGCGGGCGAGCCGCACAGCGTGCCGCCGGTGCACAGGTCGGCGTCGATGCCGGCGTCGGCCAGCACCGCGTCGACGCCGGCGGCGTCGGGGTCGCCGCCGCCGGGGGTGTTGCGGCCCCCGCAGGCGGCCAGGGTCAGCGCGAGGGCGATCGTCCCGTACCAGCGTCGATCGAACATCGAGGCCAGCGTAGCCCGTCCGATGTGGCGGCCACAACGCGCGGGTGCGGCGGAGTGGCGCGCGACGGTTGGTCATCTGGTCCACGCCGCCAGCGAGGGCATGGTGCGCGCATGAAGTCGCTACTTCGCGTCGCGTTGTTCCTGTCCGTCACCGCCGCCGCCACCGGCTGCGGCAAGAAGTCGTCCGAGGGCGATCCCGCGGCGGCCCCGCCGCCGCCCACCACCGCGCAGCCCGCCGCGCCGACGCCGACCGCGCCGGCCCCGACGCCGCCGCCGGCGCCCGCGGCCCCGACCACGCCCGACAAGGCCCAGGTCGCGGCGCTGTTCAAGCCGCTGCCAGCCAACTTCGACGACGCCGCCGCGCCGCCGTCGGACGCGATGGTGGCGCTGGGCCAGCAGCTGTACTTCGACACCCGGCTGTCGAAGAACCAGGACGTCTCGTGCAACACCTGCCACGCGCTCGACAAGTTCGGCGTCGACGGCCTGGCCACGTCGAAGGGCCACAAGGGCCAGCTCGGCACCCGCAACTCGCCGACCGTGCTCAACGCGGCCGGCCACTTCGCGCAGTTCTGGGACGGCCGGGCGGCCACCATCGAGGAGCAGGCCAAGGGGCCGGTCCTCAACCCGGTCGAGATGGCGATGCTCGACGACGCGCACGTCGTCGCGGTGCTGAAGTCGATCCCCGACTACGCCGCCGCGTTCGGCAAGGCGTTCCCCGGCCAGCCCGACGCCGTCACGTTCGACAACATGGCCAAGGCGATCGGCGCGTTCGAGCGCAAGCTGGCGACGCCCGGCCCGTTCGACAAGTACCTGGCCGGCGACGAGGCGGCGCTGTCCGACGACGCCAAGCACGGCCTCGCGGTGTTCATGGCGTCGGGCTGCACCGGCTGCCACACCGGCCCGCTGCTCGGCGGCACGATGTACATGAAGACCGGCCTGACCGCGCCGTACGCCGACACCACCGACACCGGTCGGTTCGCGGTGACCAAGGTCGAGACCGACAAGTTCATGTTCAAGGTGCCGAGCCTGCGCAACGTCGCCAAGACCGCGCCGTACTTCCACGACGGCAAGATCGCCGACCTGCCGGCCGCGATCCGCGAGATGGGCAAGCTGCAGCTCGGCAAGACCTTCACCGACGACGAGGTGAAGTGGATCGGCGCGTTCCTCGACTCGCTCACCGGCGAGGTGCCGGCGGCGCTGGTCACGGCGCCCAAGCTGCCGAAGTCGGGCCCGAAGACGCCCAAGCCCGATCCGTCGTGAGCCCGTAGCGATCGGCGCGCGGCCGCCGCGTCGCGCCCGGTCACGGGACCAGGTAGCGGATCGCCAGCGCGACGCTGGCGCGGTCGAGCTGCGCCTCGTCGGTGGCGCCGTCGGCGTCGGTGGCGGTCGGCAGGCTCAGCCGGAACTGCGTGTAGCGGTTGCGGGCGGCGCGGTCGGCCTCGAGCGCGGCGGTCACGTCGAGCGACGGCGCCAGGTTCAGGCGGGTGCCGAACTCGCCCATCGTCGCGAAGCTGGTGCTGGCGAACGCGGCCGCCGACGGCGGCGTGAACGCGACGTGGTCGAGCGAGATCGCCGCGCCCAGCGCCCACGGCGAGCCGACCGGGTCGAGCTGCTGCGCGGTCACGCGGGCGCTGGCGATCGCGACGGTGGCGGCCGGCATGCGGTCGCGATCGAACGTCAGGAGCGCGCGGTGCGGCTGGTTGTTGCGATCGTCGCCGACGCCGAGCGGGCCGCTGGTGCTGGGCGTCGTCGTGGCCGGGGTCACCGTCGCCGAGTGGGCGTCGTCGAGCGACGTCGTCCACGCCAGCTCCTTGAGCGTCGTGAACCGCAGCGCGCCCGCCGCGACGAGGCCGTCGCCGGTGCGATCGGTCGCGGCGGTGCCCAGCGAGATCGCGTAGGCGCGCGCGGCGACCGCGGCGGGATCGAGCCCCGCGCCGGTGGCGTAGGCCAGCGGCGCCGCGGGCGTGATCGTCAGCTGATCGCCGGCGGCGTTCCACGCCAGCGCCACCTCGCCCAGCGCGGCGGCGTCGAGCGCGGCCGCCACCGAGGCCGCGTCCATCGGCTCGCTGAACGCGATCGTGATCGTGGCGTCGGCGGCGACGCCGGTGGCGCCGTCGGCGGGGGTGGTCGCGACGATGCGCGGCGCGGCGCCGGCCACCGCGGCGTCGGGGCCGGCCTCGCCGCCGTCGACACCGCCGCAGGCGGCGACCGGCACGGCCAGGGCCAGGGTCGAGAACAGGGACAGGCGGATACGGGCACGCTGCGGCATCGGACGGCTCCTCGGTAGCGCGGGCACCACGCCCGCTCCCTGGCTACGTGCGCGCCGCCGCGCCGCGGTTCACCGAAATCGTCAGCGCACCCGCACCATGTCGGTGGTGGCGAAGCCGCGCGGCGGCCGGGCGGCGACGTCGACGAAGCCGAACTTCGCGTACAGCCCCTGGGCGTCGCGGGTGCCGAGCATGACCGTCGCGGTCGCGCGCACCGCCGGGTGATCGAGCACCAGCCGGGTCAGCGCCTGGCCGACGCCGCGGCCGCGCCACGCCGGCGCGACGATCACGTCGTAGATCCAGCCGCGCTTGGCGCCGTCGCTGATGGCGCGCGCGCTGCCGATGATCGCGCCAGCGGCGTCGGTGGCGCCGACCCACGCCGTCGAGCCGCGCTGCGCGGCGGCCAGCTCGGCCCGGGTGAAGCCGGTGTTCCAGTAGGTGCCGTCGAGCAGCGCCGCGACCTCGTCGGCCGCGGCCGCCGGCAGCCACGGGTGCAGCGTCACGTCGGGCGGCGCGGCCAGGAACGCCGGGGTCGGCGCGCCGGGGTTGGCGGCGCGCACCAGCGCGATCGCGCGCGGATCGCCGGGCTCGCCGCGCTGCCACAGCGAGGTCAGGAGCGCCGCGACCTCGGCCGGCTTGCGGTTCTGCGCCAGCTTGGCCTTGCCGGCGACCTGATCGAGCCGGATGCCCGCGACCAGCAGGCCGTTGACCGCGGCGCGGTACATCGGGTCGTCGTGGGTGATCGGGCGGTGGCCGCCGCCGGGCTGCAACACCTCCATCAGCGCCTGCAGCGCCCGGGCCTTCTGCGCGGGATCGGTCAGCTCCTCGATGACGCCGTGGACCGCGACGCTGCGGTAGTAGGTGGTCGCCGGGCACGCCTTCACCGGGTCGAAGAACGTGCTCGGCACCGTCGCGACCAGCTCCTCGGCGACCGCCACCGCGGCCCGCCCGACCGCGCCGGTCTTCTCGCCCTTGGGCGCGCTGTGGAACGCCAGGTAGTCGTCGACGACGACGCCGTGCAGCGTGCGCAGCAGCGGCGCGCCGTCGGGCGTGGTCGACGCCAGGTGGAACGCGGTCTGGGTGGCCAGGAAGGCGCGGGCCTCGGCCGGGGTCATCTCGAACTCGGTGCGACGCATGGCCCTACCCTGCCGCGGCGCTGGTCTATCCAGGAGTACCAGTCTCGCAAACTCGGCTAGACCAGTTCACCTCGGCCGCCGCCGCCCGGTAGGCTCGATCGCGCCATGGTCCACCGCCCGCGGCCGCCGCTCGTCGCCTCCACCGGGCCGCGCTTCCTGGCGATCGCCCGGGCCATCACCGACGACATCCGCCGCGGCGTGCTGGTGCCGGGCGCGCGCCTGCCGTCGAGCCGGGCGCTGGCCCGCGACCTCGACGTCCACCGCAACACCGTCCTGGCGGCGCTGGCCGAGCTCGAGGCCCAGGGCTGGATCGCCACCCAGCCGGCCCGCGGCACGTTCGTCTCCGACGCGCTGCCGGCGCAGCTCGGGCGCGCCGCGCCGCCGCACCGCGCGCGGGCCGGGTTCACGCTGCCGCCGGCGCCGATCGCGCCGCGCGGCGTCGCCACCCACGGCCGTGGCGTGATCGCGCTCGACGCCGGCGTGCCCGACCCGCGCGGCTTCCCGGTCGACGCGCTGGCCCGCGCCTGGCGGCGGGTCGTGCGGCGCTCGGGCCGGACGCTGCTCGGCTACGGCCCGCCCGAGGGCCACCCGGCGCTGCGCGCGGCGCTGGCGGCGCTGGTGCGGACGCTGCGCGCGGTGCCGGCCACCGCCGAGCACGTGCTGGTCACCCGCGGCAGCCAGATGGCGCTCGACCTGTGCGCGCGGGCGCTGCTGCGGCCCGGCGACCGGGTCGCGGTCGAGGCGCTCGGCTACGTGCCGTCGTGGCACGCGCTGACCCTGGCCGGCGCCGAGCTGGTGCCGATCGGCGTCGACGGCGAGGGCCTCGACGTCGCAGCGCTGGCCCGGGCCCACGCCCGCGCGCCGATCCGCGCGCTGTACACGACGCCGCACCACCAGTACCCGACGACGGTGACGATGAGCGCGGCGCGGCGGCTGGCGCTGATGGCGCTGGCCCGCCGCCACCGCTGGGTGGTCATCGAGGACGACTACGATCACGAGTTCCACTACGACGGCCGGCCGGTGACGCCGCTGGCCGCCGACGATCCCGACGGCCACGTCGTCTACGTCGGGACGCTGTCGAAGGTGCTGGCGCCCGGGCTGCGGCTGGGCTTCGTCGTCGCGCCGCCGCCGGTGATCGCCCAGCTCGCGACCTGGCGCGCGGCGATGGATCGCCAGGGCGATCAGCCGATGGAGGCGGCGGTCGCCGAGTTCATCGACGACGGCGAGCTCGAGCGCCACATGCGCCGGATGCGCGTCCTGTACCAGGCGCGGCGCGACGCGCTGGTGGCGGCGCTGGCGGCCCGGCTCGACGGCGTCGTCGCCGCGCCGTGCCCGCGCGGCGGCATCTCGCTGTGGGCGCCGGTCGCGCCCGGGGTCGACGTCGCGGCCTGGGCCGCCGCCGCCGCCGCGCAGCGCGTGCTGATCGCGCCCGGCGCCCGCTACACCTTCGACGGCCACGAGCCCGGCGCGCTGCGGCTGGTGTTCGCCCCCAGCACGCCGGCCGAGCTCGAGCGGGCGGTCGCGGTGATGGCCGCGACCGCGCCGCGCGCTACTTCCCGATCACCTTCCGCGACTGGGTCAAGGCGCCGAGGCGCGCCTTCCGGATCTTCGCCTCCTCGGCGGTGATCGCGTCGACGAGGCGATCGATCTCGGCCTGGTTGGGATCGGCGCCGCCGACCACCTTCTTGAGCTGGCGGCCCAGCTCGACGACCTTCTTCTGCGCCGGCCGCGTCGCCTTCTCCTCGTCGGCGGCGATCTTCTCGAGCGCCGCGATCTTGCCGGCGTCGAGCTGGACGTCGTCGAGATCGATGTCGAGGTCGACGTCGAGGTCGTCGAAGTCCGGCGGGTCGGGCGGATCCGGGATGTCGAAGTCGTCGTCGCCCGGCGCGAACGGCGTGCCCTTCAGCCAGCCGAGGTTGGGATCGTCGAACGGCGAGGCCTGGTCGTCGTCCCAGCTCCACGACCACTGGTGATCGTCGTCGCTGAGGTCGATCGTCACGCCGCGCTTGCCGATGCGCACGTTGCCGTGCTTGCCGGCCTGCTTGAGCGCGCGCTCGATCTCGCCGTTGATCATGTCGCCGAGATCGTCGAGGCCGCGCAGGTTGCCGAGCTGCGACAGATCGGCGAGGTCGCCGGGGTTGCCGCTGGCCTGGGCCCGCTTGAGCGAGTCGAGGATACGCGCCTTGATCGCGTCGGGGATGCCGTCCTCGCCCTCGATGTCGCGGATGGCCTCGGCGATGCCCTTCTTGAACTCGGCCTTGATGCGCGCGTCGAGCTGGCCGGGGGTGGGCGCCTTGGGGGGCTTGGGGGGCTTGGGGGGACGGGGGCCGGCCGGCGGCGCGGGGGGCGCGGGCGGCGGCGGGGCCGGCTGGGCGCCGGCCGAGCCGAGCAGCGCGGTGGTGGCGAACGCGCCTGCCACGAGCGAAGCCAGGGCGATACGACTGCGGGTCATGGGGTTCCTCCGACGGGGGTCACGGGGTGACGGTGCAGATTCAAGAGCGCCCGGTGCGAGCGCAGGGGAGCCTCGATGTCGTCCCATCGCGCGGCCGGCGCCATGGCACGTTCGAAGCGGGTGAGCTGGAGCAGCTCGCGCGCGCGCGCGCTCTGCTCGGGAGCCTGGGGAGTGGCGGTGGCCAGCGCGGGGCGCAGCCGCTGATCGGCGGCCGGCCGCTGCACCTGGCGCACGGTGACGAACAGCATCACCGCGGCGGCCATCGCGGCGGCGGCGACGGTCGCGATCCGCCGGCGGCGGCGGACCACCAGCCGGCGGTGCGCGCCGACGGTCATGCGGGCCGAGAAGCCGGGGCCGGGGTCGGCGGCGCGGGCGGTGCGGGCCAGGGCGCGCGGCAGCGCCACGAGCGCGGCGCAGTCGGCGCAGCCGTCGAGGTGGGCGCGCTCGGCGTCGGTGAGGGGGGCGCCGGTCGCGACCGCGCCGGCGACGAGGTTACAGCGGGTCATGGCGACACCTCGAGCAGTTCACGCAGGCGCGCGAGGCCGCGCACCAGGTGGGTCTTCGCCGTGGCCTGCTCCACGCCGAGCATCTCGGCGATCGCAGGCACCGGCAGATCGTGGCCGTAGCGGAGCACCAGCGCGGCGCGCTGCTTGGCGGGCAGATCGCTCAGCCGGGACAGCAGCGCCGCGACGTCCTGGCGGCTGCCGAGCGCGTCGTCGGCGGCCTCGGGCGCCGGCGCGTGCAGCCGCGCGCCGAGCGCGTCGCTGGGGAGGCCGTCGCCTTCGACCGGCGTCGCCTCGCCCTCGTCCGACACCCGCTCGAGCCAGCGGCCGAACACCGCGCGGCGCAGGCGCCGACGGCGGAGCGTCCGCAGGCACTGCGTCGTGACGATGCGCAGGAACCAGGCGGGCGCCGCGTCGGGGTCGCGCAGCTCGTGGAGGTTCTCGCAGGCCCGGGCCAGCGCGTCCTGCACCGCCTCTTCGGCCTCGGCGCGGTTGCCCAAGAGGTCGTACGCGATGGCGTAGGCCTTCCGCGCCGGCGCGGCCGCCAGATCGGAGAGGAGGCGCGCGCGCATCTCGGTGATGCCCGGCGCGAGGGGCGCGGAGTCGGTCGTCAAGACGAGTGGTCCTCGCGCGAACACTGTATGGCAAAGAGCCCCGGCCCCCGGGGTCGGTTGACACGCGCCGCCATTTTCCTGCGCGGCCCTGAGGGGCGAAGGTTCTCGATGGATCCCGCGAGGTTGCGTGGTATTCCAGGGCCGTGCCGTACTTGCCGCCGCAGGTGATCGGGCTGCTCCTGGCGCTGGCCGGGGTGGCCGGGGTGGCGCTGATGGTCGGGATGCGGGTCGCGCTGCGCAAGGACCTCGAGCCGCTGTCGAGCAAGGCCCGCTGGGCGCTGCTCGCGATGCTGGCCGTGGCCGGCGCCGGCGCCTACCTGCTGTACGTGCTCGCGACCCGGGCGCTGAGCTAGCAGGTCGCGTGTGTCCGGGCCCGGACAGCCGCGCGTGTCCGGTGGCCGGCCGGATCCCGGCCATTTCGTCCGAGATTCGGACAAACCGGACAGCGGCGCGCGCGGGTCCGCGGGGTTGCGCGTGGCACGCGACGTGCTGAGCGCCGGGACCATGCTGGCGCGGATGAGGTCGTCGACGTTGCGAGGGATCGAAGCCACCCCGATCGACGTGGAGGTCGACGTGGTCGGCGGCTTGCCGTCGTACCACGTGGTCGGGCTGCCGACACCGTCGGTGCGCGAAGGCGCGGTGCGCATCCGCGCCGCGCTCGAGGCGATCGGCCAGGCGCTGCCGCAGAAGAAGATCACGATCAACCTGGCGCCGGCCGATCTGCCCAAGCCCGGCACCGCGTTCGATCTGCCGATCGCGATCGGCGTGCTGCTGGCCGAGAGCGAGCTGGATCCGGCGCCGGTCGATGGCCTGATGCTGCTCGGTGAGCTCGGCCTCGACGGCACGCTGCGCGCGGTGCGCGGCGCGCTGGCGGCGGCGATCCTGGCGCGCGACCTGGGGCTGCGCGGCATCGTCGTGCCGGCGGCGTCGGCGGCCGAGGCCGCGGTGGTCGAGGGTATCGAGGTGCTGGCGGCCGATCACCTGGCCGAGGTGGTCGCGATGGTGGTCGGCGGCGTGCCGCTGCGGCGGGCCACGCCGCGCCTCGGCGGGCCGCGCAGCGCCAGCTTCGATCTGGCCGACGTGCGCGGGCAGCTGCTGGCGCGCGCCGCGCTCGAGGTCGCGGTCGCCGGCGGTCACAACCTCATGCTGGTCGGCCCGCCCGGCATCGGCAAGTCGATGCTGGCGCGGCGCATCCCGTCGATCTTGCCGCCGATGAGCCACGCCGAGGCGCTGGCGGTGACCAAGGTGTACTCGGCGATCGGCGCGGCGCCCGGCGGCCTGGTCGACGAGCGGCCGTTCCGCAGCCCGCACCACTCCGTGTCGGCGGCGGCGCTGCTCGGCGGCGGCAGCGTGCCGCGCCCGGGCGAGATCACGCTGGCGCACCACGGCGTCTTGTTCCTCGACGAGCTGCCCGAGTTCCAGCGCGCGACGATCGAGTCGCTGCGCCAGCCCCTCGAGGATCGCGAGGTGGTCATCGGCCGCGCCCACGCGACCCTGCGCTTCCCGGCCAGCTTCCTGTTCGTCGCCGCCGCCAACCCGTGCCCGTGCGGCTGGGCCGGCTCGAAGCTGCGCGAGTGCACCTGCAGCGCCACCGCGATCGAGCGCTACCGCGGCCGGCTGTCGGGGCCGCTGCTCGATCGCATCGACCTCCACGTCCACGTGCCGCCGGTCGCGCTGGCCGAGCTGCGCGGCGCCGCGCCCGGCGAGCCGTCGGCGGCGGTGCGCGATCGGGTCATCGCCGCCCGCGACCGCCAGCGCGCCCGGCTGGCGCCGTGGGGCGTCGCCACCAACGCCGAGATGGGCCCCGCCGCCACCCGCGCCACCTGCGCGCTGAGCCCCGCCGCCGAGCAGTACCTCGCCCGCCTCGCCACCCAGCGCCGCGCGATGTCGGCGCGCACGATCGATCGCCTGATCAAGGTCAGCCGCACCATCGCCGACCTCGCCGGCGCCGATCGCATCGAGCGCCCCCACCTCCAGGAGGCCGCCGGCTACCGCGCCTTCGATCCCGAGCCGACGCAGCCGACGCCGCCAGCGTTCGAGGACGCGGGCGCGGTCAGCCGATGAGCCGGCGGAAGCCGACGAGGTGATCGGCGCGGGTGTACGCGACACCCAGGTCGCCCTCGACCAAGGTGGCGATGACCGCGGCCTCGCCCTGGAGCGCGACCCGGCGGCCGTCCTCGAGCTCGAGCGTGACGCGGTGCTCGATCTGGCTGCGCGCGCCGTCGTCGTCGCGGAGCACGCGCACGTGCGAGTCGCACGAGCGCACGATCCCCAGGCGGGCGAGGCTGGGCGCCAGCAGCGGGCGCACCGCGCGCACGAGGAACCAGCCGACCAGTCCGCACCAACCCACCAGGAACAGCGTCCCCATCCCGGCCCCCGGGCCGCGGCCGACCGAGCCCATCATCGCGAGCCCGAACACCAGCATGCACGCCGGCACGATCTGATGCATGCCGATGCGCGGCGCCGCGACCTGGGTCGCGATGGCCGGCGAGAACGCCGGATCGCGGCGAGCCGCGGCGAAGCGCTCGGCAAAGACCGACGGTGGCGCGCCCAGCGCGCTGGCCTCGATCGCGGCAGGCGCGCGCGCCGGCAGCGCCGCGTCGCCGACCACCATCGCGGTCGGCAGCGCCACCGGCGCCCCCATCCGCCGCCCGCAGTGTGAACAGAACGATCCGCTTCCGGGCAGCGCCGCAGCGCCGCAGGTGGTGCAGGTCATGTGGGGATTACACTAAGCGCCGCGCCTCGCGTCGCAAGGTAGTCGGGGCCGATGTCACCGGGGCGACACAATCGCCGCCCTGCGGCCGACGCCGGCGCGGCGCCGTCATGGCTGCGCGACGCAGGCCATCTTGACGATCAGCCGCGGCCGATCGCCGACGTTGGCCGACGGCGCGTGCAGACAGCGGAGGTCCATGAGGATGACGTCGCCGGGCTCGCCGATCAGCTCGACGACGCGCAGCGGGACGTCGGCCGACACGCAGCCGTCGATCATGAATCGCCGATGCCGCGCGTCGGGATCGGATCCGGGGCGGAGCAGCGCGTCGACCCACGGCTCGACGCGCGCCAGGCCGCGGGTCGACTCGTCGAGCGTCAGGGCCCGACCCGGGGCGAGGTCGACGGCGAGCGCACGCAGGCGGCGCGGCGAGCCGAGCATCGCCACCGTGGCGCCACCACCGGCGGCCACGCGATCGACGAACACGAAGGCGCCGAGGCTGTACGGGTGCGGTCGGTCGGCGGTCGTCGGTTCGTCGACGTGCCAGTGACGGTGCGGCACCGACCAGCGCGCGTCGGCCCCCGGCAGGTTGGGCAACGCCACGCCGCGCCACGGCCCCCGGGTCGGCACCCAGGCGCCGGGGCCGAACACCGCGTCGAGCCCCCGCCCCAGGTGCAGCGCGAGCCCGTCGAACGCCGCGCGTTCCACCACCGCGGCCATCGCCTGTTCGCTGCCCGGCCCCGGCCGCAGGGCGCCGTCTTGCTCGGGCAGCCCGTCCAGCGCCTGCGTCGCGCGCCACACCGCGGCGCGCATCACGCGCACCTCGTCGGCGGGCACCAGCGATGGCAGGTGCACCACGCCGGTCGCATCGAAGCGCGCTCGCTCAGCCGTCACGCACCGCACACTATCGCGCGCCACCGCCGCCGCCGGCTCACGTGCCGCGCGCGCGATCGACGGTCCGCGCGGTGAGCCGCACCGCCTGGGTCGGCCGCAACAGGCACGCCGCCGGGATCACGACCGCGCCCTCCGACAGCTCGATCGGCCGCGCGGCCCGGCCGCCGACGGCGAACGTCGCGGTACCGATCGCGTCGGTGGGCAGGTCGAGCCGCAGCGTGACCACGCCGGTGTGGCCGTCGGCGCTCTTGCCCAGCCCGCCCTCGATCGACCGGGTCGCGCACACCACGTCGCCGCTCGACAGGTCGTAGGCCCACCCGGTCGGGCTCGAGCCCAGGTAGCCGAAGAAGCCCCAGTCCGGCCCGACGTCCCAGGCCAGCAGGAACCCGACGCCGATCTGGCCGGACGCCATCTCCTCCACGACGTACTCCAGCTCGAAGACGCCGCCGAACAGCCGGGCCTCGCTCTCGATGGGCACCCACGCCGGCGGGGGCGCGCCGGTCGACGGCCTGGACCACGCGACTCGCGCCCCGTCGTCGCTCACCGCCAGCAGCGCGGCGTTGTGATCGCGCCGCCAGCGCACGCTCCCGCGATCACCCTCCGCCATCGTCGACGCACGCAACAGCTGCGGTTCGCCCATGCCGCGATGGTAGCGCTCGATCGGCGCCCCCGGGGGGCGTCCAGTCGTCGGACCATCGCCGGGGCGCGCGTGACGGCGCGGTGACGCGATCGCGACGTCTCGCGCGAGGCCTCGCGAGCGTCGACGGTGATCCTTACCGTGACGGCGATGGCAGCTGGTCCGATTCCGCCGAGCTGGGAGGTCCCGAAGGTGTTCCGCGAGCGGCTGGGCGCGCGCGCGGGACGACAGCGCGCGATGGCCGCCGACGGCCACCTGCTGCTGATCCTGCACGGCCTGCCCCACCCCGACGCGCCCGATCAGAACGAGGCGCGGCTGTTCTGGCGCAAGCCCGACGGCAGCTGGCGCGCCCAGGGCTCGGGTGCCACCGCGATCGCGCCGCTGCGCGCCCACGTCGAGGAACTGGCCGCGGCGATCGACGCGCTCGAGAGCCGCGCGGCCAAGGCCCAGCGCGCCCGCGATTGGTTCGCGATCATGCACGCGGCGGCGCCGCTGGCGCGCGTCGCGCGGGCCCAGAGCGCGGCGCTGCAGGAGGCGCGCGAGCTGGCCAAGGGCGATCGCGACCTGATCACCGTCCGCGACGCGGCGCAGGACAACGAGCGCTCGGTCGAGCTGATCGCCGGCCACGCCCGCGCCGGCCTCGACTACGCGATCGCCGCCGCCGCCGAGGACAACGCCCGCCAGACCGAGCACGTCGTCGCGTCGCAGCACCGCCTCAACCGGATCGCCGCGACGTTCTTGCCGATCGGCGCGCTCGGCGCGCTGCTCGGCGTCAACCTGCGCCACGGCCTCGAGGGCTGGCACGCGCCGTACCCGTTCTGGATCGTCGCGGCGGTGGCGCTGCTGCTGGGCCTGGCGGTGCGCGCGTCGCTACCCGAGCGCAAGCCCGACGACGACCGCGGCTGACCGCGCACCGTCGCCCGGGCTGGTATCCTGGGCGGTGGATGTACCCGCGCGTTGCCGGACGACTGCGCCGCCTGCCGTGGATCGCGCTGGGCCTGGCGGTCGCGGCGAGCTGCGGCGACAACCGCGGCGCGCCGATCGACGCCGGCGACGGCGGCGTCATCGACGCCGACCTGCGCGACGCGCCCGACCGCGACGCGGCAGACACCGACGCCCCGGCCACCGACGCGCCCGACCTCGACGCCCCGGCCACCGACGCGCCCGACCTCGACGCCGTCGCGGCCGACGCGCCTGACCTCGACGCGCCTGACCTCGACGCGCCCGACGTCGACGCGCCCGACGTCGACGCCGCCCCGATCGACGCGCCCGACCTCGACGCGCCCGCCATCGACGCCATCCCGATCGACGCGCCCGAGCTGCCGCTGCCGGTCACGCTGCGGGTGATGGCGTCGAACCTGACCAGCGGCAACTTCCAGGCGTACGAGGCGCCCGGCGCGCGGCTGATCGACGGCCTCGATCCCGACATCGCGCTGATGCAGGAGTTCAACGTCGGCGGCAACACGCCGGCCGAGGTGCGCGCGTTCGTCGACCAGGCGTTCGGCCCGGGCTTCTACATCAGCCGCGAGGCCGGCGTGCAGATCCCCAACGGCGTGGTCAGCCGCTACCCGATCGTCGCCGACGGGCGCTGGGACGATCCGCAGGTCGGCAACCGCGAGTTCGTCTTCGCGCGCATCGACATCCCCGGCCCGCGCGACCTGTGGGCGGTGAGCGTGCACCTGCTCACCAGCGGCGCCGGGGTCCGCAACAGCGAGGCCACCGCGCTCGCGCAGTACGTGACCGCGAACGTGCCGCCCGGCGACTTCCTGGTCATCGGCGGCGACTTCAACACCGACACCCGCAGCGAGGCGTGCATCGGCACGATCGGCGCCGTCGTCGACACCGCCGCGCCACACCCCGCCGACCAGGCAGGCGACGGTGACACCAACGCCGGCCGCACCAAGCCGTACGACTGGGTGCTGCCCGACGCCGACCTGCGCCCCTACCAGACCGCGGTCGCCGTCGGCACCCTCAGCTATCCCGACGGGCTGGTGCTCGACACCCGGGTCTACACGCCGCTCGCCGACGTGGCCCCCGCGATGCTCACCGACAGCGCCGCCAGCAACATGCAGCACATGGGCGTGATCAAGGCGTTCACGATCACCGAGTGAGGCGCCGCAGCGGATCCTGACACCGCCCTGACGTCGGGCGCGGCATGCTCGCGCCATGCACCGCGCCTTCCAGGTCATGGCCCTCGCGCTCGCGCTGGGGCTGCTCACGTTCCTCGCGTGCCGCGCGCAGTCGTCGGCACCGCCGCCCACCGCCAACCGCGCCGCCGCGCCCGGCGCCGACGCCGGCGCCGACGCCACCGCCGCCCCGCCGCCGCCGCCGCCCGCGGTGTACCTGCCGGCGTCGAAGTCGGGCGGCGCGTTCCTCGAGCACCAGCAGGCCCCGCGGTGATCGCGCTCGTGGTGATCGCCGGCGTCAGCCTGGCGCTGTTCGCCGTGATGTTCGTGCCGCTCGAGCGCGCGTTCCCGGCCCGCGCGGCGCAGCGACCGTGGCGCGCCGACAGCGCGGTCGACCTGGCGTTCTTCGCGGGCCAGTACCTGGTGTGGAGCACGCTGGCGCTGGCGGTGCTGACCGCGGTGCGTGGCCAGCTCGATCACGTCGTCCCCGCGGCCTGGCGCCACGACGTCGCGGCGCTGCCGCTGGCCGCGCAGGTCGCGATCGCGATCGTCGCCGGGGATCTGCTGGTCTACGCGTGGCACCGCGCCTGCCACGCGGTGCCGCTGCTGTGGCGGTTCCACGCGGTCCACCACACCACGACGTCGCTCGACTGGCTGGCCGCGCACCGCGAGCACCCGCTCGATGGCGTCACGACCCAGCTCGTCCAGAACCTGCCGGCGATGATCCTGGCGCTCTCCCTGCGCGAGGTCGGCGCGTTGGTGGTCATCCGCGGCGCCTGGGGGCTGTTCATCCACGCCAACCTGCGGCTCGACGTCGGCTGGCTGCGCTTCGTGCTGGGCGCGCCGGCGCTGCACCACCACCACCACGCCAAGGACGCCGTGCCCGCCAACTTCGCCAACCTCGCGCCCTGGATCGACGTCGTCTTCGGCACCTACCACCGCCCGACCGGCCCCGAGGCCTACCCGCTCGGCGTGCCCGAGCCGGCGCCGCGCGGCTACCTCGCCCTGCTCGTCTGGCCGTTTCGCCGCCCGGCGGTTGACTCTGGCGCCAGGGGGCCCATCGTGGAGGGGCCATGCGTCACATCCTCGCCGCCACCGACCTCTCGTCTCCGTCCGACCTGGCGCTCGATCGGGCGATCGGCCTGGCGGCGCACTGCGGCGCCGCGCTGACGATCCTCTCGGTCGAGGAGACCCACGACGCGTCGGTGCTGACGATGGACGCCAACCCGCTGGCGCTCGGCGAGTTCACCCAGCGGATGTCCGAGTTCACCGAGGCCCAGCTGTCGGAGCGGGTCGAGCGCGCCGCCGCCGCCGGCGTCACCGCCACCGCGGTCCACAAGCGGGGGCGCCCCACCGACGTGATCTGCGAGGTCGCCGAGGAGCTCGACGTCGAGCTGATCGTCGTCGGTAGCGCCGGCCGCACCGGGGTCAAGCGGCTGGTGCTGGGGTCGGTGGCCGAGAGCGTGGCCCACCGCGCGCCGCGACCGGTGCTGATCGCCCGCGGCAAGCAGAGCGGCGCGTTCGGCCGCGTCCTGTGGGCCACCGACTTCGGCGCGCCCGCGACCAAGGCGCTGGCGGTGGCGCGCGAGCTGGCCACCGCGACCGCCGACGTCGAGGCGCTGTACGCGTGGCACTACCCCGCCGGCAGCATGGGCCTGGCCGCGCTCGGCGAGCGCACCCACGCGATGACCGCGCTGCGCGAGGCGCTGACCCAGGGCCCGCAGGCCCGCGGCGACGCGCTGGTCGCGGCCGAGGTCGCCGCCGGTCGGCCGCTGCGATTCTCGCTGCGCCACGGCCCGGCCGCGGAGGTGGTCGTCGAGGAGGCCGGCACGTTCGGCGCCGACCTGATCGCGATCGGCACCTACGGCTCGAGCGGCGTGCGCCGGCTGTTGCTCGGCTCGGTGGCTAGCCAGATCATGCGCCACGCCGGCTGCTCGGTGCTGGTCACCCACGCCTAGCGCCGCCGGGCGCGCGGTCACGTCACAGCTCGTCGTCGGTGTCGTCTTGCGCGGCCTGGGTCTCGACGACCGTGGGCGGCGGCAGCGCCGGCGGGTGATCGCCCCACAGGAGCCGCTCGCCGATCCGCTGCCAGCGCGCACGCCACTCGAACACGCCCTTGGCCACCAGCGCCAGCAGGCGGTACAGCCCGCTCTCGCGCGGGTGCTCGTCCGGCGGGTTGGTCGGCGTCACGTGCGGCAGCTGGAACTCCATGCACACGACGCCGCTGGCGACGTCGGCGCTGGCGGTCGGCGCCAGCGAGCGCACCAGCTCGCTCATGCTGGCGTTGATGCCGAGCATCTCGCAGCGGAACCGCTCGACGCCGCGCTCGGCGGCCGCGGCGATCAGCCGCTGGAACAGCAGCGAGCCCAGGCCCTGGCCGTGGCAGCCGTCGAGCACCGCCACCGCGGCCTCGGCGACGCCGGGCTCGCCGTCGATCTGGATGAAGCGCGCGACGCCCAGGCCCTCTCCGTCGGGGGTGACCGCGCCCAGCGCGAAGTGGCGGACGCCGTCGACCTCGGTCAGGTAGCGCAGCTCGTCTTCGGTCAGGTCGTTCTTGTAGGTGAAGAACCGCCGGTAGCGGCTCTCGGGTGACAGCGCCAGGAAGCCGCGGCGCAGCCGCTCCTTGTCCTCGGGGCGGATCAGGCGCAGCACCACCTCGCGGCCGTCGCGCAGCCGCGCGTGCTCGCAGTAGTCCGCGTCGAAGTGCATCACGCCAACGATGGCGCACCGGCCCGGCCGCGCCAAGCGCGAAGCCACCTCACCTGCGTGACAGATCGCCCCGCGGACGAGGCTGGGTCGAACGAGCCCGCGCCCCCGCGCCACGCGCTCGCGTGGGGAGCCACGCGGCGATCGACCCGCGGCCCGCCGCGCGCTCGCGTTGCGGGTGGGGGGCCCCACGTCTTGTGGGGGAGGGTCTTTTCGAAAGACCCTCTCGTTAATGCGCGGGGGAGGGTCTTCGAAGGACCCTCCCGTTATTGTGTGGGGGAGGGTCTTCGAAAGACCCTCTCTGTATCAGGGAGCTTCGAACGTGAGGGCGGCGATCTTGCCGTCCTCCTTCGCCGCTTCGTCGGCGCCGGGCAGCGCCTTCTTCTGCTCGGTGATGTTCGGCCACGCCGTGACCGAATCCGCGGCGGCCGCCAGGTTGCCCGGCAGCTTCGACTTGTCGATGTCGCCGGGGGCCTTGGCGCCGGTCACCAGCGCGTTGATGTCCTTGTACACCGCCCACTTCGCCGGGAGCTCGCTCTCCTCGAAGATGGCGGTGGTCGGGCACTCCGGCTCGCACGCGCCGCAGTCGATGCACTCATCGGGGTTGATCGCGAGGGAGTTCTTGCCCTCGTAGAAGCAGTCGACAGGGCACACCGCGACGCAGTCGGTGTACTTGCACTTCACGCACGGGTCAGCGACGACGTAGGCCATTGCTTCGGTCTCCTTGACGGGCGACGCCGTGGTCGCCGGCGGCAGTCATATCAGATTCGCCGGGTGGTCTGCACGCTTGCGGCACATGGACGCACCGGGGCCGGTCGGGCATGCTGCCGGCGTGCGCCTCGCCGTCGCCCTCGCCGTCCTCGCCGCCGCCTGCCAGACCGGGACCTCGTCGCCGCCCGGCACCGGCAGCGGTCGCCCGCCGTCCGCCGCCACCACCGGCCAGCCCGCGGGCGCCCCCGGCGCCGCGGTGGTCGCGATGCTGACCAAGGACGAGGCCGCGGATCTGTGCAACGCCTACGAGCGCTCGGGCGCCGCCACCGACAGCCCCGACAACCGCGACTACCTCGTCGCCAACTACCTGGCCAAGGCCGTCAAGAGCGAGACCGGCCACGCCTGGCTGATCAACTTCGCGCGGCTGGGCGCCGACAAGGCGGCGCGGATCGACGCGCTCAACCGGGCCGCCAAGGACGCCGGGCTCACCAGCTGTCCGCTGGTCGCGATGTGGCAGTGACGTCGAGCGCGCGGGCCAGCGCCCCGGCGTGGGCCTCGCCGGCGAGCGGGTAGAGCGGCGGGCACACCACGACGCGCACCTCGGGCGGCCGCGGGCCGCGGCGCCGCGCGATCACCGGCACGATCGGCACGCGCACCATCCGCGCGACCGTCACCAGATCGAGGCGGGCGGCGAGCGCGCGCGACGCGACCACCGGCAGGCCGGCGCGCAGCGCGGCCAGCGCGTGGCGGGTGGCCGCCGCGTCGTCGTCAGTGACGACGTGGTTGCCGAGGCGCGGCGCCAGCCACGCCGGCAGCACCGGCGCCGTCGACAGCACGAACGCCGGGGCCCCGGCGAGGATCGCGCGCAAGAGCGCCGGGTCGTCGGTGCCGGCGACGACGATCGCCGCCCGCGCCGGCACCACGCCGAGGCGATCGACCTCGACGCCGTCGAGCGCGAGCAAGCGCGCCGCGATCGCCGCCGCCTGGGTGGCGCGCTCGCTGGGCGTGCCGGGCGCGCGCCACGACCGCGCGGTGGCGGTGGCGGTTAGCCAGCCGACCCGCAGCCGCTGGCCGCGCGCGTGCAGCGCCCGCCCCATCCGCACCGCCGCCGCCAGCCGCGGGAACGCCGGGCGATCCGCGCGCCAGCCGGGAGTCTCGTCGAGTATCACCGCGTGCATCGACATGTCGTCCTCCTCGCCCAGCACCATCGGCCCGCTCGGTGACCGCGCGCGGGCCGCGCGGTAGCGATCGGGCAACATCGCGGCGCCGGCGGCGGCCGCGACCGCGCCGTCACCGGACGGTCACCGACGCGCCGCCAGTTGTCGCGCCCGCGTCGTCGGCGCGTCACCGGGCGGCGGTGTGATGGCGCGATGCGGTCGCTCGGCGTCCTCGTGCTCGCGCTCGTCGGCGCGTGCAGCGCCGCGGCCGACGATCGCCCGGCGGTCGTGATCGACGCGCTCACCCGCGACAACCAGCGGTGGCTCGATCGCGATCCGGCCGCGGTGGCCGCCAAGTACCGGCGGATGGCGGCGCGGCGGTTCGACTTCTTCCGGGGCAGCGCGGGGCTGTACTGGCGCGACGTGACCGGCGCCGGCGCCGGCGCGCGGCCGTCGCCGTTCGCCGCAGCCGACGGCGCGTGGCTGTGGCTCGTCGGCGATCCGCACCTCGAGAACCTGGGGACGCGCCGGCGCGCCGACGGCGCGATCTACGTCGACTGGAACGACTACGACGCCGCGACCCGCGGGCCGTGGTGGCTCGACGGACGCCGGCTGGCGCTGGGGCTGGCGGTGGCCGCCGCCGACGCCGGGCTGCCGGCGCTGGCGCCGACGCTGATCGACGTCGCGGCCCACGCCTACGCCGGCGAGCTGGTGCGGCTCGCCGACGGCGGGCCGATCGCGCTCGAGCGCGACGGCGCGGTCGTCGCCGACCTGTGTGCGCGCGCCGCGACCGCGGGCGACGCCGGCGCGCGGCTCGCCGACTACACGCGCCTCGACGCCGCCGGGCGCCGCGTCATGTTCTACGGCGACGTCGTGCCGCCGGCCGACGACGGCACGTGGATCGACACGACCGTGCCGGTGCCCGCCAGCGAGCGCGCCGACGTCGTGGCCGCGATCGCCGCGTGGCGACGCGGGGCGCTGGTGCCGGCGAGCGCGCTGCTCGGGCTCAGCCGACGGCTCGGCGCCGGCGTGGCCAGCTACCCGGCGCCCCGCTACTACGCGCTCCTGGCTGGCGCGAGCGATCGCCTCGACGACGACCTGCTGCTCGAGCTGAAGGAGGCGGTCGCGCCCGCCGGGATGCCAGCGGCGCCGCCGGCGATCGCGCTGGGCCTCGCCGAGGGCGACCGCGCCGTCGTCGCCGAGCGCGCGCTGGCGGCGTCGCCCGACGACGACGTGCTGCTGGGCGGCGCGACGATCGGCGCGCGCTCGTTCCGGGTGCGCAGCCGCAGCGGCTACGAGCGCGGCGTCGACCTGGCCGACCTCGCCGGCGACGCCGCCGGGCTCGAGGAGCTGGCGGCGGT
>JAEUJY010000041.1 GCA_016794525.1 Myxococcales bacterium
GTGTACTCGGTTCGTGGACGCCAGCGCTCACGGCTCATCGCCCAAGCAGATCACGCCGCCACTCCCGCTGTCGATCCGCCCCGGGGCGCCCCGCACAACCGATCGATATCACCGCCATTTCAAACCGATCGGTGTTCTAGATGGTGGTCCAAATCTAGGCTCGATCGCCCCCAACCATGACAAGATCTACCTGCCTGCCTCGATTCACCCGTCGGCGACCTATCGAATCATCGAGGTAGATGCCGCCGGGAGTCGCGTGCGCACCGAGGGAAGGCCGGCCTTGCCCGCGTCCCCCTCCGCCTCGCCTTGGCGCATCGCCCCGTACCAAGAAGTCAGTCTGCTGGATGTCGGCGGCATGGCCGCGGCTGGGGTGCCCGGTAGTCCCGGAGTCCTTCAACTCGATCTCGATGCCGATCTGGCCCGGGTCTGGCCGAACGAGACTCCGCTCAACGTCGACGAGCCACGCGACACAATCTACCTCGAGCAGGACCAGGGGAGGCACAGCAAGCTGTACAAGATCGTCGGTGTCGACCACTTGCAGAAGCGGGTCACCGTCGATGCGCCGCCGGTACTCAGCGCGAGCGGGCGCTGGCGAATCAACCACCGGCCTTACCTGGTGATGATTGACCCCTTCGGCGCGCGGTTGCAGGGCGAAGGCGCCACCACTCAGCCGGCTAACCCAGATCGGGTCCTCCTGCCCGGCGCCAATCTGGCACGGGTCAACGCATATTTCGATACCATCTACCTTGCCTCGGACACGGCGCGACCCGGTCGCACCTATCGCATCTTGGAAGTCAACGACACGGCCGATTGGGTCCGTATTGCGCACGACCCAGGCAACCCTGTTCCCTCACTCGGGGCGGGCAGTCGCTGGTACCTCCAGGCGGGGGTTGGAGGCGTCCCGGCCCAGGTGAACTACAATCTCAGTTCTGGCCGCGGCTTCGATCACTACGACGGCATGGTGTTCTTGGTGCACAACGGCGTGATCCACGACGTGGCCGCATGGACCTCGTACACTTCTCGCAACTACTCGAACTACGACGAATTTCGGACCTCGCTGCGCGGAAACAAGGACTACGAGTATTCGTCGTACAAGTCTGGAAAGTCGTTCATCAACTTCGGCCTAAAGGTGGTCGACTTCGGCGCCGGAAAGCGCCCGGGATCCGCCGAGTTGTTCGACGGTGTTCGGGAGGCCCGCTGGTACTACGAGCCTACGACGCGTGACGACACCGAAGCGCCGTCGCGTGCCGTGGGTGCGAGCAACCTAGGCAAGACGACGATCAGGTTTCACTACGGCGACACGGGGAAGCCCACTAGCCCTTCAACGGCGTCCGGTTCGGCGGGCTGCATGGTGTCTCCGTCGTATGATGCGATGCGAGGCAGTCTCATCACGATACACAACAACGAGCGCCGCGCCTACGACGGGACCTTCGATCAGGGCATCGATCAGTTGGTCGCAATGGGCCACCGTGCAGCCGTGCGGTTCCACCCGAACCTCGGATTCGGTGCGTGGACGGACCGGTTGGTTGGGTGGGTCTGGGTCATCAGGCCAGGAGAGCGATCGCTATGACGACTCGTCGGTGCACACTCTTCCTCTTGGTGGGGGCAATCCTCGCCGGGTGCCCCTCGGCACGATCGGTTGAGATCGCGGAGCCGCGGGCGGCGCCGCCGCCCTCATCCGTCCAGGAATGCGGCCCCTCCGAAGGTCCGGTACTGCCCGCCGGGCGGACGATCACTGCAGCCGTTGCACTTGACAACGGAGCTGTCCTACTCGCTGGGGTCGACGGCGGGGCGGGGCCTGGTCACACCCCAGAAGGGTGGAGCGCGATATTCGATCCGCGTTTGGGGAGCCTGCTCGAAACCCCCGTGCCGCCTGAGCTAGTCGTGACTCAGGCGGCATGGACAGGCCGAGGCGTTATCGCCATCGGGACATCCTTGCTAGACGCGGTCGCGAACACCGACGCTGTGACGATGGCCGCGCGGTTCGATGTGAACACTCGCACGTGGATCGCGATGCCGAGGGTTCCTTCATGTGTGGGAGACGGCTCGTTTTCGAACCCGCCGACCGTTGAGATGATCGCGCTCGCAGATGGGGCGGCCCTTGTCGTTGGCGCCCTGTGCACGGCACAGGTCACGGCGGACGGCCGGTGGACTCAGTATGCGGCGCCCCCGCCGGCGCGCCTGTTCACATTGACGCGCCTCAACGGAGGAGACGTCTTGCGCATTGGCGGCGTGAGACTAAGCGATGGCGAACTCATGCGCGACGCGTTCCGCTTCAGGGCGGATCGCCAGCAGTGGGTCGAGGTCGCGCCCTCTCCATACTTTCGCTACAATCATACTTCCTCGCGCTTGGAGGATGGTCGAGTCTTGGTCGTCGGAGGATGTGAGGTCACTGAGGGGGCGTGTGGGTCTGAAGGCGTGCTGCGGGGGCCGCCTCCAGTGCTCTACGACCCTCGCGCCGACCGCTGGGAGGTTCTCGGCCAGGCGGAGGTGAACAATCGCGAACGTGCGAGTGCAACCGTGCTTGCCGACGGCCGAGTTGTGTTGTTGGGAGGCTTTGGTAGTGGGGAGGAATGGGGGGAGCTGCCTGGTGCGGCGTACCAGAACGGCGGATGGGTGGAGCTCCCTGGGCTTGGTCGGGGCGGTGGGCAGCATCTCGCTGTCGCGGCGGGCGATCACCACGTCTTGGTTGCTGGCGGAATGTGGAAAGAGAACGAACCTCAGCTCCTTTGGTACGGCGCCGCCCCGTCCTGTCCGTCGACGCCAGTCAAACTCGCGCCGCCCGCGCCACCTCTAGAAGAGTCGACGCCATGACCCAGATCGCTACGCAGGGCACACTGCGCTCTCACCTGGCGGATGCACCCTGGCCGGTCGACTTCTTCGCCCCTGCCGACCTGCCGGGATTCCTCGATCGGATCTACGTGGTCGAGTCCCTGGTGCGATGGCGCGGCGACGAACACAACCTGCGCTTGCAGCTCGCGTTCGAGGGCGAGGTGGCGGTCCGCCTGCCCGGCCTCGACGGCGTGTCGCTGGTGTTCGGTGGCGATCCCCTTATTGAGGGTGTCACACTGATCGGAGTCCAGGTGAAGATGGGCAGACGCCCTGAGGTCGTTTTCGACCAGTTGTCGTTCGCACTGCGGTTCGATCGCGAGCTCCTGACCCCCGCCCCCGACGAGACCGGCCAGGTCGCCGAGCACGCCCAGATCTACGTCACCGGCTCGATCGCGATCGATGACAACTTCGATGTCCAGGTGCGGGGCTTCGACGCGATCGAGCTCACCCCGGTCATGCTCGGGTCGTCGGGAATCGTGCTGTCGGCGTCGGGGGTCAAGCTGGACCTGTCGCGGACCACCGCGCTGCCCGAGGTGCTGGCGGCTGGGTTCGGCGAGGACTTCCTGGGCGTGTTCGTGGGCGAGGCCAAGGTCCGGTTCCCGGACAACTTCCCCAGCTTGGCGCCCGAGGACCTGGTGCTGCGCGACGCCGCCATCGGCTCGGGCGGTGTCTCGGGGACCTTGGTGGCGTCGTACACCCCGATGTTCGACGACCAGACCCAGCGCTTCACCGGCCCGGGCGCCGGCGAGCTGGGCGGCGTGCCGTTCGGCCTGCGTGAAGCCGACATCGCCGTGCGTCGCAACGGCTTCGAGCGTGCCCGCCTGGCCGGCGACCTGCTCTTGCCGTTCTTCGACCTGCCGGTCGAGGTCGAGGTCGGGCTGACCCTGGACGGCGGGCTGACGGTGGCGCTCAGCCGTGACGAAGACCTGATCACGCTGCGCCGGGAGGGCGTGGTCGAGGTGGTTGTCGACAGCCTCGGGTTCGTGGTCGATGGCGACGGCCTGACCACCCGCCTGAGCGGCACCGTGCGGCCGCTGATCGGCGGGCTGGCATGGCCCGGCTTTGAGGTGCGCGAGCTGGAGATCGACTCCCGCGGCAACGTCCGGTGCGACGGCGGGTGGATCGATCTGCCTACCCAGTACGCGTTGGACTTCCACGGCTTCGCGACCGAGCTGACCAAGCTGGGGTTTGGGCGCGACGACGACGGCGGCCGGTGGATCGCGGTCTCGGGCAGCCTGCAACTCGGCGCCGAGCTGCGGGCCGGGGCCTCGCTCGACGGCTTGCGGGTCACCTGGTACGGCGACGGCCGCCCGCCACGCCTGGGGCTCGATGGCATCGACGTCGAGCTGGACCTGCCCGAGGTGCTGCGGTTCCGCGGCCGGGTCGGCTACCGCGAGCTGCCGGGACCGGTCCACCGCTTCGACGGCGGCATCGCCCTCGAGTTGCTCGCCCTCGACCTGCGCCTCGACGCCCAGCTGGTGATCGGCACCGGCCCGAATGGGTCGCCGTTTCTCGGCATCCACCTCGCCGGTGATCTGCCGGGTGGCATCCCTCTGTGGGCCACCGGGCTGTCGTTGTATGGCCTCTCGGGGCTGTTCGCGCTCAACCTCACGCCCGATCGTGCCGCCGACGAGCCGTGGTACGACGGCTGGTACAAGCGGGCGCCGCTGGGCGCGACCGAGCTGACCAAGTGGGCGTGGCAGGATGGCGCCCGCGGCTTCGGCGCCGGCCTCACGGTCGGCACCACCGTCGACAACGGCTTCACCCTGGCGGCCCGGACCTCGGTCATCCTGCTGTTCCCGGGCCCGATCGTGCTGATCGAGGGGCGGGCCAACCTGTTCCACGAGCGGGCCCGCCTGTCGGACGAGCCGGCGTTCACCGCGCTGGCGGTCCTCGACAAGCAGTCCGACACCTTCCTGGTGGGCCTCACCGCGCGCTACCAGCAGGGGGCCGATGGTCGGCTGATCGACATCGGCGGTCGCGCCGAGGGCTTCTTCCGCCTCTCGAGCGGCGACGACTGGCACCTGTACCTGGGCGAGCGCACGCCGCCGGACCGCCGCATCAAGGCCAAGGCGCTGTCGCTGTTCGAGGCCGACGCCTACCTGATGATCGACCCCGACGGGCTGGCGCTGGGGGCGAGCGCGGGCTGGGACAAGCAGTGGAAGTTCGGGCCGCTACGGGTGTCGCTGTCGGCGTCGATCGCCGCGGACGCCGCGGTGAGCTGGCGCCCGCTGCACTTCCATGGCGAGGTCGGTGTTCACGGTGCCGTCGGTCTACGGCTACGGCCTGACGGTGTCGGTCGACGCCCGGCTCGCCGCCGACGTCTTCGATCCGTACCACCTGCTCGGTCAGTTCCACGTTGGCATCGGCCTGCCCTGGCCGCTGCCCGACTTCAGCGTCGACGTCTCGATGGAGTGGGGCCCGGAGCCGATCTTCCCGGCGCTGCCGGCGCCGGTGAAGGAGGTAACGGTCGAGCACTTCAAGGTCACGTCGACCTGGCCGCTGCCGGTGGGTGGGCTGCTGGTGCCGCGCGTCGATCGCGGCGACGGACTCCTGCTGGAGCCGGTGCCGGGGCCGCCGCTGGCCGCGCCGCCACCGGCGACCGCGCCGGTAGTGCCGCTCGATGCCCGGCCCCGCATCACCTTCGCGCGGCCAGTCCACGACGACGCCCGCGCCGGGGTCAACGGCCGCGAGACGGTGCCGGCGCGCGAGCGCCTCGGCGATCCTCAGGCCGACGAGGGGCCGGTGCTGGTCCGCTACGGGCTGCGCGAGGTCGCGCTCGATGCGTGGCGCGGCGCCACCTGGATGCCGATCGCGCGGTCGGTGGGGCCCGGCCAGCCGCCCAACCCGCCGGGGCTACCGCGTCTGTGGGGCTCGTGGGCCCCCCTACCGGCGCTTCCCGACTTGGGCGGCACAGCTGTGGCCCAGGTGAAGTTGCTCCTGTGGTCGCGGACCCCGTTCGATCACACCACTCACACTGGTGGCGCGTGGGACGAGTGGATCACCGACCACGCGACCGACCTGCCGTGCCTGCCGATCCCGGAGCCGGTCTGGACCTGCCACGGCCTGACCGGGCTCACCGAAGGCGACCTGGTGGAGCCACCGTGGACCTCACCCGACGTGCCGGGCTTCATTGTGACGTGGAATCCGCCGGTGATGCGTGAGGTGCATCCGGTGGGCGACGGACTACCCGGGGCATCCGCGCTGTGCGTGCCGCCTCGGCTGACGATCAACGCTCTCCCCGTCGATTGCGTGATGACGGTGTCGGTACCTGCTCCCAGCCGCGCCGTCCGGCTGGGCGTGGTCGATCCGACCGGCGTGACCGTCATGGCACGACACGCTGATGGGACGGTCACCGGCCCCTACCCGGGCGGCACCTCAGCTGACCCGTGGGTGACGGTGCCGGCGGCGGACGTCGTCGAGCTCACCGTCACGCCCGGCAAGCTCGCCTGTGTGTACCAGCTGTGCCTCGAGCACGGGCTGTCCGACGAGGAGCTCGCCGATCGGCAGGATCTGCAGACCCACGTCCAGGGCGAGGTGGTCCGCTGGTCGCAAGACGGGCACGTGCTTGAGCCCGACACCGCGTATCGCCTGCGGATCGTCAGCACCGTGAACGCCACCGGCGAGGGCGAGCTGGCCGGCCAGACGCGCGACCACGCGACCGAGCAGCTCGCGTACTTCCGGACCGGCGGTCCGCCCGGCCTGGGGACGCTGTCGACCCCCGAGGGCTACCCGGGCGCCGAGCCGTTCCGCAGCGGGCTCGACGACCTGACCCGCTACGTGCGGCAGACCGTGCCGCCCACGGTGCCGGCGCCGGGCCAGCCGCTGGTGCAGGTGCGCCCGGTGTTCCGGGCCTACGATCTCGGGGTCGAGTTCAACGAGGACTACGTCGAGCTGATGTACCGCCTGGGCGGGCGCGATCTGGGGATGTACCTGTTCGACGGCAACAGCGCGCCGCTGCGCGATCCGGGCGGACGGCTGATGCAGCCGCGCTACCGGTGGGCGCGGTCGAGCCACCCCGCGCTGAGCGAGGCCGAGCAGTGGTGGCTGCAGGTGGTCGGCGGCAGCCCGTGCCTGGCCATCGACCCGACCGTCATCCCTTACCCGGCGGCGATGGTCAGCGCCGGGGCGGTGCTGCCGCCCGACGCCGCCATCGAGGCCCGGCTGGTGCCGCTGGTGTTCCGCGACGGGTTCGCGGAGCTGCCGGTGGGCACCAGCGCGATCGGCGACGGGGCGACCCTGGGGCGGTGGCGCGTCGACGACGTGGCGGCGGTGGGCGGCCCCGGGCGGTGGGTGATCGAGGACGGCGGCAGCGGCACCCGGGCCCTGGCCCAGCTCGCGGCGATCGGCGCGGTGCCGGCCGATCCCGGCGACGCCCGCCGGCCCGGCACCCTGCTGCGGTGCGAGGTCACCGCCACCGACTACCGGGTCACAGGCCAGGTCCGCTCGTCCAGCGGAGGCGCGGTCGGGATCGCGGTCCGGGTGACCGCCAGCGAGGCCGGCTACCTCTTCGTGATGGACCGCAATGCCGGGAATCGCCGGCTGGTGCGGATGCAGCCCGGCGAGTGGGCGGTGCTGGCCGAGGACCAGCGCCGCTACCCGATCGGCCGCGACCAGGCGATGTCGCTCGAGGTGGTGGGGAGCTCGCTGCGGGCCTACCTCGACGGGGTGCTGGTGTTCCACGTCGTGGACGCCGCCTACCCCGCCGGTGGGGTCGCCCTCCACACCCAGAGCTGCGCGGACGCCCGCTGGCGGGAGCTCCGCGTCGACGACCTAGGCGCCGGCGCGCCGGTCGTGTACAGGTTCGGGTTCACCACCTCCCGGTTCGCCAGCTTCTACCACCTTGGTCACGGCGGCGAGCAGCGGCGGTCGACCGTGGCGCCCCCCGCCGGCCTGACGGCGATGATCGGCGCGGCGGTGAGCCCGGCGACCGCGCCCACCGACGACGAGCATCGCGCCTACGACGCGGCCGCCGCCCTGGTGCTGGGCCCGGCCATGCACCGGCGGCCCGCCGCGCTCGAGCTCACCCGGCTGGCCGACGCCGCCGGGCTGGTCGGGTTCCTGCTCGTCAGCCCCGAGCCGATCGCTTGGCCTCGCGTGACCCTGGCGCTCCACGCGGGGCCGAGCCAACCGGCGCGCGCGTCCGGCCCGGGGCCGGCCCGGCTGGCCGAGGCGACCGTCGGGCAGGTCGACTCGACCGCCGAGTCGGTCACGGTGCTCGTCGAGGATCCCGTCGATCCCAGCGCGATCGCGGTCGAGTACCTGGCGCTGCCCGGGGCGGTCGACCTGACCGCGGGCGCGGTGGTGTTCGACGAGCGCTTCCCGGGGCCGGCGGGCGCGCTGCACCTCGAGCGGTTCGGCCCCGGCGCCAGCGAGCGGTTCACGATCCTCGATCAGGGCGATCAGGAGGGGCCGTCGCGGTGGCGCTCTGAGGATGGGCGGATGAAGCAGCTGAGCCCGATCTACGGCGGGGACCTCGGTGGCGGCGAGGCGCTGCGCCCCGGGACCATGGCGCTGCTCGGTGATGCGAGCTGGCGCGACCTCACCATCGACACCGTGGTGCGGGCCGGCGCCCCCGGCGCCATCGGCCTGGTGTTCCGTCACGGCCCCACCGGGGATCACTACCGGTTCGCCATGGATCAGGCGCTGACCCAGCGCCGCCTGGTGCGGGTGACCGCCGGGGCGGCGACGGTGCTATGGGAGCAAGCCCAGGGCTTCGAGCTGGACCGCGACTACCGGCTGCGGGTGCAGGTGCTCGGCGACACCCTGGTCGGCTGGCTGGACGACGGCCTGCTGTTCCACGTGGTCGACCCGGGCCCGCGCCTGGGCGGCGGCCAGCTCGGCTGGTACTGCTGGCACAACCCGCTCGCCGAGTTCGCGGCCCTGGAGGTGTCGACGCTCGAGGTCGAGCCGATCCGCTGGACCGGCGACCTGGGCGAGCCCGCGTCGTGGGAGGTGCGCGACGACGTCGGCGCGATCGGCGGTCCCTCGCAGTGGGTGGCCGACGATGGCCTGCGGCAGCTCACGGCGATCGGCGGCGCCGACGGCGCCGGCTTCGCGCTGGGGACGGTGGCGGTCGCCGAGGGGGCGGGCTGGGACGACGTCGGGTTCGACGTGGTGGCGATGGCCGACGGGGTCGGCACCCTGGGCGTGCAGTTCCACGATCGGGGCCCCGCCGATCACTACCGCTTCACCCTCGATGCCGCCGCCCAGACCGCGCGGTTGACCCGGCGCCGGGACGGCGTGGCGGTCGAGCTGTGGTCGGGCCCGGGTGGCTACCAGCCCGGCGTCGAGGTCCACCTGACCATCACCACGGTGGGCGATCAGCTCGCGGTCGTGGTCGACGGCGTCGAGCGGGTGCGCCTGGCGGACGGGACGCTGCGGCTGGGCGGCCTCGGGCTGTTCACCAGCGGCGACGTCCGGGCCAGGTTCCGCCGCGCGGTGGTGGCCGAGCGTCGGCGGGTGGTGGGCGGATGGCGGGTGATCGACGAGGGCCACGACCACGGCCCGTCGCGCTGGCGGGCCGCCGGCGAGCTGACCGAGGACCGCGGCGTCGACGGCGATGGCCCGGTGACGGCGGCTCGCCCGGGGACCTACGCCCTCGCCCTGGCCGCGGTGCCGGACGCGATCCGGGTCGAGGCCACGCTGCGGGCCGAGGCGGACGGCGCGGTGGGGGTGGTGGTGCGCTGGGTCGACACCGACAACTACTACCGGGTCTCGCTCGATCGCACCGCCGGGGTTCACCGCCTGGTCCGCAAGGCGGCGGGGGTGACGACGGTGCTGTGGGAGGCGCCCGGCGGTTACACCCCGGGCCACCCGCTCCGGGTCGTGATCGACGTGGTGGGAGCTCGGCTGCGCGGCACCCTCGACGGCGCGCCGTGGTTCGACCTGGTCGACTCGACCCACCCGGCCGGGGCCGTCGGCTTCTACGCCTGGCGCAACCCCGGCGCGACCGCGCTGCGGATGGTGGCTCGCCGACCGCCGCTCGAGGCCCACGAGCTGTACCGCGACCGGTTCGCCGCCGCCGACCTGTCGGGGTGGCAGGTCATCGACGAGGGCACTGGGGCGGCCCCGTCGCAGTGGCGGCTCCAGGGCGGCGAGCTGCATCAGCAGAGCCTGATCTTCGGGCCCGTGTTGCAGCCGATGAGCCCGGTCAAGTCCGGGACCATGGCGGTGGTGGGCGATCCGACCTGGACCGATCAGATCCTCTCGGTGCGCCTGGCCTCCGGGCACGGCGGCGCGATCGGCGTGGTGTTCCGGTACCATGCGGCGACCGACCACTACCGGTTCTCGATGGATCGCAACGCGCGCTACCGCCGGCTGGTCAAGCGGGCCGGCGGCGCCCACGTCGTGCTGTGGGAGGACCGCGTCCAGTACGAGCTCGACCGCCCCTACGAGCTGACCGTGGTCGCGATCGGTGACCGCCTGCGCGGCTACCTCGATGGCGTGCCGCTGTTCGACGTCGCCGACGCCGGGCTGGCCGCGGGCCGGGTCGGCCTGTACACCTGGCACAACAGCGACGGCCGCTTCTCGCAGCTGCGGGTGTACCGGCCGGACGCCGGGTTTGCCGCGTGGGACCTGAGCGATGGCTTCGCGAGCCTCAGCCGACTGCTCTGGCAGCCGGTCGACGACGCGCTGTACGCGACTCCCTCGCGCTGGGCCGCCGACGGCTACCTGCGGCAGCCGGTGCCGGTGCCGGGCACCAGCCTGGTCGGCGGCGACCGCGGGTGGGCCGACATCCGCGTGACCGCCACGGTGATCGCTGCGACTGCGGGCGCGGTGGGAGTCGTTGCGCGCTACCGCGGGCCTGGCGATCACTACGCCCTCACGGTCACGAGCGACCCGATCGGTCTGGGGCGCGCCCAGCTTGTGGCGACGGCGGGCGGCGTCGCCACCGAGCTCTGGGAGGGCGCGGTGGCTGTCAAGCCTGGGGGCCAGCACCTGATCACGCTCGACGTCGTGGGTGACCGCCTCACTGCATGGGTCGACGGAAACCGCCTGGCCTCGGTCGTCGACCAGACCCACGCCGCGGGCCGGGTAGGGGTGCGCACCGAGCAGGCCGCAGACGCGCGCGTGACCTCGATCCGGGTCGCGCAGGCGCGCTGGGCCCACTACGGGGATCTAGCGGCGGAGCCTGGCGAGGCGCCGCTTGCGCCAGGCATGCGAGTCCGGGTCTCGGCGCTGGAAGTGCGACCACCGACGGGCGAGGCCAACCTGCGGGTGGCCGCTACTGCGGAGACCGGTGGCCCCGGCCGCGCCGTGCTCGGGCCGGGGATTGATCCGGTGTGGCTGCGCCTGCGGCAGCGGCGAACCGGTCAGCCCGACATGGTGCACGACACGTTGGGAGTGAGACGGGCCACCGATGACGTCCAGAGCGGCGCGCGCGTGTTGCGGCGCAGGGATGGCACCGGGGTCCTTGTGTTCCCGGACACCGCCAATCTCGACTCCGGCTATCGCCTGTCGTTGACCTTCGCTCGCGCTGGCATCGCAGGGCTGCCAGATCTGGCGGAGGCCGGGTTGAACGACCCCGAGCGGGTGACCATCGAGCTGCCGTGAGCACCGTAGCTTTGATGACACCGTGCGATGCGAACGAGCAGCGGCTGGAGCGAGCGCAGAAGCTCATGGCTGTGCTTGCCAAGAACGGCGCGAGTGGACAGGCCCGCGACTTCGCGAACTTCGTCGATGTGTACCGGGCCGCCATCGGCAAGTCGCCCGCCGCCCGTGGCAAAACCTTGCCACGCCACCCCAGATCCCTGCCGATCACCCCGGACCACCCCGGACAAGCAGGGCCTCGAACCCAGCGGAATCGCTGCAAGGCTGCGCGGTCGTTGTTGATTCCGCGCGGTCCCGGCAGGGTTCGAGTCCCCCCTTTCGCACGAGAGGCCGCCGCAAGGTGGCCTTTCTCCTTTTCGGCGCCCGGCGCCCCCCACGCCGACCTCACGCCGGCGGCCGCGCGCCCCGTTGCCCGTGTACCGTGGTGCCCATGCCGGGTTCGCCTGTGGCGGGCGCGCCAGCCACGCCCCCGTCGTTCGTGGCCCTGATCGTCAGGCCGACGCCGCTCGGATTCGAGATCGCGCCGCGCGGCCCGGGCGCCGACCTCTGGATCGAGGCGATCGTCTGGCTCGTCGGGGCGCTCGGGATGGCGTCGGCCCTGGTGCTCGGCGGCCCCGCGCTGCGCGTCGTCGGGGCGATCGGGCTGGTCGCGATCGGGCTCCGCGCGCTGGTCCGGGTGGCGCGCGCGCTGCTGGGGCGGACCACGCGGACGGTGCGGCTGCTGCTGCGCGTGCCGCGACCCGCGCTGGCGGGCATGCTCGAGAGCGTCCCGCTGGATCAGGTGACGCAGCTCGCGGTGGGCCGGCGCGCCAACCTGACGGGCTTGATCGCGACCACGCCGACCGGGAAGGAGCACTGGCTCGTCGATCTGGATCCCGCGAACACGGCCGAGTACCAGCAGCTCGCGGCGTGGCTCGCGACGTTCGTCCCTCGCCGGTGAGGCCGCGGCCCGGCGCCTACGCCGTGGTCGGCAGGGCGGGGAGGCGGACGATGAAGCGGGTGCCAGTGCCGGGACCGGGCTCGCACTGGAGCTGGCCGCCGAGGCCGTGGATGATCTCGCGTGAGATCGCGAGCCCGAGCCCGGTGCCCTTGCCGGGGGCCTTGGTGGTGAAGAACGCGTCGAAGATGAACGGCAGGTCGGCGGGGGCGATGCCGCGGCCGGTGTCGGTCACCTCGACGTACACCGCGGCGTCGGCGCTGTGGATGCGCAGGTGGATGGTGTTGTGGTCGACGTCGCCCTCGTCGATCGCGTGGGCGGCGTTGACGATCAGGTTCAGGAACACCTGGGCCAGCTCGCCGTCGGACGCGGCGACCTGGGGCGCCGCGGCGTAGTCGCGGACGACCGTCGCCCGGTACTTGATCTCGTGCGCCGCGAGCATGAGCGCCGCCTCGAGCGGCGCGCGCACGTCGGTCGCGGCCGCGCGATCGCGCTCGATGCGCGCGAACCTGCCGAGGCCCCGCGCGACCTCGCGGATCCGGAGCGCGCTGGCGAGCGCCTCGCGGCCGCGATCGGCGAGCTCGCCAAACGTCGACGGCGTGTCCGCGGCCGCGTCGGCCGGGCGCGGCGCGTCGGGCGCGGCGCGCTGCGCCAGCTCCTCGACGAGGCCTTCGAGCGTCGCCAGCACGAAGCACAGCGGGTTGTTGATCTCGTGCGCGATGCCGGCGGCGAGCATGCCCAGGTTGGCGAGCCGATCGGCGTGGGCGAGGCTGCGGTGCAGCCGCTGGCGATCCTGCTGCGCCTTGACGAAGTCGGTGATGTCGCGGGACAGCGACAGCACGCTGGTGATGACGCCGGCCGCGTCGCGCACCGGCGCCAGCGTCGTCAGGTAGGTGCGACGGCCGCCGGGCGCGGGCAGCTCGTCCTCGAACTGCGTCCGCTCGCCGGTCGCGAAGACGTGGCGGAGCCGCGCCTCCCAGACCGTCGCGATCGCTGGCGCGATCCCGGTCTCGGCCAGCGTTCGCCCGACGTACGCGGCGGCGGCCGCGGGGCCGACGGCGGCCGCGGCCTGGTTGACGTAGCGGTGGCGCAGATCTCGATCGAAGCTGGCGAGCAGATCGGGCAAGTTGTCGGCCAGCGCCTGGTGATCGGCGAGCGCGCTCACCACCTCGGCGTGGGCCGCGCGGAGCTCGAGGTTCTGCGCCTCGAGCTCGACCTGGTGGACCTCGAGCTCGTGGGTCAGCCGAGCGAGCGCCAGGCCCGCCGCCGCTCCCTGTTCCGCCGGTGGCGCCTTGCCTCGTTCCATCATCCCAGCTCGTCCCGCTCACGACTGTCCCGCCTCCCCCCGCGCGTGTCAACCAGCCCCTGCCGCGGTCCTCGCTACGGGCAGGTCGTCGATGGCGCGGCGCCGCGGTTGCCGATCGCGACGGTGCCGCTGCCGGTGACGGTCTCGGCGCCGCACAGCGCGTTGGCCAGGAGCATGCCGTCGCTGCCCTCCGAGGTCAGCGCGCCGTCGACCCGCGAGAAGGCGAGGCCGACGCCGCTGCCCGGCATCGTGACGGCGCCGGTGACGTGGGTGCCGCGGATGCGGCTGTCGCTGCCGGTGACGTGGAGGTCGCCGTCGATCACGACCTGGCCGCCGAGCGCGCCCTCGCCGAACAGCGTGACGCGGCTGCCGGCGAAGGTCAGGTCGCCGACGTAGTCGCCGCCGCGGAAGAAGACGACCCGGTCGCTGACGGCGAGCACCTCGTTGACCTGCGCGTTGGTCATCGCCGGTGACACCTCGAACGCCTGGTCGGCCTTGTAGTCGACGGTCACCATCACGTCGGCGCGGCCGGCGTCGGCGGCGATCGCGACCTCGCGCAGCGCCTTGTCGGCCGCCATGACGCTGAACGTGCCGCCGCTGATCGCGCCGCCCACGGTGATGGTGCGCGCGCCGGCCGTGACCGGCGCCAGCACCGCGACGCCGTCGGCGCCGGTGGTGGCGGAGACGCCATCGTCGGTGGTGAGCGTGACGCCGGCGACCGTGGCGCCCGGCGTGGGCAGCGTCGGATCGCGGTTGGCGTCGTTGATGATCGGGTTGACGACCACGACGATCGCGGTGGTGCCGAACGGGACATCGGTGGGATCGACGGTCGTGCCGTCGTCGCCTCCGCAGGCGGCGAGGAGCACGGCGGCGAAGGTGGGCGCGGCGAGCGTTTGGCGCATCGCCGGGGTGAATTGCAACCGGCGGACCGCGACCGAGGCCAGCCGGTTCGCGCAGTTGCGACTGCGGTTGGACTGTGGTGTCCGGTAGGTCCGGGCCTCGCGTGACCACAAATGTCAGGGGCGGCGCGGCGGCGCGCTGTAACCGTCGCGGCCCGGCGCGCGTCGAAGCGCGGCAGATGGCGAGCCCGCCCCCCTGGCAGCGTCCGCGACCTCCCGGCCCGCGCGCGGCGCTCACGCCGGCGCAGCGCGCGTGGGCCGAAGCGACCGCGCAGCGCAACGGTCGGCGCTACCCCAACCTCGTCGACAACATGGCGGCGCGGCGCCAGCCCGCCGACGTGGACATCGACGCGCCGCCGGCGCCGGCCGGGCCGCCGCGGCGTCGGCGCTGAGGTGGCCGAGCGTCCGCGCGGCGACGCTCCGGGCCGGCGCGATACGAGCCGCGACCGCGCCGCGGTCAGGGCGTCGCGGCGGCGATCGCGTAGCACCGCTCGCGGCCGGTGGCGCCGGCGGCGGCGAGCCGCGGCTGCACCAGCGGCTCGTCGGCGAGCTCGGTGATCGTGCGGCCGGCCCACAGCGCGCGGACCTCGGCGTCGTCGACCGAGAACGGCGGCCCGTCCATCACCGCCTGCGGGTACGCGATCGTGACCAGGAGCGCCGGGGCGCGCGGCGCCAGCCCGCGCAGGTGCGCGACGTAGCGGCGGCGCGCCTCGGGCGGCAGCGCGATCAGCGCGGCGCGATCGTAGATCGCGTCGACGTCGCCGAGCAGCGCGGCGGTGGTGGCGAACCAGTCGCCGGCCAGCACGGTGATCTCGCCGGCCTGGTACGCGACGTGATCGCCGCGGGGTGTCCGCGTCGGCGCGAGGTCGTGCTCGGCGAAGAACGCCGCGACCGCGGCCTCGACCAGCTCGACGCCGATCACCGTGTGGCCGCGGCTCGCGAGGTAGGCCAGGTCGTTGGCCTTGCCGCACAGCGGCACCAGCACCCGCGCGCCCACCGGCAGCCGATCGGCGAAGCGCTCGAGGTACGTGTTGGGGCGGCCTTCGTGAAAGCCGATCTGGTTGGCCTGCCAGCGCGCGTGCCAGAAGCTCGGGTCCATGCGCTAGCAGTAGCGCGTCGCGCGCCTAGAAGTAATAGCTGGCGCCGATCGTCAGCGCGCCGCCGCTGCGCTGCGCGTCGTCGGTCGTGGCGCCGGTGCCGTCGGTCATGCGCGCCGCCGCGCCATCGTCGGCGGGCTCGCGGGCCAGGAGCCGCAGCTCGGCGGCCACGCCGATCCGGCCGAAGCGGCGCTCGACGCCGGCGCCGAGCTGTACGTCGCCGACCTGGCTGGCCTCACGCTGCGCGTCGGTGAGGTCGGGATCGCCGTCGCTGGTCGCGCCCAGGCCGGCGAGCAGGTACAGATCCCAGCGGGCGTAGGGCCGCGGGTGGAACAGGATCGCCAGCGCGGCGGCGTCGACGTGGCGCGCGACCGCCTCGTCGACGTCTTGCTCCTGCACGTGGGCGGCGGTCAGCTCGAGCTGCCAGCGCGGCCGCAGGCGGTAGCGCAGCTGGAGCCCGGCGCCGGCGTACGGCGTGCCGCGATCGTCCATCGCGCCCGGCTCGGCCAGCGACACCGACGCCAGGTGCGCGCCGACGCCCCAGCGCGGCAGGCTCGGTCGCGGCGCGGCCGACGGCGCGTCGGGCGTCGGTGTGACCCCGCATTCACAGGCGCCGGGTGGACCGTCGGCGTGCGCGACGGTGGCGACGAGCGTGGTGGCGAGAAACGCGGCAGCGATCGCGGGACGTGTGGCGAACATCGACAGGCTCCTTGGCGGGCGGGGGATGCCGCGAGAGCTATCCACGCCGCGTGCCAGGTCCGCCGCCGTCACGCCGCCTACAGGTCTTTGAACACCAGGCCGGCGAGGTAGTCCATCTTGCCGAGGTCGACGCCGTTGTGGCGCAGGATCGCGTAGGCGTGGGCGAGGTGGAAGTGGAAGTTCGGCACCGCGAAGTTGACGACGTAGTTCGCCGGCTCGAGGTACTTGCCGGGCATCCAGCCGAAGGTGATCTTGGCCTCGGCGGCGCGGGCGTAGTCGGCGGGCGTCAGGCCGCGCAGGTACGCGACGGTGTCGGCGATGCGCGCCTGGCAGTCGGCGACCGACTTCTGATCGTCGGCGTGGCCCGGCGCGGCCTTGCCGGTCAGGCGGGCGGCGGCGAGCTTGGCGGTGTCGCACGCCGAGCCGAGCTGGCGGACCAGCGCGAACTGATCGGGCGCGAGCCGCGCCGTCAGCAGCGTGTCGGCGTCGAACTTCTTGGCGGTGGCGTGGGCGCGGGCCTTGTCGAGCCAGCCCGCCATGCGCTCGAGCTGATCGGCCATGTGGGCGATGGTGGTGGCGACGTCGATCTGCATGGCCGCGACCATAGCGCCGGGCCCGACGGCCGTCACGCCGGCGGCGCCAGCCCGAGCACGCCCATGTCGTCGGCGCCGTGGCCGGCGGCGATCAGCTGGTCGGCGCGCGCGGCGATCGCGGCGATCGCCGCCAGCGGCGCCCCGCCGACCGCGTCGATCATCAGGCCGAGATCCTTGCGCGCCATCGCCAGCTCGAAGCTGGCGGCGAAGTCGCCGGCGGCCATCTTCTTGCCGCGGACCTCGATCGCGCCGCCCGGCTTGAGCCGGGCCATGACGTCGAGCACCTCGCCGCCGGCCAGCCCGCCGGCGCGGCCGATCGCCAGCGCGTCGGCCATGCCGGCGGTGATCGCGATCAGCATCGCGTTGCCGCACAGCTTCATCGCCGCGGCGCGGCCGTGATCCTCGCCGACGTGCCACAGGTCGCCGGTCATCGCGGCCAGCGCGGCGTCGACCTTGGCGTAGGCGTCGGCGGGGCCGGCGCACAGCATGATGCCCTTGGCGCGCTCGGCCGCGGCCGGCGACATGAACACCGGCGCGTGCAGGAAGCCGACGCCGGCGGCGGCCAGCCGCGCGGCGCGCGCCCGCGACCCGACGATCGACGTCGTCGTGTGATCGATGACGACCGCGCCCGGCGGCAAGGCGGGCACCGCCTCGGCGAGGATCGCGTCGACGGCGGCGTCGTCCTTGACGCACAGGTGGATCCGGTCGGCGCCGGCGGCCGCCTCGGCGACGGTGGCGGCGATGCGCGCGCCGGCCTCGGCCAGCGGCGCGGCCTTGGCCGCGGTGCGGTTCCACACCGTGACGGTGCCGGTGGTGGCGAGCAGGTGACGGACGAAGCCGGTGCCGAGCAGGCCGGTGCCGAAGAACGCGATGCGCATGCGGCGACGGTACCGGATCGCGCCGGCGCCGCGCGCGTGGTCGCTAGCGGATCGCGATCGTCCCGGCGCCGACGATCCGCACCTGCAGCCGCCCCGCCTCGGCCCGCCAGCACCCCGGCGTGCAGGTCTGCAGCGCGGCGTCGCTGACGGCGAACCCCAGCGCGCTGCCGTCGCGCGTGACCGCGGTCGGCGCGGCGACGTGGGCGGCCAGCGCGGCCCGGGTGTCGAGGTCGAAGGTGGCGGCGACGTACTGGCTGCCGGGCGTGAACGTGAGCTGGTAGGCGTCGGCGGTGGCCTGGCCGGCGGCGTAGGCGTCGTCGTGCAGGCGGGTCCAGGTCGCGCCGCCGTCGGGCGTGATCAGCAGGCGCAGCTCGCCGCCGAACGCGGGATCGGCGTACGACGTGACGCCGGGCGCGGTGGCCGGCTCGAGCGTGTCGGCGGCGCGCGCGAACATCGGCACGAAGCGATCGGCGGCCCGCCACAGCGGCAGGCGATCGAGCGGCGCGGCGGCGGTGGTCGCGGTGGCGCCGTCGCCGGTCGTCGCGGCCCCGGTCCACCAGTCGATCCACCGGCCGGGCGGCAGCACCGCGACCCGCGTCGTGGCGCCGGCCTCGATCACCGGCGCGACCAGCAGGTCGTCGCCGAGCAAGAACATCGCGTCGTCGCAGCCGGCGGTCGGGTAGACGAAGCCGCACGGCCGGGTGACCGGCGTGCCGTCGGCGCCGGCGGCCTGGGCCAGCGTCCACAGGAGCGGGTTGAGGTCGAGGTGCAGCCGCGCGTAGGTCCGGTAGATGTCGAGCGCCGGCGCCGGGTACAGCGCGGTGTCCCACGGGTTGTGCGACGGGCCGCCGCCGCCGAGCTGCATGATCGTGCCGAGCGCCGCGTACTGCGCCCACCGGCTCAGCACCTCGGTGGTCGGGGTGCCCTCGCGGTAGCCGCCGATGTCCGAGCCGAAGAACGGGTAGCCCGACACCGACAGCGACAGCCCGCCGGCGATCGCCGCGGGCAGGCCGCCGACGTTGCGCTCGCCGCGGCCGTTGTCGACGCCGTGGCGCGAGAAGTCGCTGTCGAGGTCGCCGGGCCAGATGCAGGTGTTGCGATCCTGATCGCCCCACGCGCCGGCGCGGGTGATGAGGAAGCCGTCGCCCGGCGGCAGCGCTCCGAGGTACGCGTCGTGGTAGTAGCGGTTGAAGATGCCGTGCAGGTCCTGGTTGTCGCCGGCGGCCAGCCGCATCGTCAGCTGGATGCCGTACAGCGCCGGCACGACGTCCTCGCCGTAGTCGAGCTTGAAGCCGCTGACGCCGCGGGCCACCGCGCGGGCGATGCGCTCGCGCCAGAACGTCACCGCCGCCGGGTTGGTGAAGTCGATCAGCCCGACCGGGCCCTGGTTCCACGGAAACGGCAGCGTCCGGCCGCCGTCGTCCATGACGAACAGGTGGGCGGCGTCGGCGGCGCGGTAGTCGTCGGCGGTGGTGCCCGACGACAGGAGGTACGGCGTCGACCACACCACGACCCGGTAGCCGAGCCCGCGCAGCTCGGCGAGCAGCGCGTCGATCCCGACGAAGCGCTGCTCGTCGAACGTGAACGTGTTGTAGCCGGTCTGCCACGGGTTATCGATCCACATCGTCGAGCCGGGGATGCCGAGCGCGCGCATCTGCTGGGCGTCGTCGCGGACCTCGGCGCTGGAGCGGTGCTCGTTGCGCCACTGCTGCGGCGCGAACGCCCAGCGCGGCGGCACCGCCGGCCGCGCGGTGGCGGCGACGTAGTGGCGCACCAGATCGAGCGGGGCGTCGGCGACGAACAGCTCGAACGCCAGCGGGCCGCGGGTCGGCAGGTTGAAGGTGGCGGTGGCGGCGTCGGGCGTGGTCGCGCCCAGGTCGAACGCGCCGGCGCGGCGATCGCGGACGAACAGGCCCAGGCCGCGCCGCGGCCACAGCGCCAGCGGCACCGGCACGTGGGCCTCGTTGAGCCCCGACTCGAAGGCGTCGTCGGGGCGGAACTGCGCCTCGCGCACCTGGCCGGTGGCGTTGGCGCCGCCGAAGCTCTCGCCGAAGCCGTACAGCGGCTCGCCGGGCGCCATCGGCACCGCCAGCCGGGTCAGCACCGCGCCGCCGACCGCGCTGGCATCGATCGCCAGCGTCGCGTCGCGGTCGTGATCGCCCGGCGTGAGCCGCAGCCGGGCGCCGCCCTCGAGCACCAGCCACCCGTCGGCGTCGAGCGCGGTGGCGCGGGCCGGGCGGCTCCAGGTGAGCGGGTCGTCGCCGGTGACCCGCGGGTCGTAGTAGTGGCCGGGATCGGGCTCGGCGACGGTGGCGATCTCGACGAAGGCGGCGCGCACCATCGGGCCGCCGGCCGGCGGGGTGATGGTCAGGGTCAGCGGATCGGTGGTGATCGTGACGGCGCCGACGGTGACGCTGGCGGGGGGCGGGGTTGGCGCGCCGTCGTCGCCGCACCCGAGGGCGATCGACGCGAGCGCCGCGGACACGAGCAGGCCACGCATCGCGCGAGCATCGCAGAGGTCGGCGGCCGCGGGGCAAAACTTGCGCACCGACGGGCGCCGCCGAAGATCGGCCGATGGCCTCTCCTCCGACCCCGCCCCGGCTGGTGCTGCTGGGCGACCGCCGCCGACCGCTGGCGGACCTGTACCACGCGCTGCTGGTGCGGCCGTGGTGGTTCGCGCTCGGCCTCCTTGCCGGCGGCTTCGTCGCGATCAACCTGACGTTCGCGCTGGCGTTCTGGGCGACCGGCGGCGTCGCCAACGCCCACGGGTTCGCCGATCACGTCTACTTCAGCGTCCAGACCGCCGGCACGATCGGCTACGGCGGCATGACCCCGACCACGACCGCGGCCAACCTGCTGGTCACCGCCGAGTCGATCGTCAGCCTGCTGACCACCGCGCTGGCCACCGGCATCGTCTTCGCCAAGTACTCGCGCTCGACGGCGCGGATCCGGTTCGCGCGGCAACCGACGGTGGCCCCGTTCGACGGCCGGCCGACGCTGCGCCTGCGCATCGGCAACCAGCGCGGCAACTCGATCGTCGAGGCGCAGATCCGCGTCGTCTTCAGCCGGACCCACGTGACCCGCGAGGGCGAGACGTTCTACCCGCAGGTCGACCTGGCGCTGGTGCGCGATCGCGCCCCGGCGCTGTCGCGGGCGTGGACGGTGATGCACGTGATCGACGACGCCAGCCCGCTGGCCGGCCACGACGCCGCCAGCCTGGCGGCGATCGAGGCCGAGTTGTTCGTGTCGGTGACCGGGGTCGACGAGACGACGATGCAGACGGTCCACGCCCGGACCTCGTACGACGCCGGGGCGATCGCGTGGGGGATGCGGCCGGCCGACGTGGTCGGGGCGCGCCCGGACGGCACGATGGTGGTCGATCTCGGCCAGTTCGACGAGCTGGCCGCGGTCGCGTGACGCGCCGCGGCGGCACGTCGTGGTCGCGACGGCGGCGGCTTTGCGATACACCACGCCCCGATGCCGACCGCCTCCGACCGCCTGATCGAGACCATCCGCAGCGCGATCATCGGCGATGACTCCGCCCTCGACGGGCCCTACGGCCCGCGCCGCGTGACCTACGCCGACTACACCGCGTCGGGGCGCTCGCTGGGGTTCATCGAGGACTTCATCCGCACCCAGGTGATGCCGCTCTACGCCAACACCCACACCGAGACCTCGGGCACCGGGCTGCAGACCACGCGGTTCCGCGAGGAGGCCCGGGCGATCATCAAGGCCGCGGTGGGCGGCGGCCCCGACGACGTCGTGATCTTCTGCGGCTCGGGCGCGACCGGCGCGATCAACAAGCTGATCGACATCCTCAACCTGCGGCTGCCGGCCGATCTCGACGCCCGCCACGGCCTGGCCGACCACATCCCGGCGGCGGCGCGGCCGGTGGTGTTCATCGGCCCCTACGAGCACCACTCCAACGAGCTGCCGTGGCGCGAGTCGATCGCCGACGTGATCACGATCGGCGAGGACGCCGACGGCCACATCGATCTGACCGAGCTCGAGGACGAGCTCCGACGCTACGCCGACCGGCCGCTCAAGATCGGCAGCTTCTCGGCGGCGTCCAACGTCACCGGCATCGGCACCGACACCCGCGCGATCGGCGCGCTGTTGCACCGCTACGGCGCGTACGCGTTCTGGGACTTCGCCGCCGCCGCGCCCTACGTCCGCATCGAGATGAACATGCGCGACGACCGGCCCGGCGGTGACCTGATCTACAAGGACGCGGTGTTCCTGTCGCCGCACAAGTTCATCGGCGGCCCGGGCACGCCGGGCGTGCTGATCGCCAAGCGCCACCTGTTCCACAACACCGTGCCGGCGACGCCGGGCGGCGGCACCGTGCAGTACGTCAACCCGGAGGAGCACCGCTACCTCGCCGACCCCGAGCACCGCGAGGAGGGCGGCACCCCGGCGATCATCGAGTCGATCCGCGCCGGGCTGGTGTTCCAGCTCAAGGAGGCGGTGGGCTGGGAGACGATCCGCGCCCGCGAGCACGACTTCATCACCCGGGCGATCGCGTCGTGGGCGCAGCACCCGAACCTGCTGATCCTCGGCAACAAGGACGCCTGGCGGCTGTCGATCGTGTCGTTCGTGGTGCGCCACCAGGACGCCTACCTGCACCACAACTTCGTCGTCGCGCTGCTCAACGATCTGTTCGGCATCCAGGCCCGCGGCGGCTGCTCCTGCGCCGGTCCGTACGGCCACCGCCTGCTCGGCATCGACCTGGCGACGTCGAAGGAGTTCGAGCGCGAGATCGTGCGCGGCTGCGAGGGCATCAAGCCGGGCTGGGTGCGGGTCAACTTCAACTACTTCCTGTCGGAGACGCAGTTCCAGTTCTTGCTCGACGCGATCCACCTGATCGCGACCGACGGCTGGAAGTTCCTGCCCGACTACACCTTCTGCCCCGAGACCGGGCTGTGGCGGCACCGCCGCGGCCGGCCCGACGCGACGATGCGCCTGGCCGACGTCACCTACCGCACCGGGCGGATGGAGTTCCGCTCGCGCCACGCCACCGAGCCCGAGAGCGCGCTGGCCGGCTACCTCGAGGACGCCCGCCGGCTGGTCGCGGCGGTCGGCGCGGGCGCCGCGGCGACGCGCGAGTGCACCGACGTCGATCGCACCGCCGACTTCGAGGCGCTGCGCTGGTTCCCGCTGCCGACCGAGGTCGCCGCCGAGCTGGCGGGGACGCCGGCGCCGTCGCGGCCGCGGCCGTCGTTCAAGCGGTGATCCGGTCGGCCCGGCCTGGCAAAGGCCGGCGGGGAGCGGCAGGGGGCCGTCGCGCGCGCCGAAATCGACCGCGGGCGCGATGGAATCGGAGGGCTGTGACGACCACAGGGCGAGAGGAGATTCGATGACGAAGCAAGCCTGTGGGATCGCGTGCCTGGTGGCCGCGGTCGGTTCGTGGTCCGCGGCCCGCGCCGAGGACGCCGTCGCCGCCGAGGCGCCGTGCGCGATCGAGATCGCGCGCGCCCCCGACGACGCGCGCGCGGCGATCGCGCGCTGGGTGGCCGAGGAGCCGCGCTGCGGCGCGCCGCTGACCGTGCGGGTGGTGCCGACCGCCGACGGCCTGTACGTGCTGGCCGAGGCCGCCGACGGGCGGACGTTCGAGCGGGTCGTGCCCGACGCCGAGGCCGCCGGGGTGCTGGTGGCGAGCTGGGCGGCGCGGGTCGACGAGCGCCCGGCCGCCGGCGCGCCGGTCGCGGCGCCCGCGGTCGCGCCGTTCGCGGCGCCGTCGGCCGCCGGCGAGCCGGTCGATGGTGGCCCGGTCGAGGCGGTGCCGACCGACGCCTGGCGGGGTCGCTGGATCGAGGTCGCGGCCAGCGTGGCCGAGTACGACACCGTCGGCGTGATGGCGAGCGGGCGGCTGGCGCTGGCCGGCAGCGGCCGGTGGAGCGTCGGGCTCGCCGCGGATCTGCGCGTGGCGTCGGTGCCGGCGATCACCGACACGGCGATGCCGGATCGCCGGGCGATGGTCGAGGCCACCGCGGCGATCCAGGGCGCGTGGACGCTGCACGCGGCGGCGTGGCGGGTGCGGGCCGAGCTCGACCTCGGCTTCGGCGGCCAGCGCGTCTACCGCTGGGACGCGGTGAACCAGGTGCGCGCCGGGCTCGAGGTGGGGCGCCACCTCGGCGGGCGCTGGGGGGCGTTCGTGCGCGGCGAGTCGACCACCAGCCGCGAGTCGCTGGGCGACGTCCTGCACGACGCGACCAACTTCACCGAGGACACCCACTGGCTGGGCCTCGCGGCCGGGCTCGCGACGCCGCTGTGAGCGAGCGCCGCGGCCAGCTGGTCACGCTGCGCGCCCCGGCCGACGAGCCGCTGGGCGACGCGGGGCTGGTCGCGGCGTGCGCCGCGGGGGATCGCGCGGCCCGCGGGCTCCTGTTCGAGCGCTACGTCGACGTCGTGCATCGGTTCGTCGCGCACCTGCGCGCCAGCGACGCGGCCGACGTCGACGACGTGGTCCAGGCGACGTTCGTCGCGGCGTTCGCGGCGGCGGCGCGGTTCCGCGGTGCCCACGCGCGGCCGTGGCTCCTGGGCATCGCGGCGCACCTGGCGTTCGACCGCGCGCGGCGCGAGGTGCGGCGCAAGCGCGCGCTGGCCGCGGTGGCCGAACGGGCGAGCGGCGCGACGACCAGCGGCGACGCGGTGCTGCGGCGGGCGCTGCCGGTGGCGCTGGCCGCGCTGCCCGAGCCGCTGCGCGCCGCGGTGGTGATGATCGACGTGCTCGAGGAGACCGGCGCCGACGCCGCGCGAGCGCTGGGCATCCCCGAGGGCACGCTGTGGCGGCGCGTCCACGAGGCGCGGCAGGCGCTGCGGCGCGCGCTGGACGGTGAACCGTGAGCTGCCCGAGCGAGGCCCGGCTGGCGGCGGCGGTCGCGGGCGAGGACCCGGCGGCGGCGGCCCACGCCGCTGGCTGCCCGCGGTGCGCGCCGATCGTCGCGGACGGTCGCGCGATCCGCGCGGCGCTGGCCGCCTTGCCGTCGCCGTCGCCGCGGCGGCGCGCCGAGGTGCTGGCCGAGGTGCTGGCCGAGGTCGAGCGCGACGCGGCGGGGACGCGGACCGCGACGCCGCGCGGCCGGTGGCGGGTCGCGCTGGCGGCGATCGTGGTGGCCGCGATGGTCACCGGCGCCGCGGCGGGCGTGGGGGCGGTGCGCCAGCGGGTGAGCGCGCGCCGCTCGATGGCGGCCGAGGTGCTGACGCCGGCGACGACCGCGTCGCGGCCGGCGCGGCGGGTCGGGGTGGCGCCGCGCGCGACGGCGATCGCGACGGCCGCGCCCGCGGTGATCGCGCCGCCGGCGATGGAGGCCGCGCCGATCGCGCCATCGCCGATCGCGCCGCCGGTGATGGAGGCCGCGCCGATCGCGCCATCGCCGATCGCGCCGCCGGCGATCGCGCCGCCGGCGGGCGGGGCCGCGATCGACGGGCGTCGACGGATCGCGTCGTCGACGGCGAGCCCGCTGCGGGAGCCGGCGCCGCGCGCCGTGGAGACGGTCGACGAGCCCGCCGCGCCGCCGGCCCCGCCGCCGATCGGCGTGGCGGCGTTCCGCGCCGGCTGGGAGGCGCTGCGCGCCGGGCAGCCGCTGGTCGCGCGCGCGCACTTCGATCGCGCCGGCGATCCGGCGGTCGCCGAGGACGCCGCGTACTGGGCGGCGGTGGCGAGCGAGCGCGCGGGCGATCGGCTCGAGGCGGCGCGCCGGTTCCGGCAGTTCGCCCAGGCGTTCCCGGCGTCGCCGCGAGCGGCCGACGCGCGCGCGGCGGCCGCGCGGCTCTACGATCAGTAGCGGCTCGGCAGCCGCGATGAGTCCTCGACCGCGCCGCGGCCCGGGGGTGAGGCCGCGACGCGGTGACGGCGCGCGCCGAGGGGAAGGCGGCGCCGGGGGGGTGGGGAGGGCGTGGGGCGGCGTGCGGGTGGCGCGCCGCGGCGAGAACTCATCGCGACCGCCGAGCGCGCGCGATCAGCAGCGGCGCCGGCGCACGTAGATCACCTGCGGCGGCTGGGGCTGGGCCGGCTGGTTCATCATCGACAGCGCGACCAGCGGCATCAGCTGGCTCATCGCGCCGCCGCTGGGGTTGGCGTTCTTGCCGACGTCCTTGACGGCGCTCTCGATGCTGTCGAGGCGATCCATCAAGCGGTCGTCGAGATCGGCGCGGCTCGACGACGAGCGGCGACCGCCGGCGACCGCCGCGAGCGCGGCCGGGGCGATGGTGGAGAAGGTGGGGGCGGGCTTGGACATGGGGGCCTCTCGCAGAAGGGTGGGGGGGGAGGGCGGGCATCGACTCGCGGATCGGGCGTGACCCCGCGGGGGGAAGGCTCGTCGACGAACCCTCCCTGGCGACGGCGCGCCGAGCGATCAGGTCTTGCGCATCATCTTCATCGCCATGATCGGCATGATCTGGCTCATCGGATCGTTGGCCTTGGCCGCGCTCTGCTGCGTCGCGGCGTCCTGGATGGCGACGGTGATGCGCTGCATCTTGTCGAGCAGGCGCTCGTCGGTGGCGGCCCGGCTCGAGGCGCCGCCGGTGACGGCGTCGAGGTCGGAGGTGGTGATCGCGGTGAACGTGGGGCGGGACATGGGAGCTCCTTGGGGTGGGGTGCGGGCGAGGTGCGGTGCAATCAGTAGGTGATGCCGACGCCGAGCTGGCCGCCGACGAACGAGTCGGTCACGTTGTCGACCTCCCAGTCGGCGTCCATGTCGCCGTTGCCGTCGAAGTCGACGCTGTAGTGCTGGAGCGTCGCGGCGGCGTGGACGAACGCCGAGCCCGACAGCGTGATGCGCAGGTCGGCCTGGGCGCGGGCGCCCCACGCCTGACCGCCGCCGAGCATCGCGGTCTCGGAGATCGCGCCGATCGAGGTGACGTAGAGGTACTCGGCGCCGACGCCGATCGTCGTGCTGGGGCTGGCCGCGAACTCCAGGCGCGCGCCGGCGGTCAGCGAGCCGAACTCGCCGTCGAGCGCGTCGACCTCGGCGCCGATCACGTCGTCGAGTTCGTCGACCACGTCGAGCACGTGGGTGACGCTGCGGTAGCCGACCGAGCCGTCGATCGCCAGCCCCGGCGTGAGGTGGCGGTAGTGCGCCGCCGCCGCCCACTCCTGGTAGATGACGTCGTAGTCGACCGGCGCCTCCTCGCCGATGTCGACCGCCGCCGTCGAGCCGAGGCCGCGCGCGTACTCGACCGACACGCCCACGCCGCTCAGCCGGCCGCGCGGATCGTGCGACGTCGGGTAGATCGCCGCCGCCAGCGCCAGGCCGGTCGTGACGCCGCCGGGATAGTCGAGCGGTGCGTCGGGGCCGCCCAGGAACGTGCGGCTGCGCTCGAACGCGATCGCGCTGGCGTCCGCCACCACCCGCCGCGCCCCCGCCGCACCCTTGCGCGCCCGCGCCGCCTTGCGCGCGCTCTCCGCCGGCGTCACCGCCGCATCATCGCCAAACAGCGCCATGATCGCCTCCCCCCGCCGCGGCCCATCGTCGTCATCCTCGGCATCGACATCCGAATCGGATCCGGCGTCGGCGTCGGAGTCGGAACCGGAGTCGGCGTCGGAGTCGGCGTCGGCGTCGGCGTCGGCGTCGGCGTCGGAACCGGAGTCGGGATCCCGATCCCGATCCCGATCCCGATCCCGATCCGGACCCCGATCCCGATCCCGATCCCGATCCCGATCCGGACCCCGATCCCGATCCCGCCCCCGCCCCCGCTTCCTCCCCTGCTCACCATCCTCCTCCCCGCCATCGAGATCCCGCAGGTCCTCCAGGTCGCTCAGATCCGCGTCGCCGATGCCGCGCGTCGACGCCACGCCGTCGACCCAGCCCAGCAGCTCCTCGAGCTCGCGGCGGACGCGCTCGGCGCCGCGCTCGTCGAGGCCGTCGGCGGCCAGCGTGATCTCGGTGTGGTCGACCTCGGTGCCGGCGTGGGCGTCGATCACGGTCAGCTCGAGCGCGGCCTTCTTGCCGCGGCGCACGACCTTGCCCTCGACGACGGCGTCGACCTTCGCCTTCTTGGCGGCGCGGGCCCACACCTTGGCGCCGAGCTCTTGCTCCTCGGCGGAGCGGCGGGCCTTCACCCACGAGGTCGGCGCGACCAGGTCGTAGCTGCGGCTGACCTGATCGACGATCGCGGCGCGGGTGTCGTCGGCCAGGCGCACCGGGCCTTCGAACGGCATCACGACGACCCGGCCGGCGCCGGCGTGGGCGACGGACGGCGTGGCCAGCGCGACGGCGAGCGCCGCGGTGGCGAGCCAGGGACCGATCGAGCGAGCGCGGGTGGACGCGCGGGTGGACGCAGGCGTGGACATGGCGGATCTCCTCGGTGGCGGACGGCGCGATCAGCCGTGCGGTTCGACGGTCGGGGTGGACGCGGTGCCGTTGCCGGTGATGGTCCGGGTCGGGAACGCGGCCTGGTGGGTGGCGTTGAGATCGATGTGCTCGACCCGCGGCCGCGACAGCGCCGGGTTGCCGGTGATGACCAGGCTGGTGGCGCGCGCGCCCAGGTACAGCGCGTAGATCGACGCCAGCCGGCCGTTGTTGGTGATGCGCAGGCTGCCGTCGACGACCAGCCCGGTCGACAGGCCGTCGATGCCGGTCAACGACGGGTTGGCGCTGACGATGAAGTTGCCGCCGACCTCGCCGAGGTTGGCCAGCGAGCCGAGCCCGATCAGGCCGTTGTTCTCGAGATCGAGATCGCCGGTGACGCGCGTGAGCTGCAGGCCGGTCAGCGAGGCGAGGGCGGCGTTGCCGGTGATCAGCACGCGGCCGGTGGTGGTCAACGACGACAACCCGGCCACCGACTGCAGGCGCGGGTTGCGCTCGAGCGTCACGCTGCCGACCGCCGACAGCCGGCCCAGGCCGCTGAGGCTGCCGAGCTGATCGTTGACCTCGACCACCAGGTCGCCGCGGATCGTCGCGAGCTTGTCGAGGCCCGCGACCGACGCCAGCGCGGCGTTGTTCGACACCAGCACGTCGCCGCCGACCTCGCTCAGGTTGCGCAGCCCCGACAGGTCGCGCAGCGCGGGGTTCGAGCGCAGCGTCAGCGCGGTGAGCTCGTCGGTGCCGTCGAGCCCGGCCAGGTCGGCCAGCCGCGGGTTGCCCTCGACGATCAGCTCGCCGGAGACCCGCACGTCGGCCAGCCCGGCCAGCGTCGTCAGCGCGCCGTTGTCCTCGATCCGCAGCGCGCCGCGGACGTCGCGCAGCTCCTTGAGCGCGTCGAGGTTGGCCAGCGTCGAGCGCTCGATCACCAGATCGCCTTCGAGCGAGAAGCAGCCGCGCGGGATGTCGCGCAGGTCGGCCTCGGTGGTCAAGGTCAGCGAGTACGGCTCGAGCGCGCAGTCGCCGGGGTCGCGATCGCGGCGGTCGCCGGCGGGGCCGACCTGCGCGACGCACGCGGAGGCGAGGACGGCGGCGAGCGGGGCGAGGCGGGTGGGGCGCATGGGCGGGACTCCTTCGGCAGGCGACGCGGACGACGCGGACGAGTGGTCCTAGAGCAGGTGGCGTGCCAGCGCCTCGATCGCCGTGGTCCGCGCGGTTGGCGGCGTCGGCGTGGGTGCGGGCGCGCCGGCGTGTCGACCTCGGTTCGCACCGCCGGCCGACGCGCCGCTCACCGCCGCGGCGCGCGCACGGTGACGCCGTAGCGGGTCAGGAGGGTGCCGGTGAGGAACTCGAGGCGCGCGACCGCGATGTGGTGATCGGCGATCGAGCGCGCCTTGCGCAGCTCGGCGTCGACCAGCTCGTCCTGCCGCTGCAGCACCTCGAAGTTGGTGCTGCGCCCGGCCTTGAAGTTGGCGATCTCGGCCTGCACGGTGGCGACCGCGACGTCGATGGCCTTGTCGCCGAGCTCGGCGCGCCGCTGGGCCGCGGTGACCGCGTGGACCGCCTGCACCACCTCGACCTCGATCATCCGCCGCAGATCCTGGGCGTCGATCACCACCTTGGCCCGCCGCTGGGTGGCGGCCGTGGTAGCGCCGGCGCGCCCGGCGCCGAGCTCGAACTGGAACGACAGCGTCGCCGACACCTGGTAGCCGCCGCCGGCGCCGAGCGCGCCCACCGCCTCGCCGCTCGACGCGCCGTCGCCGAACAGCGTCGCCGCGAGCCCGACGTCGATCTGCGGGCGGGCGGCGTCCTCGGCCAGCGCGACGTCGACGTCGGCGGCGCGCTTGTCGGCCAAGAGCGCCTGCAGCCGCGGGTTGTCGGTCAGCGCCAGGTCGAGCGCGTCGTCGATGCGGACGTCGGCGGCCTCGAGCTCGAAGCGATCGCCCGGCACCAGGACGATCTCGCGGCGGGTGATCTCGAGGCCGGTGAGCCGGCGCAGGTCGAGCGATCGGGCCTCGACCTCGACCTGCGCGCGCAAGAGCGCCTCCTCGCGCACCGCCTGCTGGTACTCGACCGCGCGGATCGCGCTCTCGGCGACGGTGCCCGCGCGGCGGGCGTCGCGGGTGGTGGCGAACTGCGCGGCCGCGAGGTCGAGGCTCTTCTTGCGCACCTGCAGCTCCTGGGCGGCGTAGGCCAGCTCCCAGTAGCTGACGATCAGATCGCGGATCATCTCCTCGGCGGCCAGCTGCGCCTTGACGTTGGCGCCCTCGGCGGCGGCCTCGGCCCGGCGGCGCGGCGCGCTGGCGGCGTCACCGAACCCGCGTACCAGCGGCTGGCTCAGCCGCAGCTGGGCCGACGCCTGGCTGTTGTCGACCGCCTGCTGGGTCTCGGTGGCGTCCAGGCCGAAGCGCGGATCCAGATCGTATTGCTGGGTGCTCTGGGCCAGGCCGACCTGGGCCGACAGCGTGCCGCCGGTGGGGATGCGCTTGGCGACGCCGACCGTGCCCGTCACCTTGGCGTCCTCGGTCAGCTGCACCGGCTGGTAGGCGACGTCCTCGCCGACCACGGTCTTGTTCCAGCCGACCTCGGCGGTGGTGATCCAGTCGTCGCCGACGCCGGCCGCCGCGGCCTCGGCGTGGGCGATCGTGCGGTCGGCGCGGGTCCGCGCCAGGCCGGCGCTCTCGCGCACCGCGATCGCGATCAGATCGTCGAGCCGCACCGCCTCGCCCGACGGGCCGGCGCTGGCGAGGCGCGGGGCGGTGAGCGCGGTCGCGCACAAGGTGACGGCGAGGAGGGAGGGCATCGACGGCAGCGCCATGGCGGTGGCCACAGCACCCGCTGTGCCACGCCGGGTGGGGCGCAACTGCGCGGTCCGCGGTGGGGGCCCCGGGGCTGGCCCCCGGCGCGCGTAGACCTCGGTCGGCAACGCGCGCCCGCGTCCCCCAGCCGCGGCCGGCGAACCCATCGAACCGACAGGCGATCGCGCCGCCGCGCGGGTTGGCGAGGCGGTTGCACTAGGCCTCGCCATGAGCCTCCCGCAGCGCCACGTGATCCGCCGCGCCGCGGCCGCGCCGGCGGTCGCCTCGCGCGCGGTCGCGCCGCCGCGTGCCCGCCCGACCACCGAGGTCCTCGACGAGCCCGCCACCGATCCCGGCTTCGAGCCGGCGACCCGGCCGGCGCGCCTGCCGACGCCGTCGCCGTGGGACGAGGCGCCGACCCGGGCTGCCTCGCGGTCGCGCGGCACGCCGGCCCCCGAGGTGTCGCGCGCGCGGCCGCTGCCGGCGCCGCCCGAGGTGTCGCGTGCGCGGCCGCTGCCGGTCACCGAGGTGTCGCGCGCGCGGCCGCTGCCGACCCCCGAGGAGTCGCGCGCGCGGCCGCTGCCGACCGCCCGGGTGGTGTCGCCGCCGCCCGCCGCGCCGGCGTCGCCGCCGCCCGCACCCACCGCGCCGGCGATCGAGCTGCCCGCCGAGCTGGCGACGCCGGTCTACGGCCTGGTCCGCCGGCTGGCGCTGCAGACCGAGCTGCTCGCCGCCGATCGCGTGCTGCGGGTCGGGCTGGCCGAGCTCACCGACGCGACGGTGGCGATGTCGCGCTTCGTCGGCGACGACGGCCAGCCGTGGACGCTGACCGACCAGGGCGACGGCGGCCCCGGCGACGCGATCCTCGCGCAGATCGCCGCGGCCGGCTGCCAGGTGGCCAACGGCCACGTGCTGGTGCAGCCGATCGTCGCCGCCGGTCGCACGGTCGCGCTGATCATCCTCACCCGCCACGAGCGCCTGGCGGCGTTCGGCGCCGTCGAGCGCGCGGTCGCGATGCTGGTCGCGCGCGAGTGCGCGGGCCTGGTGCACCAGCTGCTCGGCGCCCACGCGGTCAAGAGCCGCGAGGCCGCCGCCGACGCGAAGTCGCTGTTTCGTCCCGAGGCGCTCGAGAGCCACCGCAGCCGCGGCAGCGAGGGCGCGCTGATCAACCTGTCGCCGCGCTGGGTGCGCCGCGCCTACCCGGTGGCGTGCGCGCTGGTAGTGGTAGCGCTGGGCTTCGCGGTGTGGGCCAAGGTGCCGACCTACTCGACGGGGCCGGTGGTGATCACCGTCGACGGCCACGACGTCACCGCGCCGGCCCAGGGGACCGTCGAGCACATCGCGGTCAACCCCGGCGATCGGGTCGCGGCCGGCCAGGAGCTGGCCCACCTGTACTCGGTGCAGGAGCAGGCCGAGCTGGGCCAGACCGAGCAGGAGTACCAGAACGCGCTCACCACGTTCCTGCTCGACAGCGACGACGGCGCCAAGCAGGCGCTGGCCGCCGCCAGCGCCAAGCGCGATCGCGCGCGGGCGGTGGTCGAGGCGCGCACGGTGCGCGCGCCCGAGGGCGGCGTGGTGTCCGACGTGCGCGTGCGCACCGGCCAGAACCTGATGCCGGGCGATCGCTTGCTGACGATCGTGCCCGAGGGCGCCGACCCGGTGGTCGTGGCGCTGCTGCCGGGCCAGGACCGGCCGCGGCTGCGGGTCGGCATGACCCTGCAGGTCGAGCTGCGCGGGTTCATCAAGCCGCGCGAGCGCGTGATCATCACCGAGGTCGGGTCCGAGGTGCTCGGGCCCGACGACGCCCGCCGCACGCTGGGCACGCAGTTCGCCGATCTGGTCGGCGGCAACGGCGCCTGGGTGCTGGTCAAGGCGCGCCTGCCGCGCCGCACCTTCGAGGCCCAGCACCACACCTACCACTTCCACAACGGCCTGCGCGGCACCGGCGAGGTGAAGGTCGAGAGCAAGCCGTTCCTGGTCACGCTGATCCCCGCCCTCGAGAAGGCGATCTACTGACGCTGGGAGGGCTTGTCGCCAAGCCCAGGAGGGAGAAGGTGGCTCACCGACCCCTCAGCTACGACGGCCAGATGAAGGTGCCGCCCCGCAGGGGCCCCCACCCGAGACGCGAGACCCCGTCTGCTCCCCCGCCGAGACCTAGGACCCCATGCCCACCACCACCTCCTCCACCTCATCGTCGTCGCTGGTCGACCGCTTCCCGGCGCTGGCGCGGCTCGGGCTCAGCGGCGGCCCGCGGACGATCCCGTTCGTGCAGCAGATGCAGTGGACCGACTGCGGCGCGGCGTCGTTGACGATGGTGATGGCGTTCCACGGCAAGACCGCGCGCCTGGCCGAGGTCCGCGACGCGATGGGCATCGGCCGCGACGGCGTCTCGGCCAAGGCCATCCTCGAGACCGCCGATCGCTACGGGCTGCAGGGCCGGGCGATCAAGGTCGACCTCGAGCAGCTGCCGATGCTGCCGCGCGGCTGCATCCTGCACTGGGAGTTCAACCACTTCGTCGTCTTCGATCGCCTGGTCAAGGGCGGCGTCCGCATCGTCGACCCGGCGGTCGGCCCGCGCGACGTCAAGCTCGCCGACTTCGGCAAGCAGTTCACCGGCGTCGCGCTCGACCTGTCGCCGACCGCGCGCTTCACCAAGGAGCAGCCGGCGAAGGGGCGGCTGGGTCGCTACGTCAAGGAGTTGCTCAGCGAGCGGACGATCTTCACCCGCGTCATCGTCATGTCGATGGTGCTGCGGCTGGTGGCGCTGGTGCTGCCGCTGCTCACCGGCATGATCATCGACAAGGTGGTCCCGCGCTCGGACTACTCGCTGCTGTACGTCGTGCTGGCGTCGATCGGCGGGATGGTGGTGTTCAACGCGGTGGTCGGCATCCTGCGCGCCCACCTGCTCCTGCACCTGCGGATGGCGCTCGACACCCGGATGACGCTGTCGTTCCTCGACCACATGGTCAGCCTGCCGTTCTCGTTCTTCCAGCGGCGCTCGACCGGCGACCTGATGCAGCGGGTCGACTCCAACGGCACGGTCCGCGAGATCGTGACCTCGAAGAGCATGTCGGCGGTGATCGACGGCGTCTTCGTGCTGACCTACGCGGTCATCATCTTCTGGGTCAACGCGACGCTGGGCGTGATCGCGATCGCGCTGTCCTTGACCGAGGCGCTGGTGTTCCTGGCGGCGCGCCCGGCCAACCACCGGCTCTTGGCCGCCAGCCTCGACAAGCAGGCCAAGGAGCACGGCTACATGATCCAGATGCTGGGCGGCATGGAGACGCTCAAGTGCGCCGGCGCCGAGCAGCAGGCGGTCGAGAAGTGGAGCAACCTCTACACCGACCAGCTCAACGTGACGATCCGCCGGGTGCGGATGCAGGCCTACGTCGACGCGGTGCGCGGCGCGATCGCCTCGCTGGCGCCGCTGCTGATCCTCACCGTCGGCGCGACCGCGGTGATGAAGGGCCAGATGAGCCTGGGCACGATGCTGGCGATGAACTCGCTGGCGGCCAGCCTGTTCGAGCCGCTCAGCGCGCTGGTGTCGTCGGCGCTGGAGCTGCAGCTGGTGCGCGGCCACATGGAGCGCATCGACGACGTGCTGCAGACCCAGCTCGAGCAGGCGCGCGACCAGGTCGTGCAGCCGCCGGCGCTGCGCGGCAACCTGCGGGTGCGCGGCGTGTCGTTCCGCTACGGCGAGCAGGCGCCGCTGGTGGTCGACGGCGTCGACCTCGACATCCCGGCCGGCGCCGCGGTGGCGCTGGTCGGCCCGTCGGGCTCGGGCAAGACGACGCTGCTGTCGCTGCTGGCCGGGCTGCACCAGCCGACCGCCGGCGAGATCGTCTACGACGACAAGCCGCTGGCGTCGCTGGACCTGCGCGCGGTGCGCCAGCAGATCGGCATCGTGCCGCAGCACCCGTTCATCTTCGGCGCCAGCGTGCGCGAGAACATCGCGCTGACCGTGCCCGGCGCGCCGATCGAGCGGGTGGCCAGCGCCGCGCGGGTGGCGTGCCTGCACGACGACGTCGCCGCGATGCCGATGGGCTACGACACGGTCGTGTCCGACGGCGGCGGCTCGCTGTCGGGCGGCCAGCGCCAGCGGGTGGCGATCGCCCGCGCGGTGCTGCGCAACCCCAGCGTGATGCTGCTCGACGAGGCTACCTCGGCGCTCGACAACCAGATCGAGGCCAACGTCATCGCCAACCTCGAGCGGCTGCGCTCGACCCGCGTCACCGTCGCCCACCGGCTGTCGACCGTGCGCAACGCCGATCTGATCGTCGTGATGGACAAGGGCAAGATCGTCGAGCGCGGCACCCACCACGAGCTGGTCGCCAAGCGCGGCCTGTACCACGCCCTGCTCAAGGCGTCCGAGACGCCCGCGGAGGTCCACCATGTCGCCAAGGCTTCGTGATTCGTTCCTGATCGTCGCGGCGCTGGCCGTCACCGCCTGCGGCGGCGGCGCCCACGATCCGATCGGCGCCGATCCGTTCGCGGCGCAGCGCGAGGTCCAGCCGGCGGCGCCGCCGGCGCCGGTGGTGCTGGCCGGCGTGATCACCTCGGCCAAGAGCCAGGTGGTCGCGGCCGAGTTCGAGGGCCGGGTCGAGGACGTGCTGGTCCGCGGCGGCCAGCGGGTCAGCGCCGGCCAGGTGCTGGCGCGCCTCGACGACAGCCAGCTGCGGCAGCGGGTCGAGAGCGCGCGCCAGGCCGCCAACGCCGCTCGCGCCGAGGCGGCCCGCGCGTCGATCGGCGTGGCCGAGGCCCGGCGCCAGCTCGCCACCGAGGATCGGCTGTACCGCAGCGGCGCCCAGTCGCGGCAGGCGGTGGCCGCGGCGCGCGCGTCGGTGTCGAGCTCGGGCGCGGCGGCCGGCGCGGCGTTCGCCAGCGCCCGCAGCTCCGAGGCCCAGGTCCAGGAGCTGACCGAGCAGCTGGCCAAGGCCGAGATCAAGGCGCCGATGGACGGCGTCGTGACGATGATCAAGGTCAAGCCGGGCGAGGTCGCGGCGCGCGGCACCCGGGTGGCGCGGGTGTTCGATCCCGCGGACCTGCAGGTGCGGTTCGAGGTGCCGCGCGGCCACCGCGCCGAGTTCGCGGTCGGCGCCGAGGTGGTGGTGACCCTCGACGGCGTCGAGCGGCCGTTGCGGGCGAAGGTGATCGATCTGTCGGCCGACCTCGAGGCGCCGCTGCAGTTCGCGGTGGGCGTCGCCGACATCGACGACGCCGGGCTGTCGCCCGACGACGGCCGGGTCGGGGCCAGCGCCAGCGTCCGGCTGGCCGCCGCGGCGGCGCGCGCGAGCGCCGGCCGATGATACCGTCGGCGCGATGTACCCCGCCGGAGCCCACCGTGAGCAATGACGTCGAGAGCCCGACCTGGGTCACCTCGCACCAGGCCGGCATGCCCGGCCTGGCGGTGCGGCGGTGCCGACTCGAGGTGGTCAGCGGCCCCGACGCCGGGCTGGTGCTCGAGTTCGCGCAGCCGACGATCCTGCTCGGTCGGGTCGGCGCCGACCTGACGCTGACCGATCCCAAGGTGTCGGGCCTGCACTGCGAGCTGCGGCTGCAGCCCGAGGGCTACCGGCTGCGCGACCTCGAGTCGACCAACGGCACCCACGTCAAGGGCGTGCGGGTGGTCGAGGCGTTCATCCCGCCGGGCGCGACGATCGCGATCGGCAAGAGCGCGGTGGTGTTCACGCCGCTGCCCGACGCGGTGGCGCTGCCGCTGTGGACCGAGCCGCGGCTGGGCGGGCTGATCGGCGGCGCGCCGGCGATGCGCCACCTGTTCGAGCTGATCGAGCGGTTCGCGGCGTCCGACGCGACCGTGCTGATCCAGGCCGAGACCGGCACCGGCAAGGAGCTGGTGGCCGACGCGATCCACCAGCGCTCGCCGCGCGCCGGCGGCCCGTTCCAGGTGCTCGACTGCTCGGCGATCCCCGAGCAGCTGTTCGAGGATCAGATCTTCGGCCACGAGCAGGGCTCGTTCACCGGCGCCGGCAAGGCGACGATGGGCGTGTTCGAGGCGGCCCACGGCGGCACGCTGTTCCTCGACGAGGTCGGCGAGCTGCCGCTCGACGTCCAGAGCAAGCTCCTGCGCGCGGTCGAGACCCGGCGGATCCGGCGGCTCGGCTCGACCCGCACGATCACCTGCGACGTGCGCATCGTCGCGGCGACCAACCGCGACCTCGCGGTCGAGGTCAACCGCGGCACGTTCCGCGCCGACCTGTACTACCGGCTGGCGGTCGCCAAGCTGACGATCCCGCCGCTGCGCGAGCGCAAGGACGACATCCCGCTGCTGGTGGCGGCGTTCCTGCGCCAGCTCGACGGCGTCGAGCTGGCGGCGCTGCCGGCCGACTTCATGGAGCGCGCCGCGCGCCACGCCTGGCCCGGCAACGTCCGCGAGCTCAAGAACGCGGTCGAGCGCGCCGCGCTGTTGCCGCACCACCCGGCGCTGGCGGTCGAGCCCCACGCCGCCACCCAGCACGGCGGCGACTGGGCGACGATCGACGTCACGACGCCGTTCAAGGTGGCCAAGCAGAAGCTGGTCGACGAGTTCGATCGCCGTTACCTCGAGACGCTGCTCGAGCTGCACGACGGCAACATCTCGGCGGCGGCGCGGGCCGCCGGCATCGATCGCATGTCGATCTACAAGATGATGCGTCGGCTGGGGCTGTCCGACGAGCCGGCCGCGCCCGCCGCCGACGAGTAGCGCCCCGCTACATCGGGATCGACTGCACGCCGGGCACCTGATCGCTGCCGGCGGCCAGCGCGACCCGCCGGGTCGGGCGGCCCGGCGCGCGGACCTCGACCACCGTCGGCGCGCCGATCTCGAGCGCGAACAACCCCGCGGCGGTGGTGGCGGTGGCGGCCGACATCGTGACCGCGCCGGCGGCGTAGTCGAAGTAGCGAAAGCCGAACGTGTTGCTGCCGGCGACCGGCGTGATCGTCGCGCCGGCCAGCGGGCGCCGGGTCGCGCTGTCCCACACCAGCCCGATCGACAGCGCGGCGCCGACGGTCTGGGCGGTCGCGAACGACGCGAACATCGCGGGGGTGATCGCGATCAGCTCGACCGCGCCGGCCGGTGCGCACAAGGTCGGCGCGCCGGCGTCGATGCAGGTCGTCACCGGCAGCGCGCCGGCGGGCGCCACGCCGGCGCCGAGCGTCATGCACGAGGCGTCGACCGCGGCGGTGAAGTGCGGGCCGGTCAGCGTCGCGGTGCCGGCGGCCGACACCTGCACCCCGCCCAGCGGCCGATCGGCGCTCGGCACCAGATCGCCGCTGAGGTCGTACGGGTACTGGTGCTGCAGGAACACCTGGTAGCCGCTGGCGTTGGCCGGCGGCGCGCAGCGATCGGCGGCGCCGGTCTCGAGCTTGGCCAGGTCCAGCAGCTGCGCCGCGGTCGGGCTGGTCGTGAAGTCGCGGCAGTCGAGCGCGTGGACCAGCGGCACGTCGACGCTCCAGCCGCCGCCGTAGTAGCCCTCGCCGTGGAAGACGGTGTCGGCGGCGCAGCCGTCGTCGTCCGAGCGCACGCCGCGCACGTCGATCGCGGCGAAGCCGGCGGGGAGATCGAGATCGAGCAGCCCGCCGAGGTGGTGGTCGCGCAGCGTGTCGATCCGGCCGGGCGCGATCGGCACGCACTGCACGCGGTCGGGCAGGTTCGAGTACAGGACGACCTCGACCCGGTTGACGCACCCGTAGTCGACCGGGCGCGCTGACTCGCCGGCCGGCGCGATCAGCCGCACGTCGATGGCGTCGTCGCACGCGACGAGCGTGAGGGCGGTCAGGGCGATGGGGAGGAGGGCGCGCGCCACGATCACCGCGAGTGTACCCTCGCCGGGGCCGCGGCGCCGCGTGCGCCGCGCCACGACCGGCGGGGCGCGCCGCTCGTACCGCGTCGACCCAGCGGATCGCCTCGCCGGCGCGCGGCTAGAGCACCACGACGGCCGGCACCGGGCGGAAGTCGCCCAGCGTCCCCACCACGACGGTGCGGCTGCGGGTGCCGGCGGTGACGGTCACGGCGGTGGGCCCGGCGGTGTAGACGATGAAGGTGCCGCTGGCGTCGGTGGTGGTGGCGCCGCTGGCGGTCAGGTTGGCGCCGCTCATGCGCGTGTAGACCAGGTCGGCGCGGGCGGCGTCGACGCCGGTGACGGTGGCGTTGGCGACCGGGGTGCGCTGCGCGTCGACCACCAGCACCACGACCGCGCCGCCGCGGTTGTCGAGCATCGTCGGATCGGTCGAGTCGTCGAGCACCGCCGCCGACGCGAACGGATAGATCACCTCGCCGCCGCCGCACGGGCTGGGCTGGTCCGGGTAGACGCAGCTGGCCTGGTAGCGGCCGGTGTCGTCGTACGCCTCGACCGCGATGCAGGCGGTGCCGACGGTGCGGCGGTAGAGCGTCGGGATCGCGGCGGTGCCGGCGGCGGTGAACGGGAACTCGGCGCCGGCGTAGGCCATGCCGAGCGCGTCGCCGAAGTCGGCGAGCACGCCCATCCAGCCGCGCAGCGCCGTGGCGTCGGAGGGCGGCGCGCAGGTGTGATCGCGCACCAGCGTCATGAAGTCGATCATCTTCACCGGCGGCGGCGCGGTCACGCGGTCGCCGCAGTCGAGCAGGGGCCGGGCCTTGAGCTGGACGTGGTCGCCGCCCTGGTAGAACGCCATCGCGCCGAACACCGGCCAGCCGCTGCAGTCGCCGGCCGCGCCGTCGATGCCGCCGGCGTAGAACGAGGCCAGGCGATCGGGGATCGCCAGCGACACGCCGGCCGACACCGGCAGGTCGGCGATCGTGCGGACGCCGGGCGCGGCGATGCCGGCGCAGTCGGTCGCGAAGTCGGCGTTGCCGGCGAGATCGGGCGCGCCGTAGGCCCACACCGTCACCGAGCGCACGCACGACAGGTCGGCGGTCGAGTCGGCGGTGAGCGGATCGGCGATCATCGACAGCTCGAGCGTGGGCTCGCAGGCCGCTAGCGCGATCAGGGGCAGCCAGCGCGCGCGCATCAGAACCCCGTGATCCGGGTGGGCTCGCGCTGCGAGTACGCGTACAGGCCGACCGAGCCGCCGGCGACGACCGCGCCGACCGCGGCCCACACGTACCAGCGCTTGTACCAGGGCGGCGGATCGGTGCCGAGCGCGCCGGCGTCGACGCCGAGCAACGCCGCCAGCACGCTGGGCTGGGTCGCCTTCTTGAGCGCCATCGGGGCCGACTCGGTGTCGGCCACGGCGTCGTAGACCCGCACCCGCGGATCGGTGTCGCCCTCGATGACCAGGAAGCGCCGGGCGCCGGTCAGCTTGGCCAGCCGGCGGGCGCGCTTGAGCCGATCCTCGGTGGTGCGCGCGTCGAGCGTCTCGACCCGCAGCCGGCGGGCCCGGCTGACGTCGTCCTCGTCGTCGAGCACGACCTCGAGGCCGTTGTCGCGCGCGGCGCGGATGTCGACCAGCGCGGCGAACGGCTTCTTCTTGCGGGCGGTGACGACGACGAGGTGGTAGCCGATCGCGAGGTCGACCTCCTCAGCCAGCGGCTGGGGCGCGCCGCCGTCGATCATCAGGTCGGCGGTGCCGGGCTCGACCGCGGCGGTGTCGATGTACAGCGTGCGGGTCTTGGGGCGACCGGCGCGCGCCGCGTCGATCAGCCCGCGCACCCGCGGCGAGGTGGTGCCGCGATCGATCTCGAGGTCGGGCGCGATCCGGAACGCGGCGGCGAACCAGGCGACCGCGTCGTCGCCGCGGTCGGCGTTGTCGGCGACCAGGCCGCGCCAGTACAGCAGCTCGCCGGCGCCGGCGGCCATCTGGTCGGGCGCGCCGTTGGCGAACAGCTCGCCCAGCGCGACCTCGATCAGCTCGTCGGCGCGATCGAACTCGAAGCTGGCGTAGGCGTCCTTGATCGGCTGCAGGTCGTAGGGCGGCTCGTTCTCGAGGGCCGCCGACACCGCGGCCGAGGTCGGCTGCAGCACGCCGAGCGCCTCGATCCGCTTGCGCAGCTTGGCGAGCTCGTCGGTGCTGGCGCCGCCGTTGACGACGATCACGCCGTCGGAGTCGTCGGCGGGCTGGGCGTGGGCGACCGGCGCGGCGGCGAGCAGGCCGACGATCACGCCGACGATCACGCCGACCCCGCGGGCGCCGCGCGCGATCACGGCTGGAACCTCACGCGCACCGGGCGGTTGTCGCCGGCCTTCACGGTGATGAACCGCGTGGTCTTGGCGCCGAGATCGGGGTTCTCGAAGCTGAGCGTGTACGAGCCGGGCGGCAGCCGCAGCGTCGCCGGCGTGACCTGGCGCTTGCCGTTGACGGTGACGTAGGCCCACGGCACGGCGTTGACGTTGACCACGCCGACGTCGCCCGCGGGCGCGACGCGCGGCTCGGTGCGCGCCGGGCGGCTGCGGGGCGACGACGGGCGCGCGGGCGGCGGCGCCGGCGCGACGTCGGGCGTCGCGTCGGGCGGC
>JAEUJY010000048.1 GCA_016794525.1 Myxococcales bacterium
CCCGCCCCGCCCCGCTTCACCGCGCAGCTCGCGCTCGGGATGGCGGTCGACGGCGCCAACCTGCGCAACCTCACCGACGCCGATCCGCCGATCGGCATCACCACCGCCGGCAGCGACTTCGAGGCTGGCAAGAACTACCGCCCGGCGCGCAGCTACGCGTTCGGCGAGGCGTTCCTCGGCAGCCGCGGGCTGGCGGTGCCCGGCATCTCGGCGTACCTGGCGTCGCGGTTCCGGCTGGCGCCGGCCACCGGGCTCACCCCGCCGCTGGTCGACGGCTGGGACCGCGTCGATCCGGTGCAGGTGCAGAGCGCGTGGACCGAGGCCGACGGCGTGATCGACACCGGCCCGCTGCGCACGCTGCGGATCCGCGGCGGCCGGCAGTTCCTGTACGGCCCGGCGGTGGCGCACGTCGACGGGCTCGCGGTGGCGTGGTCGGCGCGGTGGATCAAGCTCGGCGCGTACCTCGGCAGCCGCGTCCCGGACTGGAACACGGCGTCGTTCGGCAACGAGCCGCGGCGCCTGGTCAGCGGCGGCGAGGTCGCGGTGACGCTGCGCCAGGGCCCGCGCCCGCTGACCGTGCGGCTGCGCGGGCTGCGCTACGACGGCAGCGACCACGGCGACGTCACCGTCGACTTCGTGCCGCGCACCGACGTGGCGCTGACGCTGACCTCGCGCGCCGCCAACGGCGCGGTGGCCCGCCACCACCTCGGCGTGCGGATCCGGGTGTCGGACGAGACCCGCCTGGCCTTCGAGGCCGACCTGCGCCGGCGCGCCGACTGGCTGTGGGACTACGAGCGGCGCGACGACGATCCCAGCCGGCCGCGGCGCTACCTCGATCTCGGCCCGACGCTCCCGCGCACCACCGTGCGCGGCCGCGCCGGCACCGTGCTGCTCGACAACATCGACGCGCTGATCTTCGCCGGGCTGGCCTTCGACGGCAGCCGGCTCGACGACACCCCCAGCTACGCCGCGGCCGGCTGGGCCGAGGGCGGCGGCGCGTTCGAGATCCGCATGCGCCGCACCGTCGCGGTGACGCTGTCGGGGCTGGCCCGCGTCTACAGCCGCAAGGACGCGAGCCCCGCGGTGGTGGTGGTCGATCAGGAGAACCAGGTCCAGACCCTCACCTGGCCGACCACCAACGTCGGCGAGCGCAACCTCGTCGAGGGCGGCGCCCAGGTCCGCTTCACCGGCGGCGCCCGCAAGTTCTCCGCCTCCGCCGAGATCTACGCGCGCCGCACCCGCTACGCGCGGCTGTACGTCGACGACGCGATCGCCGAGCCGCTGGCCGAGAGCATCGATCCGTTGACCGACACGGTGATCCACGGCGGCGGCCGGTTCGTCTTCGAGGCGTGGATCTCGCCGCGGCTGCGGCTGCGCACCGAGTACGAGCTGTCCAACCGGTTCGCCGCCGCGCCCGAGATCGCCGGGCTCAAGGCGCTGCGGATCATCGCCGAGGGGCGCTACTGATGCTGGCGGTGGCGACGCGCCGGCTGGCGCTGGCGATCGCGCTGGTCGCGCTGGCCTACGTCGGCGCGTGGGCCCAGGCCGGCGCCGCCACCGGCTTCGATCACACCCGCCACGACGGCAAGGTCACGATCACCGGCGCGCCATCGATCGCCTGCGCGAGCTGCCACGTCCCCGGCCCGCGCGGCGCGATCGGCGCCCGCCCCGGCCACGGCGCGTGCTTCGGCGCGTGCCACGGCGCGCCGCCGGTCCGCGGCCAGGCCCTCGACGCCGCGCGCGAGCCGGTGTGCCGCACCTGCCACGCGCCCGCCAGCCTGGCCGCGCCGCGCCCGACCGTCGCCTACCCGCCGTACCGGCTCGATCCCGACTACGGCCTGGCGTTCACCCACGCCCGCCACGCCGCGACCGACTGCACGGCGTGCCACGCGACGCCCGGCAGCGCCCGGCCGCGCCCCGCCCCGCACGCGCGCTGCCTCACCTGCCACGCCACCGCCGAACCGCGGATGGTCGACTGCGCCGGCTGCCACCCGGCCGGCACCGGCGCCAACCTGTCGCCGCACGCGGTGACGTCGGAGCTGCCGGTCGGCGACGCCTTCGATCACGTGCGCCACCGCCGCCGCTCGCCGGGCGCCCCGGCGCTGGCCTGCGCGACCTGCCACGCCGCCACCGCGCGCGCCGCCGGGCTCGAGCTGCCGTCGCCGACCGTCGCCACCTGCAGCCTCGGCGGCTGCCACGACGGCCAGGCCGCGTTCGCGACGACCGAGGGCTGCACGCGCTGCCACACCCGCGCGCCCACCGGCAGCTTCGTCGTCGCGCGCCCGACCGCGCGCTTCTCGCACGCCGATCACGCCGGGCCGACGCTGGGCACCACCTGCGCCGGCTGTCACCCGCTCGCCACCGACGGCCAGATCCGCACCGCCGGCCACGCCGCGTGCAGCGGCGCCGCCTGCCACGCCGCCGACTTCGCCGCGCGCCAGCCGACGATCTGCGGCGCGTGCCACGTCGCCACCGAGCCGTGGCGCGCGCTCACGCCCGATCGCTCGCCGCCGACGACGTCGGAGTTCGGCGTCGACCTGTCGCACCAGCGCCACGCCGCGATCCCGTGCGCGCGGTGCCACCGCCACGACACCGCGACCACCGAGCTGCGGCCCGAGCGCGGCCACGGCGCGTGCATCGGCGCCGGCTGTCACGAGGCGGCCGGCGGACCGGCGCCGACGATGACCTCCTGCGAGGCGTGCCACGGCGTCGGCCAGGAGGCCGCGCGCCGCCGGCAGCGCACCGAGGCGCCGTGGACCGTGCGCGCGCGCTTCCGCCACGCCCCGCACGATCCGGCGGCCGTGGCCTGCACCGACTGCCACCTCGACGTCGCCGCCGCGACCACCGTCGCCGCGATCGCCGGGCCGCCCAAGGCCGCGTGCGCCGGCTGCCACGACGGGGCGCGCGCCTTCCGCATGACCGGCCACGGCTGCGCCCGGTGTCATGGCCGCTGATCGTCCCTGGCACCGCACGTACGTCATCGCGCTGGCCGCGGTGATCGGCGGCGCGCTCGCCTACGCCCTGGCCGACTGGGGCGGCTGGACCCGCGCGACCTACGATCCGTACCGCGATCGCTGGAGCTGGCGCAGCGGCGCCACGCCGACGATCGGCATCAACTACTACGGCGGTCTGGTGTGGGGGCTCGGCGGCGCGCTGGTCGGCGGCGCGCTCGGCGCGCTCGCCAGCCGCTGGCCGTGGGCCCGCGCCGCCACCGCGCGCGGGCTGCTCGCCGCGTGGGCCTTCACCAGCGTCGCGCTGGCCGGCGCGTACTACTGGTGGAGCCTGTGGCCGCTGTAGCGGCGCGTCCGCGACGCGCTCGCTCGGGGGCGACGCGGTCCGAGCTGCGCGCGCGGCCGTAAGCCGGTCGCGCGCCGACCGTTGTCCGGGCGAGGTCCCCATGCGCCCATCCCGCCGCCCCGCCGTCCGTCCCACCCTGCTCCTCGTCGTCTGCTCGTCGCTGGCCGCCGCGTGCGGCGCCGGCAAGTACCCCGCGGTCGCCACCTCCGGCGCGCCGCCCGGCCCCAGCACCAGCGTCGCGATGGCGCCGGCGCCACCGCCGCCGCCGCTGGCCGAGGCCAACGTCGCGGTGCCCGGCCCCGCGCCCGCGGCGCCGCCCGACGAGCGCCCCGGCCTCGCCACCACCTGGGGCGAGGCGACGTGGTCGCCGATCACGACCACGCCGTTCGTGCGCGCCGGCGCCGCGCCGTGGGCCACCGCGGTGCTGCACTACAACGACCGCGACGGCGTCGCCGCCCACGCGGCGTACGTCGGCGCCAGCCTGGCGCCGCTCGCCGTCGACGTCGGCGCCGGGGACGTCGCGGTGTCGCTGATCGACGACGGCGGCGCGATCCTGCCCGGCGTCGTCGCCGGCGGCCGCAACCTGGTGGCCGCGCTCGACGGCGCGCGCTACCGGATCGCGATCGCCAACCACACCCGCGCCCGCTTCGAGGTCGTCGCGTCGGTCGACGGCCTCGACGTCATCGACGGCAAGCCCGCCGGCTTCGACCGCCGCGGCTACGTCGTCGAGGCCGGCGCCGAGCTGATCATCGACGGCTTCCGCCAGTCCGAGTCCGAGGTCGCGGCGTTCCGCTTCGGCAAGGTCGCCAGCTCGTACGCGGCCCGCACCACCGGCGACGCCAACGTCGGCGTCGTCGGGGTCGCGCTGTTCGCCGAGCGCGGCGCGGTGTGGACGCCGGCCGAGCTCGAGCGGCGCGACCGCGCCGATCCGTTCCCCGGCGAGCCCGGCCGCGGCTTCGCGGCGTCGCCGTGACCCGGTCGCGGGGGGAGGCGCGTCGGGGGCGTCCGACGTCCCCGACCACCCACCGCGTGTCACGCGGGATCGTGAGCCACCTTCCTCCGCCTGCGCGCGGCGACGAGCCCCTGGCACGCGGTCACCGTGCGCCGTCCCACGATCTCGGCCCCGACCACCCGCGCCGCCGACGCAGTTGGTCTATGATCGCAGCATGAACTGCGTGGTGTGCACACGGCAGCCGGTCGAGAGCGGCCTCCTGTGCGAGGACTGTCGCGACGAGATCGCCGGGCCGCTCGGGTTGGTGCCCGAGCAGATCATGGCCACCACCGCCAAGCCCACCGGCGCGATCCTGGTCGACCCGTGGGGCCGCCCGCACGGCCTCGACGCGCGCACGCTGATCGGCCGACAGCTCGAGGGCGCCGGCGTCAGCATCCTCGAGAGCTCGGTGTCGCGCCACCACGCCCACCTCGCGCTGGACCCGACCCGCAAGACCTGGTCGCTGCGCGACCTCGGCTCGGCCAACGGCACGATGGTGAACGACCAGACCATCACCGACGCGGTGACGCTGCGCCCCGGCGACCGGATCCTGCTCGGCCAGGTCGGCTTCTACTTCGTCCCCGACGCCCGCGACCTGCCGCCGGTCGTCCTCGACCCGGCGATCAGCTCGACCTTGCGCCCCGGCGATCGCGTGCGCGCGCCGCTGGAGATCGACGACGGCGAGTTCGAGCGCGAGAACACCGACGTCGGGCTGCCGTCGTTCGAGATCCGGCTCCACGAGCCGACCGGCGGCGGCGGCGGCCTGGTCGAGGTCGACGGCAAGCAGGTGCAGCTGACCGCGACGCAGTTCGAGTTCTTCGCGCTGCTGGTCCGGCGGATGGCCGACGAGGCCCACCAGCCGCACCTGGTGCGCGGCTTCGTCCGCACCTCGGAGCTGATCGGCGATCTGTCGTGGGACACGCGCGATCCCGGCGACAACCACGTCAAGCAGCTGGTGCGGCGGGTGCGGCGCGCGCTGGTCAAGGCCGAGATCGGCGACCTGATCGAGTCGCGCCATCGCTTCGGCTACCGGCTGCGCGTCATCCCGACGCTGCCGTAGCGCGGGTCGCGGCGAGGCCACCGCGCCGCGCCCGCCTGGGTGCGCGACTCACCCGGACCTACCCGATCCCTACTCGGCTGACGCCCGGGGCCGGGTCGCGCGCCGCGTCGGAGCAGCGTACGTTCGCCCCGTCACGCCCCCCCAAGGAGCCAGCATGTCGCGTCTCGTCACCGTCGCCACCGTCGCCCTGTCCACCGCGGTCGCGATCCCCGCCGCCCTCGCCCAGCCCACGCCGAAGTTCGAGTACGGCAAGGCCGACGAGGTCAAGGACGTGAAGAAGACCGAGTGGAGCGCCACCGCCGAGGCCGGCCTGGTGTTCACCACCGGCAACTCGCGCACGACCACCGTCACCGCCGGCGCCAAGGCCACCCGCAAGCAGAAGCAGAACAAGTTCTCGCTCGACGCCTCCGGCACGCTGGCCCGCGCCTCGAACCTGGTCGCCAACGACATCGGCGGCGACAAGATCCTCAGCTCGAACGAGGTCCGCCGCGAGGACAAGACCTCGGCGCAGTCGTACCAGATCAAGCTGCGCTACGACCGCTTCCTGTCGGAGTTCAACTCGCTGTTCGTCGCCGCGCTCGGCGGCGCCGACATCATCGCCGGCAAGGACTTCGCCGGCGGCGGCCAGCTCGGCTACGCCCGGCTGCTGTACAAGACCGAGCGCCACGAGATCACCGCCGAGCTCGGCTACGACTTCAGCTACGAGGACTACGTCGACCCGGCCGCCGACGCGCTGGCGATCCACTCGGCCCGCGGCTTCCTCGGCTACAAGGGCAAGCTGTCCGAGGTGACCAGCGTCGACGGCTCGCTCGAGGTGCTGGCCAACGTCAACGAGCAGTCCGACACCGTCGGGCCGTTCGAGGACCTGCGCGCCAACGCCAGCGCCAGCCTGAGCACCAAGCTCACCAAGTCGGTGTCGTTCTCGTTCGGCGTGATCGGCAAGTTCGACAACGCGCCCGCGCCGCTGTCGATCGCCGGCTACACGCTGAACCCGATCGATCCGCCCAGCGCGCTCAAGCTCGACACGACGACCAAGGCGTCGCTGATCATCAACTTCCTGTAGCCGTCGGCCGCGCCGCGCGCGACCGCGACCGCCGCGCGACGACCTACGACTCGACGACGGCCAGCGCCTCGAGCGCCGCCCGCAGCTGCTTGCCGCGGGCCTTGCCCAGGCGCGCGATCCACGCGCGCTCGACGCCGTCGGCGGCCTTCTTGACCTCGGCCGCCCACTGCCGGCCGCGCGCGGCCAGCCGGACGCGCTTGATGACGCCGTGATCGGGGTCGGGGTAGCGCTCGACCAGGCGCTCGCGCTCGAGGTCGTCGACCAGGTCGCCCAGCGTCTGCTTGGCGACGCCGAGCAGCGTCACCAGCTCGGACAGCCGCAGGCCGCCCGGCTCGATCAGCGTGAGGATCTGGGCCTGGGCCGGGCGCAGCGCCGGCAGGCCGACCTCCCGCAGCCGCGCGTCGACGGCGGTGGCGAGCTCCAGCGTGGGGCCCAGCAACAGGGCGCGGATGTCGCGGCGAGGGTCTCGGGCCATGGCGTGGTGAGCGACCGGCGGTCGGGGGGCGTCATAGCAGAAGCGGTGCGGGCATGAAACGGCGCCCGGTCAGAAAGTCCGGAAAGCGGACGACCGTCACTCCCGCGCGGTGGCGGCGGCGGCGCCCGCCTCAGGCCGCGTCGGCGACGGCCAGGCCGGCCTGGACCCGCTCGATCTCGGCGGCCATCGCCCCCGTGACCATGCGCCGCCACATCCGGAAGTCGCCGCGCAGCGACCACACCGCGAACGTGGGGGAGCCCCAGGTCGCCGGCCGGTTCTTCTCGAACGCGAAGTGCCCGATCCACGCCAGGCCGTAGCCGGCGACCGGCGCGGCCAGCAGCGCCGGCGGCCACAGCGGCGCCGCCGCGACGCACGCCATCGCCAGCGTGGTGCCCGCGAAGTGCAGCGCCCGGCAGGTCGGGTCGAGGTGCTGCGACACGTAGTACGGCCAGAACTCTTCGAACGACTGCGGCGCGGGCGCGTCCATGGGACGAGCTTACTCGATCACCAGGTTGACCTGCCCCGTCCCCTGGCCGTGATCGTGGCAGTAGAAGATGTCGGAGCCGTCGGTCGGCGTGACGTCGTAGCTGCCGTTGGGGCCCATGCTGGTGCCCTGGTGATCGAACCCGCCGACGCCGCCGCCGGTGTGGATGCGGTGCGCGATGTTGTCGTCGTTGCGGATGTGCAGCCGGGTGCCGGCCTTGATGCGGATCGTGCCGCCGTTCATCGCGCCCCAGTGGGTGCCGCCGCCGACCTGGCCGACGCCGATGATGAAGTCGTTGGTGACCGTGAGCGTGGCGTCGCCGCTGGCCGACACCGCCGCGCCGGTCGCGGCGATGGCGAGGGCCTGGCCGGTCGGCGCCGGCGTCCCGTTCGACGGCACGCGCACCTTGACCGTCGCGGTGGCGCTGCCGCCCTCGGCGAGCGTCACCGACGTCGGCTGGACGGTCACGGTCCAGCCCGCCGGCGCGCCGGTCGCGGCCAGGGTCACCGGGCCCGTGAAGTGGCTCGAGGTCACCGTCACCGTGAAGGTCTTCTCGGTGCCCAGCGTGGTGGTCTCGGTGGCGGGGCTCACCGCCAGCGCGACCGCGGCGACCGGGGCGTCGATCGGCACCACCACCGCGGCGTCGACGTCGGGGACGTCGTCACCTCCGGGGTTCGGCCCCACCGTGCCGACATCGCAGGCGGCCAGAGCGACCAGGGCGAAGGAGAGCGCAACCGCGCGTGGGGCCATGCCCCGGATACTGCGAACCGTGTGCCGCCGCCAACCGCGCGAAACTACATCCGCGACCCAGGTTCGCCTGGGGAGCCGAGTCCACGACCGCGGCCTGGTGTCCCTACCGCCAGCGGAACAACGACCAGCCGCGCTTGGCCCACTGCCCCGCCTTCTCCCACGGGCTGCGCTGCCGCATCCGCTCGACCTTCTTGCCGAAGTACCAGAGCCCGGCGGCCCAGGCGACGTTGGCCAGGTAGATGAGCAGGCCCACCGGGACGAGCGGCGCGATCGACGCCAGCACCAGCGTCGCCAGCGACACGCCACCGGCGACCGCGCCGCGCCGCATCCCGAAGAAGCGGGCGGTCACCGCGAACACCGCGAGCGCGAGCACCAGCACGACGGCAGTATAGCTACTCGAGGCGCTCGCGGCACGGAAAGTCGCAGGTCTTCCGGTGCGGGCAGTCGTAGGCGCAGCCGGCGGCCAGCGCGAACCGCGCCACGATCTCGTCGGCGGGCTCGCCGCCGGCGGCGCGGCGCGCGGCCCGGGCCGCCGCCAGCAGCGTCGGCGCGTCGGGAGCGTACGGGCTGGCCACGAAGCCCAGCCGGAACAGCGTGTCGCGCACCAGGCGGTGCGGCAGCGCCGTCACCGCGCCCAGATCGTCGAAGCGGATCACGCCGAGCTGGCCCAGCATGCCGAGGATCCAGAACAGCTCGATCTTGAACAGGCCGCGGCCCAGCGCCGCCTCGAGCACGGTCCACGCCTCGGCGGCCGACTTCTGCTGCTCGAGGTTCGACGCCAGCTCGGGCGTCTCGGCGCAGCGGCGCGCCGCCAGCGACGCCAGCATCAGCGCCCGGGCGTCGACCGCCGCCGGCAGCGTCTCGGGGACGGTGCCGTGGTACAGGTCGCCGAGGATCGCCGCCTGCTCGAGCGCCTTGTACGCGCGCAGCACGCCGTCGCGATCGCTGTCGAGGCGGAACACCAGCGCCGCCGCCACGGCGATGCGGTAGATGACCTCGTCGGCGCCCTCGACCCACGCCTCGGGATCGAAGCCGAAGTCGGCCGGCGCGTACGGCGACGCGACGCCGCCCAGCTCGGCCGCCCACGCGCCGATGCGCCGGGTGGTCTCGTCGAGGACCTCGTCGGCGAACTCGGCGGCGAACCGCGACGTCGGCACCGCGCGATCGCGGCCGCGCGGCGACGCCAGCGGCGGCGCGACCGCCAGGTGGCGCAGGTACGGCGGCAGCGGCGACGCCTCGCGCCCGGCCGGCGCCGGCGCGGCGACCGCGGCGCTGTCCTCGGCGGCCGGCGCGACCTCGGCCACCGGCGCGGCCTCGTCGTCGGTCGGCAGCACCGGCTCGGGCACCGGCTGATCGGTCTCGAGCAGCTCGTCGACGTCGAGCGCCGCGACCTTGGCCGCGAAGCGATCGGCGCGCGGGCCGAGGATCAGCGCGATGCCCAGCACCCGCGCCACGCCGCCGGCCACCAGCGCCGCGAAGTAGTGCTCGAGGTCGGGGCGCGACGGCAGCTTGCCGCGGTACGCGAACGAGCCGAGGTACTTCGACAGCTCGTCCTTGCCGTGGGCGCGCTGGCCGAGCAGCTCGTAGACCGTCTTGAACAACAGCGGGTTCAGCTCGAAGTAGCGCTCGAGGAACGCGTCGACGGTGTCGTCGTCGGACGTGACCGACCGCAGCTTGGTGACGAACGGCGACGAGGAGATCGTCGCGCCGCCGACGCCCAGCACGCGCAGCACCGCCGCCGGCCGCTCGCGATCCCACAGCTTGGCGGCGCGCAGCCGGCTGCGCAGCTCGCGGAACGGCTCGCCGCCGGCGGGGATCTCCCGGGCGACCTTGCCCAGCGCGACGAGCGTGGCGCGGGCGTCGGCGCCCGCCGGGACGAACTCGGTGACCTGCGGCATCGGCCGGCATCCTACCGTGATCCCGGGCGGCGTCGCGACGCCGCGCCCGCGCTTACCGCCGTGCGGCGACGCGGGCGCCGAACGGCGCGGCGCGCCAGACGAGGTGGTGGAGGTCGGCGACGTGGGACCAGTCGCCGCCCCACTCCCAGCCGAGCTCGTCGAGGATCGCGGTCACCGGCCCGGGCCGGACGATCATGCCCGGGCGCAGGTGGCGGCGATCGACGAACGGCGCGCCGGCCGGCGGGACGAACCGGGCCGGCGACCACACCATCGGGTTCTCGACCGGGTTGAGGTCGACCGCGATGCCCAGCGCGTGATCCGACAACGTCGGCGAGCCGGCGATCGTCCGCACGTTGAGCGCCGAGCTGTTGTCGGCCGCCATCGAGCGATCGTCGTCGGCGTCGAAGTCGTCGACCAGCCGCAGCGACGCCAGCGGGAAGCCGATCGCGTAGAGCCGGGCCAAGAGCGTCACCACCGCCGGCGCCGCCGCGCCCAGCACCACCAGCTCGCCGTCCGCGACCCCGCCGTCGAGCGTGCGGTGGCGAGCGGCGACGTGGGCCAGCGCGTCGAGCGCCGGCGCCCGCGGGTGGTCCTTGTACGAGCGGCCGCGCAGCCGCGCAGCCAGCGCCGCGTCGATCGGCCGGATCGCCGCGGCGAAGCCCGTCGCGATCGGAGGGAGGAGCGCGCCCATCGGCGCCGATGCTACTCGATGATCAGCGTGTAGCCGTTGACCGCGCCGCCGTAGCCGATCACCTGCACCGCGCCGCCGGCCGGCACCGCGACGCGCTCCTCGTCGGTGACGCCGTCGGAGGTCGCGACCCGCGCGCCGCTGGCGTCGACCGCGACCAGATCGAGGTCGCCGCTGGCGTGGGTGAAGCGGATGCGGACGGTGCGCGCCGCCGCGACCCGGTACCAGTCGGCGTCGCCGCTGCACAGCCGCAGGTCGGCGGTGGTGCCGACCGCGACCGTCGGCGCCGCGGCCTGGCTGTCGTTGGGCTCGAAGCGATCGGTGCAGCTCGGCGCCGGCGCCTGGCTGCAGTACGCCGGCGCCTCGTTGGCGGCGACCTCGTCGGCCGCGACGTCGCGCTGCGGGCAGCTCTCGTCCTCGCTCCACGCCCGCCAGGTCGCGCCCTGCCCGATCGCCGCGGCGTGGGCGGCCCAGCGCTGGTAGCCGCCGGTCTCGGCGCGGAACACCGTCGGCGCGGCGCAGGTGTGGGCCGCCTCGGCCGCGGCCTGCTCGGCGCGGGCGTAGCTCATGATCACGTCGTACATGCCGGCGGTCGACGAGTTCCAGCAGCAGGTCTTGCTGCGGGTGTAGGTCAGCTCGGCCAGCACGTAGTCGTCGAAGGCGCGGTAGCGGCGATCGATCTCGGCGCGCGACAGGTGCAGCGACCGCTCGCCCAGGTCGTAGAGCTGCGCGAACGCCGCCTCGCGCCGCTCGCGGGCCGAGCACGACGCCGGGTAGTTGCGCAGGTGGCGGCGCGCGTCCTCGATCTGCGCCACCAACTCGGTCTGCTGCTGCTGCGGCGAGACCTGGCCGAGGAGCTGGTCGAAGCGCGCCGGGCGCGCCGCGATCGCGGCGTAGTCGGTCGAGTTGATCCAGCTGGCCTCGTCGCCGCGCATCCAGGTGTTGGTCCAGTAGCCGTTGACGTTCTTGGTCACGCGCCAGCGCTTGGCGCCGCCGCCCAGCCGGGCGTAGGCGTCGCCGTCGAGGTTCTCGCCGGGGCCGCCGGCGTAGACGCTGGTGAAGTAGCCCTTCGACGCGACGCCGCTCTCGCGCTTGCCCTGGCGGCGCGGCATCGAGCCCGAGATCGTCGTCAGGTCGAGGTTGGCCTCGGCCAGCACCGCGACCTCCTTGACCACCAGCGTGTGGCCGATGCCCGAGCGCTGCCAGCGCTCGATCAGCATGTCGCCGGGGCGCACGGTGTCGGGCCGCAGGTTGTAGGTGTTGGCGCTGTCGGCCAGGTTCATCGAGCCGAGGTAGTCGAGCGCCATCACGGTGAAGTACGCGGCGCGCTTGTTGAGGTGCAGCTCGTCGAGGTACGCGCCGAACGCCGCGCCGCCGACCGCCGGCTGGACGTCCTCGCCGCCGGCGATGCGCTTGCCGCGCAGCGTCGCGTCGTGGGGCCACGCCGCCTGGTACTGCGCCGGGGTCAGCGCCGAGTGGTCGGCGTACTTGATCGCGAACTCGGGGCTCGACGCGTAGCGGCCGGCGGCGGTGCGCACGCCGTTGTGGCCGAAGAAGACGCGCTGGCCGCGGCTGTCGACGCTCTCGAGAAACAGCGGCAGCTCGTACCAGGCGGCGAAGGTGATGCGCAGGAACAGCGAGGTCTCGGCGCACTCGAGCGACGGCGCGTCGAGGGTCTTGCCCCACGGCGTCGTCAGCCGGATGGTCTGGCCGTAGCCGTCGGCCGACGGGATCCACGCCAGCGACTCGATCCACTTGCCGTACTTCTGGTCCCAGGTCAGCCCCGAGTTGGCCGGCCACGCGACGCCGGCGGCGCGCGCCGCGGTCGTCGTCGTGTCCTCCCACGCGTTGCGGGCGGTCCACACCTGGGTGCGGCGGGTGTCGGTGTTGACCAGCAGGCCGCGGCGGTACTCGCTGTCTTCCTTGCCCGGCGGCGGGGTCGGCGACAGCGGCCCCTCCATGCCCCACTCGGCGTCGAGGTCGGCGGCGGGATCGGGTTCGGCGCACGCCGAGGCCAGGACGATCGAGAGCAGGAGGAGGACGCGGCGGCGCATGGTCGAACCATCAGCAGAATCCGTGCCGCGCGGCGCTGGTGGAGCTGCGCGCAGTTGGCGTGGCCACCCGGCTGGGCGGCGACTCGAGTGGCCGGGACGACAAGCCCGGCTCGATCCCCGTCGAATCCGCTGTCGCCCTGCGTCAGGTTTGGTACCGTGGAGTCATGGGCGAGTTCCATCGCGAAGTCTTGCCACCGCGACCGGCGCCGGGCCTGGGGATGACCGCGCCGCTGATCGTGCTGCTCGCGACCCTGTTCGTCACCATGGCGCTGGCGGCGATGACGCTGGTGCCGCGGCCGCCGCCGGCCCCGCGGGTGACGCCGGTCCGCCCCGCCGCGGTCGCGCCGACGCCGCGCCGCGCCGCGATCGAGGTCGACCTGACCCGCTGCCGCGCGCCGGTGCACCGGGCCAACCCCGACGGCACGGTCGACGTCACGTTCGAGACCTGTCGCTGAGCGGCCGCGGGACCGCGCAGGCTGTCTCGCGTTTCGGGTGGGGGCCGTTCGCCGTCCCCGACACGCCGCGGTGGTGCATGCCGGCTGGCGCCCCACCTGCCTCGACCTGGGTCTTTTCGAAAGACCCTCTCAAGGTCACGTCTTGAAGATCGACGGGTCGGCGGGGATGCCGCGGCCGTCGAGCTCGGGCCAGAAGCGCGGGATCGCGCCGGTGGCGGCGAAGCCCTCGTCGCCGCCGCGGTAGGCGAACAGCGTCTGGGTGTCGAAGCCGACCTCGCGCACGCCGAGCACCTCGTCGATCGCCAGCACGCGCAGCGCGCCGTCGGCGAACCGGCCGACGTGGACCACCAGGTCGCAGGCCCCGGCGATCAGCTCGCGCACCGCCGGCTCGGCGGCGCCGGGCGCGCCCAGCTGCGCCAGCGCCACCCAGCGAGCCAGCGCCGCCTGGGCGCCGTCGCCGGTCAGCGACACCAGCGCGCCGTCGACCGCCGCGCCGAACGCGCTGGCGACGTCGAGCGCCTCGGCGCCGCGCAGGTCGGCGACCACCAGGCGATCGGGGCGCAGCCGCAGCGCGCTGGCGACCAGCGCGCCCAGGCCGACGGTCGGCCGGGTCTCGAGCGCCAGCCAGTCCTCGCGATCGAGCGACAGCTCGGCGACGTCCTCGACGGTGATCACCCGCTCGCCGTCGACCACCGCGCCGACCAGCGCGGCCAGGAGCGAGCCCTTGCCGACGCCGGCCGCGCCGCACACCGCGATGTTGCGGCGCGCCGCGACGCAGGTGGCCAGGAAGTCGGCCATCGGCGCCGACAGCGCGTTGGCGCCGACCAGATCGCCGAGCGTGCGCTTGAGCCGCACCGGCTTCTTCAGCACCAGGCACGGGCCGTGGACCGACGCCGGCGCCACCGCCGCGGTCAGCCGGCTGCCGTCGCGCAGCCGCACGTCGACCACCGGGTGATCGTCGTCGACGGTCACGCCCAGCGGCGCGACCAGGCGCTCGACCACGCGGGTCAGGACGTCGTCGCTGGAGAACGCGCGGCCCGAGCCGCGCATCGCGCCGTCCTTGCCGACCAGCACGCGGTCGCGGCGATCGACGCGGATCTCGTCGATCTTGTCGTCGGCCAGCAGATCCTCGAGCGGGCCCAGGCCCAGCGCCTCGTTGATCGTCTCCTTGATCAGGCCGTCGCGGTCGACGTACTTGGGCAGCTCACCCGACTGCTCGAGGCCGCCGACCAGGTCGACGATCGCGCGCTCGGTCTTCTGCCACAGCTCCTCGTCGCCGAGGCGCTCGACCGGGATGCGGTCGAGGTCGAGCTTGGCCCGCACCCGCTCGAGCATCTGCGCCTGCAGATCGAGCATCTTGATGACCTTGGGGTCGAGCGGCTCGAGCACGACGCCGCGGCGCAGCGGCGCGGCGATCGCGCGCGCGGCCACCTTGCGGGCGCCGGCGCCGACCAGGCGCGGGCGGGCCGCCG
>JAEUJY010000068.1 GCA_016794525.1 Myxococcales bacterium
GTCCTCGCTGAGCGAGGACGCGCTCGTGCACGCCTCGCGGCGTCACGAGCAAGGCGAAGAACCGTCTCCGCGCCAACGGGTGGGTCCCTGGTCACCGGTGATCCCGGTGGAACTGGTACCCGACGACACCGCTGGCGACACCTTGGTGCGCGCACCGGCGACGATGGCATCCGTGTACGTCGTCTTCGCGACCAGCGTCTTCTGCCAGGCCCCGCCGCCGCCGGGATCGCGGTTGACGTACGTCGCCACCGGCCGCCCGATCCCATCGACATCTGTCCAGGTCTTCTCGTTGTTCGGCGCCGTCCCGTTGGGCCCTTCCTTCGTCAGCTGCGCGCCCGTGCCCGGCTCGTACGTCGCGGTCACGACGTGCCCGAGCTCGTTCGTGCTGCTGATGACGAACCGCTTGGTCGCGTCGTACCCGTAGCTCTCCACCGGCCCCGACGGATTGTTCCGCGGGTTCTGCGTCGTGAGCTTCACGCCCGTCGCCGGGTCGTAGGTCCACGTCGTGATCGCCCGCGTCGTGTAGTCCGGCGTGCCCGCCGCGTTGACCGCGAAGAACTGCTGCTGGAACGTCGGCTGCTTGTACGCGCTGTCGAAGCCCGTCTCGACGTAGTTGGTCCAGGTGTCCTGCGACGGGTTGCCGTTGTTCGCCAGGAGCGTGGCCAGCGTCTGCTGCTGGACCTGGTACGCCGTCGGCGTCGAGTACAGGACGTAGCCCTGGTAGCTGCGCCGGTCGCCGGCGTCGTACGCGGGACCGTCCATCGTGTAGGTGTTGTCCTCGACCCAGAGCTGGCCCGAGAGCGCGGTCCAGATCGAGTACTTCCACACGTAGCCCGCGTACGCGTTCCTGCACGTGAGCTCGCTCTGGCCGTTGTTGCAGGTCCACGACTTCTGATTGGTCGCGTGGTAGGTCGTGATCGCGCCGTTGAACAGCGTGAATGGCGCCCAGGTCGTCTCGCTGATGCTCCGCGGATTCGCCGGCTCCTCCGCCGAGTACTTCCGGCTCATCTGCAGCCGCCCGCTCCAGTCGACCACGTAGTCGTAGGTGTCGACCGACTTCGCGCTGCCGCTCGCCGCCGGCGGCAAGGTCGTCGTCACCTCCTCGAAGCCGCGGAAGCCCCAGCGGCCACGGTCGTCCTTGGCCCAGATCGGGTGCTTGTACGCGTAGCTGGTCGTCGAGACATCTGCGTCCCACTGGTCGAAGGTCGACATCGACTTCACGACCCACTGGACGTTCGGGATCGCCTTGCGGCGGTCCCGGTCGGGCGACGAGTACGTCGGATCCTGCGTCACCGTCGTCGCATCGGTCGTCGGCGCGTAGGTGATGGTCACCGTCGCGCCGCGGCCGTTGGTCACCGCCTTGAGCAGGCGGAGCGGCTGGGTGTCCTTGTCACCGATCACCGTCGCCGTCGCCGGAGTGCCGGGCGTGAAGGCCCAGCCCTCCGCCCGGCCATCGCCGTCGAGGTCCACGAAGTCTTTCGTGACGGACCACCAGCCGGGCGAGATCGCGGACGACACCTGGCGAAGCGCCAGCTGCATGAAGTTGCCGCTCGCCGGCGTCGGCATGGCGATCACGTTGCGGAACGAGCCGCCGCTGTTGATGGAGACCTCGGTGACGTCCGGCTGGGTCGTCGTGTAGGGGCCGTTCCAGGTGCGCACCAGGTCGACCCGGCCGTCGCCGTCGATGTCGACGAGACGATCCAGCGTATACTTGGTCCCCGTCAGCATGTAGTCGGACTCCGGCGCGACCGACGTCGCGTCGAGGTATGACCGCGACAGCATCTGGAAGATCTGGCCGACGCTCTGGCCGAGCGCTCCCGTGGCGCTGTTGCTCGGGAAGTGCCGGCCGTCGTTGAAGAACGCCTCGGTCCGGCGGGGTGCACTGCCGTCGCGGAATGACCAGAAGGCGTCGCTGGTCCCGTCACCGTTCAGATCGACGAGCAGCGTGTGACCGCGCAGGTCGCGGTCTTCCAGACTTGGGAGACTACCCGCCTCGAGCGGATCGCACTGAGTGCCCGTCTGCTCAAGCGACTTGTGCTCGCAGCTCCCCATCCCGGTGAAGCCGTTCGGCGCCAGCCACAGGTACGGGTCGTTCCCCTGGAAGCCGTGGAACTGGCCGGTCCCGTCGCCGCGGTACACGAGCCACCAGTTCGGGCTGTACCAAGGCGGGCTCGCATAGGCGCCGCGGACCGCGACGTCGATGAAGCCGTCGGCGTCGAGGTCGGTCACGACGTGCGACTCCGAGAACACCGCACCGCCGCCCGCCGCCGGCGAGTCGCCGTTCTCGGACTCGAGCGGCACCGGCTCGTACTTGATCTCACCCAGCGGCGGCAGCGGCGCGCTGGGGTTGCCGGTGTTCGCGTAGAAGAACCACGGGTAGCGGTCGCACTGCTCGTGCGGCCTCACCTCGCTGCACTTGACGGGGGTCACCGTCGGGTCGACCCACTTGGGGTCGGTGAGACAGCCGGACTGCATGCTGCAGTTCCCCGACGCGCCCTTGGCCATCCACCCAGCCGGGACGTGGGGTGCTCCCGCGACGCACTGGGCGATGTCGGCGGGCGCGATCGTGCACGGCGGCTTCGTGCAGTCGAGGCGATCCATGATGCAGGTCGAGTCGAGCCGACGACCGGCGCCGCCGTCGGGCAGGGGCGTGATGCACGTCGGCCACTGCGGCCCCGGCAACTTCAGCTTGGTGAAGAGATCCGGGAAGAACGGCTGCCCGGAGATCGGATCGTTGAGCAGGTTCGCGTCGAAGTGAAAGTCCTGGTGGATCGCCGCCACCAGGTCGACGCGGCCGTCGGAGTTGAGGTCGAGCCAGCGGTACGCGAGGTGGGTCTCCTTGCTGTAGTCCTCGCATTCGGAGTGCAGGTTCCCGGAGCGCACCAGCGTCATCTGGTGGTTGAGGAAGCACTTCTCGCCGGTGCCCCGGTTGCCGTTCTTCCACGGCAGGCGCGGCATCGTGATCGGCGCGCTGAACCCCTCGAACGAGACGAAGCCGCCGGGGTCGCGCCCCAGGTTCTTGGCCCAGACGAACTTGCACTCGTTCGGTTCAGCTGGGTCGTCGTACGACTCGATGCGGTCCTGCAGGCCGTCGCCGTCGAAGTCGAGCATCATGGCGCGGACGCCGTTCCACTTGCCGCTGGCGCGCTCGCCGGTGCTGGTGCTGCCCTGGGTCCAGAAGCTGGCCCACGGAGCCACCTGCGTGCGGCTGTCGTCGAACGCTCGCTCGAGGCGGTTGTAGCTGAACGTGACGGCGGGCAAATCAACGTGGGGCTGCCCGGCTTGCCACGCGCTCTCCTGGATCGACGTCAGCACGCGCTGCGGTCCGTGCAGCGCCCAGCACGACGCCGCCGCGGCGTCGTAGCCCAGCGTGTACTCGCGGGTGTGCTGCGTGACGCCGCCGCTGTCGATCGCGATCGCGCGGATCTTCGTCAGCTTGCGGCGCCCCTCCTTGACGCCGAGGATCGCGTTCTCGGCGGCGCCGATCGGCAGCCGGTCGGTCGGGGCGCAGAACTCGTCGACGTAGTCGAACTGGACCTTGGCGAACGCCGGGAGGCCGGCGGCCGGGTTCGAGGTGTAGCGGACCTCGACCAGCTGCTGGTCGGCCCACTGGTACTCGATGCGGTTGCCGTACCGGTCCTCGGTGCTGGTCAGCGGGATGACGTAGGCGGCCGCGCCGGAGACCAGCGACGTCTCACCGAAGTAGTAGGTGAGGCCGTTCGTGCCGCGCGCGCGCCACTTGTACGCGCCGCCGTTGATGCGTTCGTATCGGACGTAGGAGTCGTCGTTCTGGGCGCGATAGGCCTGCAGCACGTCAGCGGCGACGCCAGCGGGCTCGGTGACCGGCACCAGCGGCCGACCGCCGCTGAGCGTCGACACCCACTTCTCGCGTTGCCACGACGGCAACTGACCGGGCAGGCCGTCGTAGTACGTCATCGCCAGGAGCGACTCGCTGGTATCCAGCCGGATCTCCGGGATCGACAGCGACCAGTGATCCGCGATCCCGCCGTAGACCGCGCCCTGCGACGAGTACGACAGCGCGAGCTTGGGCTCCATGCCCATGCGCCCCGGCGGGACGCTGATCGGGTACGCGTACGACAGCGCGCCGGTCTGGGTCGAGACCGACGCGTCGCCGTCGCGGATGTCCTTGGCCTTGGGCGGATCCGAGCCCAGCATCGGCGCCGGGATCGCCGCGATGTCGGCCGGCGCGGCCCACAAGGGCGCGGCCAGCGTGCATGCGAGCAAGGCAGCTACAGGCCTCGCCCACGCCTTCCGAGTGACTGACTTCGACATATCCCCTCCACACACGAGAGTTGGAGAACCGTTCCTCGACTTCGCCACGCGCCACGCGACGAGGCCGCGCACCGCTCTCGCGGCGCGCGACCTCGCCCGTCTCCCTCAGCGTTCGCTCGACGCCTCGGGCGGTGGTCCCGCAGCGCCTCCGGCTGCGGCCACGTCGCACGCGACCAGCGCCGCGGCGTCGTGCGCCGCGAGCCTGCAGTCCCGCGCTTCGTCATCCATGCGCTCGACACAATCTCCGACGAACGCGACATCCAGCGCAGCCTTGAGCGCGGCCTGGTGCTGTTCGCGATCGGCGGTGACCGACTGCAGCTGCACGTCGACGAGATGATCCCTCAACCGCAAACCGCTGCCTGCACCGAGCCGACGCCGATCCCCGGTCCCGTCTGCGGTGACGAGGCGCGCCTCGCGTACTGCAAGGACAGCTGCGCAGCCGACGCCCTGTGCCCCGGCCACGATCAATGGGCCTGCGAGCTCGACTGCCGCGCCTGCCGCACCGACGACAACTACTGCCCCGCCGATCCCGAGTGATCCCCCGCGCGCTGCGTTCCCCGCTCTTCGCGCCTGATTCCGTCGCCGCCACAGGGCCGCGGCCATCGCCTCCCTCGCCGCGCCTCATTCCCCTCGTCGACGGCGGCGCCCTCCGGCGGCGCCCTCCGCCACCAGCGGCCCCTCCACCTGCTGCGCCAGCCCCAAGGAGGCGCAGGGGTCCCGCAGCCCGCGTAAATTCCACAGCCCGGCGGTGGATGCGTCGACCGGTCGTGGTGCGGCACTCCCTCTTCGACGAGCCGGGTGGTCTGAACCGCGGGCCAAGGGACGCCCTGCGTCTCCGGGGGCGGTCCACTCCCCGTTCTCCGCCTCCGTCTCCCTCGTCTCCCTCGTCTCCCTCGTCTCCCTCGTCTCCCTCGCCTCCCTCGCCTCGCCTCCGCCTCCGCCTCGCCTCCGCCTCCGTCGACTCCCCGCCTACGCGACGAAGTCCAGACTCGTCGCCTTCGGCGTCAGCCCCTTCTCCTCGAGCCACGCCGGCGCGAACAGCCGCGACGCGTACCGGCTCGCGCCGTCGCACAGCATCGTCGCGATCGTCGCGCCCGGGCCCAGCTTCCGCGCCAGCTTCACCGCGCCGACGCAGCCGAGCGCCGCCGAGCCGCCCACGAACAGGCCGTCCTTCGCCAAGAGCCAGTGCACCATCTCGACCGCTTCGCGATCGGTGCCCGCGAACGCGCCCGCGAGCTTCGCCTGCGCGAAGTTCGCCGTGATTCGACGGATGCCGATGCCCTCGAGGATGCTCGAGCCCGTCGCGTCGAGCGTCCCGTGGTTCACGTGGTTGTAGAGCGAGCTGCCCTCGCAGTCGATCAGCCACGCCTGCGCCGCCGGCCGCGCCTCGGCCAGGAAGCGCGACGTCCCGCCGATCGTGCCGCCGGTGCCCGCGCACGCGACGAAGCCGTCGAGCCCCGGCGCGTCGGCCAGCAGCTCGGGGCCGGTCGTGCGGTAGTGCGCGTCGGCGTTCGCCGGGTTCTCGAACTGATCGGCCCAGAACGCGCCGCGCTCCTCGGCCAGCCGCCGGGCCACGTGATAGTAGTTGCCCGGGTTGGCGAACGGCAGCGCCGGCACCAGGTGCAGCACCGCGCCGAGCGCCCGCAACAGCTCGATCTTCTCCGGGCTCTGGTTGTCGGGCATGACGATGTGGCAGGCGTAGCCGCGAGCGCGGGCCACCAGCGCCAGGCCGATGCCGGTGTTGCCGGCCGTGCCCTCGACGATCTCGCGCGGGCCCGCGCCGCCCAGCCGCCCCGCGGCCTCGGCCGCCAGCACGATCTGGCGCGCCGCGCGGTCCTTGACGCTGCCGCCGGGGTTGAGGTGCTCGGCCTTGCCCAGGATCGTGCACCCGGTGGCGTCCGACAGGCTGGCGATGCGGATGAGCGGGGTGGCACCGACGGTGCCGACGAAGCCGTCGCGAACGGGCATGGGCGACAAGCTACCGCAGGGGCCGGTCGCGGGGGCGCGCTTGACAGGCTCCCGTGGATATGAAAATGATATTCAAAATCCAATGCGCCTCATCCACGCCCTCGCCGCCCTCGCCCTCGCGTCCATCGCCGTGCCCGCCCTCGCCCACGCCGATCGCCGCTCGTTCTCGCGCACCTACGAGTACCAGACCATGCCCGAGGGCGAGACCGAGGTTGAGATCTACTCGACCTGGAACCGCACCACCTGGGCCGACGGCGCGGTCGAGAAGCACGACCTGCAGCTCGAGCTCGAGCACGGCATCACCGACCGGTGGGACGTGTCGCTGTACCACGTCTTCAGCCAGGCCTCGGGCGACGCCATGACCGCCATCCCGATGCACCTGAAGGAGGTCAAGCTGCGCAGCCGCTACCGCTTCGCCGAGCGCGGCGAGCTGCCGGTTGACGTGCTGGCGTACGGCGAGCTGATCCGCGACTTCGGCGCCAGCGCGTACGCCGCCGAGGTCAAGGCGGTCCTGGCGCGCGACTTTGGTCAGGTCACCGTCGCCACCAACCTGGTCGGCGAGGTTGGGTTCGGCGCCGACGTCGCCGAGACCGAGGTCGAGCTGGCGTGGGCGATCGGCGCGTCGTACGAGGCGTCGCCGACCTGGAAGCTGGGTGCCGAGTCGTGGGGCGACTTCGAGCCGAGCGAGGTCGACGAGTCGCTGTCGGCGTACGCCGGCCCCGCGGTGTCGTGGGCGCCGTCGTCGAGCTTGTGGATCACCACCACCGCTGGGTTCGGCCTCAACGACAACAGCGACAAGTTCTCGCTGCGCGCGCTGATCGGGATGGCGCTGTGATCCGCGCGGCCGCGCTGCTCACCCTCGTCGCCGCGTGCGGTCGGCCGTGGGTGCCGGTCGCCACCGAGGCCGACGCCGCCCGGACCAACACCGCGCTCGGCGACCTTCAGCGCGGCCGCGAGCTGCTGATCGGCAACTGCAGCGGCTGCCACCTGACGCCGTCGCCGCGCGATCACCGCGCCGCCGACTGGCCGAACGAGGTCGCCGAGATGCGCGAGCGCTCGAAGCTCACCGCCGACGAGGTCGCGCTGATCACGCAGTACCTGACCGCGTTCGCCGACCAGCGCTGACGCCGCGGCGCCCGCCCGGCCGCGCTCACGGCGACGGGCCGCGCACCACGACGAACGTGCGGTAGTGGTCGCGGGTGTAGCGCAGCTCGTGGCGCTGGCCGGCCACCAGCCGCCGCGCGCCGCGGTCGTCCTCGTCCGGCGTCGGCACCGTGTACTCGCGCCAGTAGCCGCGCGGCTCGACCGGCAGGCGCTTCTCGCGGTTCTCGAACACCGCGCCGTCCTTGCGGTACGTGAACGGCCCGCCGCGATCGATCGCCTCGACCACCGCGACGATCGCGGCCCGCTCGTCGGGATCGGCGATGGCCGACAGGTCGAGGCGCGCGCGCGCGGGCGTCGACGCAGGCGGCGCGCGGGGCGGCGACGGCGCGGCCGGCGGGGGCGATGGCGGCGCCGGGCGCGGGGCCTCGGTCGGCGTGGCGCGCGGCGGCGCCGCAGGATCCTGCGCGGCGTCGCGGGCCTGCCATGCGACGACCAGCGCGACCGCGATCACCACCGCGACGGAGAGCAGCGAGCTCGCGCGGCGGGTCGCCATGGCCGACGGTACCGCGATCGCGCCGGCGGTGTAGAGTCGCGGCGCATGGCCCGCATCTGGATGCCGCTGCCCGATCGTGACTTCGACGTGACCGAGGTCGCGGTGCCGTGGAAGCTGGCGACCGAGGCCGGCCACGAGATCGTCTTCGCCACCGAGGCCGGCGCGGTGCCGGCGGCCGACCCGCTGCTGCTCACCGGCGTGCTGTTCGGCAAGCTCGGCGCCTACCCCGAGCCCAAGGCGTTCTACGCCGAGATGATCGCGACGCCGGCGTGGCAGCGCACGACGCCGTGGGCCGACCTCGACGTCGCCAGCTTCGACGCGCTGCTCCTGCCCGGCGGCCACGCGCCGGGGATGCGGCAGTACCTCGGCGCGACCGCGCTGCACGCGCAGATCGCGGCGTTCTGGAAGCTGGGCCGCCCGGTCGGCGCGATCTGCCACGGCGTCCTGCCGCTGGCGCGCAGCGTCGACCCCGCCACCGGCAAGAGCGTCATCGCCGACGTCCGCACCACCTGCCTGCCCAAGTACATGGAGCGCAGCGCGTACCTGCTGACGTTCTGGAAGCTGGGCAAGTACTACCGGACCTACCCGGCGTACGTCGAGGACGAGGTCACCGCCGCGCTGGCGTCGCCGACGCAGTTCGAGCGCGGGCCGCGCACGACCACCCGCCGCGGCACCCGCGACGACGACACCGCGACGTTCGTCGTCGAGGACGGCCGCTACGTCTCGGCGCGCTGGCCGGGCGACGCGTACCGGTTCGCGCGCGCGTTCCTCGCGCGGCTGTGACCGTCACCGCGGCGCGAACGCCGCCGCCAGCTTGTCGGGATCGACCACGCCGAGCACCGCCAGCGTCGCCCGGGCGGCCAGCGTGTCGCCGTCGATCTCGCCGGCCCGCAGCGCGGCGATCGCCGCGTAGACCTGCATGCCGGCGGCGACCGCGAGGTCCTTGGCCGCGACCAGCCGCGCGCTCGCCCGCGCCGGATCGCCGGCGCGTCGAGCGACGCACGCGTCCATCAGCGCGGCCCAGGCCCGGGCGGTGCGGCTGTCGACGCGCGCCAGCGCCCGGGTCGCGCGCCGCGCGGCGCCGAGGTCGTCGCCGGCCAGCGCCAGGCGCGCCCGCGCGTAGTGGTACTGCCCCTGGATCGACAGCACCCGCATCAGCAGCGCGCCGGCGAAGCGCTCGAGCTCGTCGCTCAGCGCCCGCATCCGCGCCTGGTCGCGCTCGTACAGCGCCAGCTCGACCTGCCCGATCAGCGCGTGGAAGTGCTGGACGTGGTACTCGCTGCCGACCGGCACCCAGGTCGCGCGCTCGAGGTCGCGGCGCGCCCCCGCGGGATCGTCCTCGGCCAGCCACATCGGCGTGGCCGCGCGGCACATCGTCGACGCGACGTACTGATCGCCGCGCTGCTCGGCCTCGGCCAGGTATTGATCGTAGTGCTGCCGCATCGCGCGGTAGTCGCCGACGTTGCGCAGGTTGAAGACCAGGAACAGCTTGACCGACGCCAGCTCCCACGACGCCCCCGGCACCTGCCGCATCTCGCCGACCGCCGCGGTCAGGAACTCGTGCGCCGCGGCGGCGTCGCCCTCGGCGTAGCGCGCGATGCCGGAGGCGCCGGCCAGGAGCGCCGTCAGGTACGGATCGTTGGCCTCGGCCTCGAGCGCGCGGGCCCGCGTGAACAGCGCGCCGGCGCGGGCGTGCGCGCCCTGCATCGCCAGGTAGCTGGCCTCGAGCGTCAGCGCCCGGGCGATGTGCGGCTGGTGGCCGATCGTCAGCGCCCGCAGGAGCTGGCGGGTCTGGAAGTCGGAGCCGCGCATCGTGTCGACGATCGACAGCCCGGTCGCGGCCACGCCGAGCACGTCGAGGCGCAGCACCTCGGCGTCGCTGATCTCGTGGCGCTCGCGCGGGGTCCAGCCCAGGCCGCGCAGCCGCAGCCGCAGCCGCCCGCGCGCCAGCGACCACAGCACCGCGCGGCGCGTCGACGGCGCGTCGACGCCGATCTCGGCCAGCAGCGCCGCCAGCGCCGCGACGCCGCGCTCGATCCGGCCGGTGATCAGCAGCTGCTCGGCGATGTGCCGCTGGCACGACAGCCGGGTGGCGCGATCGGCGCCCTCGGCGGCCTCGGCGTAGACGTCGGCGGCGTCGGCGCCGCGGCCACCGGCGACCAGCGCTTCGCCGAGGTGCAACAGCAGCCGGCGGCGGGCGGCGGCGTCGCGCGGCACCAGCTCGAGCGCCGCGCGCCACATCTGCGCGGCCTGATCGAACGCGTGGGCGGCGTGGCTGTGGGCGGCGGCCTCCTCGGCGTACGTGGCCGCCTGCGCGGCCAGGCCGGCCTGGTGGAAGTGGCGGAACAGCAGGTGCGGATCGCGCGCGCCGCGCTGCTCGAGCGCCGACGCCAGCCGGCCGTGCAGCGCCAGCCGGTGGGCCTCGTCGAGGCGCCCGCCGACGGCCTCGCGGACCCGGTCGTGGTACGGCTCGAGGGTCAGGCCCCGCCCGCGCTGGACCTCGCGCGCGAGGTTGGCGACCCGCAGCACCGCGGCGGCGCGCCCCAGCGCGGTGGCGTCGAGGGCGCTGGCCGCGGCCGCGACGTCGAACACCAGCGGCGCGCCGGCGACGCAGATCACCGCCAGCAGCGCGCGGGCGTCGGCGTCCAGCTGCTCGACCCGCGCCCACAGCGCGTCGTCGAGCGTCGCCGTGGTCGCGCCGGTGTCGAGGTGGCGCAACAGCTCGCACAGGAACATCGGGTGGCCGCCGGCCTCGCGCGCCAGCCGGCCGACGTCGACGCGCGCGGCCAGGGATGGCCCCAGGCGGTCGGCCAGGGCCTGGCTCTCGTCGACCGACAGCGGCCCGAGCGCGGTGCGCCGCAGCGGGACGCCGACCAGGCGCTCGTCGAGCGCGTCGACCGCGAGCGCTGGCGGATCGTCGTCGTCGCGCATCGTCGCGATCACCAGCATCCGCGGCGCGTCGGCGCCGCGCAGCAGCTCGCGCAAGAGCGTCAGGCTGTCGGTGTCGGCCCAGTGCAGGTCGTCGATCGCGATCACCACCGGGTGCGCCGCGGCGATCGCCGCGAACAGCGCGCGCAGCGTCTCGAAGACGCGCCGCCGCTGCTCGTGCGGCTCGCCGGCGTCGGCGGCGACCAGCCGCGCCGACGCGATCGCCTCGACCCGCCGGAACGCCGGGAACGCGCGGACCAGCAGCGCCGGGCGCGCCGGCAAGAGCGCCGGCAGCGCGGCCGGGTCGACGCCGCGCAGGTGCTCGGCGAGCCCGTCGACGACGCCGTCGAGCGCCTTGTACGGCACCGACTCGCGCTCGTAGCAGCGGCCGCGCAGCACCAGCGTGCGCGGCTCGGCGGCGGTCGCCGCGGCGCAGGCCTGGGCCACCAGCTCGGACTTGCCGATGCCCGACTCGCCGACCACGACGTGCACCAGCGCGTGCCCGCGGCTGGCCTCGATCGACGTGCGCAGCGCCGCGAGCTCGGCGTCGCGGCCGACGAACGGCGCCTGGCCCATCGTCGAGCCGCGCGGCGCCAGGCTCAGCGTCGACCGCGGCGCGCCGCCCAGCCGCCGGGTGATCGCGGCGCCGTCGGGCCGCGCCGTCGGCTCGATGCGCAGGAGGTCGCGGCACAGCGTCACCAGCTCGCGCGGCGCGGCCGGCGCCAGGCCGCTGGCCAGCGGCGCCTCGACCTGCTGCTTGGCCATCATCACCTGCAGCGGGTGGCCCTGGTGCGGCACCTGGCCGGTCAGCGCCTCGTAGACCATGACGCCGAGCGCGTACCAATCGGCGGCCGGCGTCACCTTGGCGCCGACCGCCTGCTCCGGCGCCATGTAGTCGATCGTGCCGATCGCGCGGCCCTCGGTCGACTGCTTGCCGAGGTCGGTCGTCGTGACCAGCCCGAAGTCGAGGATCACGACGCGCTGCGCGTCGGTGACCATGATGTTCGACGGCTTGACGTCGCGGTGCACCAGCCCGGCCTCGTGCAGGCTGCGCAGGCCATCGACGACCTGGGGCAGGAGCGCGCGCAGCCGACGCGGATCGCGGTCGACCGCCTCGAGGAAGTGGCGGCCGCGCACGAGCTCCATCGTGAAGAACCAACGTTCGCCGTCGGACACCAGCTCGCGCAGCGCCACCAGGTTGGCGTGGGCGGTGGTCTGCAGCGCGCGGAACTCGCGCTTGAACCGCAGCAGGGTCTCGCCGTCGGCGCGGCTCAGCGTCTTGAGGGCCACCAGCTCCCCGCGGTCGCGATCGAGCGCCTCGTACACCTCGCCCATCGCGCCGCCGCCGATGCGCCGCTGCAGCTCGAACCGGCCCCCCAGCGTGGACCCGACCACGATCATCGCCGCGAGGATATCGCGCCGCCGGCACGGCGAGGCAACCATCGGACCGGTGGCGGAGCCCAAGGTGGGCGGATCCGTCGCGGCGGTGTCAACCGGCGGTCACGCGCCGCCGTGGTCCACCCCGTGCTTGTCCACCCGCCGATGCGCCCCTGGCTGTTCGCCCTCGCCCTCGCCGCGATCGTCCCCGCCCCCGCGATCGTCGTCGCACAACCCGCGCCGCGCGCCGCCGCCACCGTCACCGGCACGGTGGTGGACGCGACCACCGGACGTCCGATTCCTGACGCCGTGATCGCCGACGCGGGTGGCGCCGTGGCGCTGACCGACGCCGACGGCCGCTTCGCGCTGCCGCACGCGGGCGGTGGTCGGGCCGGCGTGGTCGTCACCGCCGCCGGCTACGTCGATCGCGGTCTGGTGATCCGCGCCGGCGTCCGGATCGCGCTCACGCCGCGCAGCGCCGACGAGATCATCGAGGTGATCGATCACGCGCCGGCCGCGGCCGCGCCACAGGCCTGGGACATCGACGCGGCCGAGGTGCGCGCGGTGCCGGGCGCGGGCAACGACGTGCTCAAGGCGGCGCAGGCGCTGCCCGGCATGGCGCGCATCCCGTTCGGCCTGGGCGGCCTGGTCGTCCGCGGCATGAGCCCGCGCGACACCAACGTCTACCTCGACGGCATCGAGGTGCCGCTGGCGTTCCACTTCTTCGGCATCACGTCGTTCTATCCGGCGTCGCAGCTGGCGTCGCTCGAGGTGCAGAACGGCGGGTTCGGCGTCGAGCACGGCCGCGGCCAGGGCGGGCTGGTGGCGCTGACGTCGCGGGCGCCGCGCACCGACGGCTGGCAGGCCGGCGGCGAGGTGTCGATCGTCGACGCGTCGGCCCACGCCGAGGGGCCGACCGGGGGCGTCGGCGCGATCAGCGTCGCGGTCCGCCGCTCGTACATCGACGGCATCCTGCGTGCGGTCTTGTCCGACGACGATCGCTTCTTGCCGCGCTACTACGACGCGCAGGTGCGGTGGGACGTCGGCGACGCCCGCGATCGCGGCGCGCTGACCGCGTGGCTGTTCACGTCGAACGACGAGCTGCTCGGCGACGAGGCGCGGTTCGGGCAGTCGTTCGTGCGGCTGGCCGCGCGCTACCTGCGGCAGGTCGACCGCACGACGGTGGCGATCACGCCGTGGGCCGGGCTCGATCGGCTGGAGTTCGTCGGCGAGGGCGGCGCCGACGAGCCCGACGCGGAGCTGGGCCGCACGTCGGTGCCGCTGGGGCTGCGCGCGTCGGTCACCCGCGACGCGACGTGGGGCCACGTCGCCGCCGGGCTGGATCTGCAAGGCGGGCGCTACGGCCGGCTGGCGATCGGCACCAACGACCCGGTCGAGGGCGAGACGCCGATGGTGACCCGCCCGCGCGACGATCGCTGGGCCGCCGACACCGCGCTGTGGGTCGAGGGGCGGTGGCGGATCGACGGCGAGCGCCTCGCGGCGACGGCCGGCCTGCGGCTCGAGCGCTACGGCCTGGCCCGGCAGTGGGTGCTCGACCCGCGGCTGCTGGTGTCGCAGCGGCTGTCGTCGCGGCTGACCTTGCGCCACACGCTCGGCCTGTACCACCAGCCGCCGACCGCGGCCGACACCGATCCCGAGCTGGGCAACCCGGCGCTCGACGGCGCGTTCACGCTGCAGGGCTCGACCGGGCTCACCTGGCGCGGCCCGCTCGACCTCGAGCTGGGCGCGACCGCGTTCGCCAGCCGCGGCTGGCACCAGGCCACCGAGGTCGCGGCGCCGAGCGGCTCGGGCTTCGAGCTCAACGAGCAGCCGGGCTCGGGCATGGGCGCGACGATGCTCGAGCTGCTCGAGGAGCAGCTCGGCTCGTTCCAGTACCGCGACGACGTCGGCGGCGCCCGCAGCGTCGGCGTCGAGCTCGGCCTCAAGCGCTCGACCGAGCGCTCGATGGTGATGGCGTCGTACACGCTGACCAAGGCGCGCCGCGCCGACGATCCGATGCGCTTCACCGGCTGGCGGCCGTACCAGCTCGATCAGCTGCACAACCTGTCCTTGGTCGGCGCGGTGCGCACCGGCGCGTGGCAGCTCGGCGCGCGGCTGCGCTGGGTCACCGGCAACCCGTACACCCCGACCCTCGGCACCCACGTCACGCCCGAGGGCGCGGAGGTCGAGGAGCAGGGGCCGCCGCTGTTGGCGCGGCTGCCCGACTTCATCCAGCTCGACGTGCGCGTCGATCGCACGTGGCGGCGCCGGTGGGGCACCGTGTCGGCGTTCCTCGACGTGCAGAACGCGACCTGGCGCGACAACGTCGAGGACGCGACCTGGGACTCGACGACCCAGCGCGAGGAGTACACGACCGGCCTGCCGATCCTGCCGATGTTCGGTGTGACCTACACGCCGGCGCCGTGATCCCCGGGTCCCGGCCGCCACGAGCGTGCCGGGACCGCCAGGTACCGCGCGACGACGAGGCGGCGCGGGGTTACGCGGGCACGCCGGGTGCACTTGCTGCCCGCCATGCGCCTCGCTCCCTGGTTGCTGCTGTCCCTGGCCGCGTGCGGCGGCGTCGCCGACCCGCCCGCCGGGGCCGACGCCGCGGACCCGATCGACACGATGGTGGCGATCGACGCCGCCGTCCCGATCGACGCCGCCGCCCCGATCGACGCCGCGCCGGCCGCGTGGATCGGCGACGTGCTCGACTGCGGCAGGCCGGCGTCGGCGGGCGGGCTCAGCCCCGGCACCGAGCTGCAGCGCGTGAACCTCGACGCCACCGCGTTCCCCGGCGCGGTGTGCAACGACGGCACCCGCGCGTTCTTCTACGTGCGGCCCGCCGCGACGCCGGCGGCGCGCAACCGCTGGGTGATCCAGCTCCAGGGCGGCGGCGGCTGCGGCAACCCCGACAGCTGCGCCGCGCGCTGGTGCTCGGTCGACACCAACTTCGGCATGACCCAGATGACCGCGACGCTGTCGCCGGCGATGGGCATCGACGGCAACGGCATCCTGGCCCGCGGCGGCGCGCTGGGCGAGCCCAACGCGCTCGGCGACTACAACCACGTCTTCATCCGCTACTGCTCGAGCGACGCGTGGGCCGGCACCGCGGGCCCGGTCGACGTCGACAGCCACCACCCGATCACCGGCGCGCCGGTGCGCTTCCGGATCGCGTTCGCGGGCGCGAAGATCATCGACGCGGTGCTGGCGACGCTGCGGCGCGACGGCGCGGCGCCGCCGCCCTACACGCTGGGCGGCGGCAGCGTCACGCTGCCAGATCTCGACGACGCCGACGGCGTGGTGCTGGCCGGCGCGTCGGCTGGCGGCGCCGGCACGATCCAGAACGCCGATCGCATCCTCGCGTACCTGCGGGCGCACAACACCGCGTGCGCCGGCGCGACCTGCCCGCTCGCGTACCTGGCGATCATCGACTCGATCTTCAAGCCCGACTACGCCAGCCTCGACTGGTCGACGTCGACGCCATGCACGATGGGCGGCCTGTGCACGTACCAGGCGGCGATGACCGCCGACACCGGCGCGATGATCGGCCGCCAGGCCGACGCCAGCTGCGCCGCGTGGCACGCCGCCCACGATCCGGCCACCGCCTGGCGCTGCAACGACGAGGGCCACCTCGTCCGCCACCACGTGACGTCGCCGTTCGTGGTCCGCATGGGCCTGACCGACGAGCTGCTCTCGTCGAACATGATCGACGCGATGTTCACGGTGCCGGGCCGCGGGCTGATGACGCTGGCCTCGTTCGCCGAGCTGCTGCGCGCCGACCTGCTCGCGCTGCCGACCTCGACGCCCGAGGAGCCGTTCGCGCGACCGCCGGCGGTGTTCGGCCCGCCGTGCGCGAAGCACGAGACGCTGTCGAACGACGAGGCGACGTTCGGCGCGACGGTGGTGGCCGGCGGCGCGCCCCGCACGTTCGGCGCGGTGATCGCCGCGTTCGTGAGCGGCGGCACGCCGACCACCGCGGTGTGGGGTCAGGGCGATCCGGTCGACTGCATGTAGCCGCGTCAGCCGATCGCGATCGGCGTCGCCGCGTCGTCGGGCGTCGCCGCGCGCAGCCGGCCGATGATCACCGCCGGCACGCCGTCGGCGCGCAGCGCGGCCACCGCCGCGTCGGCCCGGTCGGGCGGCACGCACAGGAGCAGGCCGCCGCTGGTCTGGGCGTCGCTGGCGATCGTCAGCACCCGCTCGCGGTCGGCCGGCGCGCCGCGCCACGCGACCAGCGGCTCGAGGAAGCCGCGGTTGGTCTTGCTGCCGCCCGGCACCCGGCCGGCGGCGAGGTGGGCGTCGACGCCGGGCAAGACCGGCAGCGCCGCGGCGTCGAGCTCGGCGGCCACGCCGCTGCCGCGGACGATGTTGCGCAGGTGGCCGAGCAGACCGAAGCCGGTGACGTCGGTGGCGGCGGTGACGCCGTGGGCGCGGCCGACCCGCGCGGCGACGTCGTTGAGCGTCGTCATCGACGCGATCGCCGCGGCGATCTCGGCGGCGCTCGCGGCCTCGGCCTTGATCGCCTGGCCGATGATGCCGGTGCCGAGCGGCTTGGTCAGCACCAGCACCTGCCCGGCGCGGGCGCCGGTGTTCGCCCACACCGCGTCGAGCGCGACCTCGCCGGTGACCGACAGCCCGAACTTGAGCTCGGGATCGCGCACGGTGTGGCCGCCGACCACCGCGGTGCCGGCCGCGCGGCACACCCGCGCCGCGCCGCGCTGGATCGCGACCAGCACGTCGAGCGGCAGCTTGTCGTCGCAGAAGAACGCCAGGTTGAGCGCGAACCGCGGCTCGCCGCCCATCGCGTAGACATCCGACAGCGAGTTGCAGGCGGCGATCGCGCCGAACGCCTCGGGGTCGTCGACCAGCGGCGCGATCACGTCGGCGGTGAGCACCAGGCCGTAGCCCGGGCGCGGCCCCGCCACGACCGCCGCGTCGTCCTTGGCGCGGTGGTCCACGATCACGGACGCGGCTCCGCCGATCGCGCCGGCCGGCACGTCATCGTCGAGGACCTGCACGAGGTCCGGCAGCCGGAGCTTGGCGGCTCAACCACCGCCCCGCGCGTAGGCGGTGAGACGGAGCGCGGCCCGGGCTTCGGCGGTCATGCCGCTACCGTACGCCCTTCAAAACGCGCCGACCACTGCCACGCCGGCGCTGCCGGGCGCCACCGACGGCGTCACCATCAACCGCTGGCCGTGCAACCAGCTCCGCTTGGGCAGCGTGTACAGCGTCACGCCCGAGACCACGACGCCGATCGCCAGCGACATGATCGCGTCGCGCCAGGCGTCCTCCTCGATGACGAGGTAGCCGCCGACCGCCGCGTGCAGCGCCAGGCCGCCGCCGAGCTGCAGCCAGAACGTGTTGCGCTCCTTGCGCGCGGCGACCGCGCGGGCGCGATCGAGCGCGGCGGCGTCGACGCAGGCGTCGCCGGTGGCGCGCACCCGCGGCGGGCGCAGCGGCAGGACGATCCGCGAGCCCATGCCGAGGAGCGCCTTGCCGGCGCCGGCGTACAGCGACACCGCGGCCGCGTGCTCGAAGTCGCGGCCCGGCGAGAACTCGGCCAGCGCCATGCCGACCTGGCCGAGCGCGAACACGCCGTAGGCGATCGTCCAGCCGGTGTTCCAGGTGCCGGCGCGGTCGACCTCGGCGTCGTACGCGGCCAGCGCCCGCTCCACGACGGCGGGGTCGGGGCAACTCGGCGCGATCGGCATCGCGGCGATCGGCGCGGGGGCGCCAGCGTCGAGCGCAGCGTCGGGCGCGGCGTCGGGCGCGGCGTCGGGCGCGGGCGCACCGGCGGCCGGCGCGTCGGACGGTTGCGCCGCGGCGGGCGCGGCCAGGAGCAGCGCCATCGCCGCGAGTGTCATTCGGATCATGGCACCACCACGCTCTCGAAGAATCGGGTGCGATCGGCGGCGCCGGCGTCCCACGCGCTGCCCTGGATGTACAGCGCGGCCAGGATGACCGACGACGTCGTGAAGATGCGCATCTCGGCGCGGCCCTCGTCGGACTGCATCACCGCGCGGTAACGATCCTCGCCGCGGGTCACGACGCGGCCGCGCTCGACCACCGTCGTCTTCAGGCCGGCGGCGATCGCGTCGGCGGCCTGATCGAGCATCTCCTGGGTCGCGGCCGAGCCGTCGCCGGGGATCGCGTACACCGCGACCGCCGACTGCACGCCCTTGCGGAAGCCGGCGAACAGCCGCGTGCCGTCGGGGGCGATCGTCGGCATCGTCGGCAGGCCGTCGGGGATGTCGATCTCCCAGCCGGCGTCGGGATCGGTGAAGTGGTTCCACGCCGCCGGGGCGGGCGCGGGGCCGGGGCCCGGGCCGGGGCCGACGTTCCAGTCGTTCGAGCCGGTGCCGGCGTCGATCGCCTTGGCCGCCTTCTCCTTCTGCTGCTGCACCACCACCGCGGCGGCGATGCCGCCGACGACCAGCACGCCGAGCAGCGTCCACAGCCACCACAGCGATCGCGCCGGCGGCCGCGCCATCGGCGGCTGTGCGTAGCCGGCCATCGGCATCGGCATCGGCATCGGCATCGGCGCGGGCATCGGCATCGGCGGCCGCTGCGGCGCCAGCTGGCCCGGCGGGTACGACCGCGGCACGCCCGGCGGCGGCCCCATCGGCGGCGGCGTCGGCGGCGACGCCATGCTCGGCGCCGGCCCCACCGGCGGCGGCCCGGGCGGCCCCGCGCTCGAGGCGAAGCCCGCCATCGCCGGCACCTGCGCCGACAGCGCGCCCGACGGCCCGCCGAACCCGGCGAGGCTGCCGCCGACGTGGGGCGCCAGCTGCGCCATCTGCTCGGCGAACTGATCCATCGACGGCGGACGCTGCGCCGGCTCCTTGGCCAGCGCCGCCATGATCAACGAGTCGAGCGCCGGCGGCAGCCCGAGCTCGGGGCGACGCGCGGTCGGCGGCGGCGGCGACTCGGTCAGGTGCTTCGACAGCACCGCCATCACCGTCGGGCCCTCGAACGGCAGGCGGCCGGTGACCATCTCGTACAGCATCGCGCCCAGCGCGTAGACGTCGGTGCGGCCGTCGACGGCGTCGCCGCGGATCTGCTCGGGCGCCATGTACTGCGGCGTGCCGACCAGGTCGCCGGCCTGGGTCATCGCGTTGACCGTCTGGCGGTTGTCGTCGCGCAGCTTGGCGATGCCGAAGTCGAGCACCCGCACGACGTCGCGCTCCTTGCCGCGCTCGGTGAGCATGACGTTGTCGGGCTTGAGGTCGCGGTGGACGATGCCGTGGCCGTGAGCGTCCGACAGCGACGCGGCGATCTGCCGGCCGATCGCCAGCGCCCGCGCCGGCGGCAGCGGCCCCTCGGTGGTCACCACCTGGCGCAGCGACCGGCCCTCGAGGAACTCCATCGCGATGAACAGCGCGCCCGAGCCGTCCTGGCCGAAGTCGTAGATGTTGACGGTGTTGGGGTGGCTGAGCTTGGCGGCCAGCTCGGCCTCGGCGTTGAAGCGCCGCACCAGCCCGGGGTTGGCCGACAGCTCGGGCCGCAGCACCTTGATCGCCACCGCGCGCTTCAGCGAGATCTGCTCGCCGCGGTAGACCGCGCCCATGCCGCCCTCGCCCAGCTTGCTGACGACGCGGTAGCGGCCGGCGATGTCGCGGCCGACCAGATCGCCGGCGCCGCCCGCGGCCGGCGCGGACAGATCCTTGTACGACGGCTCGGTGGCCGCGGTGGCCCGCCCGCAGGCGCCGCAGAAGCGCGCGTCAGCGACCGTCGCGGCCCCGCAATGCGGACATTGCACGGCCCGAGTATATCTGGCCGCCGAGCGCGGTCACGTCCGCAGGTCGAAGATCGCGTAGACCGGCTGCCCGCCGCCGCGGATCAGCCGCACCTCGACCCGGCGGTCGTCGAACAGCGCGATCATCGCCAGCGCGTCGCCGCCGCCGTCGATCGTGGCCACCGTCGCCAGGTACACCCGCAGCGGCGCGCCGTCGAAGGTCAGGCTGGCCAGGCGATCGGCCTCGGCGCCGGCCAGCGGCGCCACCGCCGCGCCCGCGCACAGCCCGGTCACGTCGAGGGTGCCGGTCAGGCCGTAGCGATCGATCCGCGCGACGGTCAACGCCGCGGTCGCGTCGTGGGCCACGCCGACCTGCAGCGCCGGCGCGTCGCCGACCCGCGGCCCGCTCCACCGGCCGTCGAACTCGCGGACGTCGGTGCAGGCGCCGAGCGTGATCGCGGCCACGGCGAGGACAGCGCGGACCATCGGCGACATGATTGCAGCGAGGGTAGCATTGGCGGCGCCGTCGCCGGCGCGATACCGTGTGCGGGTGCACCGCCCCGGGCTCCTCGCGTGCGCGCTGGCGGCGCTGGCCCTCGCCGCGGCGGCCCCGGCCCGCGCCCAGGCGCCGCCGCCCGGCGTGTCGCCCGACCTGCTCGACCCCGAGGGCTCGACCGGCGACGTCGGCTCGGCGCTGGGCGGCGCGATCGGGCCGGTGGTCACGATCGAGGACATCCAGATCGCCGGCAACCGCTCGACCTCGACCCGGCTGATCGAGCGATCGCTGCCGTTCCGCCGCGGCGATCAGCTGCGGGTCAGCGATCCGCGCCTGGCCCGCGCGCGGTGGAAGCTGCTGGCGCTCGGCTACTTCCGCGAGGTCGACCTGGCGCTGCGCCGCGGCACCCGCCACGGCCAGGTGATCGTCACGGTCGTCGTCGCCGAGCGCGGCACGGTCGCGCTCAACCGGCTGTGGTTCGGCACCAGCGCGGTCGCGCCGTGGTGGCTGGGCGCCGACGTCGGCGACCGCAACTTCCTCGGCAGCGGCCTCGCGCTGGGCGGCGGCGCGGCCTACGCCAGCGCCGGCGCGATCGTCGGCGCGCGGCCGCAGTGGGCCGGCGAGCTGCGGCTGTCGGCGCCGGCGCTGGGCGGCACCCGCTGGGGCGCGCACGGCGCGATCAGCGGCCAGCACGGCAGCGAGCCGTACCGCGTCAGCGGCCCGCCTGGCTCCGGCGACGCCGACGATCTGCGCGCGTTCGGCTACCGCCGCCTCGGCGTGCGCGGCGGCCCGGCGTACACGCTGTCGTCGCTGTCGTCGGTGGTGGCCGACCTGCGCGTCGAGGCGATCGACGCCGCGGTGCCGATCGCGCCGACCCGGCGCTTGCCCGACGGCCGCGTCACCGCGATCGATCTCGGCCTGCGCCGCGGCGACAGCCGGGTGGTGTCGGTCGGGCTCGGCTACACCCGCGACAACCGCCCCGATCCGTCGCTGCCGCACCAGGGCACGCGGGTCGAGGTGGTCGGCGAGCTCGGCACGTCGCTGCTCGGCGGCAGCTACGACTTCGCGGTGCTGCTGGGCCGCTACGATCGGTTCTGGCCGCTCACCCACAAGAGCGCGCTCGGGCTGCGGCTGGCCGGCGGCACGGTCATCGGCGACGCGCCGCGCTTCGATCGCATCCACGTCGGCGACGTCGATCGCATGCTGGCGCCGCGGGTGATGGGCATGACGACGGCGCTGACCGCGCCGCTCGACCTGCTCGGCACCGACAACGCCGACACCGTCTACGGCGAGGTCGGCGGCAGCGTCACCGTCGAGTACGTCTACCAGTGGTGGCGCCGGCCGCACCGCATCTACGGCGGCGACCTGTTCGTCGCGGCCGGGGTGTGGACGCTGGCCACGACCGACGAGCTGCGCCTGCGCGACCGCGACGCGTTCGCGGCGTTGCCGGTGGACCTGATGGTCGACGTCGGGCTGCGCATCGACACCGAGATCGGCGTGTTCGAGTTCGCGCTGGCCAACGCGCTGGGGCGCGTGCCGCGATGGTGAGCCGCCGGCGCGCGCGGGTCGCCGTGGCGGCGCTGGCGGTGGTGGCGCTGGCGGCGCTGGGCCACGCCGAGCAGCGGCCGCAGCAGCGGACGATGCGCTTCGCCGAGCGCGGCACGACGCTGTACGTCACCACCGACGTCACCAACCTGTTCGACAAGGCCGCCTACGATCGCCTCGAGGACGGGCTGGCGTCGACGGTGGTGATCCGGCTGTGGGTCTACCCGTCGGGCAAGAAGACGCCGGTGGCGTTCCAGCTGCTGCACCGCGAGGTGGTCTACGATCTGTGGGGCGAGATCTACGAGGTCGCGGTGACCGGCCCCAGCGGCCGCCGGCTGTACCGGGTGAAGTACAAGGCCGAGGCGCTCAAGCTGGTGACCGGGCTGGACCAGGTGGCGATCGCCGAGGTCGGCGCGATCCCGTACGACAAGCACTTCGAGCTGGCGATCGTCGCCGAGCTCAACCCGGTGTCGGCCGAGACGATGGCCGAGGTCCGGCGCTGGCTGTCCGACGGCGCCGGCGGCGGGCTCGACCGCGGCGGCTCGTTCTTCGGCTCGTTCGTGTCGGTGTTCGTCAACCTCAAGGTGCCCGACGCCGATCGCGTGCTGCGGCTGGTGTCGCAGCCGTTCTACCGAAAGCGGCCCAAGCGATGAGCGCCCCGCCGCGGTTCGCGCGCCGCACCGGCCTGCAGGTCAAGCTGGTCGCGCTGCTGCTGATCGTCGCGCTGATCCCGTCGGCGGCGGCCGCCTACCTGGTCACGCGGGTGTCGCGGCTCGCCGCCAACTTCGCCGCGGTCGAGGCCGAGTCGCGCAACCGCTCGCTCGAGCGCGCGCTGCGCACCTACCGCGAGCTGATCGAGACCAAGAAGCAGCACCTGTCCGAGGTGGCGCGCCGGCTGGCCGACGATCCGCGGATCGCCGCGCTCGACCCGGCGGCGCTCGAGCCGACGCTGGCCGCCGAGCCCGAGGTGGCGCGGCTGGCGCTGATCGATCGCGACGGCCGCGAGCTGGCCAAGGCCGAGCGCGCGCCGCCGCCCGGCACCGAGACCAAGAGCATCAAGTTCCCGCTGGCCGCCGGCGGCTCGCTCGAGGTCGGCGTGCCGGTGCCGGCCGGGCTGCAGCAGGAGCTGCGGCAGCTGTCGGACTCGATCACCGCCGCGCGCACGGTGGCCCAGAACCGCACCGCGCTGTCGGCCGGCTACGTCGTCGCGGTGTCGCTGATCGTCGCGACCTCGGCGATCGCGGCGATCCTCCTCGGCGTGTTCGCCGCCCGTCGGGTGACGACGCGGATCGCCGCGCTGGTCGACGTCGCGCGCGCGGTGTCGCGCGGCCAGCCCGAGACCCGCGTGCGGCTGCACGGCCGCGACGAGATGTCGGAGCTGGGCCAGGCGTTCGACACGATGCTCGACGACCTCAGCCGCCAGCGCACCGAGATCGACTACCTGCAACGGATCGGCGCGTGGCAAGACGTGGCGCGGCGGCTGGCGCACGAGATCAAGAACCCGCTGACGCCGATCCAGCTGGCGGTGCAGCAGTGCGTGTCGTCGTACCAGGGCGACGACCCGCGGATGAAGCGGCTGCTGGCCGACACCGGCGAGATCGTCGAGGAGGAGATCGCGTCGCTGCGGCGGCTGGTCGACACCTTCCGCACGCTGGGTCAGCTGCCGCGGGTCGAGGCGGCGCCGGTGCCGCTGCTCGACATCGTCGAGGACCTCGGGCTCGACCCGGCGGTGGCGACGCGGCTGGTGATCAAGGCCCCGCCGGCGCCGGTGCAGGTGCGGGCCGACAAGCTCCTGCTCAAGCGGGTGCTGGCCAACCTGGTCGAGAACGGCATGCACGCCGGGCAGGAGGCGGGCAAGCCGGGCGCGGTCACGGTGTCGTGGCAGCCCAAGGCCGATCACGTCGAGATCACCGTCGATGACGAGGGCAAGGGCGTCACCGCCGAGGCCCGCGCGCGGATCTTCGAGCCCTACGTCACGACCAAGGCCACCGGCACCGGGCTGGGCCTGGCGATCGCCAAGAAGATCGCCCTCGAGCACGGCGGCACGCTCGACGTCGCCGAGGCCGCGGCGCCGACCGGCGGCGCGCGCTTCGTGCTGACGATCCCGCTGGCGGACGGCGGCGCTACGCCAGCGTGACCAGGCAGGCGTCGGCGCCGCTGACCTCGAGCCGGCCCGGCGCCTCGATCGCGACGATCGCCGCCTTGCCGTCCTTGAACGAGATCAGCCCGCGGCGCGCGCGCACGCCCAGCCCGGGCGCGGCGAGGTCGACGTCGAGGCCGAGCGCCTTGGTGAACGCGGCGGTGCCGTCGGCGAGCATGACGATCTTGCCGAGCGCGCCGTGCTGCGCGGCCCACGCCTGCATCACCCACGCGTCGTTGACCGCGAGGCACGCGACGAGGTCGACGCCGCGCGCCGCGAACTCGTCGAGGCGCGCCACGTAGCCCGGCAGGTGCTGGTTCGAGCAGGTCGGCGTGAACGCGCCGGGCACCGCGAACATGACGACGTGCTTGCCGGCGAACAGCGCGGCCGGATCGACGTCCTGGGGCCCCTCGGCGGTCGCCTGCTTGATGGTCACCGACGGGATGGGGTCACCGGCCTTGATCATGGCGGCCACGGTAGCGCTCCCCGGGACCCGCGCCAAGGCGGTGCCGCACTTCGCCGGCGAGCGCCGCTGCGCGCGGCGGGTAGGATGCGCCATGGCGTCTGAGGACCTGCCGGCGAGCGGCGCGACCACGATCGACAGCTTCTTGCGCGCGGCGGCCGCGGCCGCGCCGGTGCCGGTGCCGGCGACGCTCGACCAGCCGCTGGCCGACGACGCGCGCTACGGCGACGTCGCCGAGCTGGCGCGCGGCGGCATGGGGCGGATCCTGACGGCGCGCGATCAGCGCCTCGGCCGCACCGTCGCGATCAAGGAGCTGCGCGCGCCCAACCCGGCGCTGATGCGCCGCTTCGCGCGCGAGACGATGATCACCGCGCGGCTGTCGCACCCGTCGATCGTCAGCGTGCTCGAGGCCGGGCTGCGGCCGTCGGGGACGCCGTGGTTCGCGATGAAGCTGGTGCCCGGCCGCCCGCTCGATCGGGTGATCGCCGACGCCGCGACGCCGGCCGCGCGCCGCGCGCTCTTGCCCCACGTGCTGGCGGTCGCCGACGCGATGGCCTACGCGCACCAGGAGCGCGTGGTCCACCGCGATCTCAAGCCGCACAACGTGCTGGTGGGGCAGTTCGGCGAGACCGTCGTCATCGACTGGGGGCTGGCCAAGGATCTGGCGGCGCCCGACGACGACGACGACGCGGCGGCCGCCGGCGACGACGACGCGTCCGCCGCCACGCGCGCCGGCGACGTGCTGGGCACGCCGGCGTACATGCCGCCCGAGCAGGCCGCCGGCGCGGCGGTCGACGAGCGGGCCGACGTCTACGCGATCGGCGCGCTGGCGTACCACGTGCTCGCCGGGGCGGCGCCGTACGTCGGCGACGACGGCGCCGCGGTGCTGGCGCAGGTGCGGGCGACGCCGCCCCCGTCGCTGGCCAGCCGCGCGCCCGACGTGCCCGCCGAGCTGGTGGCGATCGTCGCGCGGGCGATGGCGCGGGCGCCGGCCGATCGATACCCCAGCGCGCGCGAGCTGGCGGCCGACCTGCGCCGGTACCTGGCCGGCCAGCTGGTCGGCGCCCACGCGTACTCCGCGGGCGAGCTGCTGCGGCGGTGGGTGCGGCGGCACCGCGGCGCGCTGGCGGTCGCGGTCGCGGCGCTGGTGGTGCTGGCGGTCGGCGGCGCGCTGGCGATCCGCGGCGTGCTGGCCGGCGAGCGACGCGCCGACGCGCAGCGCGCCGGCGCCGAGCGCAACCGCGGCGACGCCGAGGAGCTGTTGCGGTTCATGCTCGGCGATCTGCGCGCCAAGCTGACGCCGGTCGGCAAGCTCGAGGTGCTCGACGCGGTGGTGCAGAAGGCCCGCGCCTACTACGCGAGCCGGCCGATCGGGACGACGCCCGCCGAGCGGCGCACCCGCGCGCAGATCCACGAGGGGCTGGCCGCGGTGATCCGCGGGCGCGGCGACTCCGCCGGCGCGCTGGCCGAGCTGCGCGTCGCCAAGGACCTGCGCGCCGGGCTGGCCGAGGCGTCACCCGACGATCGCCGCGCGCTGGTGGCGCTGGCGCACCGCTTCGCCGAGGTCCACATGACCCAGGGCGACCCGGCGGCCGCGCGCGCCGCGGTGGCCGAGGGCCTGGCGGTGGCGCGGCCTGGCGACGGGCTGGGCGTGGACGACGAACGCTTCGGGCTGCTGCTGATCGACGCCGAGGCGTCGATGGCCGAGGGCCAGCTCGAGCGCGCGCGGACGACGCTCGACGACGCGCTCGCGCTGGCCGAGGCGATGATCCGGGTGGCGCCCGACGACGACGCGCTGCGCGGCGAGGTGATCGGCGTCTACCAGCGGCGCGGCCAGGTCTACCAGCGCCTCGGCGATCTGGCCCACGCGCTGGCCGACGCCGAGGCGAACCTGGGCGTCACCGAGGGGCTGGCGGCGCGCGCGCCCGACGACCCCGCCCGCCAGCGCGACGTCTACGGCGCGCACCTGCAGATCGCCGGCGTGCGGCTGGCCCAGGGCGACGCCCCCGGCGCGCGCGCCGCGGCCGACCGGGCCCACGCGGTCGCGACGGCGCTGACCGGCCGCGATCCCGAGAACGCGCTGTGGCAGCGCGACCTCGCCGAGGGCGAGCTCGCGGTCGGCGACGCGGCCCGCGCCGGCGGCGACACCGGCGCCGCGCTCGAGCGCTACCGCCGCGGCGAGGCGATCCACGCGCGGCTGGTGGCGAGCGATCCGGCCAGCGCCGCCGCGCGCTACGGCCTGATCATGGCCCGCAACAAGATCGCCGAGACGCTGTTCATGCGTGGCGAGTCGTGGGCCGCGCTCGACGCGCACCGCGCGGTGCGGGCCGACCTGCGGGCGCTGGTGGCGCGCGCGCCCGACGACGTGGTCGCACGCCGCCTGCTCGCCCACAACCTGCGCGCGGTCGCGGCGCTGCAGGTCGGCCTGGCCGAGGCCAACGAGGAGCGGGTCCCCGCCGACGTCGCGCCGCAGCTCGCCGAGGCCCACGACCTGTACGCGGCGATCGTCGCGCAGGCGCCGGCCAGCGTCGCGCTGCGCCGCGAGGCCGCCGAGATCGATCGCGGCCAGGCGGAGCTGGCCCGGGTGCAGGGCGATCTGCCGACGGCGCTGGCGGCCTATCAGCGCTGGCAGGCGCTGGTCGAGCAGCTCGGCGCGAGCCAGCCCGACAGCGTCGAGCTCGCCCGCGACGTGATCATCGCCCAGACCAAGATCGGCGCGATCGAGCTGCAGGCGACGCACACCGCTGCCGCGCTGGCCGCGCTGGCGCGCGCGGTCGAGCGCGCCGAGGCCCTGGCCGCGCGGTTGCCCGCTAACCAGGACGCCCGCATGCTGGTCACCGCGACCAACGATCGCCTGGGCGACGCGCGGGTCGCGGCCGGCGATCGCGCCGGGGCCCGCGTCGCCTACCAGCGCGGCGCCGCGAGCGCCGAGGAGGCGCCCGGCGATCCCCACGCGGTGGCGTACGCCGCCGAGATCCGCCGCAAGCTCGCGGCCTGCTGCCGCTGACGCCACGTCAGCCGGGGTGCGCGCAAGCGCACACTTGCCGCGGCGCGGCGCGTGGCCATGCTGTCGGCGGAGGTCCACCATGACGGCTCGTACTGGCTTCGCCAACCTGATGACCGAACTCAAGAAGACCCGCGACGAGCTGCGGCTGCAGATGCACCTCGCCGGCATGGAGGCCCGCGCCACCTGGGAGAAGCTGGAGCCCAAGGTCGACGAGCTCGAGCGCAAGGCCACCGCGGCCGGCGACGCCGCCGCCGCGGAGTTCGAGGGCGCGATCGACTCGCTCGGCAAGGCGCTGGCGCGGCTGCGCGACGAGATCGTGCCGCCGCCGCCGCCGCCCGCCGGCCCGAAGCTCTAGTCACGGGGCGTTCGGATCGCTGCCGCGCGCGCTAGCCGATCACGCGGTTGCGGCCTTCGCGCTTGGCCCGGTACAGGTTCTCGTCGGCCATCTTGATGAAGCCGGGCGGGTCGATGTCCTCGCCCTCGACGGTCGCGACCCCGACCGAGATCGTCACCGGGAAGCGATCGCCCTCGTACTCGAACGGCTCGTCGGCGACCAGCCGGCGGATCTGCTCGCCGAAGATCATCGCCCCGGCGTGATCGGTCTCGGGGAGGACCGCCGCGAACTCCTCGCCGCCGTAGCGCGCCAGCAGCTCCTCGCGGCGGATGCGGCCGAGCAGGCGCTTGGACATCTCCTTGAGCACCGCGTCGCCGGTCAGGTGGCCGTGGGTGTCGTTGATCGACTTGAAGTGATCGATGTCGAACATCAAGAGCGACAGCGGCCGCCGGTGGCGCGCGCACCGCGCGATCTCGCGCTCGAGGAACTCGAGGAACGCCCGCTTGTTGTGGGCCCCGGTGAGACCATCGATGATGGTCATCCGGTAGATCTCCTCGTAGTACGACGACTCGACGCCGGCGCCCGACAGGAACTTGAAGATCGCGGCGCCGATCTTGAGGAAGTCGTTGTCCTTGAGGATCGACCGCTGCACCGGCACGTCGTTGACGTAGCTGCCGTTGGTCGACTGCAGGTCCTCGACCATCCACTGATCGGCCTGGCGGAACACCCGCGCGTGACGGCGCGAGACCGAGTCGCGGTCGACCTGGATGTCGCAATCGCTGCCGCGGCCGAGCACGATCTCCGAGCGCGACAGCGGGAACTTCTTGCCCATGTCAGCGCCCGGTGGATAGACGAGCACCAGGCATGCCTCACCCGCCTCAGCCTTGGGCTTGACGACCTGGACCTTCGTGATGCGGGTCTTCCACTCGCTCATCGGAAGCGCGCGATTCCTAAGCTGAATTGAACCAACGCCGATCGCCCGTGTCAATGTGCGCACGCCAGCTGGTGCCGGATTCTGGTGGGCGGCTGGCGTGGGCGTCTAGAACCCGTTCGATTCCGGTCGCTTGGCCCCCTGGAAACTGTCCCTTCTTGCGACGCGGTAGGGCTAAATATCGGTTTGATTCTGTGTGGTTGAGGGGGTAGATCCTGTCCCCGTGCTGGCTGATCCCTTCGAGATGCGCGGCGATGGCCGTGGAGTGCTGTGTATCCACGGGTTTACCGGGTCGCCGTACGAGATGAGGGGGCTGGGCGAGTCGCTGGCGGCGCGGGGGATGACGGTGCGAGGGATGGCGGTGCCGGGGCACGCGACGCGGATCGAGGATCTATACGAGAAGACGTGGCGCGACTGGGTGGCGGGGGTGGAGGCGGAGTTCGACGCGCTGGCGGCGCGCTGCGATCGGGTGGCGGTGGTGGGGCAGTCGCTGGGCGGGCTGCTCGCGCTGTACCTGGCGACGCGCCGGGCGCCGGCGACGGTGGTGTCGCTGGCGGCGCCGCTGTGGCTCGAGGGGTTCGGCGGCGTGGTGGCGCGGGCGCTGACCAAGGGGCCGCTGGCCGGGCGGGTGCGGACGCTGCCCAAGCTCGGCGGCTCCGACGTGCGCGACCCGGCGGTGCGCGCCGAGAACCCGTGCTACCGCGGCTTCCCGGTGGCGGCGCTCGGCGAGCTGCTGGCGTTCATGGACGTCGTCGACGTCGCGCTGCCGCAGGTGCGGGCGCCGCTCCTGGTGATGCACGCGACCCAGGACCACACCGCGCCGGTGGCGTCGGCGCGGCGGATCGTCGCGCGCGCCGGGTCGCGCGAGCGGCCGGCGCTGACGATCCTCCCCGAGAGCTACCACCTGATCAGCTGCGACGTGGAGCGCGACCGCGTGGCCGCCGAGGTCGGCGCCTGGTGCGCGCGCCACCTCGCGGCGACGTGATACACGACGGCCATGCGCCACGTCATCGCCATCGATCAGGGCACCACCGGCAGCACCGTGCTGATCCTCGACGAGACGCTGCGGCTGGTCGGCCGCGGCTACCGCGAGTTCGCGCAGCACTACCCCCAGCCGGGCTGGGTCGAGCACGAGCCCGAGGAGATCTGGGCGTCGGTGCAGGACGCGCTCGGCCAGGCGCTGACCCAGGCGGCGGTGCCGGCGGGCTCGATCGCGGCGATCGGCATCACCAACCAGCGCGAGACCACCGTCGTGTGGGACCGCAAGACCGGCAAGGCGGTGCACCGCGCGATCGTCTGGCAGGACCGACGCACCGCCGACACCTGCGCGAAGCTCAAGGCCGCCGGCCACGAGGCCAACGTCCGCGCCCGCACCGGCCTGACGCTCGACCCGTACTTCTCGGGCACCAAGATCGCCTGGCTCTTGCGCAACGACGCCGCGGTCGCCACCGCGGCGCACCACGGCGAGCTGGCGTTCGGCACGATCGACAGCTACCTCCTGTGGCGCCTGACCGGCGGCGCGGTCCACGCCACCGACGTCACCAACGCGTCGCGCACGCTCTTGTTCGACTTGCACACCCGGGCCTGGTCCGACGAGCTGTGCGCGCTGATCGGCGTCGAGCCCAAGCTGCTGCCGACGGTGGTGCCGTCGGCGGGCACCTGCGGCACCACCCGCGGCGTGCCCGGCCTGCCCGACGGCATCGCGATCGCCGGCCTCGCCGGTGATCAGCAGTCGGCGCTGTTCGGGCAGGCGTGCTTCGAGCCGGGCCTGGCCAAGTGCACCTACGGCACCGGCGCCTTCATCCTGATGAACACCGGCGAGCGGCCGGTGATGTCGCACCGCGGCCTGTTGACGACGGTCGCGTGGCAGATCCCCGGCGAGTTCACCTACGCGCTCGAGGGCTCGGCGTTCATCGCCGGCGCCGCGGTGCAGTGGCTGCGCGACGGCCTCGGCTTCTTCAGCTCGGCCAAGGAGGTCGAGGCGCTGGCCGCGTCGGTGCCCGACTCCGGTGGCGTCGTCGTGGTGCCGGCGTTCACCGGGCTGGGCGCGCCGCACTGGCGGCCCGACGCCCGCGGCCTGATCACCGGGCTGACCCGCGGCACCACCCGCGCCCACCTCGCGCGGGCGACGCTCGAGGGCATCGCGCTGCAGAACGTCGACATCCTGCGGGCGATGGAGGCCGACTCGATGCGCCACCTGACGACGCTGCGGGTCGACGGCGGCGCCGCCGCCAACGATCTGCTGATGCAGTTCCAGAGCGACGTGCTCGGCGTCGAGATCAGCCGCCCCGAGCTGGTCGAGACCACCGCGCTGGGCGCGGCGTTCCTGGCCGGCCTCGGCGCCGGCGTGTGGCAGGACAAGGGCGCGATCGCCCGCACCTGGCGCGAGGAGCGGCGGTTCAAGCCGTCGGCCGACCGCGCCGCCGTCGACGCGCACCTGGCGCGCTGGGCCGCCGCGGTGGCCAAGGCGTGACCGACGCGCCGGTCGGCAAGCCGCGGCTGACGATCACGATGATCGCGTTCGCGGTGCTCGGCCTGGGCATCCCGGCCGTCGCGATCGCCGTGGCCTACAAGTCGTGCATGGGCACGACGGTGCGCGGCGCGATCGCGCTCACCGGGGCCGGCGACCCGTGGAAGGCGCGGCTGCTCGGCTGCGCCGCCGAGGCCGACGGCCGCACCGCCGCGCTCGACGCCGGCGGCGCGCCGGTGGTGCGCGCGACGCTGGATCCGATCGACGGCCCGCGGCTGGAGCTGGCGGCGCCGGGGCGGCCGCCGATCGTCCTGACCGCCGCGACCTGCCCTGGCCTGGTGGTCACGCAGCGCGTCGCCGGCAAGCGCGACGACGGCAGCGCGATCCTCGACGGCAGCTTCGCGGTGGCCTGCGCCGTGCCGGCCGGGCACCCGCTGGCCGGCGCGCGGGTCGACGGCGACGGCTGGTGGAACAGCTGCAAGCTGTCGAACTGAGCTCCTTGGAAGGGGCTTTCGCAAAGCCCCTTCCCCGCCGGGGGCAAGCCCCGACGGGGCCCCAACCCTGCGCAGCTCAGCTGGGGGACGCGTGGGTCAGCGTGACCGCGCCGTGGCGCGCCGCGACCAGCGCCGCGCCGGTGGCGACCGCGACGTGGGCGTCCTCCGAGAGCGTGAGCCGAGTGCCGGCGAAGCGCGCGCGCACCCGCTGCTGGAACCGCGGCACCAGCGACGTGCCGCCGATCAGCCCGACCTCGTCGATCGGGAGATCGCGCCAGCCGCTCTTGGCCACGGTCTGCTCGACCACCGCCAGCGCGCGATCGAGCAGCGGCTCCCACAGCGCCTCGCACCAGCTGCGCTCGAGGACGACGTCGAGGTCGCGGCGCTCGCCGCGCTCGATGAACGCGTCGCGCATCGTCAGCCGCGCCTCGAGCTGCGTCGATAGCACCCGCTTGGCGCCCTCGCACCGGCGCGCGAGCAAGGTCCGCCGCACCAGATCGTGGCTGACGTCGAAGCCGCTGCGCCGGAAGATCAGCCCGCCGAGCGTGTTCGCCATCGCCTGATCGAGATCGTCGCCGCCGAGGTAGGGATCGCCGCCGGTGGCGACGACGTGGAAGCGGGTCCCGGTCTGCTCGACCAGCGTGACGTCGAAGGTGCCGCCGCCGAAGTCGCACACCACGACCCGCCGCCGCTCCGGCCGCGCGTGCAGCCCCAGCGCCAGCGCGCCGGCGACCGGCTCCGGCACCAGGTCGATCACCTCGAGCCGGGCCAGCCGGGCCGCGGTCAACAGCGCCTGCCGCTGCTCGAGCGTGGCCTCGGCGGCCACCGCCAGCACGACCTTGCGCACCGGCCCGAACCGCCGCTCGGCGAGCTCGCGCACGTGGCCGAGCACCGCCGCGGCGATCTGCTCGGCGGCCCAGTCGGTGTGGTGCAGGCGCAGGTGGATCCGCCCGCCGATGCCGGCGACCAGCGGGTACGGCACCAGCGGCGCCAGCCGGCGCAGCCCGGCGGCGTCGTGGCGCTCGCCCAGCAGGCGCTTGACCGAGCAGACGGTGTGCTGGGGGTCCTGGAACGCGTGGGTGAGCGCGCGCGCGCCCACGATCGGCTCGCCGCGCGCCGGCACGTACACCACCGACGGGATCACCGCGTCGCCGTTGTCGCGGATCAGATCGACGCGGCCGTCGATCATCGCGCCCGCCGAGGTGTAGCTGGTGCCGAAGTCGACGCCCAGCACGACCTCGGCCCGGGTCGAGCCGCGGCGCTGGGCGGCGATTCCGGGCGTGTCCACACCGGCTGGGTCGACCATCGGCGCGCTTCGTACAGCGGCCGCCGTCCCTACACGATCGGCCGCCCCAGCCGATTCGATGGGGCGTCATGGGCAAAGTCGGCATCGTGATCGTGTTCGGCTGCGTGCTCGGCGGCTTCATCATGGCCGGCGGCGCGGTGCCGATCCTCATCCAGCCCTCGGAGCTGGTGGTGATCGTCGGCGCGGCCATCGGCACGCTGGTGATCTCGTCGCCGGGCCTGATGAAGAAGCGGGTCAAGCACGTCATCTCGATGGCGCTCAAGGACACGATCCCCAAGAAGAAGGACTACCTCGACCTGCTCAAGCTCCTGTACGAGCTCTTCACCGTGGCGCGCCGCCAGGGCGTGCTCGCGCTCGAGCCCCACGCCGCCGAGCCGGCCAAGAGCGACATCTTCAAGAAGTACCCGATGGTGGTGAAGGACGAGATGTACCGGACGTTCCTGGCCGAGGCGCTGCAGGCGATGGCCAACGGCGTCTCCGCCGACGACCTCGAGCAGCTGCTCGACGCCGAGCTCGACACCTGGATGGCGTGCAACCACCTGGCCGGCGGCCTGTTGCGCACGGTGTCGGACGCGCTGCCCGGCATCGGCATCGTCGCGGCGGTGCTCGGCGTGATCGTGACGATGGGCCACATGAACGCCCCGCCGGCGGTGATCGGCCACCACGTCGCGGCGGCGCTGGTCGGCACGTTCCTCGGCATCTTGCTGAGCTACGGCCTGGTCGCCCCGCTGATCACCTCGACCGAGATCCAGGAGGTCCACCAGCGGCGGTACATGGAGTGCATGAAGGGCGCGGTGATCGCGTCGATGCGCGGCGCGGCGCCGGCGACCGCGGTGGAGTTCGGCCGCAAGGTGATCTTCCACGACGAGCGGCCGTCGTTCACCGACACCGACAAGGCGTTGCAGAGCCTGAAGGGAGGCTGACGTGTCCGCCCCGCAGCCCGGCCGCAAGCGCGTCATCAAGAAGGTCGCCGGGCACGGCCACCACGGCGGCGCCTGGAAGATCGCCTACGCCGACTTCGTCACCGCGATGATGGCGCTGTTCATGGTGCTGTGGCTGCTGGCGTCGACCGATCAGAAGAGCCGCGAGGAGATCTCGAACTACTTCCGCACCGGCATCCTGCCCGACAGCGAGCTGGCGATGAACGGCGGGGCCACCTACGTCCCGTCGATCATCGAGAAGGCGCCGGTGCCGCCGCCGCCCGACAAGCAGACCCTCGACGACACCGTCAAGTCGCTGCAGGACGCGATCGCCCACCTCGCCGAGAACCACGTCGACCTGGCCGAGATGGCGGGGAAGATCAAGGTGGTGGCGACGCCCGAGGGCGTCCAGATCGAGGCCAACGACGACGACGCCGGGATGCTGTTCGACAGCGCCTCGTCGCACCTCAAGCCGGCGCTCGAGGGCTTCCTGCGGGAGCTCGCGCCGATGCTGACCGCGCGCAGCGAGCCGGTCGAGATCCAGGGCCACACCGACGCCTCCAAGTTCTCGCGCGGCGCCGGCAAGACCAACTGGGAGCTGTCGTTCGAGCGCGCCACCGAGGCCCGCAAGATCCTGGAGCGCAACGGCCTCGACCCGGGACGGATCAACGCCGTCATCGGCCGCGGCTCGACCCAGCTGGCGGCGCCCGGGCAGCCCTACTCGCCCAAGAACCGCCGGCTGACGATCTTGCTGCGGATGACGCCGTCGGCCCCGTCGGCGCCCGTGCGGCAACCTTGACGCGCGGCGGCCGCCGCGGCCGCGTAACCCTCGGTGATCTGTCGACGGGCGCGTGGCACGTGGGTTGCTGACCGATCGAGCCATGCGCTGGCGCGCCGGCATCCCGACGATCGTGGCCTTGCTGGCCGCGCGCCCCGCCGCCGCGGAGTCGCTGGCCGAGGTCTCGGCGCGCATCGGCGCCGGGCTGGCCGCCGGCGGCGGCGCCGGGCGCTCGACGGTGCACGCCGCGCCGGTGGTCGCCACCGTCGACGGCGCGTACGCCGTCAACGCCGAGCCGTACGTCTGGGGCTTCGCCGGCCTGGTGCTCGAGACCTACGATCGCACCGGCGTCGGGCTCGAGGGCGGCCTCGCGGTCCCGGTGGGGCGGCGCGGCCGGGCCCGCCTCGGCGCGCGCAGCGTGGTCCGCCCGTACACGCTCCACGGCGCGCTGGTGGGCGCGAGCTGGTGCTGGCCCGCGGCGGCGCTGCGCGGCTGCGTCGACGTCGAGGCCGACGTCTACGTGGCCGGCACCGACCTGCCGGCCAAGACCGCGATCGCCCAGCTGGTCGTCTCGGTCGGAGTGAGCTTCGATGTGTGGTGAGCGCGCCCGGTGGCTGATCGCCCTGCTGCTGGTGCTCGGGGGCTGCGACGCCGCGCTGTGCAACCGCACCAGCGACTGCGCAGGCGGTCAGGTGTGCTCGCCGGCGGGCGTCTGCCTCGGCACCGACCCGATCGACGCCCCCGACGCCGACGCCGACGCCGATGGTGCCGACGCCGACGCGCCCGACGCGCCCGACGCGCTCGATGCCGACGCCGACGCGCTCGATGCCGACGCCACCGCCATCGACGCCACCGCCATCGACGCCACCGCGATCGACGCCCCGATCGACGCCCCGATCGACGCCCCGATCGACGCCCCGATCGACGCCCCGCCGCTCGTCATCCCGATCGAACCCGTGCCGGGAGAGCTGTTCCCATGAATCCTGCCCCGAGTGCCGCGCGCCCCGCTCCCTCGCTCGAGCAGATCGGCAAGCTCCTCGACGCGCTGCCGACGCTCCCGCTGGTCGCGCTGCGGCTGCAGGAGCTGATGAACGCGCGCCGCTCGTCGGTGCAACAGGTGGCCGAGCTGCTCAGCATCGATCCCAGCCTGTCGGCGAAGCTGCTGCGGCTGGTGAACTCCGCGTACTTCGGCATCCCGGGTGGCGTCACCGACATCGCCCGCGCGGTGCCGTTCGTCGGGTTCAACACCATCTACCAGCTGGTGCTCACGGTCTCGGTGCTCGAGACCCTCAACATCCCCGGGGTCGGCTCGTTCGATCCGCGCCACCTCTGGCTGCACTCGCTGGCGGTCGGCGCGACCGCGCGCGTGATCGGCGAGGAGATCGGCTACGCCGATCCCGGCAGCCTGTTCACCGCGGGCTTGCTCCACGACATGGGCAAGATCGCGCAGGCCAAGCTGATACCCGAGGGCCTGATCGCGGTGCAGGCGGTGATGGCGCGCGACGGCGTGACCGCCACCGTCGCCGAGACCGAGGTCGGCCTGCTCGGCCACGATCGCATCGGCACCGAGCTCGCCCGGCGCTGGCGCCTGCCGGCGGCACTGGTCGTACCGATCGAATGTCACCACACGATCCGCCGCCCCGAGGTGCGCGACCGCCTGCCGTCGAACCACCGGACGGCCACCGAGGTGGTCGCGGTCGCGGACCTGATCGCCCGCGACATCGTCGCCGGCGTCGACCGGACGATCGGCCCGGCCCCGGAGGACGTCGCCGCCCAGGCCCTCCTCGACACGCTCGGGGTGAGCGCGGCGGCGCGCGCCCAGCTCTACAGCAAGGCGGCCGCGCAGCTCGAGCGGTCGCGCCCGTTCTTGCAAGTGCTCGACGCCAAGTAGGCGCTGGCGCTGGCCATGTACGGATGCCGCGGGCGGTCGATGCGGTCTGCAACGACCCCCCGAGGCAACGATGGACTACCGCATCCTGGTCTGCGATGACGATCCCGACATCCGCTCGGCGATGCGCCGAACCCTGCATCGACACCAGGTGACGGCGGTCGGGTCGGTGGCCGAGGCGATGGCCGAGCTGAAGCTGCGCGCCTACCAGGCCGTGGTCAGCGACTACGACCTGCAGGCCGCCAGCGACGGCCTCGAGCTGCTGCAGCGGGTCCGGATGATGTACCCCGAGGTGGTCCGGTTCCTGGTCACCGGCAACACCGACCTCCAGGTCGCGATCCGCGCGGTCAACGAGGGCGCCGTCCACCGCTACTTCCTGAAGCCCTGGGATGACGGCGCGCTCACCGGTGCGCTGGAGATCCAGCTCCACGCGTCGGGTCCACGGGACGCGGTCGGGGCCCGATGATCGCCCTGTCGCGCAGCCTCGAATGGAACGGGCGCGGGCCGCGCAGCGGCGCTGGTGTCCCTCGTCCATGGCCGACCGCGGCATCCGGATTCAGTGAGGCCTTCCGGACTGTTGTAGTGCGCGAGTACCCTCTGGGTACGGCGCGACCCGCCTCGGTGGGGTAGCGGCGACGGCGATCCACCCGGATCTACATATGCAAGGTCCCTCACCGTTCGCCCACGGGTTGGAACGGGATTCGCTAGAGGGACAGGCATGCTCGACTTCGCTCAGTGGCGGGAGACTTACGCTCACGACGTGCTCGGTTCGTCGCCGACGGTGACCCGGGCGCTGGAATTCGTCCGACGGATCGCCGGCTGCGACTCCAGCGTGTTGCTCACGGGCGAGACGGGCACGGGCAAGGAGGTCTTCGCCCGGACGATCCACCGGTCCTCGACCCGGCAGGGCAAGCCGTTCATCGCGGTGAACTGCGCGGCCATCCCGGACACGCTCATCGAGGCCGAGCTCTTCGGCTACGTGAAGGGCGCGTTCACCGGCGCCGTCAACGCCCGCGCCGGCAAGTTCGCCGCCGCCCACGGCGGGACGCTGTTCCTCGACGAGATCGGTGACCTGCCGCTGGCCGCCCAGGCCAAGCTCTTGCGCGTGCTCGAGGAGCGCGCCATCTGCCCGGTCGGCGCCGACCACGAGATCCCGGTCGACGTCCGCATCGTCGCCGCGACCCACCGCGACCTCGAGGACATGGTCGAGCGCGGCACGTTCCGCGCCGACCTGTACTTCCGCATCTCGGTGCTGCCGCTCGAGCTGCCGGCGCTGCGCGACCGCGGCGAGGACATCCTCGAGCTCGCCGAGGCGATCCTGGCCCGCGCGGCCGGCCGCTCGGTGCCGGCCGGCCTCCACGACAGCGCCAAGGCGGCGCTGCGGGCCCACGCGTGGCCGGGCAACGTCCGCGAGCTGCACCACGTGATCGAGCGCGCGCTGCTCCTCGCGCCGAGCCCGCTGCTGACGGCCGCCGACCTGCACCTCGGCGGGCGGCGCAAGTCGCAGCCGCACCTCGCCGTGGTGCCGCCCCTCGAGGTCGCGGCCCCGGCCCCGGCCCAGGCGCAGGCCCAGGCCCAGGCGGCGGCCAGCGACCTCGACGCCGCGGTCGACCTGCGCACCGCCCTCGAGAGCCTCGAGCGCCAGCTGATCAACCGCGCGCTGACCCGGGCCCAGGGCAACCGCACCGAGGCGGCGGCGCTGCTCGGCCTCAACCGCACGACGCTGGTCGAGAAGCTGCGCAAGTACGCCTGACCCGCGGCACGGCGACGCAGGTGCGGCGAGGTGACGCGGCCGGTCCGCGCGCCGCCTGTCGGCGGTCGCCGCCGCGATGAGTCGGGACGACGACGACCGCGATCCGCGATCCGTCGGGCCGACGACGACCGCGATCCGCCCTACTGCCGGAAGCGCGACGAGTCGATGCCGTGGCGGTGCAGGAGCCGGCGGAAGTTGGTCCGGTCGACCCCGGCCATGCGCGCGGCCGCCGACACGCTGCCCTGCGCGCGGTCCATCAGCTGCAGGAGGTAGTTGCGCTCGAACTCGAGGGCGGCGGTGCGCTTGGCCTCGGTGAGCGGCACGCCCTCGCCGACCCGCGCCAGCACGCCCGAGCCGGCCCCGAGCCGGACCCGGCCGCCGATGGCCGGCGGCAGGTCGGCCGGCTCGATCACGTCGCCGGTCTTCATGGCCAGCGCGTGGAGCAACGCGTTCTCCAGCTCGCGGACGTTGCCGGGCCACGGGTAGGCGTGCATCGCCTCGAGGGCCGCCGGCGTCACCTGCGGCAGCGTGTCGCCGGCGTGCTTGCGCAGCAGCACCGCGATCAGCGCCGGCAGATCGCTGCGGCGCTCGCGCAGCGGCTGGACGACGACGTTGACGACGTTGAGCCGGAACAGCAGATCGGCGCGGAACTGCCCCGCGGCGACGGCCTTGGCCAGGTCGACGTGGGTCGCGGCGATGATCCGGACGTCGATGTTGCGCGCCACGTCGCCGCCGACCGCGCGGACCTCGCCGTGCTGGATCGCGCGCAGCAGGCGCGCCTGGACGGCCAGCGGCATGTCGCCGATCTCGTCGAGGAACAGCGTGCCGCCGTCGGCCTCGACGAAGACGCCGGCGCGGTTGGCGGTGGCGCCGGTGAACGAGCCCTTCACGTGCCCGAACAGCTCGGAGTCGATCAGGCCCTCGGGGATGCTGCCGCAGTTGAGCGGCACGAACGGCCGGTCGGCGCGCGGCGAGAGGCGGTGGATCGCCCGCGCGGCGATCTCCTTGCCGGTGCCGCTCTCGCCGGTCACCAGGATGTTCACCGTCGAGCCGGCGATCTGGCGGATCTGGTGGCGGAGATCGGCGGCGGCGGGGCTGCGCCCGACGATCTCGGCCTCGAGGTCGGCGCCGCCGGACCGCTTCGGCACGCCGAGCTGCCGCGTCAGCGCGGTGTGGGCGCTGGCCGCGCGGACGACGTCGATGAAGGTGTCGTCGAGGTCGGCCTTGACCATGTAGTGGTAGGCGCCGGCCCGCAGCGCCGAGGTCGCGGTGGCCGCGGTGGAGTCGCCGGTCAGCATGATGACCGCGGTGTGCGAGCCCCGGCCGCGCAGGCACTGCAGGATCTCCAGCCCGTTGTGATCGGGCAGGTTCACGTCCAGCAGGATGACGTCGTAGTCGGTGTCGTCGCCGCGCCCGGCGCTGGCCAGCAGCGCCTCGATCTGCTCGCCGGTCGACAGGTGGGTCAGCTCGACGTTGTGGGCGGCGAGGCGACGCGCGATCGAGCGCGCGACAGCGTCCTCATCCTCCACCAGCACGCATCGAATGAGGGCACGGGACATCGACGGACTCGATTCTATCGAGGGTGCAGACCGCTGTCGGGCATCGGTGGGGCACCGCTGGGCCAGCGCCCACCCGCTAACCGGTCGACGACATCACCCCGCCGGTGTGATGGGATCGGAGGGCGCCGGCAGCCGGAGGACGAAGGTCGGCCCATCGGCGTCCGCGCGGTGGAGCGCCGAGCCACCCTGGGCCTCGCAGGCCAGCCTGCAGAAATAGAGGCCGAGGCCGCGCTGGCCGCCGCGGCCGAGGGCGTACTTGCTGAACAGCTTGCTGGCGAGCTCGGTGGGGATGGCCGGGCCGCTGTTCGAGACGGTGATCTCGACGACGCCGCCGACCGCCTGCGCGGCGAGGCGGATGAAGCCGCCGGTGTTGCAGTACCGGGTGGCGTTGCCGACCAGGTTGTGCAGCACCCGCATGATCAGCGCCTCGTCGAAGTAGCCCTCCAGGCCAGGCTCGCAGGCGACGGTGTGGCGGATCTCCCGACCCAGGGTCGGCGCGTGGACCTCCATCACCTCGAGCAACAGCTCGCGCACCGCGACCCGGCTGGGGCGGGGCTGCAGGGCGTCGTCCTCGAAGCGGGCGATGTCGACGAAGTTGGCGACCAGGCCCGACATCCGCCGCAGCGCGCGCTGGGTCGACAGCAGCGCCTGGCGGTCGTCGGTCGCGAGCTCGAGCACCGACGCCAGGTACGAGATGTTGGACAGCGCGACCGCGAGGCCGTTGTTGAGGTCGTGGGCCAGCAAGGCCGACGCCTCGGTGCCCCACGCCAGCAGGCGATCGGCGTGCTCGCGCGCGAGGCGCGCCTCGATGTAGGCGTGCTGCTTGCGCGCCGACGCCGCCATCCGCCGCCGCAGCTCGCCCATCGAGATCGGCTTGACCAGGAAGTCGTCGGCGCCGGCGTCGAACGCCGCCAGCCGGACCTCCTCGGTGTCGTTGCCCGACAGGATGCACACGTGGGTCGACGCGCCGTAGCGAGCCTTGATCGCCCGCGTCACGTCGAGCCCCGACATCGGCATGCTGTAGTCGATCAGCGCGACGTCGGGGTGCTGGTGCTCGGCGAGCTCGATCGCCGGGCCGCCGTCCTCGGCGACCTTGACGTCGAACCCGAGCCGCGCGAGCGAGCTGGCCACCGCGCGGCGGATCCGGTGATCGTCGTCGGCGATCAAGACGCGCACGCCGGTCGGCAGCGCCGGCCCGGAGGGCAGCGCCGCGGGCTCGCCGTTGGCACCGACCGCCTGGTACTCGCCGGTGATCGAGAGATCGATCGCCGAATGCTCGAGCGCTTTCACGCCGCTCGCCCAGTGCCAGCCGCGTGCCAGCGCAACTGCGCGGACTCCCGCGCGCGCCTGCCGCGCCCGCTGTCAACTCTGGCGGCCCTGGGTAGCGGCGGACCCAGGCTCGACGGGCCGCGCGATCGGCCGAAGGTGGGAGAGCAGGAGGTTCGCGCATGGATCCCGCTCCGACTCTGCTCGCCCCGACGCCGCTGACGGCGACTCCTGCCGCGGTCTGCGATTTCGTGCTCGGCGCGGCGATCGCGGCGGACGCCGACGTCGTGTGGATCGAGCCGTCGCGCGGCGCCGGCGACACCTACGGCGTCGACATCGAGCGCCACGGTCGGCTGATCGCGAGCGGCACCCTCGACGCGCGCCTCGCCGCCGCGGTGATCGCGCGCCTGGCGTTCATCACCAACATCGATCTCCTCGCCGGCACGCCGTCGACCGGGGCCGCGCGGGTCCGCGGGCCCCACGCCATCGCGACGCTGTCGTCGACGATCCGCCCGGGCCGGGTGCTGCGCGCCGAGGTCCACGTCCGCAAGCACACGCCGCGGGCGGTCCCCGGCGCCGGCCCGGTGGCGATCGGCCCGGGCACCCAGATCGCCCAGTACGTCGTGCGCGACACGCTGGGGTCGGGTGGCATGGGTCGGGTGTTCAAGGTCGAGCACACCGCGCTGGGGCGCACCTTCGCCCTGAAGGTGCTGCACGGCCGCATGCTGCAAGGCGACGGCGCCGCCCAGTTCTTGCGCGAGGCCCGGGCCGCAGCGCGGATCAAGCATCCGAACATCGTCGATGTCGTCGACTTCGGTTACCTCGACGACGGCCGCCCCTACCTGGTCATGGAGCTGCTCGCCGGGCACTGCCTGGCGCAGCACCTCGACGCCGCGCTGCCGGCCCGGCAGGCGGTGTCGATCGCCCGGCAGATCGCCACCGGGCTAGCCGCGGCTCACTCCGTAGGGGTGATCCACGCCGACGTCACGGCCTCCAACATTTTCGTGAGTGAGGACGGTCTCGCGAAGCTGGTGGACTTCGGGCTGGCGTTGCTGCGCGACGATCCCCGCTTTCGCGAGAACGAGGCCGTCGCCGACTACGTCTTCGGCACACCGTCGTACATCGCCCCCGAGCAGATCCGGGGCAACCGGGCCTCGGAGCGCTCCGATCAGTACTCGCTCGGGATCGTCCTGTTCGAGATGCTCACCGGCGCCCCGCCGTTCGTCGCGGAATCGACGCGCGACCTGTGCCTCAAGCACCTGCAGGCGCCGGTGCCCGAGATCGTTTCGCCCCACGGCGCGGTGCCGCGGGCGGTGGGCGACGTCGTCCGCCGCTGCCTGGCCAAGTCCCCGACCCATCGCTTCGGCACGACCCGCGAGCTGGTCGAGGCGCTGACCGCCGCCGAGCAAGCCCTGGCCGCGACCGGCTGGGAGAGGTGGTTGACGCCATGACGATGCCGACACCCCCGACGCCGCCGCTCACCGTGCTGTGCGTCGACGATGATCCCGATCTGCTCGCGGTGCTGGCCCGCGTGCTGCGCCGCGACGGCTACGACGTCGTCGCGGTCGGCACCCCCCACGAGGCGCTGGCGGTGCTGGCCTCGCGGCCGGTCGCGGTGATGGTCTCGGACTACGAGATGCCGGAGATGGACGGCGTCGAGCTGTCGGTCCGCGCGCGCGCGCTGTCGCCCGAGACCACGCGGGTGATGGTGACCGGGCGGCGGACCGTCGACACCGCGCTGGCCGGCATCAACATCGGCGAGGTGTTCCGGTTCCTGCACAAGCCGTTCGAGCCGGACGTGCTGCGCCACGAGGTGGCGGCCGCGGTCGCCCACCACCTCGAGACCGCCGAGGTCGTCGCGCAGCGCAGCACCGCGCTGCGCCGGCAGCGCATGCTCGAGGCGCTCGAGGCCGATTATCCGGGGATCGGGTTCGTCGTGCGCGACGACGACGGCGCGTACCTGCTCGACGGCGACGCGTGCCGCGCCGCGCCGGCCTCGCTGGCGGCGTTGATGGCGCTCTGGCAGGGTTGAGCGCCGGTCGGCGCATCGCCACGGCGATGCCAAGATTGACGGCGCGGAGTGGCGGCGGCGGCGGACGGTCGGCGCAACTCCCCGCGATGGTTGTGGCGGTGACGGCACACGGCTTGCTGTACGTCGAGGTCGATGAGTGACGACGCCGCCGAACCCGAAGCCCCTGCTGGCCCACCGGCGCCCAAGCCACCGATGGTGGTCGTCGCGCTGCTCGGCTTGAACACGCTGCTGACCGCCGCCGGCCTGTTCATGGCCGTCAAGCACGGCAAGCCCGCGCACGCCGCGCCGGCGCACCCCGCCGAGGCCGGGCCGCCGCCCCGCGAGGTGACCGGCCCGCTGATCACGCTCGACCCGTTCGTGGTCAACCTCGACGAGCCGGGCTCGTCTCGCTACCTGAAGGTGCAGCTCCAGGTCGAGGTCGCCAACGCCGCCGCCGTGAAGCTGTTCGAGAAGTCCAAGCAGCTCATCCGCGACGACCTGCTGAGCTACCTCTCGGGCCTGAAGGTCGCCGACACCCAGGGCGCGCCGAACAAGGACAAGATCCGCGACGAGCTGTTCGCCACCGTCAGCGACGTGATCGGCGAAGACCGCGTGCACCGCGTCGTGTTCATCGAGTTCGTCGTGCAGTGACCCGGCGCGCCCCCAGCCTCGAGTCTCGCCCCGCCCGGTCGATTCGATCCACGCCCCAGGAGCATGCCGTGGCCGCCCCTGTCCCCCACCCCGTCGTCACCATCGGCCGGCCGATCGGCCCGGCCCACCCGCCGTACGTCGTCGCCGAGCTGTCGGCGAACCACCTCGGCCAGCTGGCGCGGGCCAAGGCGATCATCGACGCGGCGGCCGACGCCGGCTGCGACGCGATCAAGCTGCAGAGCTTCACGCCGGCGACGATGACGCTCGACGTGCGCGGCCCGGGCTTCTGCATCGAGGGCGGCCCGTGGGCCGGCCGCACGCTGTGGGATCTCTACGACGAGGCCCACACGCCGTGGGAGTGGCACGCCGAGCTGTTCGCTCACGCGCAGGCCCGCGGCCTGGCCGCGTTCTCGACGCCGTTCGACGTCGACGCGGTGGCGCGGCTCGAGGCGCTGGGCGCGCCCGCCTACAAGATCGCCTCGTTCGAGGCCGGCGACCTCGAGCTGATCGCCGCGGCGGCCGCCACCGGCAAGCCGGTGATCCTCTCGACCGGCATGGCCAGCGAGGCCGAGATCGCCGAGGCGGTCGGCGCCGCGCGCGCCGCCGGCGGCCGCGCGCTGGTGCTGCTGCACTGCGTGTCCGGGTACCCGGCGCCGCCCGAGCAGATGAACCTGCTGCGGATGGCGGCGCTCGCCGCGCACGGCGTCGTCGGCATCAGCGATCACTCGCCGGGCGCGACCGTCCCGATCGCCGCCGTCGCGCTCGGCGCGTGCGTGATCGAGAAGCACCTGACGCTGGCCCGCGCCGACGGCGGCCCCGACGCCGGCTTCTCGCTCGAGCCCGACGAGATGGCCGCGGTGGTGCGCGGCTGCCGCACCGCGTGGGCCGCGCGCGGCGACGGCTCGCCGGCCCGCCCCGCCGTCGAGTCCGCCAACCGCGCCTTCCGCCGCTCGCTCTACGCGGTCGCCGACATCGCCCGCGGCGAGCCGGTCACCCGCGCCAACGTCCGCGCGATCCGCCCCGGCTTCGGCCTGGCGCCGCGCGAGCTCCCCACCGTTCTGGGCCGCACCGCCCGGGTCGCGATCGCGCGCGGCACGCCGCTGGCGTGGGAGCTGCTCGCATGAGCGGCCCCGACCTGCGCGCCGCGGGCCCCGGCGACCGCGACCAGGTCCTGGCCTGGAACCAGGCGCCCGACGTGCGCGCCGCGTCGCTCGACCCGCGCCCGATCGATCCCGCCGCGCACGCGCGCTGGTTCGCGGCGCGGCTGGCCGACCCCCACGGCCAGATGTGGATCGCCGAGGTCGAGGGCGTCGGCGTCGGCGTCGTGCGGATCGAGCGCGAGCGCGGCGACGGCGACGGCCGCATCTCGATCGTGCTCGATCCGGCGTGGCGGGGGCGCGGCGTGGGCCGCGCGATCATCACCGCCGCCTGCGCCGCCGATCCCGGCGCCGTGGTCGCCGAGATCCGTCCCGACAACCTCGCCAGCCAGGCGGCGTTCGCCGCGGCTGGCTTCGTGCGCTGGCCGCCGCGCGATCGCGCGGGCGTGCTGGCCTACCGCTGGAGCCGACCATGACCCCACCCGCCACCGCCGCGTCCGTCGCCGCCACCGTCACGCCGCAGCTCGCGCTGTGGTGCTCCGAGTTCGGCGCCAACTACACCGAGCGCAACGACGTCGAACGCCCCGCGCGGATCGACTCGCTGCGCACGATCCTGGCCGGGCTGGCCGTCGAGCACGCGCTCGAGGTCGGCTGCAACGTCGGCTGGAACCTGCGCTACCTGCGCACGCTGGGCGTGCCCCGGGTGTGGGGCATCGAGCCGCAGCGGTTCGCGGTGGCGCGGGCCCGCGCCCGCGACCCCGAGCTCGACGTCTTCGAGGGCACCGCCTTCGACCTGCCGTTCAAGGATCGCCGCTTCGACCTGGTCTTCACCAGCGGCGTGCTGATCCACATCGGCCCCGCGCAGCTCGGCGCGGCGCTGGCCGAGATGGCCCGCGTCAGCAAGCGCTACCTGCTGACGATCGAGTACGACCACGATCGCGAGATCGAGATCGCCTACCGCGGGCACGACGCCGCGCTGTGGAAGCGCGACCACGCGGCGGCGGTGCGCGCCCACTGCCCGGGCTTCGTCCGCATCCGCACCGGCTTCCTCCGCCCCGCCGACGGCTACGACGACTGCACGTACCACGTCTTCGAGCGATCGGCCGCGCCGTGAAGACCGTCGCGATCATCCAGGCCCGGATGGGCTCGTCGCGCCTGCCCGGCAAGGTGCTCGCCGACATCGGCGGCGCGCCGATGCTGGCGCGGGTGATCGAGCGGGCCCAGGCCGCGGCGACGATCTCGACGGTGGTGGTCGCGGCCACCACGGCGGCGTCCGACGACGCGCTGGTGCCGATCGCCCGGGCCGCCGGCGCGCAGGTCTACCGCGGCAGCACCGACGACGTGCTCGCGCGCTACCTGGGCGCGGCGCGCGCGCAGCAGGCGCAGGTGGTGGTGCGCCTGACCGCCGACTGCCCGCTGCTCGATCCGGCGGTGATCGACGCGGTCGTCGAGGGCCTGCTGACCTCGCCGGGCTGCGACTACGCCTCCAACACCCACACCCGCACGTTCCCGCGCGGCCTCGACGTCGAGGCGATGACGATGGCGACGCTCGAGCGGCTGGCGGTGGTCGCCAGCGCCCCCGCGCACCGCGAGCACGTCACCGCGTACGTGCTCGACAACTCGGCCGAGTTCGCGATCGTGCAGCTGTGCGCCGACGGCGACCACAGCGCGCTGCGCTGGACCGTCGACACCGAGCTCGACCTGGCGCTGGTGCGGCGGCTGTACGCCGACGCCGGCGTCCACGCGCGGCTGCCGTACCAGGCGCTGGTGGCCTGGCTCGACCGCCACCCCAGCCTGGCCGCGCTCAACGCCGACGTCCCGCAACGGTCGTGGCGCCACGCCGCCGCCGAGGAGAGGCACCACCATGGCTGACGAATCGTTGCTCGCGATCGCCCAGACCCTCGCCGAGCTGGGTCACGCCGGCCGTCGCCTGGCCACCGCCGCCGCCGACGGCGACATCGTCGCCGCGCTGGCCGCCAGCCACGAGACCCGCCGGCTGCGCGCCGAGCTGGCGCGGCGGCCGCGGCCCGACGACGTCGGCCCCGACGACCGTCCGGTGCTGGCGGCGCTGGTCGAGGAAGGCCGGATGGCGGCCGCGGTCGCCGACACCTGGCGCGGCCGGGCGCTGCCGCCGGCGGCGACGCTGCTGACCACGCCGCTCGGCGTCGCCTGCCTGGTCGACGAGCTGCTGCCGACGACGTGGGACGTCACCCGCGACCTCGTCGTGCTGGTGGGCCCGGGGCTCGAGCACGCCGCGGCGATGCTGATCGATCTCGGGCAGGCGCGGCTGATCGCGGTCGCCGATCCCGCGACCGCCAGCTACCCGCCGGCGGTGGTGATCGCCGCCGACGCGTCCGAGCTCGGGCGCGCGGTCCACACGCTGGTGCCGGTCCCGCCCGAGCGCGTCGTCGTGCGCAGCCTCGCGCCGATCGCCAACGAGCGGCTGCACGAGCTGGCCGACACGGTCCACGCCGCGCTCGGCGACCTGCGCGTCCACCAGAACACCGTCGACGCGTTCTCGCGGACCTGGCTCGAGCAGGGCCTGACCAACCTGCCGGCGATCGCGCGCTGGCCGTCGGTCGACGCCGTCGGCGACGCCTTCGCCGGCGTGCCGATGGTGATCTGCGCGCCGGGGCCGTCGCTGGCCGGCAACGTCGCGCAGCTGCGCGCGCTGCGCGGCCGGGCGATCGTCGTCGGCTTCTCGCACTCGCTGCGGCCGCTGCGCGCGGCCGGCGTCGTGCCCGACGTCGTCCTCACCGTCGACCCGCAGGACGTGCGCTACCACTTCCACGCCGGCGATCTCGACGGCGTCGCCGCGCTGATCAACGCGGTGACCGTGCACCCGGCGCTGTTCGAGCTGCCGGTGCCGCGCTACCTGACGCTGGCGTCCAACGGCGCGCTCGACCGCTGGCTGTACCAGGCGGTCGGCGGCGGCGCCGAGATCCCGGGCGGCGGCTCGGTCGCGACCACCGCGCTGTCGCTGGGCCTGGCCTGGCGCTGCGACCCGATCATCACCGTCGGGCTCGACCTGTCGTTCCCGGCCGGCAAGATGTACGTCGACACCTCGTGCGACGGCGCCGCGACGATCGAGCGCGCGGCCGACGGCACGATCGCGGTCGCCGGGTGGAGCGCCGACTTCCACCGGATGAAGGCGGCCGGCGGGCCGCGGCCGGCGCGCGAGCGCGCGGTCGAGCTGCCCGGCTGGCACGGCGGCACGGTGCCGTCGAGCTTCATGTTCGCGATGTTCCACCGCTGGTTCGTCGAGCAGGCCGCGCGCCACGGCGAGCGGGTCCGCCTGTACAACTGCACCGAGGGCGGCGCCGCGATCCCGGGCATGCAGCACCGGCCGCTGGCCGACGTGCTCGCCGAGCTGGCGACCCAGGTCGACGTGCCGGCGGTGCTCGACGGCGCGATCGCCGGCGTCGCCACCACCGCCCGCGCTGACCGCGCCGAGGCCTGGCGCGCCCGCGCCGCCCGCGACCTGCGCCGGGCGCGACGCCTGGCCGATCGCGGCGCCTGGCTGGCCAGCCGCGACGACGCCCGCGCCCACGCGCGGCTGACCGTCGTCGAGGCCGAGCTGGCCCGGTGCCTCGGCCGCCACCCGTTCATCGCGATGCGCGCGCAGCGCCCGATCGACTCGGCGCTCGACATGGCGCGGCGGCCGGCGCCGTTCGCCGACTACCTGGCGGCGTCGCGCCAGCTGCTGCAGGCCGCGGCGTCGACGTGTCGCGAGGTCGGCGCCGCGCTGGCCAGCGCGCCGGGAGGCGGTCGTGGGTGACGCGGCGCCACGCGCGGGCCGGCTGATCGCGGTCGCGGGCGGCAAGGGCGGCGTGGGCAAGAGCGTCGTGTCGCTCAACCTGGCGGTGACGCTGGGCCGCCTCGGCTACCGCACGACGCTGGTCGACGGCGACCTCGGCGCGCCGAACCTGCACACGATGCTCGGGATCACCCGGCCGGGGCCCGGCCTGGGCGGCTTCCTCGATCACGAGGCGTCGACGCTGGGCGACGTCGCGCTGCCGATCGCGGCGGCGCCCAACCTGTTCCTGGTGCCGGGCAGCGCGCGGGTCGGCGCCGCCAACATCAACGCCGGCCAGAAGCTGCGGCTGCTGCGCGCGATCGCCAAGCTCCACGGCGACGTCGTGATCGTCGACGTCGGCGCCGGCACGTCGTGGAACACGATCGACCTGGTCGCGGCGGCCGATCTCAAGCTGATCGTGATGACGCCGCAGCTCACGTCGATCCAGAACGCCTACGCGTTCTTGAAGACGATGGTGCAGCGGCTGGTGCGGCGGCTGCCCGAGGACGCCGCGACCCGGCGCGCCCTCGACGAGCGCCTCGCCGGCGACGGCGAGACCCGGCCGGTGCAGGCGGTGGTCGCCGATCTGCGCGAGAGCGACCCGCTGCTCGCCGATCGGCTGATCGACGTGCTGGCGCGGCTGGGCGTGATGCTGGTCGGCAACATGCTGACCGGGCCAGGCGACGTCGCGGTGTTCGACCGGATGGCGGCGATGATCTCCGACTACCTGATGGTCCGCACCCGCGTGGTCGCCGCGCTGCCGTTGTCCGAGGCGGTGCGCAAGTCGATCGATCACCGCCAGCCGATCGCGGCGGCGCGCGGTCACGCCGAGACCCAGGCCGAGCTGCGCCGGCTGGCGCGGGCGGTGCTCGACGTCGACATCCGCGCGCTGCGCACGGTCGCCCGCTCGGGCCTGCCCGACCGCACGCTGCCGATCTGGATCGACGGCGAGCTGCGGGTGTGAGGTCGAGGGGCGCGTCGCGGCGCGGCGCCTGACGGGCCCCGCGCCGGCGGGCTCAGGCCGCGAGGTGCGCGACGACGCGCGCCGCGCCCTGCCCGTCGGTGGCGGCGGTGGCGGCGGCGGCCAGCGCGCGGCGCGCCAGCGGATCGCCGACCAGCGCGGCGATCGTGGCGGCGAGCTCGCGATCGTCGACCGCGGCCAGCGGCCAACCGCCGGCGGCGAGGCCGGCGTCCGCGTGCCGGCGGGCGTTGGCGACCTGGTCGGGCGCGATCGCGATCGCGACCGTCGGCCGCCCGAGGTAGGCCAGCTCGGCGAGCGTGCCGCCGGCCGCGCTGATCGCCAGATCGCAGCCGGCCATCAGCGCCGCGAGATCGCGCGGCTGGTAGGTGACCGCGACCCGGTGGCCGGCCCGCTCGGCGGCGGCCAGCCCGGCGGCGAGCGCGCGATCGGCGCGGAAGCCGGGGCCGAGCACGACGGTGACCGCCAGCGCGCCCGGCGGCAACGCGCCCAGCACCCGCGGCGTCGCGCCGGCGGGGTCGCTGCCGCCCATCGTGATCAGCAGCCGCTCGACGCGGCCGCGCGGCGGCGCTCCGCCGGCCGGCAGCGCGCGGAACTCGCGGCGCAGCAGGTGGTAGCGGCGCCCGAGCAGGCGGGTGGCGGCGGCCGGGTAGCGCTCGGCCAGCGCCTCGGCCCCGAGGTTGTGGTTGACGACGACCTCGGCCGGCGGCGGCGCGAGCCCGAGATCGTCGATGGCGACCACCCGCAGCCGGGCGGCGGCGATCGCCGCGACGTACGCGGGCGTGAACGCCGGCCCGTCGACCACCACCGCGTCGGCCGCGTGCGCGCGCGCCAGCGCGATCGTCGCCGCGCCCTCGGCCGCACCGCCGCTGGTGCCGTCGGCGGCCACCGCCGGCAGCCCGCGCTCGGCGAGCACGGCCAGCGACGCGGCCGGATCGCCGCCGACCACCAGCGTCGCCGCGCCGCCCGCGTCGATCGCGGCCTCGGCCAGGGCGGCCAGGCGCAGCACGTGTCCGCTGCCGAGCCGGTGGCTGGCGTCGGCGCGCAGCACCAGGCGCGGCCCGGTCATGCGACGTGCTCGAGCAGCCAGCGGGTCTCCTCGACGCCCAGCCGCGGGTCGGCGTGGTCGCTCGAGTAGACGAAGCCGTCGGGCAGCGGCTTGCCGGCCGGCCGCTCGGCGCCCTGGTGGAACGCGTACTCGGGATAGATCACCATCAGCTCGCCCAGGTCGGCGGCGCGGCGCGCCTCCTCGGCCGAGAGCAGCACCTCGTGCAGCTTCTCGCCGGGGCGAATGCCGATCGTCTCGCGCGGCACGCCGGGCGCCATCGCCTCGGCGAGCGTGACGATGTCGGTGGTCGGCAGCTTGGGCACGAAGATCTCGCCGCCGGTCATCAGCTCGAGGCCGCGCAGCACCAGCGCGATCGCGTCGCTCATGCGGATCCAGAAGCGGGTCATCCGCTCGTCGGTGATCGTGATGCGCCCGCCGTCGCGCTGCGACTCGAACAGCGGGATGACGCTGCCGGCCGAGCCCATGACGTTGCCGTAGCGCACCAGCGAGAACCGGGTCGCGAGGTCGCCGACGTAGGCGTTGGCCGCGACCAGGAGCTTCTCCATGCACAGCTTGGTGGCGCCGTAGAGGTTGGCGGGGGCGACCGCCTTGTCGGTCGACAGCGCGATGATCCGCGGCACGCGGTTGGCCAGCGCGGCCTCGATCAGGTTGCGGGCGCCGACGACGTTGGTCTGCACCGCCTCGATCGGGTTGTACTCGCAGATCGGCACGTGCTTCATCGCCGCGGCGTGGACGACGACGTCGACCCCGCGCAGCGCGGTGGTCAGGCGGTCGCGATCGCGGACGTCGCCGACGAAGAACCGCAGCCGCGGATCGCGCAGCGTGCGCTCGAGCTGGTAGTGCTTCTGCTCGTCGCGCGAGAAGACGATCACCTTCTTGGGGTTGCCCTGGCTGATCAGCGCCTGGACGAAGGCGCGCCCGAACGAGCCGGTGCCGCCGGTGACCAGCACGACCTGATCGTCGACGGTGTGGATCGATTGGCGGGTGCGAGCCGCGAGCGACGAGGGCAGCTGTGGGGTCATGGCCGGAGCTCCGCGAGGGTGGTGGCCAGCGCCGCGACGATCGCGTGCACGTCGGCCGAGGTCAGGTCGGGGTACAGCGGCAGGCTGAGCGTGCGCTGGTAGTAGGCGTCGGTGCCGGGGCGCGGCCGCGGCGGCTCGGCGCCGGGGCGATCGCGGTGGAACGGGTGGCTGGGCAGCGGGATGTAGTGGACCTGGGTGCCGACGCCGCGCGCCGCGAGGCCGCGCATCAGCGCGCCGCGATCGACGCCGAGGCCGGCGAAGTCGATCGCCACGGCGAACAGGTGGTAGGCGTGGTCGCGGTCGGGCAGCTCGGGCGGCGCCGCGACCCAGCCCGACGGCAGCTGGGCGGCGAGCTCGGCGCGGTAGGTCGCGGCCAGCGCGCGCCGCGCCGCCAGGAACTTCGGCAGCCGGGCCAGCTGCGAGGTGCCGAGCGCGCACAGCACGTCGGGCAGCCGGTAGTTGAAGCCCTGCTCGACGACCTCGTGGTACCAGGGGCCGGGGCTGGGGATCGACAGCCGCGCCGGATCGCGCTCGATGCCGTGGTGGCGCAGGCGCAGCACCCGCGCGTGGTGGTGCGGGTCGCGCATCAGCACCGCGCCGCCCTCGCCGGTCGTGATGTGCTTGACCGGGTGGAACGACAGCGCGACCGCGTCGCTGGTGGCGGCGCCGATCATCGCGCCGCGGTAGCGCGCGCCGAGCGCGTGGCAGGCGTCCTCGATCAGGAACAGGCCGTGGGTCTGGGCCAGCGCGGTGAGCGCGGCGAGGTCGCACGGCTGACCGGCGAGGTGGACCGCGACGATCGCGCGGGTGCGCGGGCCGATCAGCGCCGCGACGGCGGCCGGGTCGAGGTTGCCGGTGACCGGGTCGACGTCCGCGAACCGGACGGCGAGGCCGGCCTGGTACGCGGCCGACGCGGTGGCCGAGAACGTGATCGGCGACGTGATGATCTCGTCGCCCGGCGCCAGGCCGAGCCCGAGGTACGCGAGGTGCAGCGCCGCGGTGCCGTTGGCGCACGCCGCGACGTGGGGGGCGCCGAGGAACGCGCCCAGCGCGTCCTCGAAGGTGGCGACCGCCGGGCCGCAGGTCAGGAAGCCGCTGGTCAGCGCGGCGGTGACCGCGGCGACGTCGTCGGCGTCGATGCTCTGGCGCCCGTAGGGGTAGCGCAGCGGCGCGGGCTGGGAGGGCGGCTGGGGGGCCAGGACGGCCATGCCGCCGACCATTGCGAACCCCGCGCCAAGCCCGCCCTCGCGATCTCGCCGGGTTGCGGCGGCGCGCCGCCGGCTGCCGTCATGGCTGACGGCAGCGTGGCGTCAGACCCGGCGCTGGGCGCGGCGCACCGCGACCAGCCGCTCGGCGACCGCGTGGCGCGCGAGGCCGAGCGCCGCCAGCCACGCCTGGTCGCGGCGGGCCAGCTCCTCGGCGAGGTCCAGCCCCGCCGGGGTGGGCGCGTGCGGGGTCGCGGCCTCGAGCGCGTTGAGCAGCGTCGCGCGGGTCGCGATCATCGCGTCGAACGCGGCCAGCACCGCCTCGGGGTCGGCCGCGTCGGGCGGCGGCGTCGTGACCTCGACCAGCTGGGCCAGCAGCTCGGTGACCGCGGCGCTCACGGCTGGCCTCGGGCCGCGGCGAACGCGTCGCGCAGATCGGTCATGACCTGGCTCGCGGCGTCGAGCGGGGGCGTGGCCAGCGTGCAGTTGGCCGCGGTGAGCTGCTCGTCGACGAACTGGTACAGCGCGTCGAGGTTGGCGCACAGCTCGGCGTGCTGGCCGTGATCGAGCGCGGCGCGCAGCTCGACGACGATCCGCGACGCGTGGCCGAGCGCGGCGGCCTTGGCCGGGATGTCGCGGGCCGCGATCGCGGTCCGCGCCCTGGCGACGTCGTCGAGGAAGCGGTTGAACAGGCGCGTCAGGATCTCCGGCTTGGACGCCGACTCGAGATCGACCTGACGGTAGGCGACGGCGGCACGGGCGTACATGGGGCCTCCGGGAATCGGCTCAGCCGAGGATGGCGGTCAGGCGCGCGCTCTGCTGCTGCATGTTCGACAGCGCCGACTCGAGCTTGGTGAACTGATCGCGCAGGCGCTCGCCGACCTTGGTGGCGGCGTCCTCGATGCGATCGATCTGCTTCTGGTAGGCGGCGGCCTGGCTGTCGAGGGCCTTGCCCTTGGCGGCGAGGATGCCGTCGCCCGACCGGGCGTACTGGTCCGCCAGGTCGCCGAGCTTGGCGCCGAGGCCGCCGTCGACGAACAGCCGCTCGGCGGCGCGCGGATCGGCGGTCAGCGCCGCGGTCAGCTTGCTGTCGTCGATCGACAGCCGGCCGCTGCGGTCGAAGGTGATGCCGAGCCCGGCCAGGGTCTTGCCGCCGTGGCTGTCGGTCGCGGCCTTGTTCATGGCCAGCTGCAGCTGCCGCAACGAGCTGTCGCCGAACAGCGTGTCCGCGCCCTTGGCGACGCCGCTGTAGCTGAGCTGGCTGGTCACCAGGTTGGCGGTGGCGTTGAACGCGTCGACCAGCTCCTTGACCTTGGTCTTGACGGCGTCGCCGTCGGAGCTCACGTCGATCGTGGTCTCGGCCTCGGCCGCGCCGTGGGCGCGCTTGAGCGTCAGCGTCACGCCGCTGGCGGCGTCGGCCACCAGGTTCGTGCTGCGGCTCATCGCGATGCCGTCGAGCGTGAACCGCGCGTCGCTGGCCGGGATCGTGACGTTGGCGGGCGTGCTCCAGCCGAGGCCGGCGCCGCCGTCGGTGTAGGTCGGGGCGTTGGCGACGCCGGTCTGGCGCGCGGTCGCGACCAGGCGGTAGTTGGTGCCGTCGAACACCACCGACGCCGTCGACGCCGCGTCCGCGGTGTTGATGCGGTCGGCGATGTCCTGCAGCGTGTCGGTGGCGGTCCAGCTCACCGACTTGGTGCCGGCGCTGGTGGTGATGTCGATCGAGCCGGTGCCGGCGGCGCCGGCGCCGGCGGTGGCGAACGTGCGCGAGGTCGTCACCTGGGCCCGGGCCAAGGCGTCGACGCGCAGGGAATGGGTGGCCGCCGCGGCGCTGCCCGACACCGCCACGCTGGCGTGGTCGGTGTCGGACAGGGAGGCCTTGGCGGTGCGGAGGTCGGTGGCCTGGTCGATCGCGCGCGCCTTGTCGCGCACGCCGAGCAGGCGGGTGGTGAGATCGTCGAGGATCGTGCCCCGACGGTTGACGTCGGTGACGCGTTGGCGCAGCACCGTCGCCGACGACTTCTCGGCCGCCACCAGCTGGTCGATCATCGTGGCGGTGTCGAGGCCGCTCACGAGTCCGTTGAAGTTGATGGTCGACATGGTGGTCCGAGGTCGTCAGGGCACGATCACGCCTAGCGGAGGAGCGACAGCGCCGAGTTCGGCAGCTGGTTGGCCTGCGACAGCACGGCGAGGCCGGCCTGGCTGAGGATCTGCGCCTTGGTGAGCTGCGAGGTCTCGGACGCCACGTCGACGTCGCGGATGCGCGAGTTCGCGGCCGAGAGGTTCTCGTGCGCGACCGACAGGTTCGAGATCGTGACCTGCATGCGGTTCTGGACCGCGCCGACCTTGGCGCGCGCCGTCGACAGCTGCTCGATCGCCTTGTCGAAGGCGCCCAGCGCCGCGCGGGCGTTGGTCGCGGTCGACAGCGACGCCGACGCGATGTGCAGCGAGGTCGAGCCGAGCGTCGAGGTGGTCAGCTTGGTGATCGACATCGAGATGCGATCGTTGGCCGTGTTCTGCATGCCGACCTGGAACGACAGGCCCGCCGAGGCGGAGCCGTCGACCAGCTTCTGGCCGTTGAACTCGGTGACCGCGCTGATGCGGTTGATCTCGTTGCGGAGCTGGCCGAACTCGGTCTGGATGTAGCCGCGCTCGGTGGTGCCCAGCGTCTGGTTGGCCGACTGCACCGACAGCTCGCGCATGCGGGTGACGATGCCCTGCATCTCGTTCATCGAGCCTTCCGCCACCTGCGACATCGACACGCCGTCGTTGGCGTTGCGGCTGGCCTGCGACAGCGACCGCAGGTCGGCCTTGAGGTTCTCGCTGATGCCGAGGCCGGCGGCGTCGTCGGCGGCGTTGTTGATGCGCATGCCCGAGGACAGGCGCCCGATCGACGCGGACAGCGCGGTCTGGGTGGTGTTGAGGTTGCGTTGCGCGTTGAGCGACGCGACGTTGGTGAGGATCGAGATAGCCATGACGGGAACTCCTTCTTGGTTGTGCTGCGCCTTGCACTGGCTTGATTCGCCTCGATCGCCGCGTTGTTGAGGGGGGTGGGTACGGATCGCCGTCAAATCTGACGGCTCCGGACGCAGCGACGCCCCGCGCTGGGGCTGCCAGGGCGGGGCGTCGTCGTCGGAGGACGGCTCGGCTAGCGGCGGCCGGGGCTGAGCAGCGTCGCGAGCCGCCCGTTGACGGCCTGCGACGCCTCGAGCGCCTGGGTGCGCTGCGCGAGATCGGTCGCCGCGTCGATGATGTCGACCTCGGTCAGCGACGCGATCCGCGACGTCAGCGAGTTCTCGAGCTCGACGCGGAAGGCGTCGGCGTCCTGGAACACCGCCATCATGCTCCCGACCTCGCCGCGGGCCTGGCTGACCTGCTCGTGGGCCAGGTCGAGCTCGTCGATCGCGGCCTGGATGCCGGTCAGGTTGTTGGCGCCGAGCGCGGCGGCGAGCCGGCCCAGCGCCGGCAAGACGTCGACGCCGCCGGCCGCGGCGGCGGTGAGCGCGCTGCCCGACAACGTCGCGCTGGCGGTGGCGCCCTCGCCGGCCTCGAGGTCGCGGCGGGTGGCGTCGCCGACGAAGACGCCGGCGGCGTCGAACGGCGCGACCAGGCCCTGGGCGCCGGCCAGCACGTACTCGCCGGCGGCGTTGCGGCTGTTGGCCGAGGCCAGCGCCACCGAGAACAGCCCGGTGACCTGCAGCTGGAGCTTGGCGCGGTCGCCGGCGACGTAGTTGGAGTTGGCGGCCTGGACCGCGATCTGGCGGGCCTCGCTGAGCACGCCGCCGATCGTCCCCAGCGCCCGCTCGGTCTCGGCGAGCTGATCGCCGCCCAACCCGATCGCGTCGCCGCGGCCGTGGCTGATGGCCGCGCGCACCTGCTCGCGACGGGCCTGGATCCACGCGACCGGATCGTCGGAGGCGTGGCGGACCTTGATACCGGACGACACCTGATCCGACAGCTTCGCGATGTCGGTCTGGGCCGCGCCGATGTGGCCGGCGCTGCGCTCGAGGAGGTGGTGGGCGGTGATGCGCATCGAGAGTCCTCCTACAGCCGGTCGAGCAGGTCGCCCAGCATGCCGTCGATCGTCGACAGGAACCGGGTCATCGCCTCGGCCCCGTGCTGGAACTTGACGAGGTTGGACATCTCCTCGTCGAGGTCGACGCCGGAGAGCGCGTCGCGCAGGTCGCCGAGGTGATCGGAGACCAGCGTGGCGCGATCGGTCTCGCCCTGGGCCTCGTGGGCGCGGCGCCCGAGGCTGCCGATCAGATCGATCGCGGCGTCGGTCAGGGTCTGGGTGCCGCCGCTCGCGACCCGCTGCTCGCGCAGCGCGACCAGCGCGAGCGCGCCGCGGTTGTCGCCGGGGCCAGCGCCGGCGGCGGCGGTGGCGAGCTGGTCGGGGTTGGCGATCACCGCCGGCGCGACGGCGATCGCGGTCGCGGCGCCGGCCGGGCCGGCCAGCGGCGTGAACAGCGGCCGGCCGCTGACGCCGTCGAGCCCGGCGTTGGCCACGTGGATCGCGTTGACCGACGTCGCGAGATCGAAGGCCAGCTGATCGAGATCGGCGGCCGCGGTGGCGGCGTCACCGTCGCGGAAGGTGATCTCGCCGGCGAGGCGGCCGCCGGTCAGCGTCGTGGTGACGTCGCGGCGGGTGTTGCCGTCGACCAGCTCGACCCGGCGGAAGCCGGTGGCGGGATCGGGCGTGGCCTGGAGGGTGGCGGCGTGGTTGCCGTCGACCAGCACGCCGCCGTCGGGCAGCACCCAGCGCAGGCGGCCGTCGGGATCGACGCGGCCGCTGCCGCCGATCAGCTCGGCCAGCTGCTTGGCCGCGAGATCGCGGCGGTCGCGCAGCACCGGATCGTTGTCGATCGTGATCTGGGTGTTGAGGGTGGCCAGCTCCTGGGCGATCGCCGACGCCTGCGCGGTGTGGTCGCGGATGCGCGCGTCGGCGTCGGCCCGGGCCGCGGCGATCGCGGCGGCGCGCTCGGCCATCCCGTCGGCCAGGTTCTTGGCCGCGGCGATCGCCGCGTCGCGCAGGAGCGAGTCGGTCGGCATCGCCGACACCCGCTCGAGGCCGGCCCACAACGCCGCGACGCGCGCGTCGATCGACTCGCCGGCGCCGTCGATGCGGGCCTCGAGGTCGAGCAGCGCCGGGGCCTGCGCGCTGGCGCTGCCGAGGCTGCCGGCGGCGTCGCGCTCGCGCGAGGCCAGCATCAGATCCTGGTAGCGATCCGGCGCCAGCGATCGCACCCCGCCGACCAGCGGCGCGGCCAGCTCGGCGCGCAGATCGACGCGCTGGCGGGAGTAGCCGAGGGTGTTGACGTTGGCGGCGTTGTTGCTGGCGACGGCGACACCGGTGTGCTGCGCCGACAGCCCCGCCGCGCCGAGACCTAGCAGCGAGAGCAGGTCGGACACGGGGCACCTCGTGGAGTTCGAGCGGTTGGGGTCAGAGCGTGATCGTGCGGAGCGGCTCGGTGCTGGTCTGACGACGCGCCCGGCGATCGTAGCGATCGTCGGGCGTGCGGCCGAGCAAGGCCGCGACGCCCTCGCGGGCGGCGGCCAGGAGGGCGACGTTGGCGGACAGCTCGAGGCGGACCCGCGCCAGCAGGCGGCGGCCCTCGCCGTCGAGGGTGGTGGTGGCGTGGCGCTCGAGGGCCTCGACCAAGGCGTGCTTGCGGGCGGTGAGCGACTCCACCGCGGCGAGGTCAAGGCGCGAGATCGCCCGGCGCTCGTCGGCCATCACCGCCCGCAGCACGACCAGGGTATCGACCAGGTCGGCGGCCGGTGAAGGCGGCGCGGTCATCGCTCGCCCTCGCGGGCGAGGTCGTCGTCGAGGATGTTGGCCGCGAGGCGGTCGAGGTCGACCACGTACTCGCCCTTGGCCAGGAGCTCGCGCACCCGGCCGACCCGGGCGCTGATCTCGGGGGTAACCCCGCCGGTCCCCGCCGCGCTGGCCTCGGGGCCGAGCGCCACGACGCTGGCGGGCTGGCCGCTGGCGCGCGTGGAGGTTGGACCGGGCCGGCGTTCGGCATCGGTGATCGGCGTGATGGTGGTGGGGTCGATGCGCATGGGCTTTCTCCAAGCTGGTGGGTCGGCCGCGCAGGCAGGGCGTACAGGGGTGGGTGCGATCTTTCAGTACCGGGGGCCCGCCGCCGCTGGCAGCAGGGGCTCTGGATCGACCGCGTGGCCGTTCACGCGCACCTCGAAGTGCAGGTGGGGGCCGGTGACACGCCCGGTCGCGCCGACGGTGCCGAGCGGTTCTCCCGCCTCGAGCCGCTGCCCGGGCTTGACCTCGACCGTCGCCAGGTGGGCGTAACGCGTCTCGGATCCGTCGGCGTGGCTGAGGACCACTAGGTTGCCGTAGGTACCGGCCGGACCAGCGCGGGTGACGGTGCCGGCGGCGGCGGCGCGGGCCGGCGCCCCGGCGGGGGCCGCGATGTCGAGGCCCTCGTGGAAGCTCTCGGCGTGGGTCACCGGGTGGACGCGCTCGCCGAAGTCCGAGCTGTAGCGCCCGATCGCGGGGGCGACGAACGTGGTCGGCGCGCGCCGCGGCGCGTCGCCGGTCGCGCGGTCGAACTCGTCGGCGTCGAGGACGACCGCGTCGGGGTCGGCGTCGGGCGCGCCGCCCAGCGCGGTCTCGAAGGTGTCGGCCAGGCCCAGCCCCGCGCCCGACATGGCGTCGGCGAGCGCGTCGTCGAGCATCGAGCGGAAGGTGTCGCCGGCGAAGCCGCCGTCGAGCAGGCCCGGCGTGCTGGCGCGCGCCTCGGCCAAGAGCTGCCGCAGGAAGAAGCTCTCGAGCCCCTTGGCGGCGGTGCGCTCGGGGGGCTCGGTCTCGGCGGCGCCGAGCGGCGCGACCGGCGCGGCCGCCATCACAGCACCTGCAGCTCGGCGCGCAGCGCGCCAGCGGCGGCGAGCGCCTGGAGGATGGCGATCAGATCGCGCGGCTTGACGCCGAGGCGGTTCAGCGCCGCGGTCAGCTCGCCGACGCTGGCGGCGCCGGCGATCATGCGCAGCTCGCCGCCGCCCTCGGTGACCCCGACGTCGCTGCGCGGGACCACCTCGGTCTTGCCGCGGCCCAGCGGCGCGGGCTGGCTGACCTCGGGACGCTCGGCGATCTGCACGCTGAGCCCGCCGTAGGCGATCGCCGCCGGCCCGAGCCGGACCTGGCCGCCGAGCACGACGGTGCCGGTGCGCTCGTCGACGACGACCCGCGCCACCGCGTCGGGCGTGACCTCGACGCCCTCGATCGTGGCGATCAGCGCGGTGACCTTGCCCTTCCAGCTCGCGGTGATCGGGACCACGACCGCGCCCGCGTCGCGCGGGATCGCGGCGCCGGCGCCGAGCGCGCCCTCGATCGCGACCGCGATCCGGGTCGCGGTGGTGAAGTCGGCGGTCTTGAGGTTCAGGACCAGCTGCCGCTGCGGCATCTGGGTCGGGGCGTTGCCCTCGACGACGGCGCCGCCGGGGATCCGCGCGACGGTGACGTGGTTCTTGCGCTGGCTGCCGGCGCCGGCCTCGACCAGGAAGCCGCCGACCGCGAGCTGGCCCTGGGCCAGCGCCCAGGTCCGCAGGTCGGGCCCCTTGAGGGGCGTGCTGATGAGCACGCCGCCGGCCAGGCTCTTGGCCGAGCCCGACGACGCGACGACCACGTCGAGCTGCTGGCCGGCGCGGGCGAACGGCGGCAGGTCGGCGGTGACCGTCACGATCGCGACGTTCTTGGCGCGCAGCTCCTCGGCGCTGATCTTGATGTCGAGCCGGCTGAGCAGCTTGGCCATCGAGCGGCGCACGATCGGCGAACTGGCGTCGTCGCCGGTGCCGGCCAGGCCGGTCACCAGGCCCGAGCCGACCAGCTGGTTCTTGCGCACGCCCTCGACCGTCGCCAGGTCCTTGATGCGGTCGGCGCGCGCGGGCGCGACCGTCGCCACGCCGGCGCACAGCGCCAGCGCGACCAGCAGGCGCGCCGCGGTCACCACGGCCACACCCGCGCCAGCAGGCGGCTGCCCCAGCCCCGGCGTTGCTGATCGCTGACGTCGCCGCGGCCGGTGTACTCGATCTCGGCGTCGGCGATGCGCGACGACGGGATCGTGTCGTCGTCGGCGATGTCGGCGGTGCGGACGATGCCCGACAGGTAGATGTGGTGCTCCTCCTCGCCGACCATCACCACCTTGGTGCCCTCGACGTAGAGGTCGCCGTTGCCGAGCTCCTGCTTGACGCGCACCGGCAGCGTCGCCGACAGCGTGCCCTTGCGCGCGATCTTGCCCGAGCCGGTGAAGCTCATCTCGGACTCGGTGGCGAACAGCTGCGCCGGATCGACGTCGGGGTACTTCTTGGTCAGCGCGGCGAGCAGCCCGACCGCGGCGGGCATGCCGTAGCTGGCGCCGTCCTTCTTGCCGAGCTTGGTGCTGGCGTCGCGGGTCGCAGCCTCGCGCTCGTCGATGCGCACCACCAGGATGTCGCCGACGTGGCGCGCGGTGTCGTCCTCGAACCAGCCGTCGCCGGTGAACAGGCTGCCGTTGGTCGGCGTCGGCCGCGCCGGGTAGGCGTCGGCGACGAACGGCCGGTGCTTGGGCCGGTACGGCGCGATGTGGGTGGTGCACGCGGTGAGCGTCGCGATCACCAGCCAGGCGAGCGAGCGGGTCATGGGGCCTCCTCCACGACGACGCGGTGGTCGTCGACGAGCGTGCCGCGCAGATCGCGGCCGGTGTCGGCGAGGCGCACGATCGCGGCCTCGCCCGGGCGCGCGCTGGCGGCCAGCCGGCCGCGGGCGCGGATCGTGATCGCGCCGGCCTCGACGATCACCTCGACGTCGGCGCCGCGGGCCACCGGCGGCGGGCGGGTGATCGCCGCGGCGGTGATCACGTCGCCGGCGGCCAGCGCGGTGGTGGTGATCGTGCCGACGGCGATCGGCGCCGGCTGGGTGCCGGGCGCCATCACCTGGTTGACCGCGACGACGTCGGCGGCGGTGATCAGCGCGCCCGCGGGCAGCGCCCGCGTCGTGACGAACGCGGCGGTCTTGGCGGCGATCGTGACCGGCACGAAGCTGGCGCGACCGCCGGCGACCCGCACCCGCACGCTGATCCGGCCCGGCCGCGGCGCACGCGGCCACTCGACCGCGACGGCGGCCCGCTCGACCTCGGCGTGGCGACGCGCGAGGGCGCGCGGCACGTGGACCGCGACCACCGCGAGCTCGCCCGGCAACCCGACGGCGGCGCCGGCGCCGATCGCGTCGGCCAGCGGCTCGGCGCGGACGGGGGACGCCGCGAACGCGAGCAGCGTTAGCAGCGCGAGCAGCAGCGGCAGCCGGCGCGGGCTCATCGCAGCTGCGCCGTCTGGCCGAGCATCTCGTCGGCCGCCTTGATCACGCGGGTGTTGACCTCGTAGGCGCGCTGCCCCGAGATCAGATCGATCATCTCCTCGACCGCGCTGACGTTGGACAGCTCGAGGCTGCCCTGCGCGAGGCTGCCGGCGCCGTTCTCGCCGGGGTTGCCGGTGACGGCGTCGCCGGCGGCGGAGGTCTCGCGGAAGAGCGTCCCGCCCATGGCCTCGAGGCCGGCCGGGTTGGCGAACGTCGTGATCTGCAGCTGGCCGAGCTCGACCGGCGCGGGATCGCCGGGCATCGTCGCGGTGACCTTGCCGTCGGCGGCGATCGTCATCGTCCCCGCCTCGGGCGGGATCGTGATCTCGCCGGCCACCGGGTAGCCCTCGCTGGTGACCAGCAGACCGCTGGCGTCGCGCTGGAACGCGCCGTTGCGGGTGTAGGCGGTCTCGCCCGAGGGCAGCGTGACCGCGAAGAAGCCGTTGCCCTGGATCGCGACGTCGCGCGGGTTGCCGGTCTGGCGCAACTCGCCCTGCCCCTGCATGCGCTGGGTGGTCGTGACGCGCACGCCGAGCCCGACCTCGAGGCCGCTCGGCGCCGCCGTGCCGTTGCCGGTCGCGGCGCCGGCCGCGCGCATCCGCTGGTACATCAGGTCGGCGAACTCGGCGCGGCTCTTCTTGAAGCCGGCGGTCGAGACGTTGGCGATGTTGTTCGCCGTGACGTCGAGCTGGGTCTGCTGGGCTTCCATGCCGGCGGCGGCGGTGGTGAGGGCACGCAACATGAGATCCTCCAGAAGTGGGAGCGGTCAGGCGGGGCGACGGATCACTTGGGGCCGCCGAGATCGCGCGCGGCGCGGCTCTCGACGTCGTGGAAGCCCTGGATCATGCGCAGCAGCGACTCGTACGTGCGCGACACCTTCACCAGGTCGACGACGCCGCGCACGACGTTGACGTTGGAGCCTTCGAGCGCGCCCCGGACGACGCGCGGCGGCGGGCCGGCGGTGGGCGCGGCGGTGGCGGAGAACAGGCTGCCGCCTTCGTGTTGCAGCGTGCCGGGCGCGAAGGTGGCCAGCGCGAGGCTGCCGACCGGGCCGAGCTCGGTCGAGACCGCGCCGTCCTCGCCGATGAAGATCTGGGTCGCCTCGGGCGGCACCTGCAGCGGACCGCCGTCGGCCGAGCGCACGGCCATCCCGGTCGCGGTGCGCAGCGTGCCCTCGGCGTCGAGCTGGAACGCGCCGGCGCGGGTGTAGCGGACGCCGCCGGGCGCGTCGACGGCGAAGTAGCCATCGCCCTCGAGCGCGACGTCGAGCGGGCTGCCGGTCGTCGCGATCGCGCCGGGCTGGAGATCGACCGCCGGCGTGATCCCGCCGACCAGCGCGACGTCGGGCGAGCGGGCCCGGGCCAGCGCCTCCGCGAACGTGACGCGGCTGCCGCGAAAGCCGGTGGTCGACGCGTTGGCGACGTTGTTGGCGGTCACGTCGAGCGCGTTGGACTGCGCGACCGCGCCGGCCGCGGCGACGTAGATGCCGTCACTCACCGGCGACCTCGACCGCGACCACCTGGGCGGTGCCCTCGGCGAGGCGCAGCTGGGCGTCGGGGCGCACCTCCTCGATCGCGGCGCGCAGCCGGGCGATCGCGCGCCCGTGGAGCTGGCACACCCGCGAGGTGGTCACGCCGAGGACCTCGGCGATCTCGACGTAGGTGAGCTCGTCGTTGTAGTAGAGCGACAGCACCAGCACGTCGCGCTGGCCGAGCGTCGCCAGCGCGCTGCGGACGCGGCCGAGCAGCTCGTGGCGCTCGCTGCGCTGGCGCGGCGACGCGTCGTCGCCGGCCCGCGGGTCGTGCTCGAGCTGGTCGAGCGAGCCGACGGTGACGTGGACCAGGTGCTCGAGGTGCTCGCGGTACTCGACCACCGACACCCCCAGCGCCTCGGCGACCTGCTCGTCGGTGACGTCGCTGCCGAACCGCCGCTCGAGGTCGGCCAGCACGGCGCCGATCTTGCGAGCCATCTGGCGGCTGCGGCGGGGCATGATGTCGCCGCGGCGCAGCTCGTCGAGCACCGCGCCCCGGATGCGCTTTTCGGCGAACACCAGGAACGGCTCCTGGCGCTGCTCGTCGTAGCGCTCGGCGGCCTCGGCCAGGCCGAGCATGCCGGCGGCGACGAGATCGTCGGGGGTGACCCACGACGGGCACCGGCGCGCGACCCGCAGCGCGATCCGCCGCGCGATCTCGATGTGCTCGATGATCAGCCGATCGCGATCGCGCGGCGCGCGGCGCGCCTGTTGGACATAGGCCTTCATGGGGTCTCTCCTCCTGCCGGCACCAGCTGGCAGCGCCAGAATTGCTGGGCGCTGTCGATGCGTTGATCGGGTGGGGTCACGGCGTCGAGCGCGCGCGCCAGGCGGCGCATCGCGCGCGCCGCCGGCGCGTCGGGACGGTGCCGGACCAGCGGGACGCCGAAGTGGGCGGCCTCGATGACGGCAGGGTCGGCGGGCACGTGGGGCATCGCGACCAACGTCAGATCCAAGAATCGGGCCACCAGATCGCTGAGCCGGCCGACGACGTCGTCGGCCTGCCCGCGGCTCGTGACGCGGTTCGGCACGACGTACGCGGTATCGAGCCCGTGCTCGGTGGCAAGCACCTTTAGGCACGCATACGAGTCCGCCATCGACAGCGGCTCGGGGTTCACCACGACCACGCAGTCCCGCGCGGCGCGGGTAAACGCCGACTGCTGATGGCCGATTCCAGCGGCGATATCGAGGACGACGGTGTCAAACCTGACGCGCAGCTCCTCGACCATCGCGCACGCCCGGGCCCGGGCCAGGGGGCCCAGCGTGGCGAGCTCGAAGCTGCCGTTGGCCGCGGGCAGCAGGTGCATGCCGTGGGCGGCCACCAGCACCTCGTCGATCGGCGCGCCGCCCAGCGCGTCGAGCAGGCTGTGCGGCGGCGCGACGCCGAGCAGGAGGTTGAGGTCGGCCATGCCGAGATCGGCGTCGATCATCAGCGTGTCGCTGCCGTCGGCGACGAACGCCGAGGCCAGCCCGACCGCGATCGTGCTCTTGCCGACGCCGCCCTTGCCGCCGGTGACGGCGATCGCCCGCTCGCGGCGGGGGCTCGGGACGTGGCCGGTGCCCTGGATGAGGCGGAGCGAGGCCGCTTGATCGGTGGCGCGCATGTCAGGCCGCCACCTGGTCGCTGGCGAGGCCGTGGCGCGCGAGCTGGACCAGCCGCGGCACGGTGGCCTGCTCGAGATCCTCGGGGACGGCCTGGCCGGTGGCCAGCCAGGTCACCGGCAGCCCGAGCCGGGCCGGCGCCAGCGTGACCTCGGGCGCGCGGCCGCACTCGTCGAGCTTGGTGAACAGCAGCCGGCGTGGCCGCAGCGGCGCGAACCGCTTGGCCAGCTCGTCCATCACCGCCGGCGAGGTCGCGGCGGCGATCGTCAGGTGGACCTCGACCTGGGGGAGGCCGCCCAGCGCGGTGGCCAGCGCCGCGAGCGCGGCGCGGTCGCGCGGGCTCTTGCCGGCGGTGTCGACCAGCACGAGGTCGTAGGCCGCCAGCTCGACCAGCAGGTCGGGCAGGCCGGCGGCGTCCTCGAGGATGTGCAGCGGCACGCCGATCAGGTCGGCGTAGGTGCGGATCTGGTCGATGCCGCCGACGCGGTAGTTGTCGAGCGTGACGATCGCGACCTGCTGGCCCTCGATCAGCGCGGCGCGGGCGGCGATCTTGGCGATCGACGTGGTCTTGCCGACGCCGGTCGGGCCGACCAGCATGACCACGCGCGCGGTCGACGGCATCGCCAGCTGCGGCTCGGTGACCGGCGGCGGCGTGGGGGCCGGCGGCGTCGCGGCCGGCGCGGCGCCGTGGCGGAGCTGCTCGACGGCGCGGCGCAGCGCGGCCAGCTCCTCGCGCAGGTCGGGGTTGGCCGGCGGGCGCTCGTCGGCGCGGGCCCGCATCATCGCGCGCAGCGACCGCAGCTCGGCGCGCAGCGGCGCGACGACCCGCTCGACCTCGCCGTCGTCCAGCGTCGGCCGCGCCATCGGCCGCGGCGCGGGCGCCGGCGCCGGGACCGCCGGGCCGTCGTCGTCCTGATCGATCGCGGCGGCGATCTCGTAGGCGGTGCCCAGCAGGCCGCGCCGGATCTGCCGGGTCGACACCACGACGGCCTGGTCGCCGAGCTCGGCCTTGACCTTGGCCAGGGTCTCGCGCATCGACGCGCCTTCGAACTTGACGATCTTCATACGGCCTCCAGGGCGGTGATGACTCCGCGGGTCACGAACGGAACGGACGGGTCGACCTCGCGGAAGCTGATGACCGCGAGACCGGGGATGTGGCGGGCGGCGATGCTGGCGACGGTGCGCCGGATGTCGGGCGCGACCACCAGCAGCGGCGGCTCGTCGTGGCGGGTGAGCTCACGCGCGCTGGCCGCGAGGTCGTCGGTGAGCCGCGACAGCGCGCGGGCGTTCTTGCCGCCCGGCTCGCGGAACAGCTGCTCGGCGCGCGGGTCGAGCACCAGCGGCCGCAGGCTGCCGTCGGTCGCGAGGTTGCCGCGGGTGATGCGGCGGGCCAGGCGCTGGCGGACCAGCTCGGTGAGCTCGTCGGGGTGCTTGATCACGCCGGCGTGGTCGGCCAGCGTCTCGAGGATCGTGCGCAGGTCGCGGATCGAGACGCCCTCGCGCAGCAGGTTGCGCAGGACCTTGATCACGTCGCCGGTCGACATCAGGTGCGGGATCAGCTCCTCGACGACCTTGCCGTCGGTCTTGCCGAGCACGTCGAACAGCTCCTGCGCCTCGCGGCGGCCGAGCAGCTCGTGGGCGTGCTTGCGGATCAGCTCGGCGAGGTGGGTGGCGATGACCGCGGTCGGATCGACGACGGTGCAGCCGGCGGCCTCGGCGCGGGCGCGCTCGGAGCTGGCGATCCACTTGGCCGGCAGCCCGAACGTCGGCTCGGTGGTGGCCTCGCCGGGGATGCCGCGGGTGCCGGTGCCCGACGGGTCGAGCGCGAGCAGGCGGTGCACCGCGACCGAACCCTCGGCCACCAGCACGCCCGACAGCAGCACGCGGTAGGCGCCGGGCGCCAGCCGCAGGTCGTCGCGGATGTGGATCGGCGGCACCAGCACGCCGAGCTCGGTCGCCAGCTGCTTGCGCAGCGTCGCGATCCGGCGCAGCAGCTCGCCGTTCTTGCCGGCGTCGACCATGTTGATCAGATCGAGCCCGACCTCCATCGCCAGCAGCTCGACCGGCAGCGCCGCCTCGAGCTCGCCCTTGGCGGCGGCCGGCGCGGCGGTGGCGCCGCCGGCGGGGGCGCCGCTGGCCTCGGCCGCGTCGGTGGCGTTCGGCACGTCGGTGGTGACGCCGGCGCGGCGGGCGCGCCAGGCGATCATGCCGCCCAGCGCCAGGAACAGCAGGTGCGGCATGCCCGGCAGCAGGCCGATCGCGGTGACCAGCGCCGCGGTCACCATCAGCGGCCGGCGGCGGCGCAGCAGCTGGCCCGACAGCGCGGTGCCGAGCTCGCGGTCGTCGGAGCGGGTGATCAGCAGCGCGGCGCCGGTCGACACCAGCAGCGCCGGGATCTGCGACACCAGGCCGTCGCCGATCGACAGCAGCGTGAAGGTGCGGGCCGCCTCGCCGAACGACATGCCGCGCTCGGCGACGCCGATGATGATGCCGCCGACGACGTTGATCGCGAGGATCAGCAGGCCGGCGACCGCGTCGCCGCGGACGAACTTCGACGCGCCGTCCATCGCGCCGTGGAAGTCGGCCTCGCGCTGGATGTGCTGGCGGCGGGCCCGCGCCTCCTTCTCGCTGATCAGGCCGGCGCCGAGGTCGGCGTCGATCGCCATCTGCTTGCCCGGCATCGAGTCGAGGGTGAAGCGGGCCGCGACCTCGGAGATGCGCTCGGCGCCCTTGGTGATGACGACGAAGTTCACGATCACCAGGATCAGGAAGATGATCGCGCCGACGACGAAGTCGCCCCCGATCGCGAACCGCCCGAACGCCGCGATGACCGCGCCGGCCGCGTGTTCGCCGTGGCCGCCGTGGGTGAGGATCAGCCGCGTCGAGGCGACGTTGAGCGACAGCCGGAACAGCGTCACGAACAGGAGCAGCGCCGGGAACGACGAGAAGTCGGTGGGCCGCTCGACGTAGAACGCGACCAGGAAGGTCAGCGCGGCCAGGCACAGCGCGGTGCCCAGCAGCAGGTCGAACAGCACCGGCGGCAGCGGCGCGATCGTCACCGCCAGCACGCCGACCAGGGCCGCGGCCATGGTGGCGTCGCCGCCACCCGAGACGGTGATCGCGCGGGCGCTCACGCGGGCCTCCCGACGCGCCGGTCGCGCAGCCGGTAGATGTACGCCAGCACCTCAGCCACCGCGTGGTAGAGCTGGCTCGGGATCTCCTGGCCCTCGGGGACCAGCTTCCACAGCGCGCGCGCCAGCGGCGGGCGGCTGATCACCGGGACGCCGGCGGCGCGGGCGGCCTCGCGGATGCGGGCGGCGAGCTCGTCGGTGCCCTTGGCGACGACGCGGGGGGCGCCGCCGTCGGCCGCGCGGTAGCGCAGCGCCACCGCGTAGTGGGTCGGGTTGACCAGGATGACGTCGGCCTTGCGGGTCTCGGCGATCACCCGGCGCTTGGCCAGCTCGCGCATCCGCCGCCGGCGCCGCGCCTTGAGCATCGGATCGCCCTCCGACTCGCGCATCTCGCGGCGGATCTCGTCGCTGCTCATCATCATGCGCTTGGCCAGCGCGCGCTTGTTCTTGACGAAGTCGACCGCGGCCAGCGCGCCGAAGACCATCGCCGCGACGACGGTCACCTTGAGCAGCGCCGCGCCGATCGCGCGGATCAGCGCGTCGGGCGCGTCGGCGGCGGACAGCACGCTGGCGTCGCTCGCCAGCACCGCGGTGACCGCCGCGCCGATCGCGAGCACCTTGACCGCGACGGCGGCGAGCCGGCCGGCGGCGGCCTTGGGCGACAGCGCCCCGGCCAGCCCACCGAACGTGAACGGCTTGCCGAGATCGAACTTCGGCCAGCGCAGCACCGGCGGCCAGCCGAGCTGGACCGCGCCGGTGATCAGCGCGGCCGCGACCGCGACCACCAGCACCGGGGCCACCGCGACGGTGAAGGCGTGGCGCGCCGACGCGGCCACCGCGCTGAGGCGCTGGCCGGAGACGGCGACGCGGGCCGCGCCGCACAGCGCGGCCCACACCATCGAGGCGCTGATCGCCAGCGCCAGCGTGCCGGCCAGCAGCGTCGCGGCGGCGGTGAGGTCGCGCGAGTGGGCGATCTCGCCGCGCTTGCGGAACTCGCGCTGGCGCTTGGGCGTCGGCTTGTGGCTCTTGCTGGCGTCGCTCACGCGGGGCCTCCCAGCACGGCGACCGCGTCCCGGGCGGTGTCGGCGATCGCGGCGGCGGTGTTGGGCGCCGCGGCGACCAGCACCAGCCCGCCACCGATGACGACCGCGACCAGCGCGATCGAGAAGACGTTGAACGCCGGCGCCGCGCGGTTGACGACCGCGAGCCCGGCGTTGATCAGCACCGCGGCGACGATCACCGGCGCGGCGAACGCGATCGCCCGGCTGGTGATCTGGGTGGCCAGCGCGATCGCGGCGGCGCCGTCGATCGCCAGGCGGTCGTGGGCGACCGGCGTGGCCACCGCGCGGACGCCGGCCTCGAGGCCGCCGGCGGCGAGGAACGCCAGGCCGGCGATCGTCGCGACCAGCCGGCGCGCGGCGGTGGCCGACTCGCTGGCGGTGGGGTCGTAGCTCTGCGCGAAGCCGAGGCCGAGGTGCAGGCCGATCAGCTGGCCGCCGGTGGCGACCCGCTCGAGGATCCACCGCGCCATCAGCCCGGGCAGCGCGCCGGCGACCAGCTCGAGCGGCGCGGCGATCATCGCGTCGGTCGGGGTCAGCGCCGCGCCGCGGTGGGTGACCGCGGCGGCGACGGCGACGGTGAAGACCAGCCGCACCCGGACCGGCGTGCTGGCGTCGCCGAGCAGCGGCGCGGTCGCGGCGAAGCCACCGGCGCGCGCGAGCGCGGGCACGAACGGCGCGACCTCGGCGAAGTTCACGAGCCGCGCTCCTCGGTGGTCGCGGTGATGGCGGCGGTCGTGAACCGGGTCAGGCGGTCGAACAGGTAGTGGCCGGCCAGCGCGAGGACGATCAGCGCGGCGGCCAGCTTGGGCACGAACGACAGCACGCTCTCCTGCAGCTGGGTCGCGGTCTGGAACAGCGCGACCAGCAGGCCGACCACCAGCGCCACCACCAGGAACGGCGCGGCGACGGTGGCGATCAGCGCCAGCGCCTGGTGCCACAGGTCGAGGGAGGTCACATCGCCCCCTTGAGCAGCGAGCCGACGACGAGGTGCCAGCCGTCGATCGCCAGGAACACCAGCAGCTTGACCGGCAGCGACAGCACCTGCGGCGGCACCATCACCATGCCGAGCGCGGTGAGCACGGTCGCGACGACGAGGTCGATGACCAGGAACGGCAGCAGCACGGCTAGCCCCATCTCGAAGGCGGTGTGCAGCTCCGAGACGATGAACGCCGGCACCGCGATGCGCAGCGGCACGTCGTCGGCGTTGGCCGGGCGCGGCTCGTCGCTGACCTCGTAGAACAGCTGGAGGTCGGCGTCGCGGGTGCGCTCGATCAGGAACCGGCGCAGCGGCGGGGTCGCGGCGGCGGCGGCCTGCCGCTCGTCCATCGTGCCGTCGAGGTACGGCTTGCCGCCGGCCTCGTACATGCGGGTCGCGACCGGCGCCGAGACGAACACCGTCATGAACAGCGCCAGCCCGACCAGCACCTGGTTGGGCGGCGCCGACTGCGTCGACAGGCCGGTGCGCACGAACCCGAGCACGACGATGAAGCGCACGAAGCAGGTGCACGACAGCACCAGCGCGGGGATCAGCGTCGCGAGCGTGAGGATCGCGACCATCGTCAGCGCGCTCGACGGCGGGGCCGGCGAGGGCGCCGGCGTGACCGGCGCGGCGGCGAGGGGGGCCGCGAGCGCGGGCGCCACGAACGCGGCGAGCGCGACGAGGACCACCGCCCCGAGGAGCCGCTTCATCACCGGCGACCTCCGGTCGCGGCGAGGATGTCGCGGGCCCACTGCTCGTCGGCCTCGGGATCGTCCGACGCGATGTCGTCGGCGAGCGGCGCCGGCTTGTCGCGCAGGCGGAGGATGCCCGACACCGCCGGGCTGGCCGGCACGGTCTTGAGCCGCGTGGCCGAGCCGCGGGCGAGGGGCGGGGCCGCGCCGTCGCTCGGCTCGATCGCCTCGAGCGCGTTGTCGCGGTTGCGGCGCCACTGGCCGAGCAGGCGGACGTGCTGCGGGCTGACGGCGACCATCAGCTCGCGGTCGCCGGCGCTCAGCCACACGACGCGGGCCTTGCCGCCGAGCGGACGCGAGTCGATCACCTCGATCCGCGACGCGGCGACCGGGGCGCGCTGGCGCCGGCGGGCGAGCAGCGTCGCGCCGCCGCCGACCAGCGCCAGGCCGGCCAGCAGCATCCACCAGCGCGCGCCGGTGGCGGAGCCGGCGGCGCCGCCGAGGCGGGTGCGCGCCGGCGGCGCGGCGATCGCGGGCGTCGACGGCAGGGTCGCCGTCGCGGCGGCGGTGGTGGTCGCCGCAGCGGCGGCGGTCGCCGCGGGTGCGGTCGTCGCCGGCGCGCTGCCGGCGGCGGGCGCGGTCGGCGTGGCGGTGGTCGCCGTCGGGGTCGGCGCGGCGGCGGTCGGCGCGGCGGCGGTGGTCGTCGCGGCCGGCGCGGGCGCCGGGGCGGGCCGCGGCACCGCGCGCGGGATGACGACGACGATGTCGTCGCCGACCTGGGTCACGGTGGCCAGCTTGCCCAGCGCCGCGACGCGGTCGTGGTCGGCGCGCAGCTTGATCGACAGCACCCGCGGCTCGCGGCCCCGGACCTCGACCCGCCGCACCGTCGGATCCTCGTACGACTGCCGCGCCGACGTGAGCCCGCCGGCGACGATCAGCTCGAGCCGCTCGCGGGTGATCGTGATCGCCGACGGATCGGCCGCGGTCCAGCCGCGGGCGACGATCTCGACGCGATCGCCCTGGTCGCGGAGCTCGAACGGCGAGGCGCCGGCCCGGGCGGGGCCGGCGATCAGCGCCAGCGTGAGCGTGAACAGCGAGAGCAGCAGCGGCGCGCGCATGTCAGGACTCCTTCTCGACGATCTCGAGGATGCGGATGCCGCAGCGATCGCCGACGGCGACGGCCTCGGCGCGGGCGACGAGGCGGGAGTTGACCCGCACGTCGAGCGGCGCGCCGGTGACCTTGTCGAGCACGATCACCGACCCCGGCCCGAGGCGGGCGGCGAGGTCGGCGATGTTCAGGCGGATGCGCCCGAGCTCGACCGTGACCTCGAGCGGCACGTCGTGCAGCAGCGTCTCGAGGGTGCGGACGTCGATCGTGGGTGGCAGCTCGGCGTCGCTCATGGGCGGCCTCCTCCGGGCACGTGGAGCGCGGCGATCTCGACGGCCAGGACGCCCCGGGTGACCACCGGGCGCCCCCAGGCCTTGAGCACGTCGCCGCAGTAGATCGGCAGGGGATCGTCGACGAACACCGGCAGCGTCAGCTGGCTGCCGGCGGCGAGCGCGCGCAGCTGCGACCAGCGCAGGCGCAGCGTGGCCAGCTCGACCCGCACCTCGACCGGCACGCCGCCGAGCGCGGTGGCGATGGCTTGGGCGTCGGCCGGCACCGTCGGGCTCGGCGGCGACGACGACGCCAGCACCTCGGGGCGGGCGAACACCCGCACCCGACCGGCGGTCGAGCCGGTGATCATGATCGTCGCGGCCAGCGCGGCGTCGCGGCCGAGCGCGGCGACCAGCTTGTCGGCGTCGCTGTCGGCGCGGGTCAGCGTCGTGCGGAACGCCTCGTTCCACGCCGGCTCCAGCGTCGCCAGCACCGCCTCGCCGATCGGCGCGAACAGCTTGAGCGCGATCGCCGACGGCTCGCGGCCGGCGGACTCGGGCGTCGCGGCCGCGCCGCAGCGCCGGGCCGCGCCCGCCTCGATCAGCTCGCCGCCGATCGCGATCACCAGCGTGCCGCCGCGCTCGGTGGTGACCATCGCGGTCCACATCGAGCGCAGCTCGTCGACCAGGCTGGCGGCGTCGACCACCTCGGCGCCCATCGGCGTGAGGTCGACCTCGCCGAGGTAGCTGCGGACGATGCGCGTCATCCGGCGCGACCACCGGGCGATCACGTCGGTCAGGTTGGGGCGCGCGCTGGCGGCGTCGCGCTCGGACGCCAGGAGCGGCATCGGCACCGCGTCGACCTCGGCGGTGGTCCCGGTGCCGCGGCTCGGCGCGGCGGCCCGGAGCGCGGCCTGGATCGACTCGAGTTCCGCGAGGTCGAGGGATGAGTCGCTCACGGGTGGGGTCGATTGCAACCCGAAGGCCATCGTGACCCCGCGAAATCACTGGCCTCGCATCGCGGTGTCAGCCTGGCTGTCGGCGACCCTGACGCGCGCCCGCCGCCGCCGCCGCCACCTACCCCGGCGCCTCACCCACCCCGATCAGCGCTTGATCTGAGCGACCTCGGCGAGCATCTCGTCCGCGGTCGTGACGGTCTTGACGTTGGCCTGGAAGGCCCGCTGGTACGCGATCATCGTCACCAGCTCGTCGCCCAGCTCGACGTTCGAGCCCTCGAGCGCCCCCGCCGAGATCGAGCCGCGCCCGCCGGTGGCCGCCGCGTCGATCAGCGGCTGCCCCGACGTGGCGGTCTGGGTGAACAGGCCGTCGCCGGCCCGGGCCAGGCCCTGCTCGTCGGTGAACGTGGCCAGCGCCAGCCGGCCCAGCGAGCGGGTGTCGCCGTTGTCGAACGCGCCGTCGATCGTCCCGTCGTCGGCGATGTGCAGGTCGATCAGCTGGCCGGCGCCGTGTCCGTCGATCGCCAGCCCGACCACCGCGTTGGCGCCGGCGGGCTGCGTGGTGCCGGCGCGGCCGGTGCCGCCGTCGGTGGTGATCGCGTCGCCGAAGTCGAACGCGATCGCCTGGCCCGGCGCGGCGTTGAGGAAGTTGGCGCTGCTGGCGCCCGGCGTCTCGGTGTCGAGCGCGCCGTTCGCGTCGAAGGTCATCGTGCCGGTCGCGATCTCGGTCGCGACGCCGGCGGTCCCGCCGGTCAGCTCGCCGCCGTCGACCATCGCGTGCCACTCCCACGCGCCGCCGCCCTGCGCGCGGAAGTAGAGGTCGACCTTGTGCGGCGCGCCGAGCGAGTCGTACACCGTCGCCGATGTCGCATAGTTCGACGTCGTGCCGGGGTTGAGCGGATCGAACGGCGCGAGCGGCGTGGTCTGGGCGCCGGAGTCCAGGCGCAGCGTCAGATCGGCGGTCGTCGTCGCGACCGGCGGGCTGGTGATGCCGGTCAGCTGCAGATCGCTGATCGACGTGGCCATCGTGCCGGCGGAGTCGATCGCGTAGCCCTGGACCCGCAGGCCGCGCGGGTCGACGAGGTAGCCGGTGTTGTCGAGCTGCAGCCGGCCGTCGCGGGTGTAGTACTGGCCGGCCTGGCCGTTGTGCTGGCCGCTGACGACGAACATGCCGTGGCCGCGGATCGCCACGTCGAGCATGCCGCCGGTCTGCTGCACCGAGCCCTGCTCGAACTGGGTGTCGACCGAGCCCAGCCGGACGCCGGCGCCGAGGCGCTGGCTGCCGAGGGTGCCGCCGAGGACGTCGGCGAACCCGGCCCGGGTGCGCTTGAAGCCGATGGTGGAGACGTTGGCGATGTTGTCGCCGACGACGCCGATGGCGGCGCCGTGGGCACCCATGCCGCTGGCGCCGGTGAACAGGCTGGTGAGTAGACTCATGGGGCGGTTCCTCCGCGGGCGATGGTGATGACCGCGCCGGGCGAGACCCGCGCGTGGCCGAGGTGAAGGCGTTGACCGCCGGCCGAGAACTCGACCGCGTCGACGGTGGTGGCGAAGCGGGGCTGGGCGCTGACCGGGGCGCCGGCCGCGTCGGTGGCGGCGACCTCGATCGCGTACTCGCCGGCCGGCAAGGTCGTGCCGGCCGCGGTGCGGCCGTCCCACGCCAGCGTCGGCGGCGGACCGGGCGCGATCGGCGCGCGGGCGACCTCGCGGCCGTCGGCGTCGCGGATGATCGCCTCGCCGCCGGCGACGAGGCCGGCGCTGTCGAGGGTGATCGGCGGCGGCGGCCCCTCGCCGTCGACGGCGAAGCTCGACGCGTCGGCGGTGACCGGGCGGCCGACCAGGTTGGCGAGGCCGGCGCTGCCGGCGGCGTCCTGGGCCGCGGTCAGCTCGGCGAGCCGGCGGTTGGTCTCGACCTGCTGCTCGACGCCCGAGAACTGCGCCAGCTGGGCGACCATGTCGGCGCCGCTCTGCGGGTCGAGGGGGTTCTGGTTCTCGAGCTGCGCCACGAACAGCCGCAGGAACTCGTCGCGCGACGACGACATCCCGGCCGGGTTCGCGGCGCTCGCGCCGGTGCTGGTGAGGGTGGTGAGCGAGCTGTCGATTTGCATGGTGGCTCCAGTCAGGCGAGCGCGCGCAAGCGCGGATCGAGGGTGAGCGCGGGCCCGGGCTCGTCGACGGCGTCGGCGGCGTCGGCCCGGCGGCGAGCCGGCGGCGAGGCGTGACCGGGCGCGCCGCCGTGGGGCTGGCCGCTGGTGAGATCGGCGAGGTGCAGGCCGTGGCTGTGCAGCGCCGCGTCGAGGCGGTCGAGCGTGGCGCCGACGGCGGCGCCGAGCGTCGACGCCGCGGCGTCGATCGCCACCGACACCGCGCCGTGGCGCACCGCCACCGAGACGACGACGCGCTCGCCGTCGTGGTCGAGGACGAGCCGCGCGCGATCGGTGGGCGCCGGCGGCGTCAGGCGCGCCTCGAGGTCGCGCGGCTCGGGCGCGGAGGCGGCCACCAGCGCGGGGCGGGCGTCGTGGATCGCGGCGGGCGCCGCGGCCAGCGCGGACGGCGCGGCCAGCGGCGACGGCGATGGCGTGGCGCCGTCGACCGGCGCGGTGGGCTCGGCGTTCGGACCGGTCGCGGTCGCGCGCGGGCTCCGGGCCAGCGCGGCGGTGACGACGTCGACCAGCGCCCCGGGATCGACCTCGGCGGTGGCGACGGCGGCGGCCGCCGCGGCCTCGGCCGGCGCGAGCTCGATCGCCAGCACCGCGGCGGCGTCGGGCGGCGTCGCGGTGGCGGGCGGGGTGGCCGACGCGCCGTCGGGCGCGGCCGCGGCGGGGCCAGGGGCGGACGCGGGGCTGGGCACGCCCGCGACCGAGCCGCCGCCTTGCACCGCGGCGATCGACAGCGAGGTCAGCCAGCGCCGCACCTCGAGCTCGACGTCGTCGGGCCGGGTCGGGATCCCGTTGGGGAGCGACGCGACCGGGGGCGCCGCGTCGCGGCGATCGCCGAGGCGGCGGGGCCCGCGCGGCGGACGCGCGCGCGGCTGGGTGTCGTCGTCGGCGTCGTCGCGCTCGCGCTCGTCGAGGGCGCGCTGGAAGCGATCGTTGCGCGCGGGCGACCGGGCCGCCGGTGGGGCCGACGCCGGCGCGGCCAGCTCGACGCCGGCGGCCTTCACGGCCACCGCCGGCGGCCGTTGAGGTCGTCGCTCTGGCGTTGCTCGTCGGCGGCGCGCAGCTCCTCGGTGACGTTGAGCGCCAGCTCGATCGCGCGGTCGACCGTGCGCAGCTCGCGCTCGCGCCGCGCCAGCGCCTCGCTGGCCTCGCGCGCGGCGGTCGCGGCCTGGGCGCTGGCCGCGGCCGCCTGGGTGGCCTCAGCGCGGTGGGTCTCGACCTCGGCCGAGATGCGGATCAGGCCGGTGATCGACGCCGCGTTCATGCGCCGCCGACAGTCGTCGAGCGTGCGATCGAGCTCGGCGGTGGCGGTGGCCGCGGCGGCGTGGGCGGCGCCGGCGTCGGCCTGGGCCTGGCTGAGGCCGGCGCTGGCCAGATCGCGGAGGCGGGTCCGGGCGACGTGGACGGCCTTGAGCGAGCGAGGGCGGATGGTCACGATGGCGACTCCTGGTCGAGCGCCGCGGCGAGGCGGCGCAGGCTGTCGGGCCACGGCACCGCCACGTCGGGCGGTTGCCGGGCCCAGGTGTCGATGCGCGCGCCGACCGCCAGCGCGCGGTCGAGCGCAGGGTTGGCGCCCGGCGCGTACGCGCCCAGCGCCTGGAGGTCGAGCGCGGCCCGGCGCTCCGACAGCACGCCGCGGGCGCGCTCGGCGAGCGCGCACGCCTCGGGGCTCGCGACCCGGCGGGCGACACGCGACGCGCTGGCCAGCACGTCGATCGCCGGGAAGTGGCCGCGGTCGGCGAGGTCGCGCGACAGGACGACGTGGGCATCCAGCAGCGACCGCGCCGAGTCGGCGATCGGATCCGACAGGTCGTCGCCCTCGACCAGCACCGTGAAGAAGCCGGTGATCGCGCCGCCGTCGGCGGCCGGCGCGACCCGCTCGAGCAGCCGCGGCAGCGCGGCGAACACGCTCGGCGGGTAGCCCTTGGTCGCCGGCGGCTCGCCGAGCGACAGCCCGATCTCGCGCAGCGCCATCGCGTAGCGCGTCAGCGAGTCGATCACGAGCAGCACCTCCTTGCCGCAGGCGCGGAAGTGCTCGGCGATCGCGCACGCCGTCGCGGCGCCGCGCACGCGCTCGAGCGGCGAGCGATCGGCGGTGGCGACCACCGCGACCATGCGCCCGCGCCGCGGCGACGCCATCAGCTCGCGCACCTCGCGGCCGCGCTCGCCGATCAGCCCGATCACGACGACGTCGGCGTCGGCGTGGGCGGCGATCTGCTCGACCAGCACGCTCTTGCCGCAGCCGGCGCCGGCGAAGATGCCGACCCGCTGGCCGCGCCCGCACGGCAGCAGGCCGTCGACGACGCGGACGCCGGTGGCGAAGCGACGATCGACCTGCGCGCGCTCGGCGATCGCCAGCGGGCGGCCGTCGACCGGCACCCGGGCGTCGGCGCGCGGCGGCGGCAGTCCGTCGAGCGGCGCGCCGAACGGATCGATGAAGCGGCCCAGCAGCTCGTCGCCGACCGCGACCTGCGAGCGCGCGCCCGAGCGCCACACCGGCGCGCCGGGCCGGATCGCGCGGGCCGGGCCCAGCGGCACCGCCATCAGATCGTCGCCGCGGAAGCCGACCACCTCGCACGCCAGCGGCGCCTCGTCGGTGCTGATCTCGACGATGTCGCCGACCCGCACCGCGAACGACGTCAGGTGGACGATCAGCCCGGTCACCTCGATGACCCGCCCGCCGACCACCGGCCCGGCGTGGGCGCGCACCGTGCGGGCCACCGCGCCAGCGTCGATCACGGCGTCACCTCGCGGCGGCTGCGCAGCAGCGCCACCAGCGGTTCGTGCAGCGCGGCCAGGCGCACGGCCCAGCTCGCGTCGATCACCAGCCGCGCGCCGTGGGCGCGGATCTCGCCGGGCGCCAGCGCCGGGTCGGCCTCGAGGCGCACCGCCTCGGGCAGATCGGCCCCGAGCTCGGCGGCGTCGTCGGGGTGGGCCTTGAGCGTGATCGGCTGACCGCCCGCCGCGCCGACCACCTCGGCCATCAGCGCGGCGACGCCGCTCTTGTCGAGCCCGGCCGCCGCCGGCGCTAGCTCGGCGCACACCGCGAGCGCGACGTCGACGATCGCCTCGGCGGCGGCGCCGGCCTGGGCCGCCTGCGCGCGCTCGAGCGCGGTCACGACCGCGGCCAGCCGAGCGCGCAGCGCCGCGGTCTCGCGCAGCCCCTCGGCCCGACCTTCCTCCTCGGCCCGGGCGATGCGGGCGCGCAGCTCGGCCTCGCCGGCCGCGCGCTCGGCGCAGGCCGGGCACGGCGGTGGCGGCGGCGGCGCGACGACGACCGGCGCGGCCTCGCGCACCAGCCACGACGTCGTCGGCGCGGTCGCCTGGCGCGGCAGGGCCTCGGCCAGCGTCCGGCGCGGCGGCGCGGTCGCGGTCATCCAGGCGGCGCGGGGGGGCGTGGCCACGGCTCAGCCCTCGCCCCGCGGCGGCATCGTGATCTGTCCCTCGGCGGCCAGCCGGGTGGCGGCCTCGACGATCTGCCGCTGCGCCGCCTCGACCTCCGAGATGCGTCGCGGCTTCGACGCGGCCAGGTCCTCCTTGAGCGTCTGCGCGGCGCGCTGCGACAGCGCCCCGAACAGGTGGGCGCGCAGATCCTCGCCCGCGGTCTGCAGCGCCATGACCAGCACCTCGCTCTGGACCGCGCGCAAGAGCGGGCCCATCTGCCGCTGCTCGATGCGCAGCAGGTCCTCGAAGGTGAACATCGCCTCGCGCACCCGGGTCGCGATCGCGGCGTCCTGCTGGCTGACGCGGTCGAGCAGCGCGTCGCCCTGCTCGGCGGGCAGCTCGTTGAGCAGCGCCGCGGCGAACGCCAGGCCGTCGAACTCGGTGCGCTGGTCGGACGACGACAGCCCGCCGGTCGCGGCCAGCGCCCGGGCCAGCGCCTCGGACGCCTCGGTGACCGCGCTCTCGGGGATCTCCTCGATCGCCGCGACGCGCGCCGTCAGATCGGCGGCGCGCTCGTCGGGCATCGCCCGCAGCACCTGGGCCGCGGTGCGCGCCGGCAGCTGGCTCAGCACCACCGCGGCGATCTGCGGGTGCTCCTCCGACAACAGCTCGGCCAGCGACTTGACGCGCGCCGAGCGCACCAGCTCGAGCGGCGACGGCTCGGCCGGGGTCAGCGGGGCGAACAGCCGCTGCGCGCGGTCGGCGCCCAGCGACTGGGTCGCCAGCTTGCGGACGTAGGCGGCGCCGCCGGTGCGCGCCACCGAGACCGGCCCCGCCATCGACTTGACCAGCTCGTCGAGCACCGCCACCAGCGCCTCGCTCGGCACCAGGTCGAGCTCGTCGACGGCGGCGGCCAGCGCCTTCAGCTCCTTGTCGTCGAGCTGGGACAGGATCTCGCCGGCGACCTCCTCGTTGAGCGCGAGCACGGCGATCGCGGCCTTGTGGCGCGGGCCGATCGGCGTGCCGTGGCGGGTGCTGATGGTCATGCGGCCTTGCCTCCCTTGGCGGTCGTGGCCGGCGCGTCGGGCTCGCTCAGCCAGCTGGCGAGCACGCGCGCGGCGCGGGCGGGATCGGTCTTGACGGCGGCGAGGACGCGCTCCTCGATCGAGCGCTCGTTGGCGGGCGGCGGCAGCGCCGGCGCGGTGCCGTCGGTGGGCGCGTCGAGGGCGCGCTCGACCTCGGCCAGCGACGCGGGCAGCGCCAGGGTCGGCGTCGCCGCGGTGGCCGCGGCCTTGCGGCGACGACGCATCGTCATCACGACCACCGCGACCGCGACCAGCGCGGCCAGGCCGCCCAGGATCGCCGGCAGCGGCACCGGCAGCTTCGAGATCGGCTTTGGCGCGAGCTTCGGCTCGGGCTCGATGGCGAACGGCACCGAGCGGATCTCGAGCTGGTCGCCACGGGTGTCGTCGAGGCCGGCGGCGGCGTGGACGATCGCCGTGTACTGCTTGAGCTCCTCGGGCGTGAGCGGCGCGGGATCGCCGTCGTCGACGGCGCGGTAGTCGACCAGCACCGCCACCTGCAGCTTCTTGATCCGGACCTCCGCCTCCTCGATGTTGTTGACCTTCCGGCTGACTTCGTAGTTCTTGGTCGCCTGGATCGTGCCAGCGGTCGACGCGGCGCCACCCGCCCCGGTGGTGGCGGCCGGGCCGCCCGGGAGGTTGGCCTGGACGCCGGCGACGCCGCTGGTGGTGGGCGCGGTGGCGGCGTTCGCCGCGCTGGCAGCGGCGTCGAGCGTCTCGGACGAGCTGCGCAGCGCGGTCGCGGCCGGGTCGTAGATCTCCTCGCTGCGCGTCACCTTCGAGCGGTCGACGTCGGCCCGCACCACCACCTCGACCTTGCCGACCCCCAGCGCGCGCTCGAGCAGCGCCCGCACCTCGGCCGCGATGCCCTGCTCGATCTGGGCGGCGTCGTCGGAGTGCTGCTGCTCGTCGGCGCTCAGCATCGCGCCGCGCTGGTCGACGACGACGACGCGCTCGGCCTCGAGCCCGTCGATCGCCGCGGCGACCAGGTTCTTGATGCCCTGCACCTGCGCCGCCGCCAGGGTCTGCCCCGGCCGCAGGCGCACCGTCACCGACGCGGTCGCCGGCTTGGCGACGTCCTTGAACACCGACACCGTGCCGGGCGCGATCATGACGCGCGCGGCCTCGACCGGCGCCAGCGTGGCGATGGTCCGGGCCAGCTCGCCCTGCAGCGCCCGCCGTAGGTCGACCTTCTCGACGAAGTCCGAGCGCCCGAGCTTGGTGCCGTCGAACAGCTCGAAGCCGACGCCGCCGTGCGGGACGTTGGCGGCGCGCGCCGCGGCCAGCGCCTGCGCCACCTGCGCGGCCGGCACCTCGACGGTCGTGCCGTTGCGGCCGAGCCGGTGCTCGATGCCGCGCTCGGCGAGCACGCTGCTCAGCTCGCTGGCGTCGGCCGGGGTCAGCCGCTCGGCGACCGGGCGCCACGGCCCCGGCCCGGGGCGCAGCGCGAGGAACGCGATCACCCCGACGATGCCCACCACCGTCGCGATCGCGCCGAGCCGGGCCCGGCTCGGCAGCCGCTGCCACAGCGCCCGCGCCTGGCTCGCGATCGCGAGCAGCGGGTTGGTGGGAGGTGGGGTGGGCTCGGCCATGGCTCAGCTCGGGGTCACACCTGGGTCGCCATCAGCTCGCGGTACGCCTCGATCAGCTTGTTCTTCAGCGTGGTCGCGTAGCGCAGTGAGACGTTGGCCTTCTCGGCGGCGATGACGGTCTCGTGGATGCCCACCGAGGTGTCCCCCTGGGCGAAGCGCGCGGCCAGGTCGGTCGCGGTGGCCTCGGTGGCGCGGGCGCTGGCGATCGCGTCGCCGAGCACGTCGCCGAACGCGGCGCCGTCGCCGACCTTGCGCGGGCCGGTGACCTCGCTGCCGGTCGGCAGCGCGATCGGGGCGATCGGCGCGACGCTCATCGGCCGATCCCCAGGGCGCGCTCGGCCATCGACACCGCGGTCGACAGCGCGGTGACGCCGGCCTCGTAGGCGCGCGAGGCGGTGATCATGTCGACCATCTCCTCGACCGGGTTGACGTTGGGGTACGCGACGTAGCCGTCGACGTCGGCGTCGGGGTGGCCGGGGTCGTACTCGAGGCGCGGCGGGTTGGGATCGGCGACGATCTGCTGGACCGCGACGCCGCTGACGCCGGGGCCGCCGTTGTTCATCGGCACCGAGCCCAGCACGACGTCGCGGCGCTGGTAGGGCCCGCCGCCGACCGCGCGGGTCGTCGACGCGTTGGCCAGGTTCGACGACGAGACCGTCATGCGCGTGCGCTGCGCCGAGAGCCCCGACGCCGATACTTCCATCGCGGTGAAGAAGTCCATGGCTGCCTCGTGGTGGGTCAGGAGTTGCCGTCGCCGGCCGCGTAGCGCAGGAGCGCCATCCGCCGCGACACCAGCTCGGCGGACGTGCCGTAGCGGACGCGGTTCGCGTCGATCTTGGCCAGCTCGCGCTCGAGCTGGACCGCGTTGCCGTCGGGGCCGGCCAGCGCGCCGCCGTCGTCGACGACGGTCCGGTCCTCGACGCCGCCGGCCGGGCCGGCCTGGTGCGCCGGGTTGGTGAGCCACGGCCGGGTCGCCTCGGGCGCCGGCGTCCGCTGCAGATCGAGCGGGCGGTAGCCGGGTGTGTCGAGGTGGGCGACGTTGCTCGCGAGGACGCTGTGCCGGTCGCGATGGTAGGACATCGCCACCTCGAGCCGGTCGACTGCATCGTAGATCCGCGACACGTCGCTGGGCATTGCAAGCGTCAGGCCCAGCGCAAGGCCGCACGTTCACAGGCCGTCGCTCGCGCCACGCCCGCCGATGTCGGCGGGGTTGACAGGGCCGCCGCGCGGCCGATTCACCGTGCGATGCGACTCGACCCCGGCGCGACGAGCTCCGACCTCGCCCAGGACGTCTTCGGCTTGCTGTTCACGGCAGGCCTCGAGGCGACGTTCCTGGTCGAGCGGCGGGCTCGCCGCGTCGTCGCCGCCAACCCGGCCTGCGTCGAGCTGCTCGGCGTGCCGGTCGACGACCTGGTCGGCGCGTCGGTCACCGCGCTGCTGGCCGCCGACGACAGCGACGGCCGAGACGCCAGCATCTTCGACCACGCCGGCCACTACGAGGACGTCGCGCTGCGCCAGCCCGACGCCCCGCCCCGCTACGTCACCTTGACGATCGCCCACGTCGACCACGCCCGCGGCGGGCCGATCGCCGCCTGCGTGGCCCGCGACACCACCGCGCGCCACGCCCTGGAGCGCGAGCTGATCGCCAAGCACGGGGCGCTGCACGCCGCCCACGCCGAGCTCGAACGCCTCGTCGGCGAGCTCCGCCAGACCCAGCAGACGCTCGAGCTGCGCAACCAGGAGATCGCCGCGATGGCCGGCCAGGTCGCGCAGTTCGGACGGCGGGCGGCGATCGGCGAGCTGTGTGCGACGGTCGCCCACAACCTCAACAACCCGGTCGCGGCGCTGCTCAGCACGCTGCGCACGATGGATCGGCGCACCGCCGAGCCGATCGACGCGGCCGAGATCACCCGGCTGGTCGCCCGCGCCCGCGGCGCCGCCAGCCGGATCGAGGAGCACGTCGCGGCGGTGGTCAACGTCCATCGCGTCGGCGCCCACGCCGCCGCGCCCGGCGCGCTGGATCTGGCCCGCGAGGTCGACACCGCGCTGTCGATGGCGTCGGCGCGCCTCCAGACCATCCAGGTGCGCCGCGGCTACCGCGGCCCGCTGCCCGCGACCGTGCCCCAGGATCCGCTGCACCACGTCCTGGCCAACGTCCTCGACAACGCGATCAAGGCGATGCCCGAGGGTGGCACCCTCGACCTCGAGGTCCGCCGCGACGGCCCGGCGTGGATCGTCGCCGTCACCGACAGCGGCGGCGGGCTGGCGCCCAACGTCGCGGCCCGGCTGTTCGAACCGATCGTGACCGCGCGCCCGTCCGGCGCCGGGCTCGGGCTGGCGACCGCCCAGCGCCTCGCGCGCGCCTGGGGCGGCGACATCACGTACCAGGTGCGTCCCGTCGGCGCGTGCTTCGAGATCTCCGTCCCTGCGAGAGCCGCATGACCACCCCCGTCAGCATCCTCATCGTCGACGACGACGACGACGTCCGCGCCGCGCTCTACGACGAGCTGTCGCGCGACTACCGCGTCGAGTCGGCCACCTGCGGCGAGGAGGCGTTCGCCGCCCTCGCCAGCCGCACCTACGACGTCGTCATCTCGGATCTCAAGATGCCCGACCACGACGGCATCGAGGTGCTCGACTTCGCGCGGGTCCAGGACCCCGGCGTGATCCGGATCTTGCTCACCGGCTACGCCGACGAGCGCGCCCACGCGGCGCTGCTGCGGCCGGACGCGCCGTTCAAGGTCGGCAAGCCCTGGTACGACGAGATCGAGGTCGTCCTGCGGCGCGCGCTCGAGCAGCGCCAGCGCACCAACGACCTCACGTCGACGCTCGAGTCGGCGATCGGCCTCGGCGACCTCGACATCCAGCTGACCGCGGTCGCCTCGCTCGAGGAGCTCGGCGAGGTGGTGACGCTGCGCGTCGCCCAGCTGGCCAACGTCGAGACCGCGTGGCTCATCCAGGACGGCGCGGTCCGGGTGGGCCAGCCGCAGACGGCGGCGCCCGGCGGCTGGCAGCTCGAGCGCGCGATCGATCGCGACGGCCGCATCCGGATCGGCGCGGTCGGCGCCGGCACGCTGGCCCGCGACATGGTCGAGCACCTGGTCCAGTCGGCGCAGCGGCGGGCCGGCGCGATCGTCGTCAGCGCCCACGCGCCGGGCGTCACCCGGTCGCGGGTCGACGAGCTGATGCGCCACGCCACGATCGGGACGATCACCGGCTCGCTCCTGCACGACGTCGCGTCGATGCTGCAGAGCGTCGACGGCGCCGTCGCCGCGCTGGTCGACGCGCTCCCGGCCGACGCCGCGCCCGACGTGATCGAGGCGGCCCACGACGTGACCGCGGTGGCGCGCGAGGCGTTCGAGCTGTTCGTCGCGACCCGCAAGTTCCTCAGCGACGGCGTGGTCAAGCCGCGGCGCGTGCCGGTGGCGCAGCTGGTGCAGCGGGTGGTGCGCCACTGCGGCGGCGCGGTGCGCGAGCGCGCCCAGCTGCGGGTCGTCGTCGACGCCGACGTCGAGCTCGACCTCGCCGACACGCTGTTCGTCCGCTCGGTGGCCGACCTCGTGACCGCCGCCAGCACGCTGGCGCCGGCCGGCGCCCACCTCGAGCTGCGGGTCGACGCCGACGCGGCCCGGGTGCGGTTCACCGTCCTCGACGACGGCCCCGGCGTCCCGGCGCCGCTGGCCGCGGCGCTGTTCGAGCCGCTGAGCTGGAACCGCCCGACCGAGCTCCCGATCCGCCTCGCGATCGCCGCGTACACGCTGCGCGGCATCGGCGTCGACGTCGCGTACCGGCGCGGCGAGCCCACCGGCTCGTGCTTCGTCGTCGAGGTGCCGCGCACGCCGCCGACCTGACCCGACCTGCCGGCGACCGCCGCGCTCGCCGCCGCCCGAGGCCCCATGCCGCTGCGCCCCACCCTCGCGCCCAACCCGCTCGCCTGCTTCGAGCAGGCGGTCGACACCCTCGACGTCTGCGCGCCGGCCCCGGTGGTCGTGCAGCGCCTGCTCGCGGTGCTGCTCGACGGCCGCGCCTCGTGGGTGGAGCTCGAACGCACGCTCGCGGTCGACGGCGGCCTGGTGGCGCGGGTGCTGCGGCTCGCCTCGACGTCGGCGTTCTGCGCGCGCCAGGTGACCAACCTGCGCTACGCGGTGCAGGCGCTGGGCAGCGACCAGCTGCGGCGCGTCGTCGTCGCGGCGCAGTTCGCGGGTCGCGGCACCCGCTTCACCCGCGCGCTGTGGGCCTACGCGCTGCGGGTCGCCTGCACCAGCGACGCGCTGGCGCGCCACGCCGCGTCGAGCCCCTCCGCCGATCCGTTCCTGTGCGGGCTGCTCCACGACGTCGGCACGATGGCGCTCGAGCGCTTCCTCGGCCCGAGCTACACCCGGGCCGGCTTCGTGCCCGGCGACGACGCGCAGCCGCAGATCGAGCGCGACGCGTTCGGGTTCGACCACAGCGACGTCGGCGCGCTGGTCGCGGCGCGCTGGCGGCTGTTCCCCGAGCTCGGCCCGGTCGCGCAGTTCCACCACGAACCCGACGTGGCCGGCGCCCGGGCGCTCGCGCGGACGACCCGCGCGGCGATCGATCTCGTCGCGCTGGCGCGCGCCGTCACCGCGCCGCGCCGCCCCGACGCGCTGGACCCCGACGCGCTGGACCCCGACGAGCTCGGCCCCGACGCGCTGGGCCCCGGCGTGCTCGGCCCCGAGGCGGCGCCGCTGTGTGAGCGCCTCGGCATCGATCCGGCCGAGGCCCTGGCCCGCGGCGTCGAGGGCGTCCACCTCGCGGGCGAGCTGATCGCGGGCCTCTGCTGACGCCCGCGTGGTGTTCCACACCCCGTCAAACATGGCGACGTGTGGTCGACCTAACGCTCCAAGGCCGTCGAGATCATTTGTGACCGCGCTGGCCCGCGTTCTGCACCAACGAGCACCGCCAATGTCGACGTACAGACTCGGGGGTCACCCACACCAGCTCGCCGCGCAGCGGTCCGGCACCGCGGTCACGCTGCGGCTCGTCGACGGCCCGCCGCCGGCCGTCGCGCCGCCGCTGCCCGAGCCGCCGCCGCCGGTGGTGGGTGACTATGCGCTGATCGCCCAGCTCGCGCAGGGTGGCATGAGCAGCGTGTACCTGGGTCAGCACTGCACGACCGGCGCGCGCGCGGCGATCAAGCTGCCGGGCACGCCGTGGATCGGTGACGAGGCGGTGGCGCGGCGGCTGCTCACCGAGCACACGCTCGCCCACGCGGTCCACCACGCCGGCGTCGTCCGCATCGATGAGGCCGGGCGGACCGCGGCCGGCCTGCCGTACCTGGTGATGGAGCTGCTCGACGGCGAGAACCTCGGCGCGCTGCTCGATCGCGGCCCGCTGGCGATCGGCGCCGCGGTGGCGATCGCCGCGCAGGTCGCCGACGCCGCCGCGGCGATCCACGACGCCGGCCTGGTCCACTGCGACCTCAAGCCCGACAACGTCATGCTGCTGTACCACGCGGGCCTGGCCGGCTGGCCGGCCGCCAAGGTCGTCGACTTCGGCGTGGCCCGCCGCGCCGGCGGCGCGCTCGAGGAGATCGCCGGCACGCCGGGCTACATGGCGCCCGAGCAGTGGGCCGGCCACGTCGAGGCCCGCACCGACGTCTACGCGCTCGGCTGCACGCTCTACGAGCTGGTGACCGGCGCGACGCCGTTCGAGGGCTCGGTCGCCGAGATGCGCGCCGGCCACTGCGACCAGCTGCCGGTGCCGCCGTCGGCGCACCGCGAGCTGCCCGAGGAGCTCGAACGCCTGATCATGCGGATGCTGGCCAAGGACCTGCGCATGCGGCCGCGGATGGCCGACGTGGCCCGCGCGCTCACCGAGCTGGCGTTCGCCGCGCCGCCCGGCGCGCGGCTCGGCGGCGACCACGCGTCGACCGCCGCCCACGGCGCGGCCTGAGCTGGCCCGGCCGCCCGCCGCGCGTCACGCGTCGGGATCGTCGGCGGCGCGCAGCCCGGCCCGCCGCATCATCCGGTACACCGTCGAGCGCGCCACCCCCAGCCGCTGCGCCACCGCGCTGACGTTGCCGGCGGCGGCGGCCAGCGCCTGACGCAGCGTCGCGGCCTCGACGTCCTCGAGGCGGGCCGGCGCCGGCGCCGGCGCCGCGACGTCGGGCGGCAGGTGGGCGCAGGTCAAGGTCGGCGCGCCGGCCGCGATCACCAGCGCGACGTCGAGCACCGTCTTCAGCTCGCGGACGTTGCCCGGCCACGCGTGCGCCTCGATCCACGCCGCCAGGTCGCGATCGATCCGCGGCGGCACCGCGCGACCCTGCCGCGCCGCGAGCTGCGCGACCAGGTGCTCGGCCAGCGCCACGCGATCGCCGCGCGCCCGCAGCGCCGGCAAGACGACGGTCGCGCCCTTGAGGCGGTAGTACAGGTCCTGGCGGAACCGGCCGTCGGCGACCAGCGTCGGCAGGTCGCGGCAGGTCGCGGTGACGATCCGGACGTCGGCGTGGGCGGCGCGGGCCTCGCCGACCCGGCGGTAGGTGCCGTTCTCGAGCACTCGCAACAGCGCGGCCTGCATCGCCGCCGGCATCTCGGCCACCTCGTCGAGGAACAGCGTGCCGCCGGAGGCCTCGGCCAGGTAGCCGCTGCGCCCGCTGCGCTCCGCGCCCGAGAACGCCCCCGGCGCGTAGCCGAACAGCTCGCTCTCGAGCAGGCCGGGCGCGATCGCGCCGCAGTTGACGGCGACGAACGGGCCGTCCTTGCGCGGGCTGGCGCGGTGGATCGCGGAGGCCACCAGCTCCTTGCCGGCGCCGGTCTCGGCCAGGATCATCACCGGCACCGTCGACGCCGCCATCGTGCGCGCGAAGGCCAGCGACCGATCGACCGCGGGGTCGGCCGAGAACAGCGCGGCGAACGGATCGTCGACCGGCGCGGCCAGCGCGCGCGCCGCGGCCCGGGTCGGGCGATCCTCGAGGTAGACCACCAGCGCGATCACGCTGCCGTCGACGGTCGCGATCGGGTCGACGAACGCACGCCACGGCCGGACCCGGCCGGCGTGATCGCGCACGGTCAGCTCGACGCCCTGGGCGGCCGGCGCCAGCGCCTCGGCCAGCAGCGGCTGGAAGCCGAGCCCGAGCACCGCCTGGGCCCGGGCCCCGACCGGCACCCCGCCGAGCACGTCGTGGGCGGCGGCGTTGGCGCGCGCGATCCGCCCCGGGGGCTCGATCAGCAGCACCGGCCCGCGCACCCGCTCGAACGCCTGGGTCAGCGCGCGCGCGACCGCGGCGCCGGCGCTGGCGTAGGCCCCCTGGCGCAGCGCGTCCTCGAGGGCGCGCGCCGCGGCGGTGACGGTGAACCCGACCACGTCGTCGACGCGGTCCAGCGTCGAGGTCGCGTCGAGCACGCCCAGCGCGCGGCCGTCGGGCCCGTGCACCGGCGCGGCGTAGCACACCAGGTTCTGGAACCGCCGGCCGTAGTGGGCGTGGCCCTTGACCGCGGTCGGCCGGGCCTCGGCCAGCGCGGTGCCGATCGCGTTGGTGCCGCGCGCCGCCTCGCTCCAGCACGCGCCCTCGATCAGCCGCAGCCGGCGCGCCTCGTCGGCGAACGCGCCGCCGCCGCGGGTCGACACCACCACGCCGTCGGGATCGGCCAGCAAGAGCAGGTAGCCGCGCTCGGCCAGGAACGCCTGGGTCTCGTCGAGGGTGCGGGTCGCGGCGGCGGCGATCAGCCCGGCGCGCTCGGTGTGCTCGCGCAGCGACGCCCCGCGCAGCAGGTGATCGTCGGGGACCGCGCCGTCGGCGGCGGCGCCCAGCGTGTGCGCGCGCTGCCAGCGCTCGACCACCGGCGCGAACGCCTGCGGCACCTCGAAGCGCGCGGCGTGGTCGTGGAACCGCTGCCACAGCCAGGCCGGGACGTCGTCGAGGAGCACCTCCATCGCGGCTCGAATGTATCGCAGCGACCGGCCCGGGTTGGAGCGGCGCGCGACGGCCGCGACGTCGCGGTGGAGCGTTTCGCTCCATGACGCAGCGCGTGCGACGGCCAACCCCGCGACCACGCGTCGGTGCCGCGGCTGGCACGGCCGCTGCTGAGGTGTCCGCGCCAGGAGGCACCATGCGCTACGCCAAGCCCAACACCCCCGGTTCCAAGGTCCAGTACCGCACCCGCTACGACAACTTCATCGGCGGCGAGTACGTCCGCCCGAAGCTGGAGCGCTACTTCGAGAACATCTCGCCGGTCAACGGCAAGCCGTTCTGCGAGGTCGCGCGGTCGAGCGCCGAGGACGTCGAGCGCGCGCTCGACGCGGCCCACGGCGCCAAGGTCGCCTGGGGCAAGACCTCGGTCGCCGACCGCAGCGCGGCGCTGCTGAAGATCGCCGACGCGATGGAGGCCAACCTCGAGATGCTGGCGGTGTCCGAGACCTGGGACAACGGCAAGCCGGTGCGCGAGACGCTGGCCGCCGACCTGCCGCTGGCGATCGATCACTTCCGCTACTTCGCGGGCTGCCTGCGCGCCGAGGAGGGATCGATGGCGGAGCTCGACGCCAACACCGTCAGCTACCACCTCAAGGAGCCGCTCGGCGTGGTCGGTCAGATCATCCCGTGGAACTTCCCGCTCTTGATGGCGGCGTGGAAGCTGGCCCCGGCGCTGGCCGCCGGCAACTGCGTCGTGCTCAAGCCCGCCGAGCAGACCCCGGCGACGATCATGCTGTTCGCGGAGCTGGCCGGGAAGATCCTGCCGCCCGGCGTGCTCAACGTCGTCAACGGCTTCGGCATCGAGGCCGGCAAGCCGCTGGCGTCGAACCGCCGCATCAGCAAGGTGGCGTTCACCGGCGAGACGACGACCGGCCGGCTGATCATGCAGTACGCGTCGGAGAACCTGATCCCGGTGACGCTCGAGCTGGGCGGCAAGTCGCCCAACATCTTCTTCGCCGACGTGCTGGCGCAGGACGACGACTTCCGGCAGAAGGCGCTCGAGGGCTTCGGCATGTTCGCGCTCAACCAGGGCGAGGTCTGCACCTGCCCGTCGCGCGCGCTGGTCGACAAGAAGATCTACGGCCAGTTCCTCGAGCTGGCGGTGATGCGCGCCGCGGCGTCCAAGCCCGGCGATCCGCTCGACACCGACACCCGCGTCGGCGCCCAGGCCTCCAACGATCAGCTCGAGAAGATCCTCAGCTACATCGACATCGGCAAGCAGGAGGGCGCGCGCGTCCGCATGGGCGGCGAGCGGGTCAACCTCGGCGGCGACCTGGCCGGCGGCTACTACGTCGCGCCGACGGTCTTCGAGGGCCACAACAAGATGCGCGTGTTCCAGGAGGAGATCTTCGGCCCGGTGGTGTCGGTCGCCTCGTTCGACGGCTTCGACGACGCCATCGCCCAGGCCAACGACACGCTCTACGGCCTCGGCGCCGGCGTCTGGACCCGCGACTTCCACACCGCCTTCCGCGCCGGCCGCGCCATCCAGGCCGGCCGCGTCTGGACCAACTGCTACCACCTGTACCCCGCCCACGCCGCCTTCGGCGGCTACAAGCAGTCCGGCATCGGCCGCGAGACCCACAAGATGATGCTCGACCACTACCAGCAGACCAAGAACCTGCTCGTCTCCTACGACCCCAAGCCGATGGGCTTCTTCTGATCGGGGGACCGGCAGGCGAACCTTCGCGAGTCATCTCCAATGCCTGAGACCCAGGATCCTGTCCCCGCGACCGAGGCGGCGCTGGCGCTGGTGCGTCGGCTGGCGGCGGTGCACGGGCCGCTGATGTTCCACCTGTCGGGCGGATGCTGCGACGGGTCGGCGCCGATGTGCTTCGCCGCGGGCGAGTTCAAGCTGGGCGAGCGCGACGTGAAGCTGGGCGAGGTCGACGGCCACGGCTTCTGGATCGGCGGCGAGCAGTGGGCGCGGTGGAGCCACACGTCGATCACGCTCGACGTGGTGCCCGGCCGCGGCGCCAGCTTCTCGCTGGAGATCCCCGAGGGCGTGCGCTTCGTGATCCGCTCGGCGGTGTGCGCGCGGCCGTGACCGCTACGGCTGGGTGACGCCGGCGAAGATCGCGAGGTCGGCGAACGTGAAGTCGCCGGCGGCGGCCGACGGCAGCGACGGCGTGAACCCGGCGGCGGCGTTCAGGTACGAGTCGCGATCGCGCTTGAGCATGCGCACGAACGTGTCGGCGACGATCCGCGCCCCCAGCGGACCGAGTTGCTCGCCGCCGCCGAGCACCGCGGCCTCGCGCAGCAGGTAGTACCAGAGCGGCGTCTTGGTCAGCAGCACGCCGCCGCTGCTGTTGAGCAGCGCGACCTCGTTGGCCGGCAGCCCCGAGGTCAGCTGGGCGCTGGTCAGCGGCGCGATGCCGAGCGCGGTGGCCATCGCCTGGCCGCTGGGCAGCCCGAGCGCGAGGCCGCGCCGCAGGTTGCGCTTGGCGAGCACCGCCATCAGGCCGGTGAAGCCGGGCAGCGTCTCGAGGCCGGCCGCCAGGACGCTGTCGATCTTGCGCGCCTTGTTGTGCACCGGCACCGCCACGCCGGTGTCGAAGAACGCGTTCCAGTCGACGACCCAGTTGGAGAACACCGGCAGCCGCGGGTTGCGGATGAACTCGAAGACCTGGCCGAGCGTCGCCGCCGGGAAGTTGAAGTTCACCCAATAGCGGTCGCGGATCATGCTGTGGCCGAAGCGGTACGCGGCCACCGCGAACTCGACCGGCATGCGGAACGCGCTGCCGACCGGCGCCACCACCGTCGTCAGCGCCTTGGTCACCGCGGCCGAGCCGCAGATCCGCGGCAGGAAGTCGTGGACCACCGCCCACTGGTAGTGGTGGGTGACCAGCTTCTTGGCCTCGACGAAGATGTCGCCGGTGAACGACGCCAGCTGCAGCAGGTCGACCACCTGGTTGTGGAACCGCAGCATCGTCTGGTGGAACTGCGCGACGATCAGGTTCTCGTCGTTGCGCGGGTCGCCGATGATCGCGGTGTTGGTGTCGCGCACGCGCGGCACGTCGAAGTCGGTCTTGACCACCATCCCCGCGGCGCCCGCCGCGCCGCCCGGCCCACCCGGGCCGACGTTCTGGTTGGCGCCGAGCTTCAGCTTGATCGCGCTCGACGCGCCGCCCGCCGGGAACTCGTAGAGGAACGGATCGAGCGCCGGGCCGCGGCCGTAGACCGAGTCCAGGTCGAGCGCCGGCGTGCGCATGTTGTTGAGCGTGTTGGCGTCGGTCGCGGCGTCGAGCGACGACGACACGTCGAGCGTGATGTCGTGGTCGACGAACTGCCCGACGTAGGTGAACCCGGCCGGGATCGTCGAGTCGGCGATGCCGGTCTCGCGGCCGGGGTCGCCCATCAGATCGCCGAGCGCGCCGACCAGGGCCTGGTGCGTGGCGTCGAACGGCAGCTTGCTGGCGGCGCGCACCGCCGTCGACGACATGTAGCCGAACATGTCGGCGCAGCGCGAGAAGATCAGCTTCGACGGGAAGTACGCCAGCGCGAACTTCGCGCCGTGGAAGCTCTTCACCGTCGGGCGCAGCGCCGGCAGCGTCGCCTTGACGTCCTCGGGCAGCGCCGCGACGGCCACCGCGCCCTTGGGGTCGATGCGGTTGACGACCGCGCGCAGCGCCTCGGCCGGCACCGTCGGCGTGACGTCGAGCTCGCTCACCCGGCGCGCCAGCGCGCTCGCCGTCAGCGGCGCGCGGTTGCGGAAGCCGCGGCGGAACGCGTCGCCCTCGACCCGGGTGCCGCCCACCTCGGCCTCGGGTCGCCGCTCGTCGCCATCCATGGCCGCCGCCGCCGCGCGTGCGCGCGCGGGCCCCGCCGTCGCTGCGGCGGTGCGTGCGCCCCGCGTGGTCGTGGACGTGCGGCGCGGCGCGCGCGCCTTCGGCTGCTTCTTGGTCTTCGCCATCGTTCCCTCCGTTCCGATCGGTTGTGGCGCGCCGGCCCCCCGCCGACGCGCGCCGAGCCGACGCTACCGTGGAAGACGCACGATCGACGCGAGTTTCTCGACGAGCTATCCGCTCACCCCGGCGGGGTCATCGCGCGATCTCGGCGCGGGCGCGCCCGCCTCGTGCGGCGTTCGTCACCCGCGCACCTGGAGGGTGAGGTCGGTGGCGCCGCGCGGTACGATGGCGCGGTGCGCCGCCTCGTCTTCGCCTCGCTGGCCCTCGGCCTGGCCGCGTGCGGCGACGATCCGGCGGGCGTCCCGGCGGCGCGCCTCGAGCTGCCGGCGGTGATCGATCTGCCGTACGTCGAGGCCGGCGCCGGCGCGAGCGAGGTCGCGGTGACCGTCGCCAACGTCGGTGACGTCGCGCTGGTCGGCGTCGCCGGCGCGGCGCTGGCGTGGCGGGTCGACGATCCAGCGTTCACGGTGACCGGGCCGAGCAGCCTCGCGCCCGGCGCCGCCGCCACCGTCGCGCTGCGCTGGCAGGGCGCCGCCGCCGAGGCGATCGCCGGCGCCACGCTCACCGTCGAGGGCGAGCTCGGGCGCTGGACCGCCGAAGTGTGGGCGGTGGCCGGCGCGCCGGGGCTCGCGCCGCTGGTGTTCGAGCCGGTCACCGGCGCCGGCGGCGTCGCGATCGGCCAGAGCGCGGTGCCGCACCTGCCGACGGCGCCCTACCCCGCGCCGGGCCGCGCGTGGACCGACGATCGCGTCCACGTCTTCGTGCCCGCCGAGTGGCGCGAGCGCGACGCGCAGGACGTCGTGCTGCACTTCCACGGCCACAACACGACGATCGCCGCGACGATCGCCGCGCACCGCTACCGCGAGCAGCTCTACGCCAGCGGCGCCGACGCGATCTTGATCGTGCCGCAGGGGCCGGTGAACGCCGCGTCGGGCGACTTCGGCAAGCTCGCCGATCCCGCCGGCACCGCCGCGCTGTTCACCGAGGTGCTGATCGCGCTGTACCGCGCTGGCGTCGTCACCCGGCCGGCGCTGGGCCAGGTCACGCTGACCTCGCACTCCGGCGGCTACGTCGCCACCGCGCAGAACCTGGCCGCCGACGCGCCGTTCGCGGTCGGCCAGGTCGATCTGTACGACTCGCTGTACGGCTACCTCGACGTGTTCCGCGGCTTCGCCCGCAGCGGCCGGCCGCTGCGCTCGAACTACACCAGCGGCGGCGGCACGCTCGCCAACAACCAGCAGCTCGCCGCGACGCTGGCCGCCGACGGGCTGGCGGTCGCCGACGCCGCGACGTCGCTGACGCTGGCCAGCCCGGCGCCGGTGATCACCTTCACCGCCGCCAGCCACGAAGGCTCGACCCGCGACGACGACGCTTACACCGAGGCACTGCGCTGGATGGCGCCGCACGGCCGCCGCGGCCCGCGCGTCGATCTGCGCGCGGCCACCGCGATCGACGCCGGCCACGCGCGCGTGCGCTGGCGCGCGCCCGCCGACACCGACGTCACCGGCTGGCAGCTCGAGCTGACCAGCGCCAGCGGCGCGTCGACCGTCGCGGTGGCGGCCGACGCCACCGAGGCCACCGTGCCGATCAGCGGACCGACCCGGGTGCGCGTCCGCCCCCTGGTGGCCGGCCTCGCGAGCGACGCCGGCCAGCCCAGCGACACGTTCGTCGTCGGCGGCGCCGCGCGGGTGTTGATCGTCGACGGCTTCGAGCGCGTCGTCGACGGATCGTACGGTCAGCTGGCCCACGACGCCGCGGCGCGGGTCGGCGCCGGGCTCGGCGACGTCGCGACCGTCAGCGCCAGCGCGATCCGCGAGGACGCCGTCGACCTCGCGCCGTACGCCGCGGTGATCTGGCTGTGCGGCGACGACTCGACCGAGGACCACACGCTCACCGCCGCCGAGCGCGCGGCGCTCGACGCGTACCTCGCCGGCGGTGGCCGCGTGATCGTCGCGGGCAGCGAGGTCGGCTTCGACCTGGGCCCGACCAGCGCCGGCCGCGCGTGGCTCGCCGCCACCGCCGGCGCCACCTACGCCGCCGACGACGCCGGCACCGATCGCGCCCAGGGCGCGGGGCCGCTGGCGAGCATCGCGACGTTCGGCTTCGGCGGCCCCACCGCGCTGTACCCCGAGGACTACCCCGACACCTTCACCGCCGGCGGCGGCGCGACCGCGCTGCTCACCTACGCTGGCGGCGCGACCGCCGCGGTCGGGATCGCCGGCCGCGCGGCGATCGTCGGCTTCCCGCTCGAGGTGATCGACGACGACGCCACCCGCGCCGCGGTGGTGCGCGCGCTGCTCGCCTTCGTCGGCGCCTGAGCGGCTGGGTCGGTCGCGCCCCACTCGCCGAGGCGATCGGGTCCAGCGCGCCGCGGTCGGGAGCGCGGCGCCCCCGCAGTTCGCGTAGTTACGCTGGCGCAGGGGTTGCTGTAGGTGCGGGTATGAAGCCGACCCTCGCTCTGTCCTGCGCTCTGTTCCTGGCTGCCTGCGGCGTGAAGCTGCCCGGCGGCGTCACGCTGCCTGGTGGCGGCAAGTCCACCAACGGCGGCACCGCCAGCGCGCCCGCGACCACCGGCGGCGCGACCCAGCCCGGGCCCAGCCCCGACGCGCCGCCGTCGAAGCCGGTCGGCGACCTCGCGCCGTACTACGCCAGCCTCACGCTCGACGTGCTCTACCACCGCATCAACGACCTGCGGCAGGACGAGATCTACGAGCTGGCCAAGACCGACGTCGGCCGCGATCTCCTGTGGCAGGCGGCGAACCCCGATCCGACGTGGATCCTCGAGTGGCGCCAGCGCGACTGGACCAACGCCAGCGAGAACGCCGAGGCGATGACCCAGGCGGCGTTCAACCGCGCGTGGGAGCAGAGCTGCGCCGCGGAGTTCACCGCCAGCCGCAAGGCCCACGCCGACGTCGCCGCCAAGCTCGCTCCCGAGCTGGCCCGCGTCGATGGGCTGACCAACTACTACGAGCGCATGGCGGGCTACGCGGCGCTGGCCGCGCAGGTCGAGGAGGCGATGACCGCCGCCGGGCTGCCGCTCGACAAGGACCCGTTCGGCCCGGTCGGCTTCCGCGCGACGGTGTTGACCCACGCGATCGCCTTCCACCACGGCTCGCGCCACGCGTGGCTGTCGTTCCCGAGCGGCCGCTTCCCGACGATGGATCGCATGCGCGACGGCACCCGCGAGCTGACCGACGACACGGCCCACGAGCGCAGCGCGTACTGCGCGCAGGTCGCCAGCCGCGGCGGCGTGCGCACGACGCCGCAGACCAGCATCTGGGGCGAGGGCCACATGTCGGCGCGCCGCGTGGCGTGGCCGACGATCGTCGGCGACGAGGCCGCGACCCGCGCCTGGCAGAAGGCCGAGCTGGCGAAGCTGGCGCCGGCGCTCGAGCTGCGCGACCCGCTGCGCGTCGAGAACGTCGAGAAGGCCTTCGGCTTCGGCCCGCCGGCCGAGGAGCCCAAGCTCGGCGGCTTCCGCGACTTCAAGGTGACCAAGGTCGCCGACGGCGTCATCACCGCGACCCGCACCGACTCCGAGCGCTTCCCCTACGGCTGCCGCACCACCCGCCGGATCGACCGCATCACCGACGACGGCCACGTCATCTACCAGCAGGACTGCAAGTACGGCGACCGCGAGTGGAAGCTGGTCGTGACCGCACGCTTCGACGAGCTGCCCCCGGGCGTGGCGCTCGCCGTCGGCGACCTGATCGACTTCGCCGCCGACGTCGACGCCGACGTCAAGAAGGCCGGCAAGAAGTCCGCCTCGCACGAGCTGACCACCCGCACCATCACCGCCACCGGCCGCCACCTGTTCAAGGTCAAGCGCGGCAACGATACGGTCTGGTGAGCGGCTGCCCTCCGGCACTGCTAGATCGATTGCGCATCTGGGACGAGCACGTCCTCGACCTCGACCTGCAACGCGCCGCCCACATACGAAGCGGCGACCACGCCAGGTCGCCGCTTCGACGGCACTCGAACACGCGCGCCACCAGCGACTCGTCGCGGAATCGGTACTGCCACCCCGCTTCCTCGAACTCAAACCAAGTCTCTGGCGGCGCCATCGAACCGCACCGAGCGGACGACACGGCGCAGGCGGAGGCTCACCTTTGCCACGCGCCGGCCCTGTCCTTCGCGAGCCCCAGCGCGAGTGCCGGCTGCAGGTCGGCCATCTTCAGCGCGTTGCAGACCGCGTGGCGCCGCAAGTCCTCCGTGCTTGCAGCGTCCGACTCCAGCCACGTGACGGTCCCTAGCCAGAACCGGCGTTCCTCCTCGACCAGGGGCTCGCCAGGGAGGGAGTCATCGAACGACCGCCCCTCGGTCGTGTCTCCTGGGTCGGTGCAACCGAGGCGCATCTCCGCGAGCAGTAGCCGGATCGTGTCGAAGATCGCAGCCTCCGGGCGCCAGACGCTCGCCTCCACGGGGTTCAGCATGATCTCCAGCGCACCCGCCGCAAGCCCACCGACGTTCTGGGCCAGCGCGTCATAGAAGCCGTCGACGACCCAGTCCTCGCCGGGGATCAGCGTCTCGAGGGCCTCGAGGATCGACTTGTCGACGGCGGTCGCGGCACCACGAGCCGCGACGCGCCACAACTGATCGAGGATGCCGTCGAAACGCTCCGAACGCCGTGGCGCCTTCCGCTCATACTCCTCGAACAAGGGAGCCAAGCGCTGCGCATACGCGAGCAAGAAGAGCGCCCGCTTGGCTGGGGGCATCCGGGTTACCGGCGCCTCGAGCTGCGCGCACATGGCCTCGAAGTTGGTCACGCGCCGTACTCCACGTCGACCAGATCGCGATGGAACGCGACCACCAGTCCAACCCGCCGAGGCGTGCCGCGCGCGGCCCACCGGTGCACATCGCTCTCCTCGGAGCTCCAGCGCGAGCAGCGCAACTCGGGCGACGCCCCGCTGTTCCATGCTTCACAGCCACCCTCGAACCTCACAACGAGCGAGTACCAGGCACCGGCGCAGGCCGGTCGGCCAGTCCGTCGTCGGCGAGGGCGGTTGGCTCGGCGGCCGCCGCGACCTCGCGGCAACCAAGTCGCCGACGGCGTCGTCTCAGTCACGTCGCATGACGGATCGGTAAGGGCGGTTCGGTTGCCGGGGCATCGCCGCGAAGTCCCAGTCGTGCGGCGTGGACCACCAGTACTCACGATACGCCTTGGGTTGGCGTGCCTCGTAGATCGCGACGACTCCCAGGAGCGCCGTCGGCGAGTCTGCCGCAAAGTCCCAGCCGTCCTTCTCGGCGAAGAAGAGCTTCGAGGCCTCGGCGTACCAGACCTGATACCCCTTCTCGTGAAGGACCGCCGTGGCCTCGCCAAACACGTTCACGTAGTCCGAGAGAGTCGGCATCTTCACAGGCCTCGCTTGCTGACGGTTCGGTGTCCCTCGTCGGGTGGACGCTACCTCATCGGCGCCTTCGGTTTCGTCTCCCACGTATGGCCGAAGACGATGCTGGCTTGCCACTGGGTGTGATCGGGCGCGCCGATCTGCCAGCGGCGCTCGACGCGGGCGTCGGCGCCGGCGTACCAGCCGCCGACGTCGACGGCGACGCGGGCGCCGGCGAGCGGCGCGTAGAGGCCAAAGCCGGTGTCGTCAGCGACGACGTCGACGAGCATCGCCTCGAAGCCGACCAGCGCCATGGCGCGGATGCCGGGCGCGCGCACGCCGAGCGCGATCGCCACCGGGACGCCGACGCCCCAGTCCTCGCCGGCGCGCCACAGCTGCAGCGCCGGGACGAAGCCGAACAGGCCGCCGAAGGTGCCGCGCGGCGCGAGCACCGGGAAGCCCTCGTAGTCGAGCCGCGCCACCCAGCCGTCGACGCCGTCCTGGCGCTGGGTGCCGATCGCCAGCCCGCCGCCCAGGCCGGCGTGGGGATGCGCGAAGGGCCGCGGCGGCGACGTCGCCGGCGGCACCGCGACGGGGGTCGCGCGCGCGACCGCCGTGAGCGCGATCAGCGCGACCAGGCCGAGGGGGATGCGACGCATGCGCGACAGTAACGCGCGCGGACCGCAGGCGCTTACAGCGCCCCGTGCCCATGCCCGTGCCTGTGCCCGTGCCCGTACCCGGCTCCGTGCCCGTGCCCGTGCCCGTGCCCGTGCCCGTCTCCGGCTCCGACGCTGGCTCCGGCTCCGACGCTGGCTCCGGCTCCGACGCCACCCCTTCAACCGAAGCGCGGGCCGCGGCAGGGGGGATGTGGACACCTGGGCTGAAGTCTCTGTGGAACGAGCCGTCAGGGATCAGATCAATCAGTACTAGCGCGCAATCGGTGTGCCAGCGTTGACGAATGGGGACGCCATCGCATTAGTGCCAAAATCATCATGGCGCGTGCGCAACGTCGACGAATGCCGGTCCAGCTGTCCCTGGAGGACGCGCGGCGTCCGAGCGGGCGCGGTGGGTGGCGGCCGGGCGTCGCAAGCGGCGGCCGGGCGCGTGTTCGCATCTGTGGTTCGACGGCTGGAAGGCCGCCGTGCGAACCGACGCGCCTTGGCTACGCGCGCTGGCGCGGGCCGGTTGCCCGACAGCGGCGCCGCACACGTGGCTGTTGCGGGTCGGGTGGCGGCGACGCGGCGGCCTGATTGGAGTCGATGACGTGCCGGGGCCAGCGCCGTAGTCGAGCGCCAGCCGAGCGCCAGCCGAGCGCCAGCGAGGCTGTCTCCGGCTCCGGCTCCGGCTCCGGCTCCGGCTCCGGCTCGGCTCCGGCTCCGGCTCCGACTCCGGCTCCGGCTCCGGCTCCGGCTCCGACTCCGTCTCCGTCTCCGACTCCGCCTCCGCCTCCGACTCCGACTCCGACTCCGACTCCGGCTCCGCCTCCGTCTCCGGCTCCGGCACCGTCTACGTCTCCGACTCCGACTCCGACTCCGACTCCGACTCCGGCTCCGGCTCCGGCTCCGGCTCCGGCTCCGGCTCCGGCTCCGACTCCGGCTCCGGCTCCGGCTCCGGCTCCGGCTCCGACTCCGACTCCGGCTCCGGCTCCGACTCCGACTCCGGCTCCGCCTCCTACGCCCCGCGTCATGTCGACCGCGCCGACATATCTCTCTCAATGTTTCACATTGCTGGACACGCAGCGCGGCCCCAGATTCAGTTGCATGGACTTCGACTTCTTCGACACCGACCACCGTTCGCGCGACCACCGCCGCCGTCGGGACGACGACCACGAGGACCGCGACCGCGACCGCGATCGCGACCGTGACCGCGGGCGGACCCGGCGCGCGAGCCACCGCAACGACGATGACCGCTACGGCGACCGGCGCTGGCGGCGGCGCGACACCGACGACTCGGGCCGCGGGCGCGGCTCGTATCGGCGGGCGCACCCGCACGTGTTCGCGTGGGCGCTCATGGCGGGCGGCGCGCTGGTGCTCGGGCTGATCGCGGTCGCGCTCTTGCAGGCGACCGGCCTGATGAGCCCCCTGGCCGATCTGTACTTCGGCGCGACGACGGCGCTCCTGCCGACCAGCTGGCACGACGAGTGGATGGCCATCCCCGGCGCGGGCCACGCGATCATGGCGGTCGTCGCGCTGGCGCTGGTGGCCGGGATGGCCGGCGAGGCGCTGGAGTTCCTGGACTGACGGCGCGCCAGGACCGCACCGCGAGCCCCGAGAGATTGCCTCGCTGACGCTCGGCAAGCGCGCGGCTACGCGGTCCGCGGCGGCGCGATCGCCAGCAGGCGGTCGGCGCGGTTGGCGGTGTCGTCAGCGCGCGGGTCGTCGAGCGCCCCGCGGGCGTTGGCCAGGTCGCGCAGCGTCTCGCCCAGCGCGCGCTCGCGGCCGATCATCCGCTCCCAGCCGAGCACCGCGCGCTCGAGCGAGCCGATCGCCTCGGCGGGGCGGCCCTCGACCAGGCGCAGCCGGCCGATCAAGCCCAGGCAGCGCAGCCGCGTCGGCGTCGGCGTCGTGCGGTCGGGCTGGCAGACCGCGACGGCGCGATCGAGCGTGATCGCCGCGTCGCGCAGCGACCGCGCCGCGATCTGCGCCTCGGCCAGGTGGAGCAGCGACATCGCGACGAAGCCGTGGTTGGCGCCGTGGGTGATCGTGTCGAGCTCGACCGCGCGCTCGAAGCAGCCCGCGGCGTCGCCGTAGCGACCGCGCGCCAGCTCGCAGGTGCCCCAGTTGTTGAGCAGCCGCGAGCGCAGGGACGCGTTCTCGCCGACGCGCTCGAGCGCGACGTCGGCGGCGGCGACCAGGCCCTCGGCCTCCTCGAAGCGGCCCAGGCCGAGCCCGACCACCAGCACCAGGAACGTCCAGACGTTGGCCACCTGCCAGTCGTCGCCGGCGCGGGCCGCCTCGCGCGCGGCCTCGAGCAGCGTGGTCCGCGCGCTGGCGGCGTCGCCGGTGCGGTACTGCAGGTTGCCGCGCAGGTACAGGGTGGCGGCGCGCAGCGGCCGGTAGCCGATCGCGTCGACCTGCGGCCCCAGCTCGACGACGATCTTCAGCGCGCCGCCGAGGTTGCCGCGGCTCTTGAGCTGCCACGCGCGCTCGAGCTGCGTGCGCATCTCCTCGACCCGGCGCCGCACGAACAGATCGTCGGGCGGCGGGAACGCCGCGATCATCGGCTCGGTCGAGCCCGAGCCGTCGAGCGCCGCGCGCCGCTCGGCCTCGCGATCGCGGCCCAGCTCGGCCACCACCGAGTGCATCGACGGCCAGCGATCGCCGGGGTCGACCGCGAGCCCGCGCTCGATCGCCGCGCGCAGCCAGCGCGGCGCGACGCAGGTGGGCGGGAACGGCCGCACCTCGCCACCGGTCACCGCGCGCATCAGCACCGCCATGTTGTCGCCGAGGAACGGCCGCTGGCCGGTCACCGCCTCGTACAGGCACACGAAGTACGAGAACTGATCGGCGGCGGCGCCCACCGGCTTCGCGCGGATCTGCTCGGGCGACATGTAGCGCGGCGTGCCGACCGCGGCGCCGGCCGGCGTGATGCTCTGATCGAGCGCCAGGATGCCGGCCTCGGTGATCGGCGGGCCGTCCTCGTCCTCGGCCCAGCGCACCAGCCCGAAGTCGACCACCCGGACCCGGCCGTCGTTGCCGAACAGCACGTTCTCGGGCTTGAAGTCGCGGTGCACCAGCCCGGCGTCGTGGGCGGCGGCCAGCCCGCGGGCGCACTGCTCGAAGACGTGCAGGATCTCGCGCAGCGTCCGCGGCCCGGCCGACATCCAGTCGCGCAGCCGCTGGCCCTCGACGTACTCCATCGCGATGAAGACCTGGTCCTCGACCAGGCCGACGTCGTAGATCGCGACGATGTTGGGGTGCGCCACCCGGGCGATCGCCTGGGCCTCGCGCAGCAGCCGCGTCGAGCGCGCCGGCGTCGAGCCGGCGTGGACCAGCTTGATCGCCACCATCCGCCCGAGGTCGGGATCGTGGGCCTTGTAGACCACGCCCATCGCGCCGGCGCCCAGCTCCTCGAGCACGACGTACCGCGAGATCTCGCGCAGCGGCGCCAGCGCCGCCAGATCGCCGGGGCCTTGATCGATCGTCGAGTCGGGCGGACGCACCACGGCGGGCATCCTACGCCAACGCGGCGAGCCGGCGGCGGCGGCGGGATCGGAACCGGGACCCCGCCGACGGATCTCGCGCCCGGGGGGGAGGCGCGGGACCAGGTGCGCCACACCTCCGTGGAGTTCAGATGGCGTCGCTGCCGACGTTGCCGAAGCTGTCGGTGACCTCGACCGTCACCACCGAGCTGGCGCTGGCCCCGAAGTCGACGGTGACCACGCCGGTCGCGCTGGTGGTGCCGGTGCGCGCCGCGCCGACCGCGGCCCCGCCGGCGTCCTTGCCGACCACCGTGACCGCGTTGTTCTTGACCCGGACCGGCCGGTTCGACGGGTTGGCGAGGTCGAGCAGGCGGTAGCCCTTGGGCGCGTGGAGCGACACCTCGGCGCTGATCTGCGAGCCGCTGCGGGTGGCGGTGATCGTCAGCGGCGCCGGCACGACGTCGAACGGATCGCTCGACAGCTCCCAGCCGTCGCCGACGACGTGGAAGCGGTACTGGCCCAGCGGCACCGCGCCGCGGTGATCGAGATCGTCGGCGACGACGCCCGAGCCGGTCCACGGCACCGGCTGCCACTCGACCGCCCACACGTGCTCCTGCGGGTTGGCCTCGCGGATCAGCGGCACCGGCGCGTAGTACAGCAGCACGTCGGCGTCGCTGACCGGGCGGCCGCTCCGGCGGGTCACCGGCGCCCAGCCCGGGCCGACGGCGCGCTCGAGCGTGACGATCGGCGTCTTGACCGCGCTGTCGTCGCCGTACCACACGAACGTCGCCAGGCCGCTGACCCGCGGCACGGTCGCCGCGGGCTGCGCGGTCGTGGGGAGGCCGGCGCGCATCCACAGATCGATCGGCACCGTCGCCGGCACCGTGCCGCGGCGCGGCGCCGGGTTGTCGATCGGGAAGGTGTCGGTGACCGCCGGCGGGACCACGCGATCGGTGCCGGCCGCCGCGCCGTCGAGCCGCATCGGCATCATCGCCAGCGGCAAGAGCTCGGCCGAGCGCTCGACGATGTACTCGGCCTCGAGCGGGCCCCAGAAGCTGACGCTGGGCTCGTAGCCGCCGAGCAGCCAGTCCTCCGGCGTCAGCATGTAGCCGACGTGGCCCTGGCTGTAGCCGACGGTGATGGTGTGGGCGCTGTCGACCGGCGACGCCGCGCGCAGCTTGTCCGACAGGAGCACCGACAGCTCGCCGGGCATCGTCGCGATCAGGTAGTCGCCCAGGCGCAGCGCCGACAAGGTCGTGCGGGTGGTCTGGCACGCGGGGCGGTCGGCCTTGACGTCGCTCAGGTCGAGCCGGAGGAGCTGGCCGATGATGTCACCGGCGATGTCGAGCCGGACGCACGAGCCGTAGGTGGTGAGGCCGTCGACGTTGGGCATCGCCGCGGCCGGGAACATCGCGGTCTCGCTCTCGCACAGCGCGGCGCCGACCGGGGCGTTGTACTCGTCGATCGGCGACGCCAGCGCGCCGGTGCCGTCGTAGACGACGCGATCGGCCTGGCGCTCGAGATCGAACGGCGCGTAGGCCAGGCTGCCGCCGCGGATCGCGAAGGTCTCGGGCTTGGGCCCCAGCTCGATCGAGCGGGTCACCATCGACAGCGCCAGCGCGTCGGACATCGACGCGCCCGCCGTGGTCCACGCCGCCATCAAGATCGGCAGCGCCGCGCGGCCGTTGCCCTCGCTGGCCAGGAAGTTGCCGAAGCACGGGTCGCGCGGGTTGCCGGGGTGGACGTTGCAGTCGAGCGAGCCGTGGCCCGACGGCGACACGTCGGCGCCGGCGCTCTGCACCTGCATCACGACCACCTTGCGGTCGAACTGCTCCTCGAGCATGCCCTCGATGCCGCCGGCGGCGTCGGTCGACGCCAGCGGGTTGTCGGCGTCGCCGAGCGTGCCGTGCATGCCGAAGATCGGCACGATCGCGATCGGATCGCCGTTGGCGGCGTCGACGCGGATCAGGTGCAGGCGGTCGTCCTTGCGGTTGCCGCCGGGCAGCACGTCGTTCTCGCCGCGCCGCTCGCGGGTGACGGTGTCGGCCGGGTCGAAGTTGGTGTCGGTGGCGACGCCGAGCTTGGCCGGGCGCAGGTCGGCGATCGCGGCGCGCGCCGCGGCCTCGCAGCCGGCCAGCCAGCGGTCGCCGACGATCTTGCGCCGCTCGCTGGCGCCGACCTTGAGCGGCGAGTGCGCGGTGTACTGGGCCCACGCCGCGTGGCTGTGCGAGGTCGACAGCAAGATCTTGCCGCGGTACTCGGGGCCGAGCCGCTGCTCGAGATCGAAGACGAAGCCCTCGTAGGCGAAGATCGCGTCGACCTTGATCCACACGACCGTCTCGCCGCCGGCGCGCAGCGCCAGGGCCTTGGCCATCGGCCGGGTGTGGACGCCGACCGACGGGAAGAACCCGCCGGCCAGCGGCACCTCGCGGTTGTCGACCTTGTCGGCCATGCCGAGGAAGGCCCCGCGGGCGGTGTAGCCGCCCAGCGCGGTGCCGACCGGCACGTCGAGCGGCGCCTCGCCAGCGCCCGCCATCAGCGGCGCCGCCGCCGCCGAGGTCCCGGCCGCGGCGTTGGCGGGCACCGGCTCGTAGCTGCAGTGGGCGGTGGTGATCGTCGGCCCGGCGTCGATCGGCGGCGTGGTGCCGCCGTCGTCCCCGCAGGCGGCGACGGCGACGAGGACGAGCGGTGCGAGCGCGCGCGCGCACGGGCGACGGAGGCCCCGGGGTTCCGACATAGGCGGCGACGATACATGAGTGCGCGGAGCGGTGGCAGCGTTGGTTCGCGTTGGCGGCCCACCGGCGTGACACGCTGCGCCGCGCGTGGCACCGTCGGGGGATGGACGTGGCCACCGCGCTCGGCGAGCTGTCCGCCGCCGGCAGCGAGCAGACCCGCAAGACCTACCGCCGCCACGGCGCGCCCGAGCCGCTGTTCGGCGTGTCGTTCGCGACGTTGCGCGCGATGGCCAAGCGGATCGGCGTCGATCACGCGCTGGCGATCGGCCTGTGGGACACCGGCAACACCGACGCGCGCTGCCTGGCGGCGCTGATCGCCGATCCGGCGCAGCTGACGGTGGCCACCGCCGACGCCTGGGCCAGCGCGACGCGCTACCACACGGTGATCGATCTGGTGGCCGGCGTCGTGGCGCGGTCGCCGATCGCCCTCGAGCGCATGGCGCAGTGGGTCGGCTCCGACGAGGACCACGTCGCGCGCTGCGGCTGGACCGTGATGGCGCAGCTGGCGCAGCACGACCGCGCGATCGCCGACGCCGCGTTCACGCCGTACTTGGCGGTGATCGAGCGGCGCATCCACGACGCGCCCAACAGCAGCCGCGAGGGCATGAACTCCGCGCTGATCGCGATCGGCGGTCGGTCCGACGCCCTGGCCGAGCCCGCGATCGCCGCGGCCCGCCGCATCGGCGAGGTCGTCGTCGATCACGGCGACACCGCCTGCCAGAC
>JAEUJY010000017.1 GCA_016794525.1 Myxococcales bacterium
GTGGTGGGGCGCCCACGCGGCGGTGGCGGCGGCGCGGGCGGCGGCGGCGCGGCGGCGGCCGGGGCCGGCTCCTCGAGCGGGGGCAGCTCGATCGCGGCGTCGCTGGCCGGCAGCGGCTCGAGGTCGGTGAGGCTGAGCGAGGCGCTGACCGACTCGAACGTCTCGAGCGGCTCGAGGGGTTCGATCGACTCGGGGATCACGCCCTCGGCCAGCGGCAGCGGCGCCGGCGCGGCGATCGGCTCGGGGATCGCGGCCTCGACCTCGATCGACGGCTCGACGATCGGCTCGGCGATCGGCTCGACGATCGGCTCGGCGACCGGCGCCACCGGCGGCGCCGGCGTCGGCGACGGCGTGCGCGCGAGCGCGGCCTGCGCGGCCTCGATCGGCATCGCGTCGGTGAGCGCCGCGAACGCGGCGTCGGTCTCGGCGTCGATCAGGTCGTCGAAGCCGGTCGACGAGTGCACCGTGTGGGCGCCCTCGTTGAAGTCCTCGCCGTCGCCGAGGTCGAGCGCGGCGCTGTCGACCTCGTCGACCAGCACGTCGTCGTCGATCGCGACCTCGTCGACCTCGACCGGGATCGCCAGCTCGCCGTCGCTGGTCAGCTCGCCCAGGCCGATCAGGTTGTCGAGCTTGCCGAGCAGCTCGGCCGTCGAGAGCCCCCGCTTGTCGAGGTACTCGTCGGCGTGGACCTTGAGCTTGCGGTGCGCCGCGAACGCGTCGATCGCGACGCTGCTCGTGACCAGCACCACCGGCACGTTGGCGGCGACGCCCTTCTTGGCCTTGTTGAACGTCGCGTAGCCCTTCTTGTCGGGTTCGTCGACGGCGATCACCACCGCGACGACGCCCAGCTTGGCCACCTGGGCCAGCGCGTCGGCGGAGGTGTCCTGCACGACCTGGAACCCGTAGGGCCCCAGCTCGCGGCTGAGCAAGGCGTGGAACTCGCGGTCCGGATCGACAAGCAGGATCGGGCGCTGGCTCATGGGGCGGCGATAAAATTGTATCCGCTCCCACGGTGGCGCGCGCGCCGCGACGCCAATGTTTCCTCGCCCCCGTCGCCAGCCGCCGCGAAATAACTGGCGGTCGCTACCGCCGCGGGTCGTCGGCGCCGATGCGCGAGACCAGCTGGGTGCCGCGGACCAGCACCTTCAGCGCGTCGGTGCCCAGCGGCGACGACAGCCGGATCGCCCGGGCGCCGTCGCGCACGATCACCACGTCGGGCAGCGTCCAGGTCTCCCACCCGTTGAGCACGACCCGGCTGCTGGGGTCGAGGACGAGCCGCGCGGCGTCGTGGACGGTCGCGTAGACCGGGTAGCGGGCGCCGTCGGGCGCGACCGCCCAGTAGGTCAGGTTGGCGACGTCGGCGCCGAGCAGCTCGGTGCCGGTGCGCTGCAGCACGACGTCGTGGACCGCGGCGCCGTCGCGGAACGTGACCCGGTCGGTCGGCAGCGGCGCCCGCTCGACGGCGGCCGTCGGCTTGGCCGTGTGGCGGGTCGGGCCGTCGCCGACCACCACGAACACCACCAGCGCGGCGGCGGCGGCGACGGCGGCCGCGCCGGGCAGCGCCAGCGCGCGCCACGACGGGCGGGCCTTGCGGTCGACCGCGTCGAGCTCGCGGCCCAGGCGCTGGCGCAGCAGGTCGGGGGCCTTGGGCGGCGCCAGCCGCTGGCGCAGCTCGCCGAGGAAGCCGCGGTCCTTCTCGACGTGGGCCCGGCAGGCGTCGCAGTCGATCAGGTGCAGCTCGACGTCGCGCAGCTCCTGATCGGCCAGCTCGCCGTCGCACAGCATCATGGACAGCGTGTCGATGTCGTCGCAGAGCTTGAGCATGGTCACGACTTCTTGCGGCGGTAGGCGGCCAGGTCGATCGGCGCCGCGGCCTCGGTTGCGGGGGGAGCGGCCTCGTCCTTGACGTAGCCCTCGGCCACGGCGAACGACCGCAGCTGGGCTTCGAGCAGGCGACGACCGCGGAACAGGCGGCTCATGACGGTGCCGACGGGACAGTCCATCGCGTCGGCGATCTCCTTGTACGACAGGCCCTCGACGTCGCACAGCACGACGGCCATGCGGAAGTCGGCGGGCAGCGCCTCGAGCGCGCGCTGCACGTCGTCGGAGACCGAGCGCTCGATCAGCGCCTTCTCCGGGCTCTGCTGGCTGGGCCGCAGCTCGTGGTGCAGCACGCCGTCGACCGCGTCTTGCTCGGCGGTGGCGGCGTCGAGCACCTCGCGCTGGCGGCGCTTGCGCTGGTACTCGTTGATGAACGTGTTGGTGAGGATCTTCAGCAGCCACGCCTTGCAGTTGGAGTTCTGCTCGAACGTGTCCCAGAACCGGTAGGCGCGCAGCAGCGCCTCCTGGACCAGGTCCTCGGCGTCGCGGGGGTTGCGGGCCAGCCGGAACGCCGCGCCGTACATGGCGTCGAGGTGGGGCAGGGCCACCGCCTCGAACTCGGCTCGGCGCGCGGGTTTCTTCGCCAGCATGGGAACGCTGCCTACTGTACCGGCCGGCCGGCCGCCCGCATTCCCGGCCGCGCGCAAACTGGCCGGCCCCCAAGATCGCCCTGGCACCCCCGGCACCCCGGGGTAAACTGCCAGCATGGCGGCTTCGCTCCAGGTTGCTCCGTGGTTCCAGCCCGCGCGGCGCACGATCATCGCGCTGGCGCTGGTCGGCACCGTCGCCGCGGGCGCGTTCGCGCTGCTCCGGCCCACCCCGCACCACGCCCGGTCCGAGCGGACTTCGCACTGCGAGCGCGGCCGGCACCACGGCTGGCACCGCTCGCCGCCGCCGCCGCCGCGTCACCACGACGACGACGAGGACTGCGCCGCCGCGCTGGCCGCCCACGCGGCCGCGCGCCAGGCCTCGCCCGATCACGTCGCGCCCGCCGCCCCGCGCGATCACGCGCTCGGCGCCTGCGGGGCGCGCCACCCCCACCGCTTCTAGCGCGCTCGCGAGCTACGCCTTGTAGGGCGTGTGCGCGACGCCGAGCGCCTCGGCGACGGCCTTGTGCGGGACGGTGCCGCGGAACGTGTTGAGGCCGCTCTCGAAGACCGGGTCCTCCTTGATCGCGCCCTCGAGGCCGCGATCGGCGAGCTTGACCGCGTAGCGCATCGTCGCGTTGGTCAGCGCGTAGGTCGAGGTCCGCGGCACGGCGCCCGGCATGTTGGCGACGCCGTAGTGGATGACGTCGTGGACCACGTAGGTCGGCTTGTCGTGGTAGGTGACGCGCGCGGTCTCGACGCAGCCGCCCTGATCGATCGACACGTCGACGATCACCGAGCCGGGCTCCATCGCCTTGACGTGGGCCTCGGTCACCAAGCGCGGCGCGCGGGCGCCGGGCAGCAGCACCGCGCCGATCACCAGGTCGCTCTCGAGCACGGCGCGCTCGATCGCCATCGGATCGGAGTACTGGGTCGAGACGCGGCCCATGTAGATGTCGTCGAGGTACGCCAGCGTCTTGAGGTTGACGTCGAGCACCGTGACGTTGGCGCCCAGGCCGACCGCGATCTTCGCCGCGTTCGAGCCGACGACGCCGGCGCCGATGATCGTGACGCGGCCGCGGCGCACGCCGGGCACGCCGCCGAGCAGCACGCCCTTGCCGCCGCGCTCGCGCTCGAGGTAGGTCGCGCCGGCCTGGACCGCCATGCGGCCGGCCACCGCGCTCATCGGGGTGAGCAGCGGCAGATCGCCCGGGGTCGGCTCGATCGTCTCGTAGGCGACGCCGTCGACGCCGCGCTTGAGCATCTCGTGGCCGAGCTCCTGCGCGGCCGCGAGGTGCAGGTACGTGAAGAGGATCTGGCCCTTCCGCATCAGCGGATACTCGGGCGCGATCGGCTCCTTCACCTTCACCACCATGTCGGCCTCGCCCCACACCTCGTCGCGGGTGGCGACGATGCGCGCGCCCGCCTTGACGTAGTGATCGTCGGGGATGCTCGAGCCGAGGCCCGCTCCCTGCTCGACGAGGACGGTGTGACCACGGCCGGTGAGGATGGCCACGCCAGCCGGGGTCATGCCGACGCGGAACTCTTGGGTCTTGATTTCCTTGGGGACGCCGATACGCATGTGGCGCGCACTATCGAACCGCCGCCGCGGTGGAGTCAATGCCATCGCTCGACGGCGCGCAGCCCGATCGCGCGATCCGTCGCGCTGCGATGCGTCATGGCGTCCGCCGGCGCGGCACGTGGTCGCGGGGACGATCGAGGCGTCAGTACCAGCTGCGGACGCCGAGCAGGTAGCGCAGCGCGCCGACCGGCTCGGTCTCGACGCCGAGCGTCGCCGACCAGATCCGCGGATCGTCGACGGCCTGGGTGGCGGTGGCGACGACGCGCACGCCGATCATGTAGCGGGTGGCGCCGTGGCGCGGGTGCATCAGATCCCACGGCGCCTGGTAGCCGTAGCTCACCGCGGCGGTGGCGAGGTCGCGGTTGCCGCCGGCGCGCAGCGCCAGCACGCCGCGGCCCTCGTACCAGAACATGTCGAGCTTGCGCGGCAGGCCGGTGATCTGCAGCTCGCCGCCGATCATCGCGTCGCTCGACGTGCGCAGCTCGACCCACGGCCCCAGCCGCACGTCGCCGTCGGCGCCGACGCCGACGGTCGCGTCGGCGCCCAGCGCCACCTCCCAGCCGTGGTCGCGATCGGCGCCGGGATCGACCGGGCCGACCACCCGGGCGGCGGCGGTGGTGGGCGCCGGGGCCGAGCCGTAGGCGACCCGCAGCCACGACGACCACTCGAGGCGGGCGCGGCGCGGGGCTGCCGGCTCCTCGGGCGGCGGCGGCGGGTGGGCGAGGGCGGTGGCGGTCGAGGCGAGGAAGGCGAGGAAGGCGAGGCGCGCGCGCATGGGGGCAGGGGTGAAACGCACGATCCGGCGGATCGACCCAATCGATCGGCGATCGCCGGGGTCGCTGTGCCCGTGAGCACACCGTGAGGGGGCCCCGGGGGGCCGGCGCGGCGAGGTACCGAGGGACATGCACCTCTTCGCGCGTGTCGGCGTCGTGACGTTGTTCGGGATGGCCGCCAGCGCCGCCCAGGCCCAGGACCTGCCAGCGCCCGGCGCCGGCGCGCCCGCGCCGGTGGCGCCGAGCGACCCGGCCGCGACCAGCGCGCCGGCCGACCCCGGCGCCCCACCGCCGCCGACCAAGGCCGGGCCCCGGCCGCCGCGCCGCGGCGACTTCGACGCCGGCGGCCAGCTGCGCCTGCCCAGCGGCCCCGACGAGATGGGCGCGTTCGCGTCGTTCAACTGGGTCGCGGTCGACGCGGTCGGGCGCTACTACCTGCTCGACACGGTGACCGTCACCGGCCGCGCGCCGCTGGCGATCGTCCGCCCCGACACCGTCGGTGGCGCAGGCGGCGGCGCGATCGAGCCTGCGATGGTCGGCGGCGTCGACGTCGCGCTGCGCGCCGCGCTGCCGAAGGGGCCGTTCGCGCCCACCCGCTACAAGACCGACGTCGCGCTGACGGTGTCGGGCGCCTACGCGCGGGCCGGCGCGATGCTGCTCGGGCCCAAGGACTACCCGCTGTTCGTCGGCGACTTCGAGCCCGGCCTGACCGCCGGCCTCGAGGCGCGGGTCAAGCTCAGCTCGCTGGTCGACTTCGTGACCACGCCGGTGTGGATCTACCAGCGCGGCGACGTCGAGTCGGTCAGCGGCGTGCAGGTGCCGATGACCGCGGTGGTGGCGCTGGGCTCGCTGGTCAAGGTCAGCGCCGATCTCGCGGTCAATACCGGCGACGACTACGCGTTCGGCGCCGACGACGGCGGCCGCATCGCCGCGGGCGGCTCGCTCACGGTCAAGCTCGGCCCGATCCTCACCCACGTCGGCGCCGGCACCGCGAGCCTCCTCGCCGGCGGCGTCTACCCCACGGTGACGGACGGCATCTACCTCGACCTCGACGTGAAGTACGCCAAGTAGCGCGCCGCGATCGCGTATGCTCGCCGCCGATGCGGCGCGCGATCGCGATCGGCCTGGTGCTCGGCGCCTGCGGCGACGCCGGGCCGCCGCGGCTGGTGGCGCACCGTGCGGGCGAGCTGGTCGAGGGGCTCGGCTGTGGGCCCGACGGCTGCACCGCGGCGTGTGCCGCCGCCGGGTGCGACGACGGCCGGCGCGCCGGCCTGGTCGTGGTCGACAGCGACCAGCCGCTGACCGCGGCCCGCGCCGCGCTGGTCGGCTCCGACGTGCCGGTGACGGTCGAGGTGCTCGGCGCGCGCACGGCGGGCGACGTCGTCCGCACCGCGATCGCGGTGCGCATCCCGGTCGCGGTCGGGCTGACCGCGCGGACGTACCCGCTCGCGCTCACCGTCGTCGGCGCCGGCGGCGAGGCCACGCTCACGCTCGACGCCGTCGGCCTGCCCGAGCTGGTGATCGCCGACGGCCCCGCGCCGGCCGATGGCCGCTACGCGTCGATCGTGCTGCCGACGGCGATCGCCGCGCGGCTCACTGGCGTCGCGCCGCTGCGGCTCGAGGCCACCGGCGACATCACGCTGGCCGGTGCGGTCGATCTCGGCGGCGACGCGATCGGCCCCGGGCCCGGCGGCTGCGCCGGCGCCGCGCCGTCGACCACCGCGTCGCCGTGCGGCCCGGGCGGCGGGCTGGGCGCGCTCACGGTCTACGGCGGCAGCGGCGGCTACGGCACCGCCGGCGCCGACTCCGGCGACGGCCCCGGCACCGGCGGCATGATCACCGGCAACCCGACCGCGGTGCCGCTCGGCGCCAGCGCCATCCTCGCCGACGACAACCGCGGCCACGGCGGCGGCGCCCACGGCGACAGCCGCGGCGGTCACGGCGGCGGCGCGGCGTACCTCGGCACCGCCGGCAAGGTCGCCGTCGGCCAGTACGCGCAGGTCACCGCGCGCGGCAGCGCCCCCGGCCAGGGCAGCTCGGCCCAAGAGGGCGGCGGCGGCTCGGGCGGCGCGCTCATCCTCGCCGCCGGCGCCGGCTTCGCGATCAGCCCGGCGTCGACCGCGGCGCTCGACGCCACCGGCACCCGCGGCGGCGGCGACGGCCGCATCCGCGTCGACGGCCCCGGCCCGCTGCCGGCGGCGACGCCCGCGCCGTGGCTCGGCCCGCGCTGGGTCGACGCGCCGCTGGTGCTCGCCGACGGCGCCGCGCTCACGCTCGCCGTCGATCCCCGCGCCACCGCGCCGCTCGCCGTCGCGATCGACGGCTCGGTGATCGCCACCTGCACGCCGGTCGCCGGCGCCTGCACGATCACGCCCGCCCTCGCCCCCGGCGTCACCCGCCTGTGTGTGCTGGCCCGCGCCGACGCCGACCCGACGCTGCCCGAGAACCGCGCCTGCATCGACGTCGCGCGGCTGTGATCGCCGCGCTAGGGCTGGTGCGGCGGCGCCTCCACCGCGCGGTCGAAGCGCAGATCGGCGCTCCCTTCGCTGGTGCCGATCCGCCGCGTCCGCGCCAGCCAGACGTAGGTCGAGCCGTCGGCGCCGCGGGCGCGCCGGTGCCCACGTCGCACGTGCGTGCCCTCACGCGGCACGTGCTCTTCACGGACCCGTAGCGGCGTCCCACCGCCGGCCGCCAGGATGCGCCCCTCCGGGGTAGGCAGCGTCGGCGCCGCCGCGTCGGTGGTGAGCAGACCGGCCAGCTCGAGGACCACTTCGTGACTGGGCGCCAGCTTCACCGGCTGCAGCGGAAACCAGTGACGAGGTACTGGCGACTGCAGGCGGTAGCGCAGCGCGGCGCCAGCGGGCAGCGGCGCTTCGCTCGGCGCGGGCGCGGACGGCCGATCCGCCGCGCGGCGACCGCCGCCCAGCGCGCCCTGGGTCGTGTGCTCGACCGCCCAGACCAGGTTGGCCATCTCGTCGCGCAAGAAGCGCACCTCCTCGATGGGCGGGCCTTCCTGGACCGACGCCGCGCACGATCGTGGCACCAGGTGGAACGGCGCGAGCGCGGCGCTGTCGTCGGCGATCGCGAACATCGCGAAGCGACCGTTGCCGGCCGTGCCCGACTCGGCCCGAGGCACGTCGGTGGCTTCACCGAACACGTCGATGACCGTCACCTCGCTCGCGCACAGCGAGCCGCAGGGCTGCTCGAACGGGACGAGGTACCAGTCGTTGCCGTGGACCAGCATGAAGTCGAGCAGCAGCATCGACGCCAGGTTGCGGCGGTCGGGGCGGATCGCGTCGATCGGAAACCGCGCGTCCTCGAAGTCCCAGAACCGTTCGTTAGGCATGCCGCGGAAGCGCACCGGTCCGGGGATCACCGCACGGATCTGGTGGAGCGTCTCCCCTGCCGGGATCGCCGACGACGGGGCCTCGAGGCGGCGATCGAACGCGAACCAGTCGAGGTCGCCGCGCCGGTCCGGGTTCGCCGTGAACGACTCCGGCGTGGCGCCGGAGACCGCGCTGTAGACGGCCGGCGCCGCGCTGAGCGTCTCCGTGCGCCACCCGGGCGGCGCGCCCTGGCCTGGTCCGCCGAGGCCTTGCTCGATCCAGGCGGTGAGGCTCGCGATCGCCGCGGCGGCCTGGCCGCGCCATGCCCCGCCAACCGTCCAAGGCACGCCCGGGACTGGTGCCGGCGTCGGGTCGGCGCCAGGCGGTGGTGGCGGGACCGGCAGGCGGGTCGCGGCCCACAGCGCCTGGCCGTCGATCGCCCGGCCGCGCCACAAGGCGCGCAGCCGCGCTGCGCGCGGGTCGTCATCGGCGGTGTCCGGGATCGGGTAGGCCGCCACGAACAGCGGCCGCAGGTGCGCCGCCCCTGCATCGGCCAGCAGCCGCTCGAACGTCTGGCCGATCTCGACCGCGCGCGCGAGGTCGTCGGGCGACGGTGGCTCGGCTGTCAGGCTGGCCTCGAGCGGCGCCGCCGGAGGCAGCGGCGCCGCCGGGCCGCCCGCCTCGCCCCAGGCGGTCAGCGGCGCCGTCGAGGTCGACACGCGCACGTAGGCCGGCGCGCCGGCGTCTTCGCCCTGGAACTCGCCGAGCTGCCACTGGCGCGCGAGCAGCCACGCTGGGTCGTAGGCGCGGGCCGCGAGCGCCTCGCTGAGGTCCACCGCGCGCGGGCGAGGCTCGAGCCGGTTCCAGTAGGTGATGGACGACGGCATGGTCACTCCGCTCCGAGGATGAGGTTCTCGTCGATCGTGTGGACGGCGAGATCGTGCGAGATCGCGTCCTCGCCGACGTTCGCCGCGAGGAACGTGGTCGGCGCCAGGAGACCGAGCCCGCCGAGTTGCTCGGCGTCGACCGCGCGGATCTTGGCGAGGTCGAGCGTCTCGTTGACGATCGCCTCGAGCCCCGGCAGCGTCCATGGTCCCTTGCGCGTCGGCGGCACGGCCAGGAGGACGCACTGCGCGGCCTCGGCGCCCGGCGCGTCATGATGCACGGCGAAACACGTGTCCTGCGCCGCGGCCGGGATGAGCTCCGACCACTCGTCGAAGACGACGCCAGAGATGGCGCCACCGGTCCCCGCTGCCGGCACCCCGAACGGCACGTCGGCGACGAGCGACGCCGTGCCCGACCGCGGTCGCAGCCCGATGGACGGATCGAACGTGCCACCGGCCCAGGGCCGCTCGAGGTCGTGCGGGAACTGCGCCACCTGCAGCTCGATGGGCGTCGCCGTCAGGGCCTCGCCGACCAGGTGCGCCAACCGCAGCGCCGCGAGCGGCTCGCGCACCGCGGCAGCACCCTCGAGCCACCGCCGGACCGCGCGCGGGTCGCCGACGATCGTCGGGCCGTGGGCGACCGCCGCCTCGATCTCGGCTCCGTTGTTCGGCACGAAGGTCGGCAGCACGGTGAAGTCGCCCCCAAAGGCTGCCTGGATGCGCGTGACGTCGCTGGCAGCGCTTGTGCACGCGGCGATCGCGCGATCGGCATCTGCCAGCGCGCGCGCCGCCGTTGCGCGCAGCGTGACCCGCTCGTCAGGATTCTCATCGTCGACGCCGCGTGGGATGGCGCTGCGGACGCCAAAGTCCACGACCTGCCAGAGCCGGCCGCGGAGGTCGCGCGCCGCCACGACTGAATCGTCCATCTCTGCGTAGGCGAGCGCGGCGGCGAGATTCGCCCGCGCCGCGGTGAGCTCCGCGACCGTCGCGGTCGCGCGCGCGAGCAGCTCGTTCTCATCTGCCGTACTGACGACGTCGGCTCCGACGCCGGCGAGGTCAGTCGCGGTCAGCGGCCGGCTGTGCCGCAGCGCCTCATCGAGCAGGCGCGCCAGGTCGAGGAGATCCGGGAAGGACACCACCGCGATCTCCGGGTGCCGCTCGTACGAGACGTCCACGTCGTGGCTGGCGCCGATGCCGGTCGCGGCGTAGCCGCGCACGCGCGCCTCGAGTTCGCCCTGGCCGCTCGCGTCGGTCGTTCGAGTCAACGCGAGGAGATCGAGCGGACCGATGCCGAGTTCGGACGGCGTCACCCAGACCGAGAACCGCGTGCTCGTGCCGTCCGATCCGGTCCACGGGTAGGTGACCTTGCACTGCACGAAGTTCGGGAGCGGCAAGCGCTGCGCGACCCACGCCGCGAGCCGCGGCTCGGCGCGTGAGCGTGGCGTCTCGGGCCAGGTCGCGGGCGGCGGCGCGCCAAGCAGGAGACCGACCCGGTGCATGACGCTGGTGCCGCGTTGCGGCGTCCGCGCCACCTCCGGGTCCGGGATCGCGCCGCCGCCGGCCAGGGACGCGAGCGTCGCCGCGGCGCGCTCGGTCTTGCCCTGGATCGTCTGGTGTACCGACTCGGCCAGGAGCACATCCGCGACCGCGTCGACGTCATGGTCGAGCGCGGCGAGCACCGCCGCGACCGCGGCTTGATGAGCTCCGGCGACGAACGATAGGGTCGTCGACCACGGCAGGGTCGCGAGGTCGAGCCCGGCGAACGCGGTCCGGACGGCCAGACCGTCAGCGACGTTGCGCGCCGCGATGCGCTCCCCTTGCAGCTCTGCCGCGATCGCGGGATCTCGCCCGAGCGGAAACGCCGTACGGAATGGCGCGATGTACTGATCGAGTTGCCGATCGTGCAGCGCTCGCTCGAGGCGGAAGCCGAGGATCGCGCCCAGGGGCTGCCCCTGGCGGACGCCGTCGAGCAGCTCGAGCGCGCCACGGACCCGGGGCGACGACAGATCGACCGCGGCCTGATCGCGCAGCGCGCCGGTCCGGGTTAGCTGGGCGTTGCGCAGCACCGCGGCGGTCGCCGCGTGCGCCGCCGACGGCGCGTGGATGAAGCCGCCGGCCGTGCCAGGCCGTGGCGCGACGCGGGGGCGCAGGTTCTCGACCCAGCCATAGGCGCCGAGGTACACGCCTTCCGGGTTGGTCTCGCGCATCGCCGCCAGGCGCCGGGCGGCCAAGGACGTCAGCCAGGCGTCGAGGCGGTGCGAGCAGGTGTCGAGGGTCTCGGCGGCGAGCCGCGCGAGCTCGGCCGTCGGTGTCTCCGACAGGGTCGCGAGGGCCGCGCGGTGTTCGCGCACCGTCGCCCGGATCGCGTCGGTCGACGCGGGATCGGTGAGCCAGGTGCCGAGCGGGTGACCATCGGTCACGCCGGCGATGGGGGCGTCGAGGCGCTCCCACGCGGTCAGCCGCGTCTCGGTTCCCGGACCGATGCGGTACAGCTCGCGCTCGACTTGGTCGATGGCGTCGGCCGTGCCGGCGACCACCGCGATCCCGGTGCCCACCCGCGCGAGCTCGACCAAGGTCGCCTGGCGCAGCAGGTGGTACAGGAGCGGGTTGCCGAAGGCCGGGTGCTGCGCGCCGCCGGCCTGGCGGAGCGCCTCCACCGTGGCCGCGCGGATCTCCTCGATGTAGTTCGGTTCGAGCCGGCTCACCTCGGAGAGCGGCGCGGTGGTCACCAGCGCGCGCCCGATCCGGAGCGCCCGATCCGCCAGGGTCATCTGGGCCAGCCGTGGCGCGAGGCCGGTCAGCCCAGCCTCGGCGAGCGCCTGGGCGATGAGCGTCGGGCGCGCCAGATCGAGCCCCTCGGCGCTCGAGCCGAGGAGCACGAGCACGTTGTGGATGAAGGCTGGCCCGTAGACCGCGCGGGACCGTAGCTCGCGGCTCTGGGCCCCGCGGGTCAGCACGCCGAGCAGGTCGGCGTCGGGATCGTTCGACGCGCCGACGCGTGGCACGTTCGCGGCGCGCGCGATGAACGCTGCGCGCCACGCGACCAGGAGGGAGGCGAGCCCGTGCTCGATCGGATCGCTCGGCGCGCTCGCGGGCTCCCACGCCGTGATCGAGGTCGTCGGGAGGACGCCATAGGGCACGCGACCGATGCGCACGAGCGGCAGCGGACCGCGCCCGCGCACGTGATCGCGGAAGTGCGCGCGCACGTCGGCGATCTGCGTCGGCGACAGGTGCGGCGCGATCATCTGCTCGAGGTAGTAGCCGAGCGTGCATGGCCACAGCGCGACGTTCATCGCCGCCGCGCGGGCCTGCTCGAGACCGTCGGTACCCGCGACGTGCGCGAACGGCAGCGGCTTGGCCACCGCGCCGAGCGCCGTCGCCAGGGCGCGGCCGTCGGTGCCTGGAAGGCTCGCGCTGCCGCCGCGCTCGACCGCGAAGCGACCCGCCGCGTCGTCCGGTGGCGGGTATCCGGACGGCGCGCTCGCGGTGTTGTTGGTCGGCGTCCCTTGCGGAACCAGCGCGACGCCCCGCGTGAAGCGATGCGCGGCGAGCAGCTCGGTGAGCTCCGCGGCGGCGACCGTCTCGCTCGATTGCGTGCGGACGCCGAGCACCACGACGCGATCGAAGCCCTCGGCCAGGTCGTCCGCCGTGAGCGGCATCGTGACCGCCATGCCGACGCGCTCGGCCTCGGCGTAGTCCATGGTCCAGAGCAACGAGCGCTCGATCGTGAGGTCCCCGAGGGCGACGAGGTCCGCGTCCCCTTCGCCGACGTCGGGCGCGAACGACAGCGCGAGTGGCTCGATGATGTCGCCGCTCGACACGCGCGCCCGCTCGATACCGCCACGATAGGCGATGACGGTCCAGGCGCGCGGCAGCGCGGCGGCGCGCACCTCGGGCAAGCGGTCGTCTCTCAGCTCGACCGCCGGGAACGCCGGCGCCTGCGATGGACGCGCCGCGAGGTTCGTCGGTGTCGAGACCTCGACGAGCCAGGCGGCGCGCTCCGGGGCATACCGCGTCGTCAACGCGCGCCAGGCGTCGAGTTCGGCGCTTGGCTCCCAGCCAGTCGTCCAGTAGGCGATCGCGTCCTGCCACTCGGCGCTGGTCGGCGCGCGACGGTGGCTGTCGGCGAAGATCTCGTCGGGGTAGATGCGGATCCGCAGCGCCGGCGGGCTCTGCGAGAAGCGCGTCTCCAGGCGAACCGGGAGGAGCGCGATCGGAAAATCGGAGCTGAGCCCTTGGAGCTCGAGCGCAAGGTCACCCATGTACTTCCTCGGCGTGAAACGGTCAGGGCAGGAGGTCGGCGCCGTAGAGCGCGACGCGCACCGGCCGCTGGAGCGTGATGACGGCGTGGTCGGCGCCTCGCGCCACGCGCCCACCCGGCGGACCGGCGTGCCAGACTGGCCCCGTCGCGGTCTCGAGCGCGCCGGTCGCAGGCTCGGCGCGGTTCAGGTCGATGTAGTCGATCGTCGTGACCGGCGCTGGCGCGGTGATCAGGTGCTCCCACGCCAGGTCGTCCCAGGTGCCGGGCGCGGTCGTGGCGCCGCTGTCCAGACCGAAGCGCGGGTCGCCCGGCTGCTCCTCGAAGACGAAGAACCAGCCCGGAACCCCGGCGGCCAGATCGCCGCGCACCTCGGCCTCCGTCAGCGCGAAGCCGAACAGCGCGACGTCGGGTTCGATGCGCGCCGTGAACACCGGGCGCCGCTGCTGGTGGTCGGCCGCCAGGCCGAGGACGCCCGACGCGATCGCCGCGCGCTGGGCGTAGACCAGCGTGCCCGGGTAGCGGCGAAGCGCCTCCCCGCGCACCACCAGCACCAGTTCGTCGCCGGCGCCTGGGCGCGCCGGGTGCTCGCCCAGCGGCGTCGCGCCCCAGCCATGGATCGGAGTGATGTCCGGCGCCGGGGCTGCGCCGTTCGGTTCCCAGAACTGACGGAAGTAGCTGCCGCGCTGATCCGACGGGTACTCGCGCCACAGGAGCTCGCGAGCGAACTCGTGGTTGAGCCCGACCATGTACGCCTCGATGAACGGCTGGTTGGTCTTGGCCAACGTCACGCGATCGGCGGGCACGTCGAAGAGGCCCGGCAGGATCCAGTCGGGTGACAGCGCCGCGAGCGGGCGGAACATCGGCTGCGGGAACTCCGGGTGCGCCATGACCGGCTCGAGCGGATCGGGCGGCGCCCAGCTGAAGCCGGCGGCAGGGATCGTGCGGACGACGAAGCCCTGCGCGATCGTCGTGCGCGGGTCGATCGCCGACTGGACGACCGTGCGCAGCGCCGGAATCCCGAGCTGGCGCAAGATCTGGCCTTTGTCGGGCACGATCTCACGCCCGAGCAGCGCCTTGGCGGCGGAGCGAAACGCGGCCATCGACGGGCTGTCCTCGCCGCGTCCGGTGTCCCACGTGTCGGGCGCCTTCCCGTCGACCGGGTCCCACGCACACGCCGCCTCCGCGATCGGCGCGTTCTCGACGTCCTTGCCGCTCGGGAATGGCGCCTTGGTCACGCCTTCGAACCAGGCCACGGTCGGCACGTCCGAGGACAGCGGTGGCGGAGTCTCGGCCAACACCTGGAGAGACGCGTCGTTGACGCGCTCGAGCGCGCTCGGAGCGACCCGGTCAGGGCGCCCCTGACGGCGGCCCACCGGCCCGAGCGGCCGGGCCAAACGGCGCAGGCCCCCGCCGACGAGCGCGTGGCGCGCCGGGCTGGCGTCGAACGAGGCCCTCACGGTCCGCCCGGCCCCGCGCACCTGGGCATGCACGGTCGCGGTCAGCGAGAGCGCGCTCGCGTCGTCGGCCGCGACGACGTGCCGCTGGTACAGCCGCTCGCCCACCGCGCGCGCCACCTGCGCCGCACGCAGCTGCTGATTCGCCTCGCGGATCCCGGCGACCTGCTCCCAGGCCGAGGCCATCAGGTCCTCTTGCTTCTGTTGCACGACGGCGGTGCCGGCCGCCGCGGCGACGCGGGGCTCGGGCCCGGTGTTGAGCGTCGCGAACCACCCCGGGGCATCGGTCGCGAGGCGCTCGCGCTTGGCGTGCCAGGCGCCGTAGAGCGGCGGCGCGACCACCGGCGTGCCGCCGCTCGCGCGCACGTCGGCCGGGATGCTCAGGAGGTCTGTCAGCCCGGCGGTGAACGCTGGGGCGATCGCCACCGGCGTCGCGGTGCCCGGCGGCCGCAGCGCACCTCCCAGCGGCAGCGGCGCCGCCGTGGGCGCGGGCAACCCCGCGCCCGGTTGCGCCACGTCGAGGCCGCGGGTCCCGACCGTCGCGGGCAGCGGCGCGGGCTTGAGCCGGCGCACCAGCGACTCGAAGTCGCCGTCGAACCCGGTCGTGAACGTCCACCGATGGTAGATCGGCAGCTCGAGCGGCGCCGCGAGCGTCGTGCCGGCCCACGCGGCTTCCAGCGTCGTGCCGCTGATCGCGAGACGGAGGCCGGCGCGCCGTCCGACCTCGAACGTCGGCACGAGGAGCATCCAGTACTTGGTGCGCGGATCGAGGCGACGCGGGCACAGCAGGCGCGAGAGGCAGCGGTGCGGTGACTTCGTCACGACCTCGAGCAACGGGAGATCGTCGTCGCCGCTCACCTGCACGTGGGCCCAGGCCCAGGTCTGGTCGGGCGGAGGCATCGGCGTCCCCGTCTTGACGACGACCGACTCGAGCGAGCGCCCGGCGGTCGCCGGCACGATCGCCTCGAGCTCGGTCTCTTTGAACGCGAGCAGGCACAGCCATGGCCGCACGCGTCCGCTCGCGTCCTCGCGGGCAGGCGTGTACCGCCAGGGCAGGTCGGCCTGGTCGAACTCGACGGCCGGGAAGTAGTTCGGCTCGGCGTCGAGCGTGTGCACGGGTGGCGAGCGGCGGCTGATCGACCGGGCATCGAAGCCGACGATGTCAGCGGGACCGACGAGCTCCAGCGTCGTGCTCGCCGTGAGCCCATCGGTGGCGGCGTTCACCGTCACGGTCGCGTCCAGGGTCGCCCGTACCGCGGCGGTCGCGGCATCGGGCGTCGTCAGGTACGCGGTGCCGCCGCGTCGGACCCAGGGGTAGAACCGCAACGCCGCGCGATCGTCACTCATGCCGCCACCTCGAACGAAGGCACCACCTGAAGTCGACCCGCATCGCCAGGATTGGCCGCGAGGTGCGCGCGCAGCGCCAGCTCGACCTGCCCGCGGGTGCCCGCCGCCGCCAGGTCCCATCGCGGCGCCAGCTCATCGGTCGACGCGATGACGAACGTCTCTTCGACCAGCCGCAGCCGCGGCGGCTGTCCCGCGGGCGGCAAGAACGCCGCGGCCCCGGTCGCGCGCAAGGGCGGCCGGGCCGACGTCGCCACGAGCGTGCCTTCGATCTGCTGGTCGCGCGTCGGGCGATACCCCGAGGCCACCTGCCGCTCGCCGTTCACAACCACGACGGTGTCGTAGTCGAGCGCCCGCACCAGCGGCGCTCCGGCGCGGATCGTCGCGGCGCCGATCGAGACGCCTCCGACCATCTGCTCGAAGCCAGGTCGCGACAGCTTGTCGGCCTCGCTCATCTCTTCAAACTGTGCCGGCGCGAACCACTCGGTCACCGAGGTGATGTCTGCTGCCGGTACCGCGGAGGCGCCGAACTGGACGCCGGTGACGCGGAAGCGGTCGACGCCTTCCGGTCGCCCATGGGCGAAGGCCGTGATCTGCCGATCGAGCGGCACGACCTTCTGGGTCACCGTCAGCGTGGCGCACGGCTCGAGCCGGGTGGCCGGCACCGCGCCGCTCGCGGGCGCCGTGACGGCCGCTGCGAGCCCGGGCGGGACCGCGCTGGCCCAGGCGGCCGGCGTCGCCAGCGCCTCGTGGAGCGCCGGCCAGATCTGACGACTCGGCAACGCGACGGCATCCCCGCCGCCGAACGACACGTGGATCGGTACGCACAAGTCGACGAACCACAGCGACAGGCACGCCTTGCCATCGAGCCGCCAAGGCTTCGGCCCGCTCAGGTGGCCGTCGAAGTGGATGCTCGCGAGGGTGCTGGTGCCGCGGCGCAGCGCGACGCCCGCCCACACGTCGACCTGGAGCTGGAACGGCGAGAACGTGAGCAGCGTCTCGAACCCGAGCCCGCCCTTGATGTTGAGCGGCCCGGCGGACGCGTACAGGTCGATCCGCGCGCCGATCTGCGCGGTGTTCGACGTCAGCGCCAGGAAGCCCTGCGCGTCGAGCCGCGGGTCGTCGCCGGCGCCGAGCGGGATCTGGATGCGGCGCAGCTCGGGGAACCCGGGCGGCGTCGGGAACTGCGAATGGAACCCGCCGATCGCCAGCGCGAAGCTCGGCGGGCTGCCCCAGGCCATGCGGAACGCCATGTCGCCGGTGATCGGGAATCCAGCGATCGTCGAGTTGCGCAGCGAGGCATCGATCGCCACGCGCTTCTGCGCGAAGTCGACCTCGCCGACGACGTCGACGTTCAGGTCGACGATCGCGTGGTCGACCGTGGGCAGCTTGGCCGACACCGTGCCGAGCACGACGCCCCGCGCCGGCGCCGGCAGCTCGAGCAAGACCGCAAGCTCGCCGCGGACCATCGTCGGCGTCCCCCACCCGAACTTCACCGCCGGCCCGAAGACGTGGCGGCCGTTGGCGGATGGGAAGTAGGTCGCCAGGTCGGTCGTGATGCGATCCGCCTGCGCGACGGGATCGGCAGGAAAGAAGATGTCGCCCATGCCCGCGGGCGTGCGGAGGGAGGCGCGCAGTGCGTCCGTGTCGACGCGCCGGTGGATGGCGATCAGGCCGCCGATGCCGTCGAGCGTGAAGCCGAGGCCCAGCGGGACGGCAGGGAACTCGGCACCGATCGCGGCCACCAGCGAGTAGCCAGCGCCCGTGGCGTCGAGCACGGCGACTGCGCCCGCCGCCACCCCCCGCACCGCCAGCGCAAACGTACCGAGATAGCGCCGCCCCGCTGAAGGGCCGGTCTCGACCTGAATCCGGCCTCCGCCTGACACCACGCCCGCGTCGATGTGGACTCCAACGCCATCAGGCCAGCGTGGCCCGAAGGACAGATCGGCAAGGCCGAGCGGACCGCCCGGAGCGCTGGGATCGACCTGCAGCGCGAGCCCAACGTTCTCGGCCAGCAGCTCAACAGGCCCAACGGTGAGGCGAACGTCGCCGCCGACCTCAAGGGCTACGACTCCGGACACCGTGCGAACGCCGATCCGGATCGCATCGAGCGCGATGACGTGGGACGCCCCGCCGACCGGAATCCGCGCGGCAAGGTCACCACTTCCGCAGAAGCGCAGGCCGCCCCCAAGCGTCCATTCGAGCACGGCATCGAACGTCGACGCGGCCGCTCCCGACGGGGCGACGCGGGCGAGGAACCCGTCGCCATGAGTGGTCGAACCCAGCGCCAGTCGGGCGCCCCGCAACTCTGCACGAATCGCCACGTCGCGGGTACTCGCGGCCAAGGCGATCCGAGCGGCAACCGAGACGGCGCCAGGGTCGAAGCTCCCATTGGGCACTTGCGCTGGCGGCCGAGCGAGTCGCAGTTCGACCTCGGCCGCTGCCCCGGCGCCGCGCGTCTGAAGACCGCCCGTCGTCACCAGGAGCGCCTCGAGGCTCCCTGCGATGCGCGTCGTCAGCGTCCAGGCGCCGATGGGGGACGAGAGCTCGCCAGTCCCCCACGGTCGGATCAGCAGCCCTGGTCCACCGCGAGTCCCGGGGACGATCGCCAGAACCGCACCGAGCGTTCCAGGGACCCCATCCACGCGATGAGTGACCGCCATCATGTGGCGGAGGTCAGCGGTCGCGGGTCCGAAATCGTAGCCGTACCTGGACTTGAGGCCGTACGACGTCTCAAGTCCGCACCACGCGAGGAATTCCGCCAGGCGTGGCAAGAGCCGGCTAGCTACCGCACGGGCACCTACCTCGCTGCCGAGGTCGTCCCCCGCGACGTACTCCTGACGAAGTGTGGCCACCGGGGCTTCGACGAGCGCCGGCAGCCGATCGAGGCGCACACGATCAACGATCCGCGGGCGCCGCAACAACGTGCCCGTGGCGTCGACGATGGGCGGTTGGAGTCCCGCCTCGCGATCTCGGGTCACGAGCCCGAGCAGGACCGCAGCCTGAAAGGCGGCGGGCTTCGCGCGGAGGGCCACGGCGAGCATCACCTCGAGCAGGTCAACGACGAACCGCCCGAACTCGGGTGGCGCCGTGCTGAGGTCGAAACCCTCGGTCAGCGCGAACGCCTGGTCGACCAACGCTTGAACCGCGGCCAGCGCCTCGAGCGCCGTCGCCACATCGGTCGGCGGTGACTCAATCCAGCGCTCGAGTGAATCAAGCCCCGACGCGAGGGCCGCGAATCGTTCGACAACCTGATTCGTCGGTACGCCTGTGACGCGATCGAGTTCCCAGCCCAGCGCGCCCACGAGCTCATTGCCGAACTCCCGTGACGCCCCAGCGATGCGAACCGTGGTGCCGACCGCCCGCGCCCAACGCACAAGCTGATGGATCACCCCGATCACGCCGGGCGCTCCCAGTCAGCGATCGGATACTCATCGTCGTCGACGTCGAAATCAACGACGAACTGACTCCACGGCTCCGGCAGCGCGCCCGCCGCCATTCGCCACCAAAGATTCTGGGTTGCCGTCGAGACGACGCCGGGCTCGGGGCCATCGAGGACGATCTCTCCCAAGTTGTTCTTGCCCACAATCTCCTTCCCGTTTCCAAAGGAGTCCTGATGACTCTGATAGGCGCTTGCGATGGCCGACCAATTGGCGAGGTGGTCCGGATCAGAATGCAACGGCGGCGGCTCTTCGAAGGCCTCCGCGATCATGTAGTCGATGCGATAGCGCCAGTCTGGAGGCGGCCCGAGACCGATCAGGTTGCCCAACTCGGCCTCCGTGCGAAGCGTCAGCGGGCTACCCGTCTGCACACGCCTAGGCCCTCCTGGATGGGTGCGCCAGTAGTCAACATTGTCGATCTGCGTCGAGTCAATATCGTGCGCGACGGCCTCTGACCACCCGAACCAGGTCTTCGGGTCCGGAATCGAGTCATAGATCTCGGGAAAGTTGTATCCCCATCGGTGTTGCCGGTTTGAGTTCTCGCTTTCACGACGGCAGCCGCTCGAGACGAAATGCGCGATAACCGCGCGATGCGTGGCCGGCTCGCTCCGTCCGATGAGACGGCTAGCCGAATAGGCGAGTCGGGCGGCGTACGAATAGTGCAGGTCGCCTGCGAGGACGATTACCTTTCCATCGTGCGTCGGCGATGCCGCTCGCCCCACCATCGCTGCCAGAAAGCGCTCGAGCGGAACACTCTCTAGATACCAGATATCACCGACCTCTGGCGAGTATGCAACGACCCAGTCCCAACTTCGGCTCGGCCCGGTCCCCTGATAGCTCTTCCACCACTCGTAGACGTTTTCACACCATTGCCCAATGCGCGCGATCCATGGCATGGGGGCCTGGATCGTCGCCGAAGAAGACATGACAAAAGTGACTTCGGGCGGCGGCTCGTCGGTAGAAGGAAGCTGAGCTGCTAACGCCAACTCGGACAGCAACTCGCCGGCGGCCAGTCGATCTTCCTCGGCCGGGGAGAACTTGCGCCACGTTCGTTCGTCTAGGCCAAGCAGCTGATACCCGGGCCCCGAGGCGGAGAAATGAAAGGAGAGTGGAAGTAGCGGTGGTTCGCCCGGCACCGGCGCCACCTCGTCTGGCGGGGACTCTCCGTGCCACAGTCCGAGGTCATTGATCGGAGGAGAATCAAGGGAAGACGGATCCGGGACCGACAAGGCCCATGACAGGACTTTCTCGTGCTCGGCGAGAATGACACGACCGATAGCAACTGATCGGAGTACGCCCAAGATCACGTCAAAAGACCGCCATCCCTGTTCCTGAGGGGCATTGCCCCAGCCCTGAAACAGTGCAAATGACAGAAGCGCATTCGTAACAGCGCGCCGACCCAGCGGCTGCCGGTACATGCGACGGCACCACTCGTGATTAAGATTCCAGTTATTCTTCACCTCGTGGTCGTCGAAGATCATGTACGTTGGGACGTTTGCGAGCGCTCTCCGCACCCCCGCGAGGTCGGTCACGAAATCGATTGTCTTCTGATTCCACCGGGTGATGTCTGGCCAGAGGACTGGCGACCACCAGAGCAAGTAGGATGCGCAGAACTCGGCAAGAGAGAGACGTAGGCACCGCGGCCGCTCATCGAGTTCGAAGATGTCCGCGATGCCTTCGCGCTCGCCAGGGGGGAGTTCGCTGCCAATGACATCTACTTGCGGCAAGACCTCTGGCCATCCAAGCAACGCCTCACCGATCTCACTGCACGCGGCCAGGAGTTGTTCGGAATGCTCGTCCGCGTAGATCTGATCACCGGTGAGCGCCAAGAGGTGAGGGCGGTTGAGTGGCTGCGACACGGTATCGGCAATCATCACATCCAGCGCGAGCAGCGCGTCGTCCCCATCGTAGTCGGGATCCCGGCATGAGCCATGGACGACGCGTAGGCGGCGGACATCGTTGGGTGAAAGCGCGAACGAAGGGAGCGGAATAGCCTGCGTGTACGTCAGGGCAGCAGCCGCGGCCGCATGTGCGTCACCAGGATCGGAGAATCGAGTCAGGACCCCAACGGAGAAGAGCGAACTGCCGCCCGGTGGATCCATCGGCGAACTCGAAGCGCCCGTCGGCATGAAATAGAGATCGTAGGTGTAGAGTGTTCCCCATGTGAGCGAGATGTTGGACAACGTCACGAGCGCGACGTGGAGATGGTCGCCGACTCGCTGCGATGCGGCGGTGGCCGTCCCTATCTGTGTGGATGTCGAAGCATCGAAGAGCTGAAGTGTGACGTCGCGCGCATCGCGCAAAGCAAGCCAGATGTTGACTTCGACGTTGGTGACCCGTCGAACGATCGGGCCCGCGAGCACAAGCGGCAGGCTCGCGATATCGACGCTCATCGCTTGGACGCTCCCAGCTCGTATGTGCAGCCCTCCGGTGTGACCGCAAGGAACGACTTACGCCGCGCGACGATCCGGCAGCCAGTGCTGTCCGGCGGAAGGTCATCGGCGCGCGCCCACGACGCGGTCGCGGGATTCCAGAGGATCGTGCGATCGCAGGCAGCAATCGCGACGCGGCCGTCGGCGAGCACACGGGCGGCCTGTGGGTCGCGCGGGGCGTCGAACTCGGGCAGCGCCAGGGCCGACGACGCGGTCGGCGCCCAAGTCTCGATCGGCAGGCCGTCGCGTCTCGGCGCGGTGCTGGCGCCAGCCGAGCCGCCGGCGATGAGCACCGCGCCGTCGGCGAGCTGGACCGCGAGTGGCGACGCCCGGGCGACACGGAGCTTGCCCGCGTTGGCAAAGCCGTTCGTCCGCGGGTCGAGCGCCTGGAGCAGGTCGAGCGGCGACACCTCGTCGCCTTCCGGGAGGCCGCCGAGCGCAAGCACCCGGCCATCCTGCAGGACCAGCGCACCGACGCTGTCGCGCCGCGGCACCGCGTTGATGGTTGTCACGCGCTCGGTGGCCGGATCCCAGACGAACACGCCTCCGAACTTCCACGTGGCATAGCGGATGCTCCAGTGGCCACCCGCCATCCGCCTGGGGACGCGGCGCTTTGCCTGGCCGCCGAGAAACGCGACCCGGCCGTCCTGCAGCGCGACCGCCGACTGCTCGGTCAACGGCACGGGGAAGCGCCCCGCGGCGCTCCAGGCGCCAGTCCTGGGGTCCCAGATCTCGAGCGTGTCGTGGTCGATGACGCCCTCGTCATAGTCCGAGGGGCGCGGCATCGTCATCGAGCGCCAGTAGGTGACGTCGATGATGCGGTTGTGGTCCGTGCCGCCGGCGACCAGCACACGTCCATCGGCGAGGAGCGTCGCGGTGTGATGGGTCCGCGGCGCGGACATCGCACCGGTCTCGGCCCAGACACCGGTCTCAGGGTCCACGACGATCGCCCGCGCCGAGGTCTGGGAGTCGCCCACGTTGCCCCCAGCCACGAGCAGCCGCCCATCGGCGAGCGGCGTCACCGTTGCGCCGGCCAGGACGTGAGGCACCGCGGCGAGCCGGTGCCACGCGAGGTCCATCGTGGCGGCGGCGCTCCAGATCGTGGTGCGTCCGGTCGCGTCGACGGCGAGGATGCGGCCATCCGGGAGCGCCGCGAACACCCGGTCGACGTCATGGGGGCTCGCGATGCGCTGCCACCTATCGGAGCGTGTCGAGAAGAGACTCGCACTGGTTCTTGAACGGTTCGGACGCGCGACCAGGACACGGTCGTCTCCCAGCGGCGCTGAGCGTATCCCCCCTCCGCGGTATGACTCTGGCGGTGGCGCAATCTCGCGCCACGTCGAGGAAGAGGGGGCCCAGAGTAGCCATCCGCGGGTCGACCTCGCGATGATATGTTGCCCTGCCTCGGCGATAGCGTAGTTCAGCGACTCACTTGGTCGCGCCTGAGCAATCAGGACAGCAGCGATATCTGGCGCCGGAGATCGCATCACGGATGTGTCGTCCAGGAACCACGTGATCGTCCGGTCCGGTAGAGCAAGCACCCCGCGAACGCCGTAGTACGGCGTTCGGTATGGGGTGAGGGCATTCGCGAGACCACGCGATGACCACGCAAACGCCCTGAGGAAGCTGTCGTGGTCGAACCCAACCACGAGCACCTCGCTTCGGCCGAGTGGCAGAAGGCGCTGCAAGGTGAACGGCGCCGCCGCGTGCGCGACCTCCATCCACTGGTTAGTGGCCACCTCGTAGACGATGAACACGGCTTCACCGCGGCGCCAATCGCTCGGCGGCCCAGGCACCTGGACACCGACGAAGATGCGGCCATCGTCGAGTTCAACGCCGGCGCCGTTGCACAGCGCGATCGGCAGCGGCGCGAGCCGGCGCCACGCCATGGTCGCGGGCTCGAACAGCTCGACGTCGGTGACACAGGGCGCGTCTGCGCCCCCGACCCGACCACCTGCGAACAACACACGCCCACCCGAAAGGGCCAGCATGAGCCCCTCGGTGCGGCGCGTCGACGCGGACGGCCCGGCGCTCCACGCACCCAGCGGCGGCTCCTCGAGCGGCGCGCTGCAGGTGCCCATCGGCGGCAACGGCGCCAGCGGCGGTGGACGGCACCCGCCGCACACCAGCGTGAGTGCCACCACGAGCCCCATCCCCCGTCCGCCCGGACCAATTCCGCTCATGGCGTGGACCTTATGCTTCAATGCTATACTCGTCAAGCCGGTCCGGTGCACGACGTGATCCGGGACAACAGGCCCCCCCTGTTCCGTGCCGCTGATTCACCAACAGCGGGTGATATGTGACGCATCAGTCGTCGCCAAGCGCCGCATTCCAATCCGTTGCGACGCTCCCAGCTCATAGGTGCAGCCCTCGGGGGTGATCGCGAGGAACGACGCACCCCGCGCGACGATCCGGCAGCCGGCGCTGTCGGGCGGCAGGTCGTCGGCACGCGCCCACGACGCGGTCGCGGGATTCCAGAGGATCGTGCGGTCGCACGCAGCGATCGCGACGCGGCCGTCGGCGAGCACGCGGGCGGCCTGTGGGTCGCGCGGAGCGTCGAACTCGGGCAGCGCCGGGGCCGACGACGCGGTCGGCGCCCACGTCTCGATCGGCAGGCCGGCGCGGCGCGGCGCGGTGCTGGCGCCCGCCGAACCGCCGGCGACGAGCACGGTGCCGTCGGCGAGCTGGAGCGCGAGCGGCGATGCCCGCGCGACGCGGAGCTTGCCCACCGTGGCAAAGCCGTTGGTCCGCGGGTCGAGCGCCTGGAGCAGGTCGAGCGGCGCCGGCTCGTTGCCTTCCGGGACGCCGCCGAGCGCAAGCACTCGGCCATCCTGCAGGACCAGCGCGCCGACGCGATCGCGGCGCGGCGTCGCGTTGATGTCGGTCACGCGCGCGGTGGCCGGATCCCAGACGAGCACGCCGCCGAACTTCCACGTCGCGTAGCGGATGCTCCAGTGGCCACCGGCCATCCGCTTGGGGACGCGGCGGCTCGCGTGACCGCCGACAAAGGCGACGCGGCCGTCCTGCAGCACGACCGCGGTCTGCTCGGTGAGCGGCACGGGGAAGCGTCCCGCGGCGCTCCAGGCGCCTGTCCTGGGGTCCCAGACTTCGAGCGAGTCGTGGTCGATGAGGCCCTCGTCGTAGTCCGCCGGGCGCGGCATCGTCATCGAGCGCCAGTAGGTGACGTCGATGATGCGGTTGTGGTCGGTGCCGCCGGCCACCAGCACGCGGCCGTCGGCGAGGAGCGTCGCGGTGTGATGGATCCGTGGCGTCGACATCGCGCCGGTCTCGGCCCAGGCGCCAGTCTCGGGATCGACGACGATCGCCCGCGCCGAGGTCTGGGAGTCGCCGACGTTGCCGCCGGCCACGAGCAACCGGCCGTCGGCGAGCGGCGTTACTGTCGCGCCAGCCAGGACCTGCGGAACCGCGGCGAGCCGATGCCAGCTGAGGTCCATCGTGGCGGCGGCGCTCCAGAGCGTGGTGCGTCCGGTCGCGTCGACCGCGAGGATGCGGCCGTCCGGGAGCGCCGCGAACAACCGGTCGACGTCGTGAGGGCTCGCGATGCGCTGCCACGTATCGGTGGGTATCGAGAAGATGCTTGCGCTGGTGTTGGAGCGGTTCGGACGCGCGATCAAGACGCGGTCGACGCGGTCACCTTCCAGCAGCGCCGCGCGTAGCCCGCCTGTTCGGTCGTGTTCCGGCGGCGACGCAATCTCGCGCCACATCGAGGAGGAGGGGGCCCAGAGTAGCCATCCCCTTGCAGACCTCGCAATGACGTGTTGCGCGGCCACAATGGCGTAACCGAGCGACTCTCGCGGTCGCGCGGCAGCGATCAGGACGGGCGCGAGGTCCGGCGCCGGCGACCGCAGCACGGATGTGTCGTCTAGGAACCACGTGACTGTTCGGTCGCGTGAGGTGAGTACCCCGCGGACCCCGTAGTACGGCGTTCGTGGCGGAGGGAAGGATTTCGTGAGTCCATTCGATGACCATGTGAACGCACTGATGAGGCTGTCTTGGTCGAACCCAGCCAAGAATACTTCGTTTCTGCCAAGTGGCAGAACTCGCTGCAGGTTGAACGGCGCCGGGACGTGCGCCACTTCAGTCCACAGACTGGTCGACGGCTCGTAGACGATGAAGACGGCCTCGCCGTATCGCCAGTTGCTGGGCGACCCAGGCACCTGGATGCCGACGAAGATGCGGCCGTCGTCGAGCTCGACGCCATCGCCGCTGCACATCGCGATCGGCAGCGGCGCGAGCTTGCGCCACGCCATGGTCGTAGGCTCGAACAGCTCGACGTCGGTGACACAGGGCGCGTCTGCGTCCCCGACCCGGCCCCCGCGAACAGCACACGACCACCCGACAGCGTCATCATGAGGCCGCCGGTGCGTCGCGTCGGTGCGGACGGCCCCGCGGTCCACGCGCCGAGGGCTGGCGCCTCGAGCGGCGCGCTGCAAGTACCGATCGGCGGCAAGGGCGCCAGCGGCGGTGGGCGACACCCGGCCCACAGCCCCACAACCGCGAGCACCAGCCAGAATCGCCGCCTGCCCCCGCCGGCGCCCGCGCGCGTGCGAGCACGAGCACATCACTCCCAAGACAGTGTCGTGCACTGAGACTTGCACTGGGACCTTGAGGATGTCGTTCCCTTGACCGTCTTGAATCGCAAGGAAGTCGATGTCCGTGCCCTTCGCCGACGCCGACGCGGTAAGCCGGCGGCTCGATAGCGTCGCGAGCGACACACTCTGCGCAAGCGCAAGCGGGTTGTTGACGAGAATCCAGGCGTTCGTGCCTAGATGGTTCATGAACAGTTCGAGTTCAACGGGCTGCCCGCGCAAGAGGTGTAGCTCGGCACTCGGATACAGCTTGATCATCGCGCCACCGCAGGTGGTGGTACGAGCTTGTGAGTTTCGTAAGTGTAGACGCCGGGCGCCGTATACTGGACGCCTTCGTGGGCCGTTGTCGCGGGCGCCGTACCCCAGCCGCGCCGCGTACGCGCAAGCTCACCGTGTTTCCACTCGAGCCAGGTGCCGGCAGGGAATCCCTCGACGCAGAAGCCCTGGACCAAGAGCGAACCATCGGGGGCGACCACCTCGACAGGTCCGTCGAGTCGCTTGTCGGCGCCTCGGCACACGAGGGCGTGACTTCCAGCGGGAGCCTCGAATGCGATGCCACAAAGCGCTATCCCACTCAGACACGACTCCATCGGCCAACCAATCGGGTCGTAGACGAGCTGTCCGGGAGCTAGCTCACGGGGCGGCTCGATACTAGGCCAAAAGTGCCCGGCTTCATATCCGATGGCGCACGTCATCGGGTATTCTTCCGGCTTGGGCGAAGTGTCTGAGCATTCAAACGCCACCGCCCGAGATCTTCCTGCGAGCGGAGGTGCTGGAACTGCTTTCACTGGCGACACGCCCCGACCACAGCAAGCCGAGACGAAGGAGAGAAGGAGAACAAGGAGTAGCCGCGCCGCGCCGCCGAAGCTCATTGGGCACTCACTAGGAAATGGACGTTCCGCATCAGTCGCGCAGTGTATGACCCAGCGGCGCAGATGTACTCGAGCAGTTTCGCCCGATCGAACACCTGCCGCAGGTATGGCAGTCGTCCTGGCGCCGCTGCCGCCGAGTCCACTCGGACGATGCCAAGAGCGTCGAACACAGCATGCCAGCCCGGGAAGTGGCTGCGCAGTTGCTCGACGAGCAACGCGTCGACGAGTTGCCCTGGGAGCTCGGCGCGCATCGCGGGCAGGAGATCGGCCGCGGCCGTGAGCGCGTCGATGGCGCCCCAAAGCGAGCAGCACTGACGGGATCAGCACGCCGAGGTCGACCTCGATGCCGTCACCGCCGCTGCAGCCCGCGCAGCCGCGTCTGGCGACCGGTGGCGGATAGCGCTCGTAGCACTCGTACTCGGCGTAGTCGGTCACCATCGGTGGCGTGGCGATGAAGGTCGTGCGGTAGAGGGCGAACCGGCCGCGCTCGCCGACCCCGACCCGGTACGGGCGCGCGCCGGTGAACGTGAGCTCGGCACCGGCCTCGCCGAGCACGACCGCGTCGACCTTCACCCGCACGCGCACCGTGGGCAGCGGCCGGCTCGCCCGGACGTCGATGGTCTGGCCAGCCCCGACCGCGACGGCGCACGTGATCGGCTCGGCGTCGTTGGCGCACAACGTGACGTCGTAGGTGTCGGGCGAGAGCGCGCACACGCGAAGACGATCGAGTCGCGGCGCGCCGGGCACCGCCGTGATTGACGACGGCGTCGTGATCAGCCGTCCGGCCGACCGGACGGTCGCCGTGACGCCGTTCGCGCAGCCCACCAGGCGGGCCGTGAGACAGGTCTCGCCGCCCGTGGCCACGAGCTCGGGCCAGCACCGCGCGCGTGGCACATCGACCTCGAGCACCGTCCCGTCGACGACCACCGTGGGGGCGGGTGGACAGCGGGGGGCGGGGCGCGCTTCATTCCCCTCGGCCCGGTGGTCTTCGGCCAGCGTGGCGCCGAGCGACAGCACCACGGTGAGTCCGAGTCGACCTGCCGCGCTCATCGGTGAGCGCCTGGGTACGCGTGATGGTACTTCCAAGTGCCCCGACCAATGCCCCGCATGGTGACGACCCTAGGACTCTTGCGATGGGCATGTCAAGCTTCGCGTCAAACGCGAACCGGGAGAGTTGTCCGGCCACCCTGACCAGACCGTGCCGGCCGAGCGCGGCCGCGTGACCGCGCCGCGCCGGACAACCTCGATGGCGCCGATCCGCAGGCCGAGCCGCGTCGGACACGCCGGCGTTATGGCCCTGATCAGAGCAAGGCTGTCACTGAGTTCGAGGCCCATCCGACTTGGCGCATGAACGTCGATGATGCGGTTGTGGTCCGTGCCGCCGGCGACCGGCACGCGGCCGTCGGCGAGCGGCGTCACCGACGCGCCACGCAAGACCTGCGGAACCGCGGCGAGACGATGCCGGCTGTGGTCCATCGTGGCGGCGGCGCTCCAGAGCGTGGTGCGTCCGGTCGCGTCGACGGCGAGGATGCGGCCGTCCGGTAGCGCCGCGAACAAGCGCCGACGCCGACCCGACGCTGCCCGAGAACCACGCCTGCATCGACGTCGCGCGGCTGTGACCGGCGGCGACCGATCAGAGCTCCTGCAGGACGTGCCGGACACAGCGCGCGAACGACACCGGCATCTTGGGGAGGCCCCAGAAGACCGCCCGCACCACGCCGTCGCCGTCGACGATCGCGTTGGTGTGTGCGATCCGATGGCCCGAAACATCGTGCCTCCCCGTGACGACCGGCTCGTCGGCCAGGGCCGCGTCGATGACGACACGCACCGCGCGCGTCAGCGCGCCGCGCGGGGCCTCGTCATCGGGTGCGGTGGCGACGAAGACCGGGACGTCGACGTGGCGGGCGACCTCGTCATACGCGGCCGGCGGCACCGCGTCGTGGTCCACGAGCACCAGGATCCGCGCGGCGGGCGCGGTCCACGGCTGGTGCGCGGCGTCGACGCCGCGTAGCCGCGAGAGCGCGCGCCGGTGGTCGGGCGCGATCACGTAGGTCAGAAACCCGACGCACCCGTTCGCGAGGTCGCGGGGGCGCTGCGCGTACTCGCACGCCGTGGACGCGCCGAGCCGGCAGGCACGCTCGAGGCGCTCGGCCACGCGCGGATCGGGTGGCTCCTGCTCGAGCCCCCGCAGCCCGAGCCGCTCGCACGCCTCTGCGAGCTGGTTGTCGCAGGCGATCGTCAGCGCGGCCTCGTCGTCGACGACGATACACGCCGCGAAGTCACCGGCGTCGCAGAGCTCGCGCGGCGGGATCGGCGTCTCGATCGCCGCGCAGGCGTCGGCGTCGCCACCGCGACACGCGGCGCCGAGACGCTCGCGGGCGACCTCGTCGCCGGGGGCGCCGCCGTCGAGTCCGCTCGCGGCGATCGCCAGGCAGCCCTCGAGCAGGCCGGCGCGGCAGGCCGCCTCCTCGTAGTCGCGGCGCTGCGCGTCCAGCGTGCCGCTCTGGCTCCACGCCCACAGCGTCGTGATGGCGAGGCACGCGGCGTGGTCGCCGCGATCGCACGCTGCCTGCGCGTGAGGTTCGTCGAACGGGATCATGCCGCCGCACGCGAGCCAGTCGCCGCGCTGGCACGCCGTCGTGAGCAACGGCAGGACGAACGGCTCGACGGGCGTGCCGCGGCCCTGCGCGCGGGCGAAGGCCAGGCGTCGGCAGGCCGCCGCGACCCCGCGACCCTCGGCGCAGCTGCGCGCGAGGAGCGCCGCCGCCTTCCGGAAGTCGCGCGGGACGCCGTCGCCGCGCTCGTAGCGATCGGCGAGCGCCAGATCGGCGCGGCCGGCGCCGCCGCGGGCGCAGGCGCACAACGCCGCCGCGAGCAGCGCCACGCCGCGGCCCGCCACCCTCACGAGCGGTAGTCGGCGTTGATCGACACGTACTCGTGCGACAGGTCGCAGGCGAGGACGCGGGCGCGGGCCTTGCCGCCGCCGAGGTCGGCGGTGATCGTGTAGGCGGGCGTCTGCATCACCGCGGCGGCCTGCGCCTCGTCGTAGCCGGGGGCGACGGCGCCGCGCTTGACGACCTCGACCGGGCCGATCCGCAGGCCGAGCCGCGTCGGATCGATCGGCACGCCGGCGTTGCCGATCGCGCACAGCACGCGGCCCCAGTTGGGATCGCCGCCGGCGATCGCGGTCTTGACCAGCGGCGAGGTGGCGATGCGCCGCGCGACGGCGGCGGCGGCGCGCTCGCTGGCGGCGCCGCGCACGTCGATCGTGACGACGTGGTGGACGCCCTCGCCGTCCTTGATGAGCTGCGTCGCCAGATCGGCGAGCAGCTCGGTCAGCGCGGCGGTGAAGCCGGCGACCGCGCGGCCGGCGAGCGCCGGGCCGGCGGCGCCCGAGGCCAGCACCGCCAGCGTGTCGTTGGTCGAGGTGTCGCCGTCGACGATCAGGCTGTTGTAGGTGGGCTCGACCGCGGCGCGGGTCGCGCGGGCCAGGAGCGCGGGCGCGATCGCGGCGTCGGTGCACACGAACGACAAGGTCGTCGCCATGTTGGGCGCGATCATGCCGGCGCCCTTGGTGCAGCCGACCAGCGTGACGCGCGCGCGGCCCAGCCTGACGGTGCGGGTCGCGACCTTGGGCCCGCGATCGGTCGTGAGGATCGCGTCGGCGAAGTCGGCGAAGCCGTCGGGGGACAGCGCGGCGCCGGCGGCGGCGATGCCGGCGGCCACGCGATCGATCGGCAGCGGCTGGCCGATCACGCCGGTCGAGGCCACCAGCTGCTCGCCGGGCTTGCCGCCGATCGCGGCGGCGGCGGCGGCGGCCATGGTCCGCGCGTCGGCGGCGCCGGCGGGGCCGGTGCACGCGTTGGCGTTGCCGCTGTTGACGACGACGCCGCGCAGCCGGCCGCGCGTCGCCTTCAGGTGCGCCGCCGACAAGAGCACCGGCGCCGCCTTCACGCGGTTGCCCGTGAAGACGGCGGCGGCAGCGACCGGCGCGTCGGCGGCGATCAGCCCGACGTCCTTGCCGCCCTTCTTCTTGATGCCGGCGGCGACGCCAGCGAAGCGGAACCCGGCGACCCGCATCACGCGGTGCCCTGGGCCATGGCCGCGCAGCGCTCGGCCTCGGTGGCCTCCCACACCGGCCCGGCCGCCGCCCGCGCCCGCGCCTCGGCGGCGTCGTGCGCCCAGTCCTGGGTGGCGGTCGCCGGCGTCCACGCCGCGGCCCGCGCGGCCAGCATCGCCGCCTCGGCCGCGTGGACCGCGCGCTTGAGCGCGACCAGGTCCTTGGTCACGCCGGACGACTCGTCCCACGACAGCCACGCCTTCTCGATCAGCGGCGCCGCGGTCGCCGAGGCCTGCGCGGCGCGCGCGACGTCGCCGTCGACCAGCCACTGCTGCGCCGCCGCCAGCGCGGCGTCGGTGGGCGCCACCAGCGTCGGCAGCGCCGTCGCTCGCAGCGTCAGGATCGGTCGCGCCTTCACCGCCGCCGCCACCGCCCGCTCGACCAGGGCCCGCTTGGGATCGCTCATGGCCGGCAGTCTCGCACAGCCGCCGGCGATCGTGTCACCGGCCGGCGCCCACCGCGCGAGGGCCCGTGCCGCGCCGACCCAGCGGATAGCCTCGCTGGCGCTCGGCTACTCCGCCGACGCCTCGGCCTCGTCCTTGCCGTGGCACTTCTTGTACTTCTTGCCCGAGCCACACGGGCACGGATCGTTGCGGCCGACCTTGGGCTTGTCGCGCTTGACGGTCTCGACCTTGGCCTCGGGATCGGCGGCCCGCTGCGGCTGCTGGGCGGCCTTGCCGCGCGCCGCCTTGGCCCGCGCGACGGCCTGCATCAGCTCGCCGCCGTCGTACTTGCTCGGATCCTCGTTGTCGGTGGTGCGGATCTTGGCCGCCTGCAGCGCCGGCACCGCCTCCTCCTCGCGCTTGATCTCGACGCGGAACAGCTTGGTCCCGACGTTCGACTGGATCCGGACCATCATGTCCTGGAACATCTCGTAGCCGGCCTTCTTGTACTCCTTCTTGGGGTCCTTCTGGCCGTAGCCCTGCAGGCCGATGCCCTCGCGCAGCGCGTCCATCGCCTTGAGGTGCTCGATCCACTGCGCGTCGATCTCCTCGAGGAAGAACCGCCGCGCGAAGTACATCAGCCACGACCGCGACAGCTCGTCCTCGCGATCGTGCAGCCGCTTCTCGATGATCTTCCAGGCGCTGGCGGCCAGCTCCTCGCGGTTGCCGTGCTCGAGCTCGAACTCGCAGTTGAACTGCTCCTCGAGCGCCTCCTCGAGCGCGTCGAGGTCCCACTCGTCGTCGGGCTTGTCGGTCGAGCAGAACTGCTGGATCGCGGTGTCGATCAGCCCCTCGCACAGGTCGTAGACCCGCTCGCGCTGCTGGATGAGCGACTTGGCGATCGCCTCGGTGACGTAGGTGTGCAGCTCGCCGCGGTCGCCGCTGACCCGCTTCTCGAGGTCGAGCAGCGCGCCGTGCTGGCGCCACAGCTCACCGCGCAGCACCCGCCACGCCGGGCGCTGATCGGCCTGGGGCTCGCCGGCGGCGAGCTTGGCGTCGCGCTCGGCGACCTTGGCCAGCACGGTGTCGACCTGCTCGATCAGCTTGGGCTTGATCTGCGCGGCCAGGTCCGGGACGTTCCAGTCGCCGCTCTCGACGATCTCGGGCAGCGTCACGCCCTTCTTCTGATCTTCCTCGGACGGCTCCGGGCTGTACTTGCCCTCGAGCACGGCCTTGCGCAGCGCGTAGATCGTCTTGCGCTGCTGGTTCATGACGTCGTCGTACTCGAGGACGTTCTTGCGCTGATCGAAGTTGCGGCCCTCGACCTTCTTCTGCGCGCCCTCGATCGAGCGGGTGACCATGCCGCTCTCGATCGGAACGTCCTCCTCGAGGCCGAGCCGCTCCATCAGCCCGCTCATGCGGTCGAGGCCGAAGATGCGCAGCAGGTCGTCCTCGAGCGACAGGTAGAACCGCGAGACGCCGGGGTCGCCCTGGCGACCGGCGCGGCCGCGCAGCTGGTTGTCGATGCGGCGCGACTCGTGGCGCTCGGTGCCGATGATCTTGAGGCCGCCGGCGGCCAGCACCTCCTCGCGCTCGGCCTCGGTCTGCTTCTTGAACTCGACCATCAGCTCCTTGAGCTTGGCCTCCTCGTCGAACGCCGGCTGGGTGGCGCCGCGGTACGGCCCGCCCTCGGGGCCCTCGCCCTCGGCGCCGGTCGACGGATCGGGATCGGGGCGCGCGGCCTCGGCGGCGGCGGCCTCCTCGGCGATCTTCTGCCGCTCCTCGTTGAGCTTCTCGCGGGCCATGAACTCGGCGTTGCCGCCGAGCAAGATGTCGGTGCCGCGGCCGGCCATGTTGGTCGAGATCGTGACCGCGCCCTTGCGGCCGGCCTGGGCGACGACGCCGGCCTCCTTCTGGTGCTGCTTGGCGTTCAGCACGTTGAACGGGATCTTCTTCTCCCGCAGCAGCGTCGCCAGCACCTCGGACTTCTCGACCGAGATCGTGCCGACCAGCACCGGCTGGCCGCGCTGGTAGCAGTCCTCGATGTCGGTGAGCACCGCCTTGAACTTGCCCTTCTCGTTCTTGTAGACGAGGTCGGGGAGGTCCTTGCGGACGATCGGCTTGTTGGTCGGGATGACCGTGACGTCGAGCTTGTAGATCTGGTGGAACTCGGTCGCCTCGGTGTCGGCGGTGCCGGTCATGCCCGCCAGCTTCTTGTACATGCGGAAGAAGTTCTGGTAGGTCACCGTCGCGACGGTCTGGTTCTCCTCCTCGACGTCGACGCCCTCCTTGGCCTCGATCGCCTGGTGCAGGCCGTCGGACCACCGCCGCCCCGGCATCTTGCGGCCGGTGAACTCGTCGATGATGACGACCTTGCCCTCCTCGATGAGGTAGTTGACGTCGCGCTTGTACAGCGTGTGCGCGCGCAGCGCCTGGCTGACGTGGTGGTTGAGGTGGAGGTTCTTGACGTCGTAGAGGTTGTCGATGCCGAGCAGCTTCTCGATGCGCTCGACGCCCTCGTCGGTGAGCATCGCCGAGTGGGCCTTCTCGTCGACGGTGTAGTCGACCTCGCGCTTGAGGCGCGGGATCATCTTGTCGACCCGGCCGTACCAGTCGGCCGAGTCCTCGGCGCGGCCGGAGATGATCAGCGGGGTGCGGGCCTCGTCGATGAGGATCGAGTCGACCTCGTCGACCACCGCGTAGTGGAGCGCGCGCTGGACCATCCGGTCGGGCGCCTCCTTCATGTTGTCGCGCAGGTAGTCGAAGCCGAACTCGCTGTTCTGGCCGTAGGTGATGTCGCTGTTGTACGAGCGCTGGCGCTCGAAGTCGTCGAGGCCGTGGACGATGACGCCGGTCGACAGGCCGAGGAAGCCGTACAGCTTGCCCATCCACTCGGCGTCGCGGCGGGCCAGGTAGTCGTTGACCGTGACCAGGTGCGCGCCCTTGCCGGCCAGCGCGTTCAGGAACAGCGGCAGCGTCGCGACCAGCGTCTTGCCCTCGCCGGTGCGCATCTCGGCGATGCGGCCGGCGTGGAGCACCATGCCGCCGATCAGCTGCACGTCGTAGTGGCGCATGTTGAGCGCCCGCCGCCCGCCCTCGCGGACCAGCGCGAAGGTCTCGACCAGGATGTCGTCGAGGGTGGCGCCGTTGTCGAGCTGCTGCTTGAGCGCGCCGGTCTTGGCCTTGAGCTCGGCGTCCGACAGCGCCTTCATCTTCGGCTCGAGCTCGCCGATCTTCACCACCTTGGGCTGGAGCTTCTTGACCTCGCGCTGGTTGCGACTACCGAAGATCTTCTCGAGGAATCCCATGGTGCTTCCGATCGTGTGCGGCCCGGCGACTGACCCGGGCCAAGGCGGCGTGTCTTAGCACAGCCAAACACGCGGAAGCTAACCATCCCCGCCGCCACGTCAATCGGCCAAGGCCAAGAAGTTCGCGGACCTAGCCCGTCGGGCAGGTGTCGAGATCACGTTTCAGGCGAGGCGGAACGAGCGCACGAACGCGATCGAGTCGCCCCGCAGGTCGAAGCGGGTGAGCGCGGTGCCGATGACCATGCCGACGCCATCGCTGAGCTGGCCGGGCAGCTCGGTCCAGGTGCGCAGCGGATCGAGCCAGCGGATGTCCTTCTGGCCGGCGAAGCTGTAGGGCAGGCCGTCGTCGCCCTTGAACTCGAACTGGTAGCGGATGATCCGGCGCAGCCACGGCCGCAGCTCCATCGTGCCGGTCAGCGGCCGGCCCCGGGCCAGGCCGTCGGCGTCGACGGTGCCCTCGATCGCGGCGAGCCGCGACCTGCGGAAGTCGAGCAGCGAGCCGGCGCGGGCGGTGACCGTGAACTCGAAGCGACCGCCGCCGCGCTCGCCGTCGGTGCGCGCCCAGGTGCCGCGCATGGTCTCTCGGAAGCCGAACCCAGCCATGGGCGCAATGTACCGCAATCCGCGCGAGCGGCTCCGCGCCGATTTCCCGTCGGTCGCCGCACTTGGGAATTGACGGCGGCCGTCGCGCGCTTTAGTACGCCCCCCATGGCGCACGCCGCGCGTCAACCTTGGACCGTGGCCCCGACGCTGGGGGTGTTCGTTGCCGCGCTGGCTGGCGCGGTGTTCCTCGCCGACGGCAACCTGCGCGCGCTGCGCGGGCTGCCGACCCGACGTCCGCCGGCGCCGCCGGCCGCGCCTGCCACCCCGGCCGCCCCCCAGGCGATCGAGGGCGCGCCCGGCGAGGTCGCGCCGCCGCTGCCGCCCAAGCCCGACCTCGCGCCCGAGCGCGTCGCCGGCGGCCACGCGCCGTCGGTCCCGGGCAAGACCGTCGAGGACACCTGCCTCGCGCCGGCCGGCGCGACCACCGGCTGCACCCGCTGGGCGCTCGACGACTTCTACGCCGCGCTGGCCGCCACCGAGCAAGGCACCGCGCGGCGGCCGACCCGGCTGTCGTGGTACGGCGACTCGGTGTCGGCCACCGACGCGCTGCCCGGCCGCATCCGCGCCCGGCTGCAGGACGTCTTCGGCGACGGCGGCCCCGGCTTCGTCCACGCCGTCGCGCCGCACCGCTTCAACCACAGCCTGGCGGTCGCGCGCACCGCGTCGGGCTCGTGGCGCTCGTTCGGCGTGTCGCTGGCCAACGTCGGCGATCACCTCTACGGCCTGGGCAACGCCACCGCCGAGGGCCAGGGCACGATCAAGCTGTCGGCCAAGACCCCGAGCGGCAAGCTGACCTCGGTCGACGTCTACTACCTGGCCCAGCCCAGCGGCGGCACCGCCGAGCTCGACGTCGACGGCGAGGTCAAGGCGACGATCGACACCAGCGCCGAGAAGAAGACCGCGCGCTTCGAGTCGGTGCGGGTACCCGACGGCGACCACCAGGTCCAGCTGAAGGCTACCGGCAAGGTCCGGCTGTTCGGGTTCGCGCTCGAGCGCGACGCCGGCGTCGTCGTCGACAACATGGCGCTGGTGTCGGCCACCGCCAAGAACATGCTGCTCAACCAGGCCGACCACTGGAAGGCGCAGCTGGCCCACCGCGAGACCGACCTGGTGCTGATCATGATCGGCACCAACGAGGCGCAGTGGCTGTCGGGCAGCGAGCGGTCGATGGCCGAGTACGAGGAGATCTGGCGGAAGCTGCTGACGCCGGTGCGGGCGGCGCGGCCCACCGGCGCGTGCCTGGTGGTGTCGCCGCTCGATCAGGCCGAGGCCGACGGCGACGACCTGCGGGCGCGGCGCGGCATGCCGGCGATGGTCGCGACCCAGCGCAAGGTGGCGTTCGAGCTCGGCTGCGGGTTCTGGGACACGTTCACCTGGATGGGCGGCTCGGGCGCGTCGATCAAGTGGCGCAAGCGCGGCCTGGTCGGGACCGACTTCGCCCACCTGTCGGGCCGCGGCACGGCGATGGTCGCCGACGGACTGGCGGACGCGCTGGTCGCGGGCTACAAGGCCTACAAGGGCCGGTGATCGCTCCGCGCTTCATAGCCGCGCTGTTCGCGCTCGGCGCCTGCAGCAGCACGTCGTCCGACGCGATGCCGCGCAGCCCGTCGACCGCCGAGGCCGCGCCGCCCGCGGCGCTGACCGACGCCGGCGTCGACGACGCGCCGCCCGACGCCGCGGCGACGCTGCCGGTCCTGACCGCGCCGGCCGGGGCGCTCGACGCCTTCCACGCCGCGCTCGACCGCGCCGCCGCCAAGGATCCCGGCGGCCGCGCGCTGGTGCTGGTGTTCGGCGACTCGCACACCGCCGGCGATCAGCTGACCGGCACGCTGCGGCGCGAGCTGGGCAAGCACTTCGGCCAGGGCGGGCGCGGGTTCGTGCTGCCGGGCAAGCCGGCGATCCGCCACTACTACCTGCGCGACGTGGCCTACGGCTCGAGCGGCAAGTGGCAGGCCGAGCTGGGCGGCAAGCGCGACAACCTCGAGCCGTTCGGGCTGGCCGGCGTGCGCAGCCACACCGCCGACAAGAAGGCCACGGCGTGGGTCGCGACCTGCGCCAGCTGCCCGGTCGACAAGGTCGCGCGCTTCGACATCTTCCACCTGCGGACCAAGGCCTCGGGCGCGTTCAGCTACCAGGTCGACGACGGCGCGTGGATCAAGGTCGCGACCAAGCTGCCGGCCAGCGCGGCCGAGGCCCAGCTGCCGGCGGTGACCTCGGTCGAGGTCCCCGACGGCCGCCACAAGCTGTCGCTCAAGCCGGCCGGCGGCGGGACGATCGAGCTGTTCGGCGTCGCGCTCGAGCGCACGACGCCCGGCGTCGTGGTCGACGCGCTCGGCGTGGTCGGCCGCCGGCTGACCCACCTGCGGTCGTGGGACTGGTCGGTCATCGGGCCCCAGGTCTCGGCGCGCGCGCCGGCCTTGGTGATCCTGCAGTACGGCACCAACGAGGCCGACGACCCGAAGCTCGATCTGGGGGCGCTGGCCAGCGCCTACGACGAGGTCATCGCCGACGTCCGGGCCGCCGCGCCCGGCGCCTCGATCTTGATCCTGGGGCCGCCCGACATGGGCGTGCGCGACGCCGGGGCCGCGTGCGACAAGCTGCGGCCGCCGCCCGACGCCGACGCCGGCGTGCCGTACGAGTGCCAGTGGCACACCCCCGGGGTGCTGCCGCTGGTGATCGACGTGCAGCGCCAGGCCGCCGCGCGCAACCAGGTCGCGTTCTTCGACACGTTCGCCGCCATGGGAGGCGGCAACCTGATGGACACGTTCTTCCACGCCGATCCGCCGCTGGCGTACTCCGACCACATCCACTTCACGCAGCCGGGCTACGAGCAGTGGGGGCGCGCGCTCGGCGCGGCGCTGCTCGACGATCACGCCCGCTGGACCCAGACCGATCCGACCGCGCGCTCCTCCGGCCACCAGCCGTAGGCCATGCTCTTCTCGAGCCCGCAATACCCGCTGTTCCTGGCAGCGGTGTTCTTCCTGTACGGCCTGGCGCGCACCGGGCGGTGGCCGGCGTCGATCGCCCGCGTCGCGCTGATGCTGCTGCTGGCCGACGTGGTCTACGTGCTGCTCACCCACGACGTGGGCACGCTGTGGGATCCGGTCGGCGGCACCGTGCTGGCGTGGATCACCGACACCCCGGCGCCGTCGGCGTGGCGCTGGCCGCTGGGGCTGATCGTCGTCGGCGGCGCGTTCCGGCTCGGGCTCGAGCTGGCCGGCCGCCACCGCGCGGTGCCGACCACCGTCGCGCCGGTGGCCCCGGCCCGGGCCGCGGCGCCGCGGGCGGTCGCGCGCAAGAAGGGCAAGGGCAAGAAGAAGGGCAAGCGCGGGCCGCCGCCGCGCGCCGCCGCGCCGACCACCGTCGCGGTCACCGGCGATCCGGCCGCCGCCGAGCGGGTCAGCGCGTGGACCGGGCACGCCCTGGCCGGCGCGCTGGTGGCGCTGGGCCTGATCGTGCTGATCGGCGACCGCACCGGCACGCTGCCCGCGTTCACCAGCGCGTTCGCCCACGTCGGCCACCTGATCTACCTGTGCGGCGTCGGCTTCGCGCTCGGCGCGGCGCAGACCGAGCGCGGCCGCCACCTGGGCCGCGTGCTGATCCTCGGCCTGGTCAGCGCGGTCTTCTACCACGCGTGGGCCGCCGGCCAGCACGGCGCCTACCAGTACCTGCTGGCGCTGATCGCCGCGACGATCGTCCTCGACTTCTACCTGGCGCGCGCGATCGAGGCCAGCGAGCACCAGGGCGTGCGGCTGACGCTGTTGATCGTGTCGCTGGTGTCGAACCTCGGCATCCTGGCGGTGTTCAAGTACGCCGACTTCTTCCGGCTCGACGTGCTGCACACCGGCGGCGCGCCGTGGCGCCTGATCCTGCCGGCCGGCATCTCGTTCCACACCTTCCAGTCGCTGAGCTACACCGTCGACGTCTACCGCCGCGAGATCCGCGCCACCCGATCGGTGATCGAGCTGGCGACGTTCGTGCTGTTCTTCCCGCAGCTGGTGGCCGGCCCGATCGTCCGCGCCACCGAGCTGTTGCCGCAGCTGCGCGACCTGCCGCTGTTCGATCACGACCGCGCCGCCGACGGGCTGTTCCGGATCGTCGTCGGGCTGGCCAAGAAGATCGCGATCGCCGACTTCCTCGGCGACGCGCTGGCCGATCGGGTGTTCGCCAACCCCGAGCTGTACTCGTCGGTGGAGGTCGGCGCCGGCGTCGTCGCCTACGCGTTCCAGATCTACCTCGACTTCTCGGCGTACTCCGACATCGCGATCGGCTCGGCGCAGCTGCTGGGCTTCACGCTGCCGGAGAACTTCCGGACGCCGTACCGCTCGGCGTCGCTGCAGGAGTTCTGGCGGCGCTGGCACATCTCGCTGTCGTCGTGGTTGCGCGACTACCTGTACATCCCGCTGGGCGGCAACCGCGGCGGCGAGCTGACGACCTACCGCAACCTGATCCTGACGATGCTGCTCGGCGGGTTGTGGCACGGCGCCAGCTGGACGTTCATCGTCTGGGGCCTGCTGCACGGCGGCGGGCTGGCGGTGACGCGCATCTACCAGCGCGCGACGCGCCGCGGGCGGGTGCTGGCGATCGCGACCGCGGCGTTCGTCGTCGGCTGCGTCGTCGAGCTGGCCGGGCTGGCGCCGAGCCGGCCGTGGGCGCACCTGGCGTTCGCGTGGGCGTTCACGGTGCCGCTGTGGGCGGCGCTGACCGCGATCCTCGAGGGGCTGCCGGCGCCGACGATCGTCGGGCAGCCGCGGCCCACGCTGGCGCTGGGGCTGCGGCTGGCCGCGGCGGTGCAGTTCGGCGTCGCGCTGGCGGCGCTGCAGTGGGGGCCGAGCGCGTTGGTCATCCCGCTGATCGTCGTGGTCGCGGCGCTGACCTGGGCCGCCGACGCCGCCGAGGTCGGGCCGACGCCCGCGGCGGCGCTGCGCTGGCTCGGGTGGGCCGCGGCGCGCGGCGCGGCGGTGCTGCTGGTCTTCGCCTACGTGTGCCTGGCGTGGATCTTCTTCCGCGCCCAGAGCTTCGCGCAGGCGCTGGCGGTGCTGCGCCGGCTGGGCGCGCACGAGTACGACCACCCCAACCTGATCCGCGTCGTCCTGACCGCGCTGGTGGCGGCGCTGGTCGCGCACTGGTTCGCGCCGCGGACGTTCGCCGAGCTGCGCCGGCGGTTCGTCGCGGCGCACCCGATCGTCCAGGGCCTGGCGCTGGCCGCCGCCGCGCTGGTGCTGCGCGAGCTGGCGCACCCGAAGATCGTGCCGTTCATCTACTTCCAGTTCTGATCCGCGGTCACAACCGCCGCGCGCGGCGCGCTACCTCGGTGATGCGCCCGCTCGTCGTGTCCCTGATCCTCGGTGCCCTCGCCGCTTGCGGCAAGGACGCCGCGCCGCCCGCTCCCACCGCCGCGCCGCCGCCGCCGGTCCCGACCGCCGTCGTGCCCGCCGCGCCCGCCGGCGACGCCGCGCCCCCGGGCGTCGCCTGTGCCGCGCTGCCCGCGCCCGTGACTGGCCACGCGATCGTCGAGCTCGACCTCGACGGCCGCGGCGCGCGCGAGCGCCTGGTGCCGACCGCGTGCGACGGCGACGGCACCTGCGCCTGGGCGGTGTTCACCGGCGACGCCGGCTGCGCGCAGCCGTTGGGGACGATCGCCGAGGCCGATCGGATCGAGGCGCTGCCGATCACCATCGACGGCGTCGCCGCGGTGCGCACGCTGGCGGTGTCGCCGTACTACCGCACCGAGGCCGCGCTGGCGTGGCGCGACGGCGCGTGGGCGACGATGTTCACCGGGGGTTGCGCCGCGTCGCTGGAGGCCGACGCGCGCTGGTGGTGCGAGGCGCGCCACGACGACCGGCTCGCCAGCGGTGCGCCGGCGCCGGCGCTGCCGTGCGTGGTCGCGACCGCGCCGACCACCGCGCTCGACGTCGATCGCGACGGCGCGGCCGAGGCGCTGCTGCCGGTGGCGTGCGGCGACGACCTGCAGTCGGTGTGCGGGACGCTGGTGCTGGCGACGCGCGGCGGCTGCGTGCGGCCGCTGGGCTTCCTGCCGGCGGGCGACGTCGTGCTGCCGCCGCGGCCGAAGCGCGGCGCGCCACCCACGATCTGGGTGCAGCGGCCCGACGAGGCCGGCACCGAGGAGCAGATCGAGCTGACGGTGCGGCGCGACGCGGGCGAGCCGGTCGGCTTCGAGGTGCTGGGCGTGCGGACCTGCGATCGCGACGCGTGCGGTGGCTGGACCGCGCCCGACCGCGGCGCCGAGCGGTGAGCCGGATCGCCGTCAGCGCGCGGTCGCCGCCGCGGCGTCGGTGGCCCTGGGCGGCGCGGCCCGGGCCACCGCCTGCAGCTCGGCGAACGCGGCCCGCACGTCGGCGGCCAGCGCGGCCAGATCGGGGACGGTGTGCCAGCAGGTCACCAGCCCGACGTCCAGGCTGCCGGCGTAGCTGAACAGCGCGACGCCGACCGCCTGGCGCTCGAACAGCGGCACCAGCGGGTAGATGCCCTCGAGGCGTGCGCCCAGCAGGTACAGCGGCATCGGCGGGCCGGGCACGTTGGTGACCGTGACGTTGAACGCGCGCAGCCGCGCCGCCAGCCGGAACACGTTCGACACCAGCCCGGTCGCGATCGCGTCGGCGATCTGCTCGAACAGCGCGACGCCCGCGACCTGATCGGACTCGGTGCGCAGGCGCTTCGACGCCGCGCTGACCGCGGCCAGGCGCCGGGTCGGATCGGGCTCGTCGACGGGGAGCGGCACCAGCAGCATCGCGACGTGGTTGCCGCCGGCGGCGTCGGTGGCGGCGCGGATGTTGACCGGCATCAGCGCGCGCAGCGACCCGAGCCGATCGGGATCGTCGCCGTGGCGCTGCAGGTAGCGGCGCAGCCCCCCGGTGACGGTGGCCAGCACGACGTCGTTGATCGTGCCGCCGAGCGCCGCCTTCACCTGCTTGATCGCCGCGAGGTCGAAGCCCAGCGTCGTGAAGCGGCGGTGCGGGCCGATGCGCGGCGGGTTGAGCCGCGTGGCGGGGGCCGGCGCCAGCCCGGCGCGCATCGCCTCGACGATGCCGCGGCCGCTGGCCCGCAGCTCGGCGGGCACGCCGGCGCGCAGGTGGTCCCGGGCCCAGGCCAGCCCGGCGCCGACGCGGCGGTTGTGGTGGCCGATCTCGGCGCGCAGGAGTTCGGCGCCGCGGGGGTGGGGGCGCGGCGTCCACGGCGGCGCGGCGGCGACGCTGGCGTCGGGGGTGAAGCGCAGCAGCTGGGCCAGCAGATCGGCGCCAGCGACGCCGTCGATCATCGCGTGGTGGACCTTGGTGATCAGCGCGAAGCGCCGGTCGCGCAGGCCCTCGACGATCCACGCCTCCCACAGCGGGTGATCGCGATCGAGGCGCTGGCTGAACAGCCGGCCGGCCAGCGCGTCGAGCTGGGCGTCGTCGCCCGGCGCCGGCAGGCGGGTGTGGCGCACGTGGAAGTCGAGCACGAAGCGCTCGTCGTCGACCCACACCGGCTGGCCGACCACCGGCACCCGCACCATCCGCTGCCGGTAGCGCGGCAGACGCGCGATCGCGCCCTCGATGTAGGCCCGCACTCGCGCCGCGTCGACCGCGCCGGTGGCGTCGACCACCTCGCCGCCGGCGAACACGCACACCGCGCCGACCGCCATCGACGACCGCGGCGTCTCGATCTCGAGGAAGGACGCGTCCAGCGCGGACAGGCGCTCGAAATGACCCATGCCGGTCGACCGAAGCAAGCGGTGTGCGCGGTCGGCGGCGGGGATCCGTGCGGGGAACGCGCACGGCTTGCCGGATGCCGCGCAGCGGCGTGCAGCGCCTGCGAGCGCGATCGTCGACGGATGGACCGCGCGGTGTCGGTTCTTCACCGCGTCGATCGCGTGATCGCGCCGACTTGCGCGCGGCACCGGGCTTGCTCGATGGCGCGCCATGCTCCGCCCCGCGCTGCGCGCCGTCACCCGCACCGCCACGCTCGCCGCCGCGCTCGCCGCCTCGCTCGCCGCGTGTGGCCCCGCGATCGAGGGCGAGGTCACCGTCGTCGGCGGCACCGACACCTGCCGCGACCGCAGCGGCGCCGCGATCGCCGGGGTCACCGTCGAGGTCCGCGCCGCCGGCGACACCCGGGTCGCCGAGGACGTCCCCTGCGGCGGGCGGTTCTCGCTCGACTCGGGCAGCGGCAGCTACTACCTGCACGCGCTGGTCTACACGGCCGACGGCACCACCCGCCTCGGCTACACCTCGGTCGGCCCGTTCGAGGTCGGCGAGCAAGACCTCGACGTCGGGACGCTGGTGGTCTCGCTCTGACGCGCGGCGGGGCCAACCGACGGGGCGTGCGCCGTGCGCCGTGTGCGTCAGCGGCCGCGCTGCCGCCGCCGCACCGCGAGGTGCTCGCCGGCCACCGCGCCGGTCAGCGCCAGCGGCCACAGCGCCGCGGCCAGGACCACCACCGCCAGCACCACCCACACCGCCGACGGGTGGGCGGCGCCGTGATCGAGCAGCGCGGCCAGCCGCCGCTCGGTCGGCGTCACCTGATCGACGATCGTGAAGAACACCACGATCAGCAGCGCCAGCACGCCGCCCAGCGACGCGGGGGCGACCGCGTTGCCGCGCGCCGCGAAGCTCGCGACCAGCGGGCCGTAGAACATGCCGAACGCCAGCGCCGCGCCGCTGCCGAGCCCGAGGAAGCGCGCGACGACGTAGACCCCCATCGCCGCGCCGAGCGCGACGTAGGTCGCCCGCAGGCGCCGCTCGTCGACGACGTGGGTGTGCAGCGGCGCCTTGCAGACGACGCAGCGCGAGGCGGCGGCGTCGTTGTCGACGTTGCAGCGCGGGCAAGCGATCACGGTGATGGTCATGGGCTCCTCGCCGGATCGTCGCGTCCTCGCCGCCGGCCAGGCCGAGCTTGCCACCACGCGGGCGGCGCCCGGGCCGCGCCGGGCATCGAAACAAGGCGCCGGCGCGCCGCCCCCGCGACGGTCGCGCCGCCGCCGCGCGCGGCCGCGGGGGGCTTGGCTACTTGCCCGCCGGCGTCGGCGTCGCGGGCTTACCGCCCGGCGGCTTGCCCGCCGGCTTGCCGGCGTCGCCGGCGCGACCGGCGCGGGACTTGTCGGTGTCGACGTCGGCGTCGGGCTTGTCGGTGCGCGGCTTGTCGGCGCCGGGCTTGCCGGCGCCGCTGGCCTGGGCGGCATCGACGCGCTTGCTGGCGTCGCCCATCTTGCTCGGCGCCGGGCCCAGCGCGGCCGCCGGCGGCGAGGTCTTCCACTCGCGCATCGCCTGGTCGCCCGGGCGATCGACGTGGACCTTGTCGTCGACCGTGCGCACCCAGCTCAGCGGGATGTAGTGGTGCGTCCCGGTGGCGTCGCGGGCGAGCTTGATGGTGTCGCTGCCCTCGAGGTGGTCGACGACGGCGAACTGGACGTCGTTCGAGCAGACGACGGGCGTGTTGGGCTTGATCTGGTTTGCGTTGAGCATCCCCGTCGCTACTGCACCCGACGTGCCGTCGAGGTGGCGGCGTCGCGGCGCGCCGCGGGCGGTCGATGGCGACGCGCGCGAGCGGCGACGCACGGTGCGCGCGCGGCGCTCACCCGCGGCGACCGGCGACCAGCCACGCCAGCAGCGCGCCGCCGCCGCTGGCCAGCGCGATCGCGGTCAGCGGCCGCGTCTGCACGGCCGCGACGACGCGCGCCGACGCGTCCGGGGCGTCGGGTGGGTCGGGATCGAGGGGGCGCAGCGGGTTGCCGTCGTCGTCGAGGTTCGCGTGCGCGGTCAGGTCGCTGGCGCGGCGCGCGGTGGGATAGGGCCCGGTGGTGGTTGCCATCCGGTTGGCTGCTGCAAGGTCCGGACCGCTCGCGCCGGTCACTGCGGCACGTGGTGGGCCCACAGGAAGCACATCTCGTCCTCGGCCGAGAGGCCGAAGTTGACCGTCTGGTTCGACTGGTTGTCGAAGTCGCAGGTGAGCCGGAGCCGCGCGTCGGGGCCGATCGCGATCGGCGCGAACTGATCGAGCGGGCGATCGGCCCAGTCGGTCGAGTCGTGGAGCACCAGCGGGCTCGGATCGCCCGCCGAGCGCAGGAGCTCGACGGTGGCGTGCCGGCCCCACTGGTGGGTGTGGGCGGTGGTCGCGAACAGCCGCGTGCCTGCCGGCAGCGCGTGCTCGCTGGTGAGGTGCGCGGTGGTGTGGGGCGGGATGCTGATCGCCGAGTTGCCGGTGAAGGTCAGCGCGACCGGCGCGAGGGCGGCGCTGGCGTCGGCGAGGTCGAGCGTCACCGTGCCGCCGATCGCCAGCGGCTGATCGCTCGCGTTCAGGTAGTGCATCTCGAGGTGGACGCCCTGGTGCGCCGTGATCGGCAGGCCGGCGCCGTCGGGGTACGCCAACACCGCCGACGGCTGCTGCGCGATCGTCAGGATGCCGCTGCCGGGCCCGCCGCCGGCGAACGCGCCGCACGGCGTCGGCGTCGCGGTCGGCGCCTCGGTGGTCAGCGTCGCGATGACGTGGTGCGTGCCGTCGGTGAGGCTGGAGCGCACCGCCCGCACCATCCGCGGCACCGCGTTGCCGAGATCGACGACCAGGCACACCGTCGCCTCCTGCCCGGGCGCGATCGCGAGCGGCCCGATCTGCACGCTGCGCGACTCGACGACCGTCTGGTCGGCCGCGTCGGCGGGCGGCCCGTCGACGCCGGCGTCGGGCGCGGGCGTCGCGCTGGGGTCGTCGCCGCACGCGGCGGCGAGGCATCCGACGAGGGTGGCGAGCAGGGCGGCGCGGCGCATCCTGGTACGTGACCGCACCGCGGCGGCGCTGTCACGCAAATCGAGGCGGACCGGGCGGCGGTGTGCGCTGGCGCACCGATCGCGCGCGGGCGCACAGGTGTGCTCGCCGGTGTACCGCATCGGTTGCGTGGTGACGTGGCGCGGCGCGAGCGGTGCGGGGCGCGCCTGCGCGGGGAGGGCGCCACGACACGTCGCGGTGGGCATGCCCGATGCAACAACCGGCGGCATGCGCCGTGCTCGATCGCTGGCCGTGCTGGTCGTGGTGGCGTTGACCACGTCGCCCGTGCGCGCCCAGCCGCCAGCGCCGCCGCCGCCGATCGCGGCAGCTCCGTCGTCGGAGCCGACCGCGGTCGACGCGACCGCGCCGGCGCCGCCGCTCGATGGCGATCACCCCACCAACCGCAGCCTGGTGCTGTCGGCGGCCGGCACCGCGGGCGTCTACGCCGTGCTGTACGGCTGGCTCAGCCTGGCCTGGTTCGTCCGCACCACCGACGCCGACCACTTCGCGTTCCACGACGAGGGCTGGTTCGGCGCCGACACCTACGCCGGCGGTGCCGACAAGCTCGGCCACATGTGGGGCAACTACGCGATGACGCGCGGCGTGAGCCGGATCCTGCAGTACGGCGGGTGGCCGCGGACCGGCAGCATCCTCGTCGCCGGCGGGTTGTCGCTGGGGTTCTTCACCGTGTCGGAGATCAAGGACGGCTACAAGGTCGAGTACGGCTTCTCCTACGGCGACATGATCGCCAACGCCACCGGCGTCGCGCTCGGCGTGCTGCTCGAGTTCGTGCCGGCGCTCGACCGCCGGTTCGACGTGCGCATGAGCTACCTGCCATCGGACGAGTACCTGGCGCGGCTCGAGGAGGCCGGCCCGTTCAACACGCCCGAGGACTACTCGGGGCAGACCGTGCTGGTGGCCTACCACCTCGGATCGATCCCCGCGGTCCGCGCGCGCCTCGGCTGGGTGCAATACCTCGACCTGTCGATCGGCTACCGCGCCCGCAACTACCTGCCGCTGCCCGACGACGGCGCCGACCGGTCGCAGGCGCTGTTCGCGGGCATCTCGCTCGACGTGCAGGCGATGGCCGCCGCGATCGCCGGCCGCGGGGTCGGCGGCCGCGTGCTCGACTTCGTCACCGAGGTGTACCAGCCGCCGTTCACGACGCTCGAGCTGGGCGCCGCGAGCCGCGCCCGCGCGCAGCCGATGGGGTCGGCGATGACGCCCTGATCACGGCGGCGTCACGTCGATCCACACCGGCCAGTGATCCGACAGCGCGATCGCGCGCTCGACGGCCCCGGGCGCCGCGGTCGCGCCGCGGACGTACAGCGAGTCGAGGCGCGCCGCGACCAGCCCGGCGAACTGCTCGGTCGGTCCCAGCGTGGCGGTCGGCGTCGCGTAGCCGAGGCCGCGGACGTACCCGTCGATCACCGGCGCTTGGTCGGTGTCGACCACCGTCGAGCCGGGCAGGTCGGGCACCGCGCCGCCGGTCCAGACGTAGGGGTTGGTGTTGAGGTCGCCACCGACCACCGCGGGGGCTGGTGCGTCGAGGACCGCCGGGCGCAGTTGCAGGATGCGATCGCGGGCGTTGAGGCGGGTGTCGAGGTGCAGGTCGACCACGCGCAGCGCGGTGGCGCCGACTCGGACGTCGGCGGCCAGCGCCCGCCGCGGCACCTGGCTGAACGCGAGGTCGGCGTAGGGCAGGTCCATCACCTGCACCCGCTCCAGCGGCCAGCGCGACAGGATCGCGGCGCCGTGGGTGCCGTCGCCCTCGAGCCGCTCGGGCGCGTACGCGTAGCCGAGCTCGAGCGCCGCCGCCAGGCGCTGGGCCCGCGCGCCGCCCTCGCCCGGGTGCGCCTCGATCTCCTGCAGCAGGATCACGTCGGCGGCGGCGAGCGCCGGCGTGGCGCGGATCGCGGCGGCCAGGCCGTCGACGTCGGCGCCCTTGGCGACGTTCCAGGTGACCACGCGGAGGCGGGCCGGCGGCGCAGGCAAGGGGCGCGGCGGTGGCGCACCTTCCGGGGTCAGCGGCCCGGTGATCGCGTCGGCGTCGACCCACTCCGACGGCGGCCCGAGCTCGGTCGCGCAACCGGCGAGCGCCAGCGCGGCGAGCGTCGCCAGCGCCGCTGCCGGTACGATCGGCGCGGCGGCGTTGACCGGTGACATCCGAGCAGCCTACGCGCGCGGGGACCGCCGCCGGGCAGAAATCGACGGCGTCGGGCGGGCGCGGTCAGCCGACCGCGACCACGATCGCCGCCTGCAGCGTGCCGATCGCGCCGCCGAGCACGCCGCCCAGCGTGACCAGGATCCACTCGTCCTCCTCGAAGACGCCGCGGAGCACCCGCTCGAACTCGGCCTTGTCCATCGCGGCCAGCGAGCGCTCGAGGGTTTCGGCGATGCCGAGCTGCGCCCGCAGCGGCGCGTCGAGGGCCTCGATCACCGCCGGCGCGGTGGCGGTGAGCTCGGCGGTGACCGCGGCGATCACCCGGGCCTTGACCTCGGGCGTCGGCGCGGTGCCCGCGGCCATCGCGGCGAAGGCGAGCAGCGGGCCAAGCTCGCGCTCGAGCGTGGCGGTGGCCGCGGTCACCAGCCGATCGCCGCCGCGCGCCACCACGTGGGCCACCAGATCCTTGGGGCCGATCACCTCGGTCGAGAGCATCGCGGCGTACTCGCGAGAGATCTCCTCCTGCCGCGCCGGGAACAGCCCCTGGAACGGAAACACGCCCAGGTAGTACGTGCGCTTGAGCGGGCGGAAGATCATCTGGATCGCGAACCAGTTGTTGATCAGCCCGTCGATGGCGCCGATCAGCGGGAGCAACCACCACTTCTCGAGCGCCGCGTAGCCGCCGACCTCGAGCAGGCCGATCAGGAAGCCGAGCACGGCGCCGTACCAGATCACCACCTGCAGCTCGCGGCGGCCGACCCGCTGGAACAGCCGGGCCAGGCGGTCGGCGTTCGATCCCGAGAGCTGCTCGACGATCAGGCCGCGGACGTCGATCACCTCGTGGAGCAGCGGCCGCAGGTCGCGGACCAGGGCCGCCACCACCGGCCGGGTGAGCGGCCCGAGCTGGGCGGTCAGCTGGTCGCGGACCGGGGGCGGCAGGTTCTCCCAGATCCCCGGCTTGATCGCTTCGAGCGCCGCCCGGGTCAGCGCGGGCCCACGCGCCTGCAGGTGCGGCGCTAGCAGGTCGGCCAGCTTGTCCGGATCGATCGTCTCGAGCAGCGTGTCGACGCCGACGCCGGTCTTGGCCACCGTGTCGGCGACTCCGCTGGCGAACTTGGGGGCGCGCCGCTGCACGACGCCCTGCCAGCCGATCGGGCCGACGCCGATCCACCGCGCCGGGTGGAACAGCATCCTGATCGCGACCCACTTGCACGTGTAGCCGATGATCGCGCCGACCACCGGCAGGAAGATCAGGATCTGGACGAAGTGCGACACGCGCAGTCCAGGATATCCCGCGGGCCCCGCGGCCCGGGACACGCCCGCCGCCCGTGAGAGGTCGTGTAACCAGGGGCCCGCGTGGGGAGATGCCCGGGCGCAGGCGGCGCCCGGGCTATCGAGCTCCCACGTGGGAGATGGCTGGGACGGCCGCGCCCGATGCGCGGGCGGCGCCCGGGCGATCGAACTCCCACGTGGGAGATGGCGGGGACGGCCGCGGCGGATGCGCGGGCGGCGCCCGGGCGATCGAGCTCCCACGTGGGAGATGGCGCGGGGCGCGGTCAGCCGCGCCCGCGACGTCCGAGAACCACGCGTGGGATAATCGGGGCGGGCGCGCCGCGGGGGGGAACTCCCACGTGGGAGATGGCAGGGCACAGGCGCGGCCCGCCGCGGGATCGAGTGGTCACCTGGGAGGTCGCCGGGGGCGCCGACGCGCGGGTGGGCCCAGGCCATCGGGTTCCCACGGGAGAAGGCGGCGCGCGACCGGGCGCTGGCCTCCCACGTGGGAGATTGCGGTGGGTGACGTGCGGGCCCCCTGCCGGCCGTCGAACTCCAAACGTGGGAGATCTCCGCTGCGGCGGGCGCCGGGCGGCCCGCGGGTTCGATCTCCCACGTGGGAGATGGCCGGGGTGCGCCGCGAGATCGACGTCGATCGTCCGGGCGGGGGTGGGCGGGGCCTGGCCGATCGGACGGCCATCTCCCACGTGGGAGATGGCCGGGGTGCGGTGGCCGCGAGATCGACCTCGATCGTCCGGGCGGGGGTGGCCGGGGCCTGGCCGATCGGACGACCATCTCCCACGTGGGGATGGCCGGGGTGCGGTGGCCGCGAGATCGACCTCGATCGTCCGGGCGAGGGGGGCCGGGGCCTGGCCGATCGGACGGCTATCTCCCACGTGGGAGATGGCCGGGGCCGGGAGATGGCCGGGACCGGCGCGGCCGGAGATCGATCGACCTCCCACGTGGGAGATGCCCAGGCGGGGGCGGCCGCGAGCGCGACTTCGATCTCCCGTGGCGGAGACTGCGGGCGGGCTGCGATCTCCCACGTGGGAGAGGCCGCGCCTGCCCCCCGATTCAGATCGAGCCGGCGGCCGAGCGGCGCACGCCGCCGCCTTTCTGGGTGCACCGGCCGGCGCCGCTCCAGACCTCGACGCTCTTTGACCAGCTGTGGCTGCCGCCGCGGCGGGCGAGCGCCTTGTAATAGGCGCGGCGGCCGACGAACAGGTCAAGCTGCTTGCCGTCGATGCCACCGCCGGTGTCGACCGCGACGACGCAGCCGTCGTGGACGAAGCCGCCGACCCCGGCCGGGCCGGGCATCCGCAGGCCGTCGAGCGCCGGGATGTACAGCATGCTGCCCATCTTGACGACCTTGGGATCGACGGCGACCGAGCGGTAGGGCACGAGCGCGCGACCGGAGCCACCAGTGCCCCAGGCCTTGCTGGCCGGGACGATGTGGAAGCAGCGGCGGCCGCACGCGCAGCGCGACGCGACGTTGACCAGGCGGCCATCGCGCAGCCGACCGGTGCCCTGCATCGCGACCTGGGCGGCGAACGCGGGGGTGACGTGCGCGAGGGGCACGCACGCCTGGTCGTTGAGGGGGATCAGGGTGGGGGCGGCGGGCGCGGCGACCGGGGCGCCGGCGGCGAGGGCGACGTCGTCGGTGTCGGCGGCGTCGCGGCCGTTGTCGTTGGCGGCCGGGGCCGAGCCCATCTCGGCCTCGTGGATGATGAAGTAGAAGGTCATCTGGAAGCGCCCGATCGGCGCCTCGGCCGGCGTCGGCGCGGGCAGCACCCGGGCGGCGACGGCAGGGGCCGGCGCGACGATCGGCGGGGTCATCTCCAGCCGCTGGCTCGGACGATCGCACGCGGCGAATCCGAGCCCGGCCGCCATCCACGCGACGCTGCGTCTCCGGAAGCGGTCCAGGGTCGCGCGGAGGGCCCGGGCGGCGCGGTGGAGAGCATCGGTGATTCGCATGGTTGCCTCGCGCGGCGGGTTGCTTCCGGTGGCCATGCCTCCGGCGATCACCCGCATGGTTCGCCTCGTCCGAGCCATCCCCGCGTTTGCGTTGGGACGACCCTTGGAGGGCTGCGGTTGGAGCGGTTCCTCTACGGGGAACCGAAATACTACCCATGATCGGCCGGGGCGTGGGCCGAAAATCGACCGGCCGGTCGGATTGGTTGGACCGCGTGCTTGGCCGGCGTTGCGACCGATGCCGGCTACCGATCGCCGACGAGCAGCGCGCGCAGCACGAACGAGCCGAGCCAGTGGCCGCCGGCGTAGCTCGGCGTCTCGATCGCGGCGATCGCCGCGGCGAGGTGCGTGGCGGCCAGATCGCCCAGGCGCGCCGCGCGCGGATCACCGCCCGGCAGCGCCGCCGCGATCTCGCGCGCCATCCACGCGCGGCTGGCGGCGAGGCCGTCGAGGTGAACCAGCCGCCCGTCGTCGCGATCGGCGGCGCGGGGCGGCGCCCACGCGATCGTCGCCAGCTCGGGCAGCGCCCGATCGATCCACGCCGCCAGCTCGACCGGCGACAGCACGCGGGCCATCAACGCCGCCGCACCCAGGCCCGGCGACAGGAAGTCCTCCCCCGACGGCTCGAGGTGCAGGGCCGGCCCGCGATCCGCGTCGTGCAGGCGGCGCGCGGCGGCGACGATCCGTTCGGCGATTTCGGGTGCGCCGGTCGCCCGGGCCCAGTCGAGCGCGAGCGCGGCGCCGAACGCCGACTGCGCGTGCGTGCCGGCGCGCACCGCGTGGGACAGCCGCTCGAGCCACGCGGCGATCCGCGCCGCGGCCAGCGCGGCGATCGGTGCGGCGTCGGCGGCCCAGGCCGCGGCCGGTGGCCACGCGACCAGCTCGCCGTGCAGCGCGCACGCCCAGGCCAGGCCGTACGGTCGCTCGAAGCTCGGGTGCGCGCGCAGGTACGCCAGCTCGCCGGCCCAGGCGTCGGCGGTGAACGAGCGCGCGAGCGCCGCCTCGGCGTCGGCGGCCAGCGGGTGGGCCGGCCAGCGGCGGGCGAAGGCGGCCAGGGTCCAGTGACCGTGGACCGCCGAGTGCCAGTCGAACGCGCCCCAGAAGATCGGGTAGAGCCCCCGGGGGGTGACGGCGGCGTCGTCGGCGACGACGTGGGTCAGGTGGTACGGGTGCGGGCGGTGGATGGCCGCCAGGGCGAGCTCGGCGGCGCGGGCCGCGGCGCTCGCGTCGGCTACCACCAGCGGCTGCCGTACTTGTTGGTCACGTAGGCCATCAGCACGGCGGCGACGATCGCGACCACGCCGAGCAGCGACTGGAACGGCAGCACCTTCTTCTGCATCTCCATGGCCTTCTGCTCGGCCGGCGACTCGCCGGGGATCCACTTGGCCACCAGCGGCATGCCGAACAGGAAGCCCAGGCCGAGCTCGGCGACCAGCGTGCCGACCGCCGCCAGCAAGATCGACATCGGGAAGCCCGACGCGGTCATGTCGTTCATGTGCGGCAGCATGCGGGCCGCGTTGACGATGCCCCAGACCAGCAGCACGACGCCGATGATCCCCTGGAACGGGACCAGCTTGTCGATCAGGTCCTTGGCCTGGGGCTTCTGGGCGATGATCAGGCCCGAGAGCGCCAGGACGCCGGCCAGCGTGAGCATGATGACGGTGATCCAGTTCATGCGGTCCTCCTGGCGGCGATCCTACGCCGGCCCGCGCGGGCCGGGGGCGCGGCGGGCGTTCAATACGCCAGGTTGGACGGGATCATGCGCTCGACCTCGACCGCGGGCTCGCCGGCGCGCGCCGCGTAGTCCTCGACCTGCTCGCGCGTGACCCGGCCGACCGCGAAGTACTGCGCCTGGGGGTGCGCGAAGTACAGGCCCGACACCGACGCGGTCGGGGTCATCGCCAGCGACTCGGTGAGCGCGATGCCGTGGAAGTCGGCGTGGCCGAGCACCGCGAACAGCGCGCGCTTGGGCCCGTGGTCGGGGCAGGCCGGGTAGCCGAAGGCCGGGCGGATGCCGCGGTACTTCTCGTCGAGGATGGCCTCGCGGTCGAGCTGCTCGTCGGCGCCGTAGCCCCAGTCGACCCGGGCCCGGTGGTGCAGGTACTCGGCGAACGCCTCGGCCAGGCGGTCGGCCAGCGCCTTGGCCATGATCGCGTGGTAGTCGTCGTGGTCGGCCTCGAACCGGGCGACGACGGCGTCGAGGCCGAGGCCCGCGGTGACCGCGAACGCGCCGACGTGATCGCGGGGCGCGCCGCGCTCGAGCGGCGCGACGAAGTCGGCCAGCGACAGGCACGGGGTCTTGTCCTCCTGCTGGCGCAGCATCGGCATCCGCGCGATCACGGTCGCGCCGTCGGGCGCGTACAGCGTCAGGTCGTCGCCGTCCGACGCCGCCGGGAAGAAGCCGTAGACGCCGCGGGCGGTGAGCGCCCGGGTCTCGATCAGCTGGGTCAAGAGCGCCTGGGCGTCGGCCCACAGCTTGCGGGCGGCGTCGCCCTTGCGCGGATCGTCGAGCAGCTTGGGGTACCGCCCCGACAGCTCCCAGGTGTGGAACAGCGGGGACCAGTCGACCCAGGGCACCAGCTCGGCGATCGGCACCTCGACCTCGCGCACGCCGGTGAACGCCGGCGTCGCCAGGGTCGCGAAGTCGAGCCGGGCCCGGCGCTCGCGGGCGTCGGCCAGGGGCAGCAGCGGCCGGCGCTGCTGCTGGCTGGCGAACTGCTCGCGGGCCGCGGCCTGCTTGGTGGCGTTGTCGGCGACGAACTGCGCGCGCTCGCCGCCGACCAGCTTGCCCAGCACGCCGACCGCCAGCGAGGCGTCGGGCACGTGGACCGTCGCGCCCTCGTAGCTGGGCGCGATCTTGACGGCGGTGTGCTTGCCCGAGGTGGTGGCGCCGCCGATCAGCAGCGGCTGGGTCATGCCGCGCCGCTGCATCTCCTTGGCCACGCCGATCATCTCGTCGAGCGACGGCGTGATCAGGCCCGACAGGCCGATCACGTCGGCGCCGAGCTTGGCGGCGGTGTCGAGGATGATCGGCGTCGGCACCATGACGCCGAGGTCGTGGACGTCGTAGCCGTTGCAGCGCAGCACGACCGCGACGATGTTCTTGCCGATGTCGTGGACGTCGCCCTTGACCGTCGCGATGACCATCGTGCCCTTGCCGGCGCGGGTGCCGGCGTCGCCGCCGGCGGCGCGCTCGGCCGCCATCAGCGGCTCGAGGATCGCCACCGCCTTCTTCATGACGCGGGCGCTCTTCACGACCTGCGGCAGGAACATCTTGCCGGCGCCGAACAGCTCGCCGACGACGTTCATGCCGTCCATCAGCGGCCCCTCGATGATCGCCAGCGGCCGCGGGTAGACGGTCAGCGCCTCGGCGACGTCGACGTCGATGAAGTCGGTGGTGCCGGTGATCAGCGCGTGGGCCAGCCGCTTGGCCAGCGGCTCCTTGCGCCACGCCAGCTCGTCCTCCTTCTTGGTCGCGGTGCCGGACAGCGTCGCGGCCAGCGCCAGCAGGCGCTCGGTGGCGTCGGGGCGGCGGTTGAGGACGAGGTCCTCGACGTGCTCGCGCAGCGTCGGCTCGATCTCGTCGTAGACCGCCAGCTGGCCGGCGTTGACGATGCCCATGTCCAGGCCGGCCTTGATCGCGTGGTACAGGAACACCGCGTGCATCGCCTCGCGCACCACCGGCGAGGTGCGGAACGAGAACGACAGGTTCGACACGCCGCCCGAGATCTTCATGCCCGGGCACGCGGCCTTGATCCGGCGGATCGCGTCGATGAACGACACCGCGTAGGCGTCGTGCTCCTCCATGCCGGTGCCGACGGTCAGGATGTTCGGGTCGAAGATCAGATCCTCGGGCGGGAACCCGACCTGCTCGGTGAGCAGCTTGTAGGCGCGCTGGGCGATGACGACGCGGTGGTCGGCGGTCGTGGCCTGGCCGGTCTCGTCGAACGCCATCACCACCACCGCGGCGCCGTAGCGGCGGACGATCCGCGCCTGGCGCAGGAACTCGGCCTCGCCCTCCTTGAGCGAGATCGAGTTGACGACGCCCTTGCCCTGCAGGCAGGCCAGGCCGGCCTCGAGGATCGCGAACTTCGAGCTGTCGACCATGATCGGCAGCCGGGCGATGTCGGGCTCGGCGGCGATCAGGTTCAAGAACCGCCGCATCGCGGCGACGCCGTCGAGCATGCCCTCGTCCATGCAGACGTCGAGCAGGTTGGCCCCGCCCTCGACCTGCTGGCGCGCGACCGCGACCGCCTCGTCGTAGCGATCCTCGCGGATCAGCCGGCGGAACGCCGCCGAGCCGGTGACGTTGGTGCGCTCGCCGATCATCGTGAAGTTCGACTCGGCGGTCAGCGTCAGCGGGTCCATGCCCGACAGCCGGGTGACGTGGGCCGGCGGCGGCGGCGTCCGGCGCGCGACCGGGCGCACCGCGCTGGCGATCGCGGCGATGTGGGCCGGCGTGGTGCCGCAGCAGCCGCCGACCAGGTTGAGCAGGCCGTCCTGGGCGAAGCCGGCCAGCACCCGCGCCATCGACGCCGGGGTGTCGTCGTAGGCGCCGAACTCGTTGGGCAGGCCGGCGTTCGGGTAGCACATGACCCGGCCCGGGTGCAGCCGCGCCAGCTCGGCGACGTGGGGCCGCATCTCCTCGGCGCCGAGCGCGCAGTTGACGCTGACCGCGAACAGGTCGTGGTTGGCGATCGAGGTGTAGAACGCCTCGATGTTCTGGCCCGACAGCGTGCGGCCCGAGCGATCGGGGATGGTCACCGACGCGATCACCGGCACCCGGCGGGCGCCGGCGTCGAACAGCTCGGCGATCGCGTACAGCGACGCCTTCATGTTGAGCGTGTCGATGTGGGTCTCGGTCAAGAGCAGGTCGACGCCGCCGTCGAGCAGCGCCTGGGTCTGCTCGCGGTAGGCCGCGACCAGCTGGTGGAACGTGATCGCGCGGAAGCCGGGATCGTTGACGTCGGGCGACAGCGACGCGGTCTTGGTGGTGGGCCCGATCGAGCCGGCGACGAAGCGCGGCTTGCCGTCGGCGCGCTCGGCGCGTTCGGCGGCGCGGCGGGCGACCTGGGCGGCGGCGACGTTGAGATCGACGATGTACGCGCCGAAGTGGTAGTCCTCGGCCGCGACGGCGTTGGCGCCGAAGGTGTTGGTCTCGACGATGTCGGCGCCGGCCTCGAGGAACTGGTAGTGGATGTGCTCGATCGCCGCGGGCTGGGTCAGCACCAGCAGGTCGTTGAAGCCGCGGACGCTGGTGCCGTGGTTGGCGAAGCGATCGCCGCGGAACGCCGCCTCGTCGAACCCCAGCGGCTGGATCATCGTCCCCATCGCGCCGTCGAGGATGACGATGCGGTCGCGGACGAGGGTCTCGAGCAGCGCGGTACGGTCGGACATCGCCCGTCGGTAGCACGAAGCCCGGGCCGGGCCAACGGGCTGCGCGCCGCCGGCGCCTGTCACGATCGCCGCGCGGTCGCGTTGTGACCGGGTGCGGATCATCGTCGTCGCGGTCGCGCTCGGCGCGGCGGGCTCGGCCCGCGCCGAGGAAGGCGTGCCCTCGGTCCAGCCGGCACGGCCGCCGTGGCTGCCGCAGCCGGCCATGGTCGGGCCGACGCGCGGGCGGCTGGAGATCGTCGCCGGGCGCGGCGTCAGCGGGGGTCTCGCCCAGGTCTCCGCCGAGGTGGCGCTGGGGCGTGGCTGGTCGATCAGCGGCGGGGCCCAGGTGACCGAGGCCGGCTCACGGCCGCGCGGCGGGGTGGCGTGGCAGGCGCGCGCGCCGGTCGGCGATCGGACCGGGGTGCGGCTCAGCCTGGCCTATCGCCCCGAGGGCTTGGTCGAGCCGGAGGGCGAGGTCGAGGCGGCGGTCGCGTTCAGCCGGCGGCTCGGCGTCGGCGCCGGCGCGCTGGCCGTGACCTACGGGCAGGATCCCGAGGGCCGCGAGCGCGACGCCGAGGTCGCGGTCGCGCTCGGGCGGCCGATCGCCGGGCGGTTCGCGGTGGGCGCGGTGGTGCAGGGGCGGCGCGCGCTGGGGACACGGCTCGAGGACGAGCGGCGCTGGGACGCGCTGGCGACCGGCGTCGGCGCGGTGCGCGTCGATGCCGCCCGGTTGGAGCTGGCGCTCGGCGGGGAGCTGCTGGCGCGCCGGACCGATCGGGTCGCGGGCGCGCGGGTGGTCGCTGGCGTCGGCTACGACTGGTGACGGCGCAATAGCCGTCGTCGGCGCGGCGTTGTAGGCGGGTGTCGATCGCCGCGCGCTGGCCGCTGGCCCTGGTGGTGGCCGCGCAGGTCGGCAGCTGCGCGGTCGCGCCGACGCTGGTGGCGCGGCCTGCGGCGCTGCTCCTCACCGCCTGCGATCGCGGCTCGCCGATCGGCGCGCCGGCGGCGCTGTGCGTGCCGGCGGGGCAGGGCGCGCGCGATCCCACCGACGGCCTGGTGATCGCCGCGGGGCTGGTGCTGCTGGGGTCGCTGATCGTCTGGGCGTGGCCGCTGGCGGCGCTGGTGCGGCCCGCCGATGACGACGACGATGATGCGGGCGGTGACGTCGACGTCGGGTGACCGCACCTCACGGACGTCTCTCTGGTGGCTCCCGCGCGGCCGCGCGACGCTCGAGGCATGCGGATCACGACGTGGATCGGACTGGTGGCGGTGGCGCTGTCGTGCGGATGTTCGCTGGCGTTCGTGAAGCGCGCGCCGCCGGGCGCCGCGCCGGGGCCGCAGGTCGCGTGCACCGACACCAAGATCTTGCCGGTCGCCGACGCGGTGGTCGGCACCGCGATGGTGATCGGCGCCGCCGGCATCAGCCGCGCCGACATCGATTCCGACGCGCGCAACGTCGTCGCGCCGCTCTACGCCGTCGTCGGTCTCGGGCTCATCTACTCGGCGTACGTCGGGTTCCGTGAGACCGGGCGCTGCCAGGAGCTGCGCGGCGCGCCGGCGGTCGCGATGGCGCCGGTGGGTGCGGCGGCTCCGGCTCCGGCACCGGCTCCGGCTCCGGCTGCGGCTCCGGCTCCGGCTCCGGCTGCGGCTCCGGCTCCGGCACCGGCTCCGGCGCTGGCTCCGGCTCCGGCTCTGGCTCCGGCTGCGGCTCCGGCTCCGATTCCGGCTCCGGCTCCGGCTCCGACGATCGATCCGTATGCCGCGCCGCCGCCGCCTGCGCCGCGCCCCGAACCTTCCGGCGAGGGCGAGCTGATCGGCATCGGCGCGTCGCTGGGGTTGCTCACGTCGATCACGCTGATCGATCGCGCGGATGCGGGGGAGTCGAAGTCGGCGTCGCTGCTGATCGTCGGCGGCGCGCTCGGCGGTGGCGCGCTCGGCTACCTGCTCGCCGACGGCCTGCACGCGCGCCGCTCGGACGCCTACGCGTCGGCGGCGGGGTTGAGCCTCGGCATCACCAACGCCGCGCTGCTGCTGCGCCCGCTCGGGCGCACCGACACCAGCGAGGAGATCTTGCCGATCTTGCTGGCCGGCAGCGTGGTCGGCGCAGGCGCGGGCCTCGCGGTCGGTCACGGCCTCGCGCTGACCCGCGGCCAGGTGATGTTCGCCGCCGACCTCGGCTTGCTCGGCGTGGGCACGGTCGCGCTGACCTCGGGGCTGTTCGACAAGGACGACGAGGCCGACGACACCGAGCTGATCGCGCTGCAGGTCGGGCTCGACGTCGGCGTCGCGGCCGGGCTGGTGCTCGCGCCACAGGTCGACTGGTCGTATCGGCGCGCGCGCTGGGTCGGCGCGGCGTCGCTGGCCGGCTTCTTCGCCGGCAGCCTGATCGCCGTCGGCGCCACCGACAAGGGCGAGAACCCAGATCCCGACGTGGTCGGCGCGTCGGTGTTGACCGGCATGTGGGCCGGCTTCGGCCTGGGCGTCTTGCTCACCCGCGGCTGGGACCCCGACCCCGCTGGCGCGACCGGCGCGACCGGCGCGGGCGCGACGATGACGCTGGTGCCGCGGGTCGGCCGCGATCAGATCGGCGTCGGCGTGGCCGGCGGCTTCTGACGCCGGCGCGGCGTCACGCCGTGGCGGCGCGGGCCATGCGCACGACGGCCTCCTCGAGCAGCCGGGCGGTCGTCGCCAGGTTGAGCCGCGCCCAGCCGTGGCCCTCGACGCCGAAGCTGGGGCCGGGCGACAGCGCGACCTTGCCGCGCGCGAGGAACGCCGCCGCCGGATCGTCGCCGAGGCCGAGCGCGCGGCAGTCGAGCCACGCCAGGTAGCCGGCGGCCGGCGGCGCGTAGCCGACCGCGGGCAGGTGGCGCGCCAGCAGCTCGGCGGCGAGCGCGCGGTTGCGATCGAGCATCGCGATCACCTGCGCGCGCCACGGCCCGCCGGCGGTGAACGCGGCGCGGGCGGCGAGGATGCCGAGGTGGCCCGCGTGGTACGAGATCTCCGCCGGCAGCCGCGCGAGGATCGCGCGCGGGGCGTCGTCGCACGCCACCAGCACCGCGGCCTTGAGGCCGGCGAGGTTCCAGGTCTTCGACGCCGAGGTCAGCACGATCGCGCGGCGCGCCGCGGCCGCCGACACCATCGGGAACGGCGTGTGGGTCGCGCCGGGCAAGGTGAGCGGCGCGTGGATCTCGTCGGCCAGCACCAGCACGTCGTGGCGATCGGCCAGCTCGGCGATCGCGGCCAGCGCCGCCGGCGCGTAGACGACGCCGGTCGGGTTGTGCGGCGAGCACAGCACGTGGACCCGCGCGCCGGCGGCGTAGGCGCGCTCGATCGCCGCGAGGTCGGGCGCGAAGCCGGTCGCGGTGCGGGCCATCGGCGCGGTGATCACCTGCCGGCCGAGGTGGCGCGCGGTGCCGGCGAACGGAGGGTACACCGGCGGCTCGATCACGACGGCGTCGCCGGGCGCGGTCGCGACCTGCAGCAGCTCGGCGAGGCCGGTGACGACGTCGGGCACGACCCGCACGTCGCGCGGCGCGACCTCCCAGCCCCAGGTCGCGCGGGCCCACGGCGCGAACGTCGCGCCCAGCCCGGCGGGGTCGGCGTAGCCGCAGTCGTCGTCCTCGATCGCGCCGTGCAGCGCGGCGCGGATCGGCGCCGCCAGCGGGTAGTCCATCTCGGCCACCCACGCCGGCAGCACGTCGACCGGGTAGCGCGACCACTTGGCGCTGTGGCGCCGCCGCAGGCTGGCCTCGGTGATCGCGTCGAACGGATGATCCATGGCGCGATGCTACGCGACCGCGTCGACGCGAACATCCCGGACGCGCGCCATCGCTGGGCGCCGCGCCCCGGTCGCGCCCGCGCCTTGTATGTGTCGCACGTGGGCACCAAGGCGCAGGTCGTGGCCAAGAAAGTTGACCCGCCCCAGGGGGCCGGTCAGCGTAGGAAGCGGAACCAGGTTTCGGGAGAGGATCGCCGCGTCGCGCGCCGTGAGGCTTCG
>JAEUJY010000018.1 GCA_016794525.1 Myxococcales bacterium
CCTGCGCAAGAACCTCTTCGACGTCCGTCGCACCGCCGCGGTCCAGAATCTCGAGACGATCCATCGACTGCTTGCAGCCGCCGCAGTCGACCTGCGGAGTGCAGCGCAATAACGCCACATTCAAACCGTTCGGTGTTCTAGGCGGACCTCGCCGCCAGGAATCCCCCGCGATCGTGCGCCCGATCTTCGCGGCGCTGCACGACCAAGTCGAATTCCCGGACATCAAGGCCGCGCGTGCGGCGTTGGCGGGCGATGGCGAACTCGGCCAGCGATTTGCCCTGCTCAGCGAAGCGATCCGTCGCCAGATCGCGCACCTGCTCAACGACAATCAGTACGTCCAGCAGCGTCGCTTCCAGCATGAGGCGCGGATCCGCGCCGATCGCCAGCGGTCAGCGAACGACCATGGCGACACCGGCGCGCCGCTTTCTATCGCGGCGGACCAGCCCGATCCGACCCATGCGCTGGCCGCGGAGCTTGGCGCGCAACTCGGCGTCACACCGACGGTCGTGGCCGGCGAGGCGGGCCGTGCTGCAACCGAGGCGCGTGGAGCGCACGGCGTCGCCGACGGCGACACGATCGCGATCCACCCCGACGTTGATCCGACGTCGAACGCGGGCCGTGCGACCATCGCGCACGAGGTCATCCATCAGGCGCAGGCGAACCTGCCCGCAGAACTCGACGCAGGGCGAGACGCGGCCGAAGGTGAAGCCGCCCAGCTCGCGGCGGCGGCCGCAAGCGGCGCAACGATCGGTGCGCCCACGCGCGCGATCGACCTCGCCCGCCCTGCGGCCGATCGTGATGCCAAGCCTGTTGGAGAGGCGCCGAAGGCGTCTTCTGCGATCGGAACGGCCGCCAGCCATCTGAGCGAGGTCGTCGAATCCGCGCAGCTCGCCCTGGCCCTGAACAAGACGTTCGTCGACGCCGACGTCGAGCGCGCCAAGGCAGCGGTGCTGGCGCTGGCCGACCAAGTCCACACCCACAGCGGCCGCGTCGCGGGCAGCGATGGGCGCGCCATCGATCGCGCGCTGAAGGCCGCGTACGGGCTCGCCAACGCGCTCACCGTCGGCCCACACGCCCGACCGCGACTCGGCACCGACCTGCACAAGACCATCGCAGCGCTGCAGCGGCTCCTCGACGACCCCCGCAATGATGAGCCCGCCCGCACGCCGCGCGAGTTGATTCCCGTGGTGAGCGAGAGCCTCGCCAAGCTCCACATCGCGCGTGAACACGTCGCGGCCCGCATCCTCGACTACTCGAGCGCTGACCTGCACGGCCTCGATCAGGCCATCGCCGAGACCACCCGTTGGGTGACCGATCTCTCCGGCGAGCACGGTACCAAGACAGCCGCGCGCCTGACGCGAGCCGTCGAGGACCAAGCGGAGGTGGTCTCCGAAGTTGCGCCGGAACTCGAGGCGTTCTTCCGCCAGCCGCTTACCGACACCAGCGACGAGGTCGTCACGGCCTACGTCAAGGCGCTCGCAAACTCGACCCGGCGCCATGATCGCGCGAGCCGGACTGTCGCTCGCGCCAAAGCCCTGCGCCAGCGGCAGCGCTTCGATCAGCCACGCGCGGTGATCGAAGGCAACCTGGGTGACGTCGTCGCGCTCGGCGAGCTGGACAAGGCCGCGGGGGCTCAGGCGCGTCGGGATCAGCGGCGCCTGGAGCAACGCGCGGAGGCGCTCGAGCAGCGTGCACTCGCCGGTGGGAAGGTGTCGAACATCGACCGCGACTTGTTGTTGGTCGACGCTCGCGAGCAGAGCTACAAGCGCCACATGCGCGTACTCGAGCTGCAGCTACGCGCGACCGCCGACGGGCTCGATGGTCTCGACGACGGGCTCCTGGGCGGCGCAAACCGCTGGAGCGACGACATCCCCAATATGGTGAGCGACCTTCGGGGCATCGCAAAGAACACGGTGTCGGCCGTGCGCGGCTACGACGAGCGCGTCGCCATCATCGAGGCCGCGGCCGACGACCTCGACGAGAGCCAGCGCCACCGCACGATCGCCGACGGCAAGATGGCCGCCCTCGACGAGATGACCAACTTGGTCATCGCGCTAATCGAGAACGGCCGCCTCACCGAGCGCCTACGGGCCGCTGAGCGGCTCGCCAAGCGCGCCCAGACACGGCTGTTCATCGCCAACCTGCTGGCGACGATCGCGCTGACGCTCGCCGGCAACCTTGCGGCCGCCGCTGCCCGTGGCGCCGCCGAGGGTGTGTGGATCGCGCGGGCCGGCGCCGCTGGCGCCGACGCAGTCGAGATCGCGCAGGGTGCCAAGGTCGTCGGCTCAGTCGCCGGCGGCGCGGCCGATCTGGCGGTCAACACGATCGGGCAGAAGCTCGCGCTCGGCGACAACCGGTCGTGGTTCACCGTGCTCGGAGCCAACGTCATCTCCAACATGGCCGCGGTGGCGGTCGCGAAGCGGTTCGTCAGCATCGAGCACATGATCGACGACGTGAGCGAGGCCGTGACCGGCTGGCGAGCGATCGCGCCGACGCTCTCGAGCCACGCGAAGAAGCTGGCCGCCGGAATGCCCGAGTTGACGATGTCGATGATCGTCGGCGCTGCCGCCGATCACGCGTTCACACGCGCGATGGGTTACGAGACACCACCCGCTGACCAAGACGCGATGGTTTCGCAGTGGATGGCCCAGGGCGCGGCGATGGCGCTGGGTCGCCACATCTCCGCCCACAGCGCGATGTTCAGAAGACTGACCGATCACCTCCAGGGTGGCGCACGCAAGTGGGCACACGCCCGCGTGCTGGCCATGGACCTCGACGTCCGCGCCGCCGGCGCGATGCGCTCCGGCGACCTGTCGGCCGCTCACGCCGCGCTGGCTCAGTACGAGGCGCTGCTCGCAATCGAGCGTGCCGCGATCGCGGACCAACTCGAGCGCGCGCACCCGAACCGCCGCCTGGCGGACGACACGCTCGAACCCAGCGCGGGAAAGGCGCAGGCGGACCACTCTGACGACGCGGAGCCGGCCAGCAAGGCCCGCTCGCAGGCCAAGCGCGGGGATGGCGCCGAGGATGAGCCGCTCCCGAGGACCTCCCCCGATCGCGATCCGAACTCACCCGAAGGGCGAGCCGAGAACGCCGCCGCGATCGCCCGCGGCGAGCCTGGCTACAACGAGGTGGTCGGCTACGTCGGCAGCCATAGCGACGGCATCGCGCTGATGCAGCGCCTGATGCGCGGCGACCCAAGCGCACTCGCCGAGGTCGGCTTCCACCGCGACGGCACGTTCGACCCATCAACTCGCGAGTGGGGTCTCGGCAAGATTGGCAACAAGTTCGTCTTGATCGCCGGCGAGCACACCACGGTCGATTGGTCCGTGGTCGCAGGCGTGACGCCGATCGGGCACTCGCACCCGATCGACCCGGGGCGTGAGCGACGCCACGACAAGCAGGTGCTTGACCTCGCCAAGATCACTCAGCAAGGGGACACGCTCAATCTCGATGCGGCATTGGTGTTCGCATCGCCCGCGGACATCTACGTGGTCGCGGTGGCCGGCGTGAGGGAGCACACGATCCCATTGCCATACGAGCATCTGAGCGGGACGGAGATCACGCTGGCATCAAAGGAGCCGTCCGGCAGGCAGCCGCTGGTCCTTATCCTCAAGAAGGCCACCTATCTGGGGAACTCGGAGGCCGGTACCATGCGCTTCTCCGCTGAGGCCGTCGTGCGAACGGCCGACCACGTTGTGTGGCACGGACAGATCGACGGGGTCTTCCCGCCCGGCCAGGAACCCCACCTTGAGTTCAATGTTCCGAGTTCCCGCAACCGCTCCGCCGAGGCACCAGGCGGCGGTCCGAACAAATCTCGTAGCGGCGACGCCCCTGACTCAGTCAATGGTGGTACGGAAGCAGCCCCCCGGAACACCAGCGACAGTTCCACTGCAGCGCCAGCGATCACCGAACTGAAAGCCACCCCCGGGACGGTGCAAGGCGAGCACGGGCCGACGCCAGCACCCGCGCCCGCGATGTGGGACGCTGGCGAGGGAGCCGCCCTGGAACGAGAGTTGCGCCGCGTAACGATCCACAACAAGCAGTCCCGTGTCGCCAAGGCGATGAAGGTTCTCGAAGCCTCGCCGCATGGACCGCAGCTAGCGAGGGTGTTGCTCGACCCACGAATTCGCGCCGCTCGTGGATATGACGGCGTGGTCCAGCGCCTTCTCGCCGTCACGGAGAAGCAACAGGTCGAGCTACTCGCCGAACTCGCGGATGCGGAGCACCTGCTCGCAACGGGCGATCTGACCAATAGCCAGCTTGCCCTCGGGGAGAAGTCGCAGGATACGCGCCGTGGCGATCCTGGACATTTCGACCTCGACTCTGCTCTTGTGGACCGTGACGGGAACATCGTTCATGGCGTGCAGACTTACCGGCCGAGTGCCGCCAGCTCCGATGACGTTCTACACGGCGCGACCGACAAGATCGTTGCGCAACTCGCGGATGCCCCGGCAGGTCGCAAGACGCTGGCCGTCCATGTTGACGCCACGATGTTTAGCGAGCTTACTCAGCGCGCGACAGACATCGTGGAAATCGCCGACCGACACGGCGTCGCCATTGACCTGGTCGGACCCGATGGAACGCGCGTATCATATGGAGCGGCGGCACAATGAACCTACGGCGCGGAAGTGACTACGTCGGGGCTTGGCGCTTTGCGCTGCCAAAGCTGCCTGCCGATGCGACCCACGAAGCACGATGGCGCCCCGCGTGCGAACTGCTCGTTACGGCTACGGCGGAGTTGATGCGGTTGGAACTGCTACTGCCGCCTTTCACGATTGTGCTGCGCCACGATCCACGCCCAGCCGGGACACACGCCCAACGTGTAGGGGTCGACCCGACATCGCTCGCTAGCGAACTCAGGGCGCTGTTGGAGACCACCGCGTTCGCACTGGGCTCGGTCGACGTGACCGGCTCGGGCGTTGTCTATTCGGAGGATCAGTCTCGGACGATTGGCGATGTGTGCGGGCTCCGATGCAACGTCGCTGGCTTTGGCACGTCTCTGACCGTGTGGACGCTGTCTGATGTCTGGCTGCCGGCGAATCTCAACGCCAAGCCTCAACCTGCCGTCGCGGCGCGCAACGCGCCGCGCCTCGAAGCAGCGCTTCAGACAATCGAGGCCCTATCGGGGCGTCGCGGGACAACCGAGGATACTCGCTTTGCCGTCGTCGATGGCTATCGCCTACGAAATCACGTCGCAGAAGGCGACGTGCTGGACCTCGCTGACCTCGGGTACGATGACTCGCTGATCGTCGACCCATGGCCCTGACCTGTTCGGGATGCTCATGAGTATCCGCTTCTTCACGAGCGCGTCGCTGCGACCGATCGAAGAGATCCCCGGCGAGACCACGCAGTGGCTCCCGCGATGGATCGCTGTCGAATTCGACGGCGAGCGACCGCTGACGGGCGTGTGGCGGTCGGCGCATGGCGCGCGGCGCGTGTGCTGGTACGCGCCCGAGGTTTCGCCTGAGCTAGTGGCCGCACACGACGAGCGCTATGGCGATGAGCCCTTCTGGGTCATCGACCTTTCACGCCTCACCGACGCAGTCGTCTCGATGACTGAGTGCGACGGTTCAGGACTTGCGCTCGCACGCCACGTCTGGACATTCGACCGTTGGAGCATGCCACTCCGCGACGAGCGTCGCGATAGCAGTGGCCCGATCGTCACGTCCAAGTATCGGTGCCTCACCGACGGATTTGTCCTGGATCATGCAGAGCAGATCGCGGCCGGGGCATCGAAGGACTACCCCCGCCCGCACCGCTTCCCGATCCCCGAGTTGGCGGGTGAGCCGTATCCGTGCGGTGGCACGATCGGCCGTGATGGGCCGCGCATCATCGAGACGATCCAGCAGAACCAGTACCAGGGGCGCTACTACACCGTCTACCAGGCTGGGGGTGAGTGGCGGCGTGGGCTGGCGACCGTCGCCACCAGCAAGGGCTGGAAGCCGGAGATCCGCCCGCTCCTCGACTTCGCCGACCCAGGCGTCGCGCCGCTGGTGCGCTCGGGCGAGCTGTACGATCCCCGGCGCCAAGGCTACACGCCGCTCGGCCTGGTCGAGGCGCTGCCGGATGGCCGGGACCTCGATGCGGTGATCCAGGAGCGCCCCCGCGACATCTCCACGACGCTCACGCTCGCGCTGGAGGTCGCCGCGGTGGCGGCACGCGCACACGCGCGGGGCCATCAACTCGGCGGCATCCGGCCCGAACTCGTCTTCGTGCGAGAGGGCGACGGCGGGCTTGCGCTCACGCAGATCGCGCATCGCGGGCCGGCGATCATCTCGCAGTACTACGGCGGCGAGGCGATCCTGTTCCCGAGCGTGTACGCCGCTGACTTCTCGAGCCCCGACGACGCGACCGGGCTCGCGCAGCTGGTCTGGTACATGCTCACCGGCGGGCACCCGTTCCTGGCCACAGAGAACCTGCGCTGGGACGACTCGTGGCAGAACTTCCGCCACAAGCTGCGGCGCCGCCAGCCGTGGACCGGCCCGGCGCTACTAGAGCCGCTATTCGAGCGGGCCCTGTTCGGACCGTCCCCGATGGAGTTCGGCGCGCTTGTCGCGGAGCTGACGCGTCTCCAGGCTGCGCGCTAGGGTCGTCCCATGGCGCAGGTCGAGACGGAGCTCGGGGAGGTCGTGCACGAGTTTCGGCTGGGCCATCGCGGGCGGTGGCTCGCGCTGCAAGCGTTGGTGCTGGGGATCGCGATGCTGAGCCTGGCCATGGGCGGCCTCGCCCTGATGCTGATGCCGCAGCCGACGGCGCTTGCCCTGGTGGTCGCGCGGATCATGGTCGGCGGTGGCGTCGCGGTCCTGCTGGTCGGTGCGGTGCTGGTCCCGCGGGCCGCGCACGCGCGCGGCGCGGGGCTCGCGCTGCGGATCCACACGGGCGGGCTCGTGCAGGTGCGCGATCGGAAGGCCGAGGCGACCCGCTGGCAGGACGTCGTCGACGTCCGCGAGCAGCTGGAGCGCGTCGACTACACGACGTCACCCCGCACGCGCTATCGGTGGGTCGGACGCATCGCGACCGCGCGCGGGACCTTCGAACTCCCACGCGAAGCCGGCCGGTCGACGCTCGCGCTGGTCGAAGCGCAGGCGCGCCCGCACGTGTGGCGCCGGATGATCAGCGCCTTCGACCAGGGTGCCGAGTTCGCGTTCGGCGCAATCGTAGCCAGCCGGACCGGGCTTACGGTCGGCGCCGAGCGGCTGGCCTGGTCACACGTCCAGCTTGTCACGGAGGAAGAGCACACGCTCCGCGTCCACACCGACTTCGGCGGCACGGTCGTCGACCGGTTCGCGGTGTCGTTCCACACCGTGCTCGCCGAACTGTGCGAGCAGGTCTGGACCCACGACGGCGACGTCGCCGCGATCCCGCGGACGCTGCCCCCAGCCCCGCCCCCGGTGCTCACGCTGGCCCCGCTGCCCGCGGCGCGACTGGTGAGATAGTTGTCCGTGCAAGGTCAGCGTGCGCTCGCGCTTGCGACGGCGCACCCGCAGCGCGATCGCGCTGACGCGCAGCGAGATCACCGCCACCGTCGCCGCGGCCATCGTCGCGCGGAGCGGGTAGCGCGTCGAGCTCGTCGCGCTTGGCCGCGGCCCCGGCCTCGATGGCCGCGACGCGGCTGCCGATCGCCGCCGGCGTGACCTGGCGACGCGGGTTCAGGCCGCGTCGATCGCCCCCACGTCCATGCCGTCGTAGTCGCCGAGCCCGTGCGCCTCGGCGAACGCGTACAGCTCCGCGTTCCGCGCCAGGAGCGAGTCGACCGTGTGGCGCTCGACGCGGTCGACGCGCAGGTACAGCGTCTCGCGATCATCGTCGTCCTCGTGCGGCTCGAGCAGCCCGACGACCTCGTAGCCGGCGCGCGCGAGGGCGTCGCCGGCGCGGATCAGGCGATCGCGGTCGTCGTCGACGAAGAAGAACGACCACCGGCACGCGGCGTCGATGTCCCACGTCACGTGCCCCTCGCGCCGCGCCGTCCGGGTCGCGACGAACAGCTCCTCGAGCATCTGCCGATCGATCACGCCGCCAGCCTACCGCAGGGCGCGGCCGGCGACAGGCGCGCCTACGCCGCGACCACCGGCACGGTGATCGGCGCCAGCAGGTCCGCCAAGGCGCGGCGGCGCGCCTCGGTTGCGGGCGCCAGCGCGTCGGCGACTGTCGCCGACAGCTGCACGTAGAGCAGGTCGCCGAGCTCGTGCACGACGGGCGGCGCGACCGCCGCGAGCAGCCGTGCGCGCCCGCCCACCGCCTCGACGTGGGCCGACCGCAGGAACGTCGCCCAGCCCGGCAGGCGGACGTAGCGCTCGCCGAGGTCGCGGCGGGCACGGTTGATCCGCGCCGACTCGTTGGCCGGAAAGTCGGGGGGCTTCGCGGGCTGCGCGGTCCCGAGCACGTACTGCCGGCCCCGCACCATGCGCTCGTCCGAGTCCACCCAGATCGCGCCATGCACGGCCCGCAGGGTCGCGGCCAGCTCGCGCACGATCTCGAGCCACGCGTCGACGCTCTTGCCGGGCGGCGTACCGTCGCGGCACAGCATGACGCTCTCGAGCGGGAACGCCACCTCGCGCTCGTGGCCCTCGATGCGACCGTTGTAGACGTGGGCCCAGGCGTGGTTTGCCGTGTCGGTCCGTGCGCAGACGAGGTCGATGCCGTTGGACAGCTCCGACGTGAAGATGTCGGCGACGGCAGCCCGCAGCCCGGGCCGCGCCACCCTGCCCTTGGGCCACGGATAGACCGCATGGCCGGGGCGCTGGGTCGGCCGGATGGTGCTCGGCTGCCACGGCCAGCGGGGGTCGGTGAGGAGGTCCACGACCCGCGCCGCGGCCTCGGGCGCGTACAGCGGCTCCCCATGCAAGAGCCACGCACCGACGCTCAGCGTCACTCGCCGACCTCGGTCACGTCGAGCGTTGCCTCCTCGAGGAGCTGGCCGAACTCGTTCTTCACGGTGCCGCTACAGAGCTCATAGGTGACCAGGCTACGCGCGAGATCGAGGCCGGTCTTGTCGGAGTTCTCGCACGACGTCAGCGAGCCGTACCTGGCGAACAGCGCGACCTTGTCGCGCTTGTACCAGGCCTGGAGGCCTTTGGTGTAGCTGGTCAGCTGTTCGTCGCCTTCGCGGCGCGCCGCGTCGTTGTCCGGCTTGAACTCGATGATCGTGCAGGTGCTGCCGGTCTTCACGCAGTCGAGGCGACACCCCGATCCCGGGCGCACGCGGTTGTCGCAGTCGGTGCTCGTGATCTCCAGCTCCGCGTAGGTGCAGCTGCCCTGCAGGTCGAGGTGGCGCTTCTTGCCCCACTCGATCTTGGTGCGGATCGCTGGGTTGTTGCTGCCGAGCAGCTCGTAGTTCTTGAGCTTCTCGACGTTGGCGAGGTTCTTGTCGAGGCCGGCGATGACCTCCTTGGGCCCCTTGTACTTCGCCATCTCCTTGGTCGTCGCGCGGCTGCGCAGGCGGTCGGCCTGGCCCAGCGTCGTCCCGTAGACGCTCGCGATCTGGCTGGCCCAGCGGTCGGCGACCTCCTTCAGCTTGGCCTCGATCTCGTACTCGCCGGTCTTGCACAGCACCTCGCGCAGCGCGTCGCGATCGTCGTCGGAGAACTTGCGCAGCTGGCGCACCTCGCGCAGCCACGCGTTGTAGTCGCGCTTGAGCTGCGTGACGGTGGCCTTGGTGGTGCCGGTGTAGCGGCCCAGCTCATCGAGCGCCTTGACGATGTCGGGGTGCTTCTCGCCCAGCGCCAGGCGCCCGCACGCCGCCGTCGCGCCCTTGTACCGCTCGCCCCAGTAACCCTGCATCCCGCTCGCCGCGTAGCCGAACGCCGAGGACACGTAGGACCACCGGTCCTCGCTCACCAAGAACCGCGCATAGCCCGCCGCCCGCTGCATCTCGCCGTCGTTGTCCTTCAGCTTGCCCATCGTCTCGTCCCAGGTCCGCCCCAGCGTCTTCCCGAGCTCGGTGAGCTTCGCCGGGGCCTCGTCAGCCGCCGCCGCGTCAGGATCGCCCACGTAACCGCGGATCGTCGCTTGCAGCGACGCCTCGTCGGCCGCGCACCGGTCGGCGACGCCGTCCGCGCGGCGCTGCCCTTCCTTCATCCGCTTGAGGTACTGCGCCGCGTCGCGGAAGGTGTCGACGTACCCGGGGTAGTACGACACCACCCGCTGCGCGCGCGAGTCGTCGCCCTTCACGCCGTCGAGCCGCCCCACCAGATCGCGCACCTCGCGCGCCGCGTACAGCGCGTCATCGAGATCGCCGACATCCGAGTCCGATTCGAAGCCCGACAGCTCCGAGGCGATGGTGTCGACCTTGCCGTCGATGTCGCGCAGGTAGCTCGCTCGGTCGGATTCGTCGTCCGCCGTCGCGACGCGCGCAACCAGCGCCACCGCGAGCCCCGTCAGCGTCGTCGCCACGAACCGCCACATCGTCCTGTTCACCATGCGGCCACCGTATCCGCGCCAGCGTGGCGGGACCATGACCGCCCAGGGGTGAGCCCGACGGTGATCGCGCCCAGCCGCAACGACGCGACCGGTACCGGCTCTCGTGCCGCCCGCTGGCCCGCCGCCTCGCTCAGCAGCGTCTGCGCGGCGTGGGAGCGACGAACCACGACGCGTCGTAGCCCCAGTCGGCGATGTCGACCGGCTCGTCGCAGGCGTCGAGGCGGTTCGCGACGACGTAGCCATCGCAGCGCGTGAACTTGCTGTGCAGCGCGTGGCCCTGCGTCCCGAGCGCGTGCGCGACGGCCGCGAGCGCGGCCCGCAGCCGCGGGGCGTTGCGCGCGCTGAGCACCGGTTGCGGGCGACCGTTCAGATCGAACGGCAGCCACGCGTCACAGCGCGTGTAGACGGAGACGCTGCTGTGGCCGCCGAGGTCATCGGCGCTGAGGTCGACCAGGCCGGGCGTGGGCCGAGGCGCGATGGGTCCCAGGAGCGCGCCGCAGCCCTCGAAGCGGACGTGGCAGAGCGGCGTGGCCCACCAGCGCGAGGTCACGGCGTGCAGCGCGGCAGCGATCGGGTCGGCGGCGCCGGCGGCCAGGTCGATGCGCAGGTGGCGGCCGGCGACGCGGGCGCTGGCGCGCTCGATGATCAGCAGCTCGGCGGCGCGCAGGAGTGCGGCGACGGGCGGCAGCGCGGCGATCGCGCGCGCGAGGGCGGCGTTGGGCGGCCCGCCCGTCAGGCGCGGGCCCGCGACGTCGAAGCGCCAGCTGCCGACGAGGTGGGGGCTGCGGTCGTCGATCACGATGCGCCAGGAGACACGAGGTTGCGGTGGCTATCGACCGCTCGCGCCAGCGGTTGCGTGCGGCCGCGCGATCGCGGCGCGGCCGGGCGTGACCTGCGTCACCACGCGCGTTTCCGCGGGAGCGCGCAACCGCGGGCGCGATCGGCCGATAGCCGGCGCACGATGCCCCGCCAGCACGGTAGCGACGCTCAGACCACCACCGCGGGCTCCGCGAAGCAGTCCCGCGCCGGCGCCGGGCCGACAGCCGCGACGCGCTACGGCGGCGGCACGCGCCCGGCCGCGCCAGCGCCCAAGCCGCCGCCGCCGGCCGCGGGCGTGCAGCCGCCGATCGACTTCGACGCGGCGTTCTCGCTGCACCTCGAGCCGGCGAGCGGCGCGGCGCCGCCGGTCGAGACCGCCGCGGAGGAGGCCGACGCCGACCGCGAGGCCGACGCCATCGTCGCCCGGCTGCCACCCGCGCCCGAGGCGGGCGGGACGTTCGCGCAGCATCGGCACCGCTTCGAGGCGGCGATGGGCGTGTCCCTCGGTCACGTCCGTGTGCGCGACGGTGACGGCGGTGACAGCGCGCGGCTCGGCGCGCAGGCGCACAGCGTCGGCGCCGAGATCGCGTTCGCGCCGGGGGAGTTCCGGCCGGGGACACCCGACGGCGACCGGCTGATCGCCCACGAGCTGGCGCACACCCAGCAGCCCGCGGGGCCGGTGCGACGCAAGATCATCGTCGGCGGCCACCCCTGGGACGCGCAGGACATCGACCTGTTCCTCGAGCGGCTCAAGGCCAAGTACCCCGTCGTCGATGCGGCCCCGCCGGACCAGCGCGAGCGCGCGCGCCGTCAGCAGCCGAACGTGAACATGCGGTTGACGCTGCGGCAGATGGGTATGCAGGACCAGACGCATGAGTTCGCGTCGGTGCTCGAGCTCGAGCGCACGCTCGTGATGCGCGACCGCACGGTCGCGAACCTCGACCAGCCGGCGTCGTGTCAGTACCCGGACGAGGACGCGCAGCCCAAGCTCGATCCGCGGTACTGGCAGAAGCTCGCGGGCCGGTTCAGCTGGCGCGTGAAGCCCGGCGTGAAGGCGTCGGCCGCGATCAAGAGCATCTACGAGGAGGGCGACGAGCCGTGGCGGCTGGAGTGCTTCACGATGACCGCGGCGGCGGTCTACAAGGGGCAGCTCGACGCGATCGGCGACGCGCAGTTCGACCGGCACCACCCGGCCGGGCTGGTGCTGTCGACCGACAAGACCGTCGGTGGTATCAACGCGCTCGTGCGCGACGGTCTGCTCGAGGTCGTGTCGGTCGGCTCGGTGGACGAGCTCCTGACCGGCGACTGGGTCTACTTCGGCAACGACCCGCGGTACCGCGAGAAGCACCCCGGCGGATACTGGCAGGGCGAGAACACGCTGTGCATGGGCCACTTCGGCGGCGAGGTGCGCTTCCGCGGGTTCGGCGTACAGGACGCGAACGAGGGGGCGATCCGCAAGGAGCTGGCGGATCAGTTCAACATGGACTCGGCCTCGTTCGAGTCCGACGACCCGCGGCAAACGTTCAAGACGACGCCCGACACGATCCCGGGTCCCCTGCTCGATCGCGTACGGCGTTCGGCGCGATCGGCAGTGGAGTCGCGATGAGGATCAGGTCGTTTACGGTTGCGATCGCATTGGCGGCGTGCGCGCCGCGCGAGCCGACGTTGCCGCACACGACGATCGCTGGAGACATGGCGGTGCTCGATGCGCACCCGACGCCGGCGCTGGCCGACGAGCTGGTCGCGACCTGGCTGGCGCGCTCACCGACCCAGATCGCGGCGGCCGTGGAGACGGCGCACCTCGACACGCTGTGCGTGCTGAGCACGGCGCTGGCACGGCGCGGGCGCGTCGACGCGCTGGACGCTCCGCGGCAGCTGCTGGCGCGGCGTTGCGCCGGGGACCGGAAGTTCTGGGGCGACAACCACGCGGCGCCCGACGCGGCGGCGGCCATCGCGTTGCGCGGGATGGATCTGGCACGCGCGACCCCGCAGGCGATCGCGGTTGTCGATGCGTTGCTGCCGACGGCGATCACGCGCGCCGTCGCCGACGGAGATGTCGCGCGGCTGCTCGCGGCCGGGCTGCTGCGCCACGTCGAGCTGGAGGCGTTCCTGGCCATGGCCGATGGCCGCACGGTCTGGCTGCTGGCGCTCGCGCTGCAGGCGCCGACGGTCGACGACAGCGCCGTGGCGCTGGCGCTGCGGCTGCTCGAGCGCGGCGGCGAGCGCCCCGAGGCGGTCGATCGCATGGCGCTGGCGGCGACGCTGGCGGCGCGCTGGAAGGAAGACGGTGCGTACCTCTATCTGAACGACGAGCTGTGGGACAACTCGGGTGACGAGGCGCAGCCACCGCTGATCCGCACCGATACCTGGGCGAAGTTCGTGGCGGCGGCCGAGCTGGCGCACGCCGAGGACCGCGTCGCGCCGGCGTGGTGGCGGGCGCGGCCGCTCGCGGAGCGCGCCGCGCTGGCGGCCGAGAGCCAGGCGCGCCGCTACCGCAACGACCGCGACTGGGCGGCGTGGCTGGTCGAGCAGCAGCGCCAGCTCGCCGCGGGGACGTCGGCCGCGCCGGCGCGCTGACGGTGCGCGCCCGCGACGTCGCCGGGTCGGCATTCCGCCGCTGGCCACGATCAGACGGATCGACTAGGGTGCGCGCATGCGGTTGGATGAGGCGTTGACGGTGGCGGGGTTGAGGGCGGCGGCGGGGTCGACGGCGTTCGAGCGCGGGCGCGACTACTACGCGCGCGGCGCGGTGCGCGACCTCGAGGTCGAGGCGGAGGCGGCGCGGGCGACCGTGGTCGGCGGCACGCGGTACCGGACCGAGCTAGCGTGGTCGGGCGGCGGCCTGCGATCGCGCTGCTCGTGCCCGTACGACTGGGGCACCGTGTGCAAGCACGTCGTGGCGCTGGGGCTGGCGGTGCTCGACCGCGCGCCGCGGGCGGCGCCGCCGCCGGGCGAGCGGGTCGGGTTCGCGTCGCGCGAGGCGCTCGAGGCGTGGGCGGCGGAGCGGCAGGTGGCGCACGCGCTGGCGCGGCCGGCCGCGACGCTCGCCGACCGCATCGCGGTGGCGCCGGGGTGGCTGTTCATCGGCGGACGGACGGTGGCCGACGTGGCGGTGGCGACGACGGCGGTCGAGCCGCCGGCGGTGGCGGCGGCGCGGGTCGCGGTGGCCCGGGCGGCGTGCGCGGCGCTCGAGGACGAGGCGGCGCTGGTGCGGGCCGGCCTCGAGGACGAGGCGCGGCTCCTGGCGACGACGCCCGCGCCCGAGCGGACGCTCGCGTGGCGCCGCGTGCTGGCGGCGCGGGCCGCGGTCCGCGCGGTGGTGCCGCCGCGGGGGCCGGCGGCGTTCGCGGGCGCGCGGCTGGAGCTCGACGGCAGCGACGCGACGATGGTGCGGTGGGCCGAGCGCGTGGCCGCCGTGGCGGTGCGCTGGCAGGGCGACGCCACGCGCGGCTCGTGCACGTGCCAATCGGGACCGCGGCTGCCGACGTACGACGACGACTTCGACGGCGCGCTCGGGCCCGACGGCGCGGTGACGAGCATCGCGCGCCACGCGACGCCCGAGGCGCTGCCGCGCTGCGTGCACGTGCTGGCCGCGCTCGACGCGATGCTGCGGACGCTGGCCGGCGACGACGAGGCGGCGGCGCGCGCGCTGGCGGCGGTGATCGAGCGCGAGCCGTGGCAGCTGGTGCTGGCGCACCTCGAGCAGCTCGACGCGCCGGCCGCCGGCGTGAAGACCGGTGAGGTGTGGTGGCGGCTGCGCGAGCGCTACGGGCACCTCGAGCTGGTCCCAACGATCCGCAAGCCCCAGGGGCGCGGGCTGTCGCGCGGCAGCGCGATCACGCCGTTCGATCTGCGCAGCGGGCGGTACGACGTGGCGCCGGTCGACCGCACCGCCGGCGCCGCGCTCGAATCGTACGGGTCGCCGATGGCGCCGCAGGTGCGCGCGGCGCTGGTGATGTTGATCGGCCACCCGCGGGTGGTGGCCGACGACCGCGAGCTGACGCCGATCGCGGTCCGGCGCGCGCCGCTGACCTTCGAGCTGGTCGCCGATGGCGACGCGCTGCGCCTGGTGCCGTCCGTCGCCGGGCGGCCGCTGTCGCCGGCGGCGCAGGCCACGCTGACGCGCGCGGGCGGCGCCGGCGTGGACTTCCGCCCGGCCGACGGCGCGTGCCTGGTGATCGACGCCGACGCGCGCGCGGTGCGCTTGCTGGCCGCGCTCGAGCGCTACGGCGACCGCTTCCCACCGACCGCCCACGCTGCGTTGCTCGACAAGCTGGCGGCGGTCGACGACCGGCTGCCGGTGGCGGTGCCGCCGGCGCTGCTGGGCGCGCCGTGGGCCGACGCGCCGGTGGTGGTGCTGCGGGTGCGGCTCGATCCCGCGGGTGGGCTGGCGCTGGAGGCCTGGATCCGGCCGGCGGCCGACGCGCCGCTGGTGACGCCGGGCGAAGGGCGCGAGGTGCTGCCGCTGGTGCGCGATGGCCAGCGCGGTCACGTGCGGCGCGACCTGATCGACGAGCCGGCGCGGGTGGCGCGGGCGCTCGCGGCGCTGCCGGTGGCCCCGACCGCCGACGACAGCGGCGCGCGCTGGCGCTACCGGGTCGCCGACGGCGATCAGGCGCTGGCGCTGGCCACTGAGCTCGACGCGCTGCCGGCGGGCGTGATCGCGGAGTGGGTGGCGCGCCGGCCGACGGTGCGCCGCGGCGTGACGGCGGCGGCGCTAACGTTGCGGGTGACCGAGAAGCGCGACTGGCTCGACGTGGAGGGCATGGTCACGGTCGATGGCGAGGCGGTCGACCTGGCGGGGCTGATCGAGGCGGCGCGGGCGCAGCGGCGGTTCGTGCAGGTCGGCCCCGATCGCTGGCTCGAGCTGGCCGACGCGCTGCGCGCGCAGCTGGCGCGGCTGGCCGCCCATCGCACCAAGGTCCGCGGCCAGCTGGTGAACACGGTGGCCGCGATGCCGGCGATGCTGGCGCTGGCCGACGCCGGCGCGACGATCGACGGCTCGGCGAAGTGGGCGGCGCTGCTGGCGCGGGTGCGGGACGCCGAGCGCAGCGAGCCGCCGGTGCCACGCGGCCTGACGGCGACGCTGCGCGACTACCAGCGCGACGGCTACGCGTGGATGAGCCGGCTGGCGGCGTGGGGCGCGGGGGGCGTCCTGGCCGACGACATGGGCCTGGGCAAGACGGTCCAGACCATCGCGCTCCTGTGCGCGCGCGCCAGCCAGGGGGCCGCGCTGGTGATCGCGCCGACCTCGGTCGCCACCAACTGGATGATCGAGCTGGCGCGGTTCGCGCCGAAGCTCCGGGCCCAGCTCCTGGGCGACCAGGGCGCGCGGGCCGAGGTGATCGACGGCGCCCGCGCCGGCGACGTGATCGTCGTCAGCTACGCGCTCCTGCACCGCGAGCGCGCGCGGCTGACCGCGCGTCGGTTCGCGACGGTGATCTTCGACGAGGCCCAGGCGATCAAGAACGCGTCGACCCAGCGATCGCAGGCCGCGCGCGCGCTCGACGCCGAGTTCCGGATCGCGCTCACCGGCACGCCGGTCGAGAACCGGGTCAGCGAGCTGTGGGCGATCTTCGCCGCGGTCTACCCGCCGCTGTTCGGGCCCTGGGAGCACTTCCGCGACACCTACGCGGTGCCGATCGACCGCGACCGCAGCGCGGCGGCCCAGGCCGAGCTGGCGCTCGCGTTGCGCCCGTTCGTGCTGCGGCGACGCAAGGGCGAGGTCGCCCGCGAGCTCCCGGCCCGCACCGAGATCGCGCTGACGATCCCGCCGTCGGACGGCGAGGCCGCGCTGTACGAGCAGGTGCGGCTGGCGGCGATCGCCAAGCTCGACAAGGCGTTGCCCGAGCTGGGCGTCAACGAGCAGCGCATCCAGATCCTCGCCGAGCTGACCCGGCTGCGGCTGGCGGCGTGCCACCCCCGGCTGCACGACCCCGAGAGCGAGGTGCCGTCGTCGAAGCTCGAGCGGCTGCTCGAGCTGCTCGAGGAGCTGCGCGCCGAGGGTCACCGCGCGCTGGTGTTCTCGCAGTTCGTCGGGCACCTGGCGCTGGTGCGCGCGGCGCTCGACGCCGCCGGGATCAGCTACCAGTACCTCGACGGCGCGACGCCGGTGGCGCTGCGCGGCGCGCGGGTGGCGGCGTTCCAGGCCGGCGACGGCGACGTGTTCCTGATCTCGCTGAAGGCCGGCGGCACCGGGCTCAACCTCACCGCCGCCGACTACGTGATCCACCTCGACCCGTGGTGGAACCCGGCGGTCGAAGACCAGGCCAGCGATCGCGCCCACCGCATCGGCCAGACCAAGCCGGTGACGATCTACCGGCTGGTGGCGGCCGGTACGATCGAGGCCAAGATCCTCGAGCTGCACGCCGCCAAGCGCGACCTGGCGGCGGCGGTGCTCGACGGCACCGACGGGGCGCTCCGCACGACCAGCGCCGAGCTGCTGGCGCTGCTCGGGGCGGCGCCGGCGACGCCCGCGGCCGCTCCCGCGCGACGCGCCCGCGCGGCGCGCTGAGCGATCACTCGGCGGGCGGCGCGCCCTCGAGCGTGTGGCAGCCCATGCAGCCGAACTCGCCGGTCTTGGTCTCGGGATCGTAGGGCGTGAGCTGCAGCAGCTCGATCATCAGCGGCTCGACCTTCTCGCTCATGAACGGCGTCATGCGCGCGGCGCCCTCGTCCTTGGCCAGCCACGCCATGTAGGCCTCCTTGGTGGTCGGCAGCGGCGCGATCTCGGGGTTGGGCATCTCGAACGACTTGTCGTCGGCGCCGGGGCCGTGGCAGGTCTTGCAGTCCATGTCCTTGTAGCGCTCGGCGTCGAAGGCCATGAAGACCTCCTTGGACCGCGGCATCACGACGTCCTCCATGAACGCGTGACGCTGATCGGCGTCCATGTCCTTCCACGCGACCTTGGCCGCGGGGGTCGGGGCCGGGGTGGCCGGGTGAGACGAGCCGCCGCACGCGGCGACGACGAGGAGCGCGGGGACGAACGACAGACGGTGCATGCGGCCTTCTACGCCGGCGCGGGCGGCGGCTCAAGACCTGCGAGCGCCAACGCGGCGGTGACGTCCGCGAGCGCGGCCCGGGCCGCGGCGTAGGCGGGATCGAGCTCGAGCGCGCGCGCGAACGCGGCGGCGGCCTCGGCGTGGCGCTCCTGCGCGCGCCGCACCAGCCCGAGGTTGTGCCAGCACTCGTCGACGGCGCCGCCCGCGCACGCGGTGCCGGCCTGGTAGATCGCCGCGGCCTCGTCGAGGCGGCCCAGCCGCGCCAGCAGCGCGCCGCCGAGCACGTAGCCGTCGGTGTCCTCGGGCGCCAGCTCGCGGAGGCGCTCGTACGCGCGCAGCGCCGGCTCGCTGTCGCCGGCGCGGTCGTGGAGCTCGGCGATCGCGCGGATCACCAGCAGCCGCGGGCGCGGCCGGCTGGAGATCGGATCGTCGGCCAGCGCGTCGAGCGCCGCCCGGGCCTCGGCGTAGCGCGCGAACTCGGTGAGCAGCTTGCCCAGCAGCAGCCGCGCCGGCCAGTCGGTGGGCGCGGCGGCGAGCAGGCGCCGCACCCGCGCCAGGGCGACGGCGGGGTGGTCGGCCTCGTGCGCCTCGATCGCGGCGCGCCAGTCGGGGACGTCGACGGTCACCGACGGTGCGTACCACGCCGCGCGCGCGATCAGCCGCCGCTGGGCGCGGCGTCGATGGCGAGCTCGACCTGGGCCGCGCGGGCGCGGCGCGGGAACGCGATGGCCCGGACCACGTCGCGCATGCAGGTCGCGACCTCGGGCGACACGCCGCCGGCGGTCGCCTCGGCGACGGTGCCGTCGGGCGCGACGGTGAAGCGCAGCGCGACCTTGCCCTGGAGCGCGGGCTCGGTGAGCAGCGCGCGCTCGTAGCAGTAGGCGAGCTTCGGGCGGTAGCGCACGAGCTCGCGCTGCACGTTCGCCCCGTCGCCGGTGATGGTCGCGGTGCCGAGGGTCACCCGCGGCACGTCCCCGGCGCGCATGCCGCCGCGCCCGCCGCCGACGCCGTAGCCGGTGTCGAGGCGCCCGGCGCCGATGGTGCCCTGGGGATCGGGCGCGGAGATCTGCGCCGGGTCGCCGATGACCACCGGCTGCGCGCCGGCGGTGAACATCGCGTCGAGGAGCGCCACCATCGCGCCGACGGTGAGCGTGGCGTCGAACCAGAGCCGCATGTCGTGGTGCGACTGCAACTCGGGCACGGCGGTGGCGCGGCCCAGGGCCGCTGGCACGTCGCCCGCGGCGCCGCGCCAGGTGAAGCGGTCCGGCGCGGCGGTCTTGCCGTCGTACGCGTCGATCGCGACCTGCGCGGCCGCCCCGTTGACGACGATCGCGGCGTGAGCGTCCATCGGCCCCAGCCCGCCCAGGCCCAGGCCGACCGGCTCGATGCGCGTGGCGAACGAGCGCAGGAGCGTGCCGTCGGCGGTGACCGCCAGGCTGGCGTAGGACTCGCACGCGCGGATGACGTCGAGCAACTCGCGCGCCGGGCGATCGGGGTCGGCGATGATCAGCGGCGCGGTGAGCGACGGATCGCGATCGGGCGGCAGCGGCCGGGCGATCACGTCGTCCGGTCCGGTCGCGTAGTAGGCGTCGTCGCCGCCGCCCATGCGGCCCTCCTCGAGCGCCATCGCCACGCCGGCGGCCGCGGCTGGGTCGGCGTCGGCGGACGGCGCGGGCGGCGGTGGCGGCGGGTCGTCGGCCGTGGGCGCCGTGGGCACGCGCATCTCGGCGTCGATCGCCGCGGCCAGCGCCTGGAGGTCAGCCGCCAGCGCCGCCCGCGTCGTGACCTTGCCCGGGCCGAGCTTGGTCGGGTCGAGCAGGCCGTCCTTGAACGCGGCCTGCGGGATCTCGCCGAGGGTCAGCGCGCCGTCGCTGGCGATCCGGACGTAGCGCAGCGCGGTGACCATGCGCAGCGCGCGCTCGGGCACCCGCGGGGCGCGGACCGCCGCGGGCGCGGCCGTGGGCGTGGCGGTGCCCGTGCCCGTGCCGCTGGCAGCCTTGCCGTCGTTCTTGGTCGCCGAGCCGCAGGCGGCGACCGCCGAGATCAGTCCGAGCCAGAGCGTGGTGCGCATCATCCCCCCGAGGTTTGCGCGTCCGCCCACGATAGCAGGTCGCGCGGCGGGCCCGGGGACGTGGCGCGATCAGAACGACCAGTCGATCGGCGTGACGCCGACGGAGAGGTACGTGCGCGAGTAGGTCGCGGTCTGGTCGGCCAGCTGCGGGTCCATCTCGATCGTCGTGCTCGCGGTGCCAGCGGTGACCTGCGCCGACAGGTACAGCGAGCGACCACCGAGGCTCCCCAGCCGGAGCACGCGCGCGATCGCGTGGACCTCGAGCCCCCAGCGCGCGTCGTAGTACGGATCGTTGCCGGCGCGCTGGACGAAGGCGATCGGGTGCACCAGCAGCCGCTTGGTGTGCACGACGATCCACCCGGCCGACAGGCCGACGCCGCCGATGGTCTCGGTGCCGGTGGCCGGCGCCAGCGGGCCCGACGCGCTGGTCGGATAGAACCCGGCGTTGATGCCGAGCGTCAGGCCGCGGAACACCTTGAACCCGAGGTCGAAGCCGAAGCCGGGCGCCACCATGTTGGCGTCGGCGGTCAGGTACATCCGGTCGATCCCCTGGGCGGAGGGCTTCGCGTAGTAGTACGAGCCGATCTGCAGGCCGGTGTAGTCGGCCTGGGCCGTGAGGCCGGCGCCGAGCAGCGAGAAGTAGCCGTCGTCGTCTTCGGCGCGGGCGGACGACGGCGCGGCGGCGACCACCGCGGCCAGGACCAGGAGCGTGGAGAGCTTCATGATCCGGGAAACAGCCGGGGGCACCGAAGCGTCAGGAGAAACTTGGTATCGTCCGTGCGTGCGGTGGCTCACGCGCGCGACGCTGGCGGTGCTCGTCGGGGCCGGGCCGGCGACCGCCGAGCCGCCGTGCCACGACCTCGACGCGTGGGTGGCGGCGCAGGGCGATCTGCAGCCGGGGCGCACGTGCGGCAGCTTCGTGGCCGCCACCAACGGCGCGACGATCGCGTACTCGTTCGGCCAGATCATGACCCGCGCGCCGGTGGCCCCGCCGTACCGCGTCAGCGTCACCTGGCGCCGGCTCGGCAGCGACGCGCGCACCCTCGAGCTGCACCTGCTGGGCGGCGTGGTGCTGTTCGGCAACGACGAGTTCGCGCTGTGGACCGACGACGCGCACTTCGAGCTGGACGGCTTCCACCCGCTCCCCGGGTATCGCCCCCGCGCCGTGCACCGGGTCAGCGCGGTGCAGCGCGCCGACGCGATCGAGGTCGAGGTCGACGGCGTGCGGGTCGGCCGCTGGGCGTTCCGGGCGCCGCCGGGGGCCGCGCCGATCTCGATCGCGTTCAAGGGCCAGCGCGGCGCGCGCGAGCGGATCTGGTTCGCCGACGTGGCGATCGTGCTGCTCGCGGCTCAGTCGCAGGTGTCGGCGGCGCGGTCGAAGTAGCGCAGCAGCGCGCAGGCCTGGGCGACCGCACGGCTCGGCTCGAGCGGCACGATCCGCAACGCGCCGGCCGAGCCGCCGATCGCCAGCGCGCGGCCGCCATCGACGAAGGCCAGCGCGGTCGGCAGCGCGATGCCGGCAGGGGTCAAGGTGAGCGCGACGGCGCCCGACGCGAGATCGAACACGCGGACCACGCCGGCCTGGTCGGCGGTCGCGACCCAGCCGCCGTCGGGGGCGGCCGCCACCGCGAGCACCGAGCGCGCGCCGCCGGCGAGGACCTGCGGCGCGCCCCCGCCCGGCGCGTCGATCAGCACCCGGCCGTCGACCGCCAGCGTCACCAGCCGACCGTCGGGCAACGTCGCGACCGGCCGGCCGTCGCGGGTGCCGCGCACGGCCAGGGTGGCGCCGTCGACGATCATCGCGCGCGCCGACGCGAAGCCGACGACCAGGCTGCCGTCGGCGGCGAAGCGCAGCCGATCGATCGGGTCGCCGCCCGACAGCAGGCCGCCGCTGCTGGTGGCGGTGAGCGTCGCGCGCGGCGCGCCGGTCGCGAGTTCGACCAGCGTCAGCGTGCCGTCGACCGCGCCGACGACCACCGCGGTCCCGTCGGGCGTGAACGCGCCGGCGGTCAGGTCGGCGCCGCCGACGGTCAGCGTCGGCCCGGCGGCGCCGGTGGCGGCGTCCCACAGCTGCGCGCGCCCGCCGCGGGTGCCAGTCACCAGCCGCGCGCCGTCGGGCGCGTACGCCGCGAACGCCAGCGCCGCGCCGGGGACCGCCAGCGTGCGGGGCGCGCCGGTGGTCGCGATCACACGCACGGTGCCGTCGACGCCGAGCAGCGCCAGCGTGCGCCGATCGGGCGCCACGATCGCGTCGACCAGCTCGGTGCCGAGGTCGAGCGCGCTGGCGTCGGCCGAGGTCGTCGACCATCCGCGCATCGTGCCGTCGAGCGACGCGCTCCACAGCCGATCGTCGATCGCGAGCAGGCTGGTGATCTCGCCGCCGTGGCCGAGCAGCTGCCCGGTGGCGCCTCCCGAGCGCAGGTCCCACAGCATCGCCGCGCCGTCCATCGACATCACCAGCAGGTTGTCGGCGTCGCGCCGCGCGGCGTGGACGATGTCGGCCGGCGCCGGCAGGCGCAGCACCGCCCGCCCGGTCGCGGGGTCGTACAGGCGACCGCCGTCGGGAGACATGCCGGCCAGCGCCGGCGTCGTGGGTCGACCGCTCACCGGCACCGTGGCCCAGTCGTCGATCGTGATCGCGCGCGCGCCGCCGACGATCAGGGTCTCGTGGTCGTGGCGTCGGGTCAGGCTGAGCGCGACCGAGACCGCGAGCCGACCGTCGCCGAGCGCGAGCACCTCGGGTGACAGCGCCCCCGGGCGATCGGCCACCACCGCCGCCGCGTCGGGCGCGTCGCCGCGCAGCGCCCAGCCGAGCACGCGGCCGTCGTCGCCGCCGGTCAGCAGGCGCGCGCCGCCGTCGAAGAACGTCGCCGTCCGGAGGCTGGCGCGGTGGGCGGCAGGCACGACGGTCGGCGACGCGCCCGGGCGCCACAGCACGAGGTCGCCGGCGACGGTGCCGATCGCGATCAGCCCGCTGGGGCTGACGCCCAGCGCGGTGGCGTTCGCCGGCAGCGTCACCGACGCCACGACCGCGGCGGCGGCGGCCAGCACCTGCGCCTGCGCACCGGACACGATCACCGCCTCGCCCCTCGGCGTGACGCCGCACTGCGGATCGCCCAGCGGCAACGGGATGCCGCGGCCGCCGCCGCCGTCGAGCGGCAGCAGCTCGGCGAGCGCGTCGTAGCCGCACACCAGCGCGCGCGCGCCGTCGGGCATCACCGCGATGGAGTGCGGGCGCTCGAGCCGGCTGGCCAGCACGGCCCGCGGCGCCCCCGATGGCACCGCCCACGTCCGCACCGTGTGATCGGGGCCGGCCGTCAACAGCGTGGCGCCGTCGCGCGTGAACGTCGCGGCGTTGAGCGCGCCGTGGTGGCCGATCAGCGGCGCCCCGACCGGGCCGGCGGCCAGCGCGTCGATCAGCCCCTGCCACGCCTCGGGGGCAGGCGCGCGGCCAGCGCGCAGCTCCGGCGCGACCGCGCGCACGCCCTCGGCGATCGCCTCGAGCCGCCGCGCGGGGATGGCGGCGAGCTGCGACGCGGTGACGCCGCGCTGGCGACGCAGCGCCGCCTGGGCCGCGCGATCGCTGGCCTCGGCTGCGGCCCGCGCTCGCTCGATGCGATCGCGCGAGCGCGCCAGCCCGCGCACGTACAGCGCGCCGCCGGCGATCAGCACCACCGCCGCGATCGCCGCGATCACCGCGGGTGCGCGGTAGCGCCGCAGGTAGTGGCGGACCAGCTCGCGCGGCGTGTAGCGGTGGCTGGCCATGAGCTGGCCGGTGTGGAACCGCTTCAGCTCGGCGGCCAGCTCGGCGACCGTCGCGAAGCGCTCGCTCGGCCGCTCGGCCATCGCCCGCGCCACCAGCGCCGCCAGCGGCGGTGGCACCTCCGCGGGGAGCGGCCGGCGGTCGGCGGTCGGCGGCGGGCGCCCGGCCAGCAGGTGGTACAGGGTCGCGCCGAGCCCGAAGATGTCGGCGGCGGCGTCGGGCGCGTTGCCGCGCAGCTGCTCGGGCGCGACGTAGCCGGGCGTGCCGACGCCGTAGTCGGTGAGCGCGATCTCGCCGCGGCGGTAGACGTCGGCGGGCGGCGCGCCGACGTGCTGGCTCGCCGCGTCGGCGGCCAGGCCCCAGTCGATCAGCACGGTCTCGCCGAACGCGCCGACCAGGATGTTGGCGGGGGTCACGTCGCGGTGGATCACGCCGCGGCTGTGCGCGTAGGCCAGCGCCTCGGCGACGATCGTCAGGTTGGGCAAGAGCGCGAGGCGATCGCCGAGGCCCGGCAGCTCCGCGATCACCTCGGCCAGCGACCGGCCCTGCACCCGGCGCATCGCGTAGAACGCCTCGCCGTCGCGGAACCGCCCGGCCTCGTAGACGCCCACGATCGCCGGGTGCTCGAGCCGCGCGGTCAGCCGGGCCTCGCGCTCGAAGCGGGCGCGCAGCGTCGCGCGGAGCAGCGGGTCGGGCACGTCGGCCGGCCCCAGCGGCTGCTTGATCGCCACCTCGCGGCCGAGGCGGCGGTCGCGCGCGACGAACGTCCGCCCCATGCCGCCGCGCTGCTCGGGCACGCGCTCGAGCCGCAGGTACAGCGCCGGATCGACCGCGGGCAACTCGGCCAGGTCGTCGTCGCCGCGGGCGATCTCCTCGGCCCGCGCCACCGGCCGCGACCGCTCGGTCAGCCGCCGACAGCTGGCGCACGCGGCCAGGTGCGCCGCGACGGCGGGGTCGACGGCGCCGTCACCCGCGGCCAGCAGCTCGGAGACGGACGGGTGCGGCATGCTCACCGATCGAAACAGCCGCGACCGCCAGGACGTCAGGCGATGGTCGCGACGCCGATGATATCATGGTGATCGTGGCGACCTGGGACGCGGCGTTCGAGCGCTCCTGCCGCGCGCAGGTCGAGCGGCTGTGCGCGGCGGGCGGCAGCGCCGACCGCGATCGCGCCTGGCAGGGGTTCCTGACCGCGGTGGCGCCGCACATCGAGCGCTGGGCGGCGACCAGCCCGGCGCTGCGCCGCGTCGGCCTGACCGGCGAGGACGAGCCGCGCGCGGTGCTGGTCGACGTCATCGAGCGGATGAGCGATCGCGACTTCGCCAACCTGCGCGCGTTCCTCGCGCGCCAGGCCCCCGACGCCGACGAGCTGGCCGAGGCCGCGATGGTCGAGGGCCTGACGCGGCTGGCCGCGCCGGTGGCCGACGGCGACGCCGCCGAGGCGGCCGACGAGCCCGGCACGCCGCTGCGCGGCTGGCTGGTCGTGCTCACGCGGTTCGTCGTGAAGGAGCACGTCAAGCAGCGCTTCGGGTGGCGCGGCGTCGCCCGCTGGCAGGCCCGGGTCGAGCCCGCCCCGCGCGCGGGCGGCGACTGGCGCGCGACGCTGGTGCCGGCGCTGCGGGCGCGGCCCGGGGTGGTCGCGGTCGAGGCCGACGCCGACACGCTGGCGGTGACCTACCGCCCCGCGCAGCTCCGGGCCAGCGAGCTCGAGCGGGCGATCGTCGACCATGGCGTCGAGGTGCGCGCGCTGCCCGCGGCGCCCGGCAAGCGCGACGTCGGCAGCGGCGCCGAGCGCCTCGACGCCGCGCCCGAGCTGGGCGAGCGGCCGCCGCTGTCGACGCTGCTCGGCGTCCGCCGCGCGCTCACCGAGATCCACGCCCACATCGACACCTTCCCGCCGACCATGGCCGACGCGCTGCGCCGCTGGCTGGGCGAGGCGAGCTTCGACGCGATCGCCGCGGCGCTCGGGTTGCCCGGCCCGCGCGAGGCCCAGGCGCTGGTGCGCGCGGCGCAGGCGCGGCTGCGCGATCGCTTCCGCGGGGCGTGGCCCGAGCTGTTCGAGTAGCCGAGCGCCAGGCTCCGCGGTCCGAGCATCTCCCGCACGCCCCCCGGTCGAAGATCCGTCACGCGCTGGTGAGGAATCGCCAGCGACGCCCCCGCCGCGTAGCGGCGTTCGCGGCGCGCGTGCGCTCGCGCACACGGCATGCGCAGTGCTTTGCCGAGCGGCATGACCCTCTCCGACTCGCTGCGCGTCCACGTCCACCAGCTCGGCGGTCCGCCCGCGGTCGCCGACGACCTCGATCTGTTCGCGACCGGCGCGCTGGCGTCGATGCAGCTGCTCGAGCTGATCACCGCGATCGAGGACGACTTCCGCGTGCGCATCGACGAGCGCGACATCCAGGCCGGCCGGCTGCGGTCGATCGCGACGATCGCCGCGCTGATCACCGAACGGCGGCCGTCATGAGCGCCGCCCACTGGATCGACGTGCCGCGCCTCGCTGGCGCGAGCGCGCACCAGGCCCAGGCGGTCGACGCCGACCTGGCGTTCGCCCACCCGGCGATCGCCGGCGTCCGCGCGATCGATCGCGAGCGCGGCCGGGTCGCGGTGGCGCTGGCCGACGGCGCCGCGGCGTCGCCGGACCTCGAGGCCCAGGTCGCGGCGGCGGTGACCGCGTCGCTGGCGTCGTTCCGGCTGGTGGCGGCCACCGAGACGGTGTGGCGGCGGCCGGGCATCGTCGACGACGCCGCGCTGGCGGCGTTCGTCGCGGCCAACGTGATCACGCTGGGCCCGGGGCAGTACGCGCTGCGCGGACCGGCGGCGCGGCTGCGGGCGGCGCTCGACGCGCGCCTCGCCCGGCTGGCCGCCGAGGTCGACGCCGAGCCGTGGCACCTGCCGAGCATCGAGTCGACCAGCGACCTGCTGCGCCTGACCGGGTACTTCTCGAGCCACCCGCAGCACGTCACCTGGGGCTTCCACCTGCCGCCGCACTTCGACGAGCTCAAGCGGTTCGCGCGCGACGCCCGCGCCGACGGCCTGGCCGCGCCGCCGCCCGAGCGCGCGCAGCCCACCGGCTTCATCCTCGAGCCGTTCGTCTGCCACAACGTCTACCGCGCGCTGCGCGGCGCGCGCCTGCCCCACGGCCAGGCGGTCACCGCGCTCGGCAACAGCTACCGCTACGAGGGCCACCGCTTCGCGCCGCTCGAGCGGCAGTGGGAGTTCTCGATGCGCGAGGCGGTGCTGCTGGGGGAGCGCGACTACGTCGTCGCCACGCGCACGCGGCTGATCGAGCTGACCCAGGCGCTGTGCGACGAGCTCGACCTTGACGCCGCCCTCGAGGTCGCGACCGATCCGTTCTTCGCCGCCGAGGCCGCGTCGCTGCGCACCTTCCAGGCGATGCGCTCGACCAAGCTCGAGCTGCGGCTGGCGATCGGCGGCGGCGCGACCGTCGCGGCGGCGTCGTTCAACCTGCACGGCGGCTGCTTCGCGACGCCGATGGACATCCGCCGCGGCGACGACCTCGCCGAGACCGCGTGCGTCGGCTGGGGCCTCGAGCGGTGGATGGCGGCGGTGGTCACCCGCTGGGGCGGCGACCCGGCGCGGTGGCCGGCGGCGCTGCGCGCATGACCGCGGCGGGGCGATACCGCCGCGCGCCGAAACCCGCGATGCTCGCGCCATGCCCGCCCTGCCCGCCGCGTTCGCCGCGCTGATCGCGGACCAGCCGTTGCCCCTCGACGACTTCGCCGCCCAGGCGCTCGGCGATCTCCCGCGCTCGACGCTGCTGGTGATCGCGCGCCAGGCCGCCGAGCTGCTCGGCGCCGGGGTCGGCGCGCTGCTGGTCGAGCTGGGCGTGGCTCGCGACGCGATCCGCGCGCCGCTGGCGGTCGCCGAGCTGCGCGCGCCGACGCTGAGCGCCGTGCGCGCCGGCCGCGCGGTGGTCGATCGCGCCGATCGCGACGGCGCGCGGGTGCAGCTGGTGCAGCGCGCGCTGCAGGCGGTGGCGGCCCGCGTGCCGGGCGCGCCGGTCGAGCTGCGGCTGCCGGCCTGGGGCTCCGACGGCAGCTTCGGCGCCGAGGCGTCGGCCGCGGTGACCGCGCTGCAGCGCTGGCGTGGCCTGCCGACGTCCGGGAGCGTCGGGCGCGCCGAGCTGGCCGCTCTCGAGGAGCTGCTGCGCGAGCGGCCGGTGCCGGACCTGTTCGGCGCCGATCATCCGGTCGCGGCGCTGAGCAAGGGCGCGCGGCGGATCGTCGGCATCGCGCGGGCGATCTGCGCCGCGACGGCGGCGGCGCCGTTCGCGACCCGCGTCGACGGCGTGCGCTACGCCTGCCACGCGCAGCAGTTCGGCGTCGCGCCGACGCCGGGCACGCTGCGGCTGCCGGGCGGGGTCGGCTACCACCTCGCCGGCGCCGGGTACTGGAAGTGCAACGTCTTCGGCGGCGCGGTGGTGTCGCTGGCCGATCTGCCGGTGCCGACGTTCCAGGCCGGGACCTACCGCCACTTCCCGCGCGCCGAGCGCTTCGGCGACGCGCTGGCCCGCAAGGCCGGCTGGCAGCTGGTCACGTACCTCGACCACCGCGACCCCGCTGATCCCGAGCGCGCGCTCGCCAGCGCCGCCAACGACCGCGCGATCGCCCGGCTGCTGGCGGCGGTGCGCCCCGGCGATCTGCTGTTCGTCGATCACCCCGGCCCGCCCGGCGACGACGGCGGCCACACCCGCGTGTGCACCCGCGCGGCGCGCACCAGCGACGCCGACAAGGCGCCGACCTTCGCCCAGGCCCGCTTCGATCAGGCCCGCGAGGAGAGCGACGGCCTGGCCGAGCTGGCCGGCGGTCGCGAGGTGCAGTTCTGGCACCTGCGCCCGCTGCTGTAGCGCGGAGCCCCCCGCGCACGCCTAACGCTGGCGTCCGGGGTGCCGCACCGGCGATACTGGCGGCGCATGATCGATCTCGACGCACCGGTCGCTGACCTGGTCCTGGCCCACTCGGCCACCGCCACCGTGCTCGACCGTCGCCACATCGACTACTGCTGCGAGGGCCACCGCCCGCTCGGCCAGGTGATCGCCGAACGCCAGCTCGATCGCGAGGCGCTGATGGCCGAGCTGGCCGCGGCGATGGCCGAGCCAGACCCCGAGGCCGATCCCCGCACCGCCACCACCTCGGCGCTGATCAGCCGGGCGCTGGCCCGCCAGCACCGCCACCTGCGCGCGCTCCTGGCGCTGCTCGGCCACCAGTCGCGCGAGCTGATGATCCAGCACGCGACCAAGCTGCCGGCGCTGCGCCAGCTGGCCAACGCCGTCGACGAGATCGCCTCGCACATGCTGCCGCACCTCGATCGCGAGGAGGACGAGCTGTTCCCGGCGATGCTGCACAACGCGATGACGCCGGAGCTGCGCGCCAAGCTGGGCGCGATGTTCGACGAGCACCGCGACTTCACGCAGATGTTCAAGCGGCTGCGGGCCGCGACCGGCGAGTACCAGGCCCCGGCCGGCGCGTCCGACGAGGTGGTCGAGCTGTACGCGGCGCTGCACGAGTTCGAGGTGCTGGTGGCCCGCCACCACCACGTCGAGAACCACGTGCTGTTGCCACGCTTCCGCTGACCGCGACATCGATCACGCGCGCGCCGCGCGTCGCCACCGCCCGACGACGCGCCGGGTGAAGCTCCGGCCATGCGAATCCTGCGCGCCCTCGGCCTCGCCGGCCTCGTCGGCACCTCGGCCGCCTGTCTCACTGCTCGCACCGACGCGCGCATCCGCCCCGGCGTCTCGGGCGGCGTCACCGCGACCGCGCTGCGCACCCCCGACGCCGTGACCTTCACCCCCGACGGCACGATCATGGGCGTGCCCGACCACGCGCCGGCCGCCACCGGGCGGGTCCACGTCGAGGGTTACATCGCGTTCGGCGGCGAGCGGGTCCAGCTCGTGCTCCGGCCGATCTCGATCCGGGCCACCAGCACGCCCGACCAGCCCGGCGATCCCACTCACGTCCGCCTGGTGCCGGCGACGCACCTCGACCTGTACGTGAAGGCCTACCAGCGCGGCCCGTGGCACGCCGGCTTCGGCGTCGAGACCTCGCCCGGCGGCTACGCCATCGGCACCTACGAGTGGACCGCGCACGACGCCACCAGCGTCACCGTGCGCGGCGTCTTCGGCGGCCGCGACGGCTCGAAGGCGATGCCGCGCTACAACACCCAGTTCCAGCTGCAGGCGTCGTACGTGCGCACGGTCGGGCGCCGCGACCTCACCACCTTCATCGGCGCGTCGCAGCTGCTCGGCGACGGGGACGGCAGCCTGCTGTACGCCGAGCCGGTGGCGAACACGCCCTCGACCACCTACACCCGCGCCGCCTACGCCGGGGTCGGCGTGACGCTGTGGTGACCGGGCTCGGGCCGGCCTCGCGCGCGCACACCGGCGGTCACTGGCCGGGGCGATCGGGCAGCGGCCGCGGCAGCCGCAGCGCGCCGGCCTGGGTGCAGACGCCCAGGTCCATGTCGGCGCCGCTGAACAGCGTCCCGCCCTCGAAGCGCTGCGACCTGGTGCCGGCGAGGTTGGTCTGCGCGTCGGCGATCGGGTAGCCGAGGAACGACAGCGCACCGCCCAGGGCCTGGTAGCGCGCGAGGAGGGCGCCGTCGACGACGAACGCCGGGCCGGTCCCCTTCGCGAACAGCTGCGCGCCGTTCTCGAGCATCGCCGTCGCGCCCGCCGGTTGGGAGGCGATCGTGCCAGACCACGTCGGGAACGCCGCTCCGCCCGCGCGCATCAGCTCGAGGTGCCGCACCGCCAGCTCCCCGGGTAGGACCACGGTCCCCAGCGCCGCCTTCCAGAACACCGCGCCCTTGTCGAAGTACTGGTACGCGCCGCCGCCATAGTAGCGCTCGTCGGTGACCGGGTAGCCCAGCGCGCCGTTCTCCGCCGCGAGCTCGAACCACTTGCCACGGATGCCGTTGAACACGACGTACGCGCACCCGAACGAGCTGCCCGGCCCGGGCCAGACGTGCGGGTTGAAGTACAGCGACGCCACGCCCCAGCCGAGGTTGAAGTGCTGCCCGTGGCCGCCATCGACGAGCCAGCTGGTCGACGGGAACACCGCGCTGCTCGCGACGCCGTTCCACCCGTTGGCGGCGCGGCGCGCGGCGATGGCGTAGAACGACCGCCACGGATCCCCGGGCCACGTGCCGGGGCTGCCCGTGTAGTACGTCCCGTCGAAGCACTGGCTGTTGAGGCCGCGATCGAACAGCCGGCCCTGGCGGCGATCGACCCGGACCGCTTCGACCGTGGCCGCCGACTCGAACGGCGCCGGCGGCGCGACGGTCCCGACGAACGGCGGCACGACGCCGGTCGGCAGCGGCGGCGGCGTCACGGCCCACACCGGGTTGGTGAACGCCCACCGCTCCAGACACTCCTCGCGCAGCGGATCGCACGCCTCGCCGGGCACCGGCGCCTTGCCGGCGCTGCGGACGAACGCGCGCACGAAGAGTCGGTCGGGCGTCTCGAGCCGATCGACCGCCTCGTTGCAATCGAAGGACAGCACCGGGAACCGCGCCGGGTCGAGCTCGAAGGTGCGCCGCACGATCTGCCCGAAGGCGTGATCGGCGACGCCGAGCCGCAACGTCACGTCGCCCCAGTAGTGATCGTTCAAGCGCTCGAAGCGCCGCCCGGTCGGCGCGTGGACGTGGGTCTGGGCCCACGTCGCCTGCAGATCGACGTCGCCGTCGCCGTTGGCATCGGTGACCTCGTCACCGTGGAGGCCGTGATCGAACGGCGCGTAGATCATGCCCTGCCGGAGCGCGTCGGCGTGGACGCCCACGTACAGATCGATGCCCGTGACCTTGCCGAACTCCGGCGTCGACATGAACTCGACGACGATGGGCAGCCGCTCGCCCTTGGCCACCGTTCGCACGCCGCCCATCGCGACGTCACCGTCGTCGATCAGGCCGTTGCGGTTGACGTCGACGGCGATCCGCGCCGCCGGGCCGTCGGTGACCGCGAACTGCCCCGACGCCAGGCCGCTCACCAGCTGGGCCTGGCTCCACGACCGCGGCCGAGAGCCGTCCGGCGTCGCGTCACCGCCGACCGGCGCGCCCGCGAACACCAGGTTGCGCGGCTTGCCGATCGCCGTGTCGGTGACCTCGTCGGTGCCCTTCACCGCGCCGTCGCGGCGGACGTTGAGGTCGCCGTGAGCGTCCGAGCCGCCGGCCATGAACACCCGCCGCGGCTGCCCCGACGTCAGCCACGGCAGCCCGCCCGTCCGCGCCGGATCGAGCCCCCACAGCAGCAGCTTGTCCCACGCCGCCGTCCCCTGTTGCAGCCCCCGCGCCGGCGACCGCCGCTGCGCGAACCCCCAGCGCCAACCCGGCCACCAGTCGAGCTCGACCGCGCCGGAGGCTCGCGCGGTGATCCAGTTGATCGCGCCGACGCCGGGCCCCGGCAGCGGCGTCGCGACGCGCGCGTCCTCGTTCCACAGCTGCAGGCCGAGCACGTGCCGCGACGCGAACGCGGTCTCGAGCTGGGCGTCGCTGTACGGGACGATGTCGGGGCCGACGCGCCCGAAGCCGCTGCCGCTGGCGGCGGCGACCGGGTGGGCGAGGAAGGTGTAGCCGAGCGCGCGTTGCTCGAAGTCCTGCCGGAGGATGTCCGCCAGCCGGCGGCTGCCCCCGCCCCAGGTGCCGGTGGTCGAGGGGACGAAGCCGTCGTGGTCGAGCGTGCTGGGGATGTAGATGAGGTGCTGGCGGGCGAAGTCGAGGCCTCGCCCCTGCGGATCCTTGAGCAGGTAGCGGCCGGGCTCGCGCGGCTCGACCAGGCCGGCGCGGACCTTGGCCATGTTCAACGTGAGCTGACCCGAGCCCGGGACCGGGTCGTAGAACCGGTCGCACGGGTAGTCCCACGGCAAGCTGAGGATCGCCGCCGGGAGCTCGCGGCAGGCGTCGAACCAGCGGTAGCGCCGGCCGTTGCCGTAGCGCAGGCCGTCGGCGAGATCCGCCGTCCCGAGCTCGGGGATCGCGTCGACCTCACCGCCGAGGATGATCTGCGGGATCGCCGCCAGGCCCCAGTCCTGCCAGCGGTAGGTCTGCGCGACCTGGTGGTTGCCGCCGCCGGCCAGATGCAGCCAGTCGTGGAGGTGGCGGTAGCGCGCCGGCGACATGTCGCGCAGCGCGTTGAAGTTCGACTCGATGAAGGTCCACGACGCGATGTCGACCGGATCGACGTTGGTGGCCTGGGCGCTGTTCGAGGCGTGGTCGGCCGCGACGACGAAGTCGAGGCCCATGGCGGCCATCGCCTGCAACACGCCGCGGTAGGCGTACGCCGACTCGCCGTCGTTGTCGGTGCCCTGCGAGTGGTAGTGCAGATCGCCGTACGCCCACCCCGCGTCGAACCGCGGCAGCGACGCCGCCGCCAGGTGCACGCGCAGGTGCTCGGTGACCTTGTAGTCGCCAGCGCCGGCGGCGTCACGACGCGAGATGCGCATCGTCACGTCGAGCTCGACGTCGGTGCCCAGCGTCTGCGCGCGCGGGCGGTACATCAGCGTCGCGTGCCACTCGTTGGTGTTGCCGACGTCGCGGAAGCTCGGCGCGCACCACGGGTTCTCCCAAGCCTTGCAGACGCGATGATCGGGTTGATAGCTCGCCGCGCCGGCGCGGTTCGGGTTGGGCCACGCGGCCGCGAGGGTCTCGATCTCGCGCAGCTGGCCGATCTGGAACGTGCGGACGTCGGTGTGCCCCTCGGCGCGCTCGGTGACGGTCACGTCGAGGAAGTCGCCCAGCTGCAGCTCGGCGTAGGTAGGTGGCGTCCCGGTCGTCGGCGGCAGCGCGTCGGTGAAGGCGTCGGCGTCGTGCACGGTGAGCTGGATCGGGATCGCCGGGTAGCGCACGACGCAGCCACCGCCGAAGCACTCCTCGCCGGGCTGCGGCTCGGGGTTGGCGACCAGCTGCGTGCGCGGCTCGATGCGCCACGGCGCGTCGATGGCGACATCGAACTTGCCCTCGTTCGAGGCGATCGCTTGATCGTCCTGCGCGAGATCGGGCGCCGGCTCGGTCACGCACGCGGTCAGCGCCATGGCCGCGGCGAAGGGAATGGTCTTGATGCGAGGCATGGCGCGCCGCTGTGCACCCGTCGTGCCGCGCCGCAGGCACGCGGGGCGCGCGATCCGCGCGCGGTGTCACGCGAGTCGGCGCGTGACAGCACGCGACGGCGGTGACACCCGCGGCCGCGCGGGCGTGGCGTGCTGGCACCGCCCTGTCACGCGGCGCGCGGCGTGACAGGCGCGCCAGGTTCGCAGCGCGACGCCTCGGCGGCTGGCGCGCCCCCTGCAGTCGTCGCCGGCAGGTGCATCGATGAGCTCTCCCTACCTCCGCCTGTCGCGCATCGAGGCCGACCTCGACTTCGTCGACCGATCGTCACGCCACCCCGGGCCCACCACCGCCGCCGACGAGCGCTACCGCCCGGACGCTCGCAGCGACGAGGCCGCGGCGACGACGCTCGACGCCGCGCTGCGCGAGCTCGAGGACGAGTACTTCTTCGGCAAGCTCGCGCGCCGCATCGGCCGAGCCGGCAAGGCGCTGCTCAAGAAGGGCCTCGCCGCGGCAGCGCCGGCGACGCCGATCCTCAGCGTCGCGCGCGCGGTCACCGACCTCGGCCGCGGGCATCTGCGGCGCGGCCTGGTCGGCCTGGCGCGCGGCGCCGCGCGCGCGGGGCTCGCCGCCAGCGCGCCGTGGGCGCTGCCGGCCGTCGAGGCGCTGGGCGCGCCGCGCCGCACCCGTGATCGCGACCCAGCCGGGCCCGCCACCGTGGCCGTCCCGATCGAGGCGCCCGACGAGCTGCCGGCCGACGGCGCGGCCGACGCGATCGAGGAGCCCGACGAGCTGCCGGCCGACGTCGACGCGATCGCCGAGCGGGCCTACGAGCTGCTCGCCGAGCGCCTGGGCCCGGAGATCGCGACGCCGGCCGGCGCCGCGCGGGTGGCCGCCGACGCGCTCGCCGACGCGGTGCGCGAACAGCGGCGCCCGTGCACCTGCCAGCGGCGCGGGCGTCGCCGGTGACGGCGGGTCAGGCCGCCTCGCTGGCGGCGCGGATCGATGCCCTCGGCGGGCTGCGCGAGCTCGTCGAGCTCCCGGGCGACCACGACCTCGCGCCCGCGCAGTGGGACGCGATCCTGGCGCCGCTCCGTCGCCTCCAGCGCACGCTCCGGGACCGGCTCGCGGCCGCGCTCACCGCGCGGGGTGCGGCCGTGGCCGATCGGCTCGGCGCCGTCGAGCTCGAGGTCGGCGCCGCCTTCGGTGCGTTCGACACCTTCGCCGACGTCCTGACCCAGCGCGCGGCGCCGCGGCTGGGCCGCGAGCTGGCGGGGTGCGACGCCTTGGCGGACGACGCGCTCCGGCGCCCGGATCCGCGGCTGGCGGCGCTGGCGCCGCCGCTGGTGTACTGCGACCGTGGCCTGGGCGCCGCGATCCTGCGCCAGGGCGTCCACGCGGGTGGCGAGGTGATCTGCCCGATCCCGCTGATCCAGATCCCCTACGCGCGCCTCGTCGACAAGCTGACCCTGACCTCGATCCTGCACGAGGTCGGTCACCAGGCGCTCGCCGCGCTCGGCATCGGCGACGAGCTCGCCCGCGCCGTCGGCGAACTCGCCACCGGGCACACCGCCGCCGACCTCGCGCGCTGGGCGCCGGAGATCGGCGCCGATCTCTGGTCGTTCCTGTGCGCCGGACCAGCGCACGCCTACGCCGCGGTCGAGCTGTTCGCGTTGCCGCACGCGGTGGCGCTGGCGCGCGGCCGCGGCCCGCATCCACCACCGGCGCTCCGCGTCGAGCTGGCGCTGGCGTGGTGCCAGGCGACGTGGCCACGCGGCCCGTGGGCGGCGCTCGCGGGACGCTGGCGCGCGCGGTTCGATGCGCTCGCCGGTGCCGCGCCGACGCTGGCCGCGGTGCGCCGGCTGGCGCCCCCGCTGGCGCGCGCCACGCTGTCGGCCCGCTTCGCGACGCTGGATCACCAGCCGCTGACGCGCCTGTTCGACCTGGCCGCGCTGGCGCCAGCCCGGCTGGCGACGCTGGGCGGCGCGGCGTTCGCGGCCGCGCGACCGTGCGTGCAACTCGCGGCGCTGCGGGTCGCGACCACCGAGACACCGTCCGCGGCGGTGGCCCGCCGCGCGACCGACTGGCTCTCGTCTCTGCGGTCGCGACGACGCGATCGCCCCGTGTCCCCAGGAGGATTCCGATGCCTGATCTGACCAAGCTGCTGACCGACACCCTGGCCGCGGGATTCACCGCGGAGCCGCCGCAGCCGGCGTTGTTCGACCCAGCGACCGACCTGCTGCTGGCCCTGGTCGCGCCGACCGCCGACCGCGACACCGACGACCTCGCGCTGCACTTCCGCGAGTACTTCGTCGCCGGGCAGGTGCCCCCGCTCGAAGGTCCGGCGCCGCCGCGGCCGCGCGCGCTCGGTGACCTGGTGACGCCAGCGGGCTGCGCTAGCCACTACCCCGGGACCTGGCCGATGCCCGACCCGTGCCTCGCCGTCGACGGCCGGCGGGGCACAACGTCGCCGCGGCTCACCCGGCTCTTCGCCGGCGACCTGCTGTGGCTGTACTTCATGGAGCGGATGGGGGTGTTCCAGATCGTGGGGGCGCTTCTCGACGACTACGCGCTGTTGCGCCGCTTCCCGATCGCGTCGCGTCGACGCGCGACGGTGGTGGTCGAGGCGATGGTGCGCGACCTGCGCGCCGGGGTGAGCTCGACGACGCGCGACCGCGACGTGGCGTACCGCACCTGCCTGGGCTGGACCTCCGAGCTGGGCGCCACGCTCGGCAGCGAAGCGCAGGCGAACCGCGCGTTCTCGATCCAGTTTCACCGGCTGATCCGGCTGGCGCTGCAGTTCTACAGCGCCCGCCAGCTCGCCGTCGCGATCAAGGACGCGGCGTCACCGGCGCGCGCGTCGACGGCGACGCTGATCGCGATCCGCGACACGCTGCGCATCCTGCAGAAGACCTGCGAGACGTTCGAGTACGGGCGCTCCTACACCACGACGCTCAACGGCATCGTGTGGGTCATCGGCGGCCTGGCGGTCGTCCGCGACCTGCGGCGCGACCTCGGCATCGCCGACATGTACGAACAGCCGTACGAGTACGTGCCGGCGGCGTACGACCTGCTCGTCCGCGGCGACGGCAAGGCCGGCCAGCCCGACCCGACGCGGTACTTCGCCAACCACGAGTGCGCCAACACCGGCCGCGACCTGATGCTCGACGTCCAGGTCCTGCCGGTCGAGGCCCCCAACTTCGCGGCGACCGGCGGGCTGCTCGAGGCGTGGCTCGACCTGGTCGAGCAGCGCGTCGAGGGCTACCGCACCGCCTACCACGCCCTCACCCAGCTCGACCTGAGCGCGGCCGACGTCGCCGCACCCCAGCTCGCATGACCCCGGAGGCGACCATGTTCGACCCGACCCAGTTCGAATCCGAGATGGCGGCGCTCCTCACGGACGACGCGCCGACGCCCAGCGAGGAGCTCGCCGACGAGCTCGCCGACGACGAACTCGCCGACGAGCTCGCCGACGAGGAGCTCAGCGCCAGCTGGAACGGGGCGGTCGACGCCCCGGCCGCCGAACTCGGCGATGGGCGGGTCGACGAACTCGATGGCGGGCCCGAGGTGCTGGAGTTCGACGGCGCGGCGATGATGGCGACGCCCGGCGAGCGTGCGGCGGCGTTCGTGGACGACCCGCGCGATGACGAGCATGGGTTGGAAATGGAGTTGCGGGCCCAGCTAGACCGGCGACGACGCTCGACGCGCGGCGGTCCAGGCGCACGCGATCCGCGCGGCGGGCGCCCAGCCCGCGCCACCGACCGATCCGACGGGCTCGGTCGACCGGGTGACGATGCCCTGCTCGCCGCCATCGTGGCCTCTGACCTGGATCGCGCAGAAGCCGCGGTCGACGCGATCTCGCCGCTCCACCTACCGAGGCTGCTCTCGCGCCTGCGCGTCCCGACACCGGGTGACGCGCTCGCCCTCGAGTTGACCCGCGCCTCGTCGCCCGCGTTTCGGATGCAGGTGATCACCCTGCTAAAGCGGAAGATCGCAGAGCATCAACTCGGGGCCCGGCTCGCCGTCGCGGTGGCCCCGGGCAACCTCGACGTCGTGCGCGCGTCGCAGGGCGCCAAGCCACAACTCGTCGCGACCGGGCATGACGCGCTTCGCTGGGTCGGGCGGCACATCGGTCGTACCAAGCTGACGGTCGCCTCCTCGTACGGTCCCGTCGACTTGACCCCGGGGACGATCTGGGATGGTGGCAAGCTGCTCGTGCTCGTCGACGCCCAGACGGTGCACTACACGGTCGGGCGGAACCTCTATCGCTGGAACACCTCCGACTTCATCCGCGATGAGTGGCTCGGAGCGCTCGCGCGCGCGGCGCACAACGCTCGCGGCATGGTGACGCTGGTCAAGGTGGAGGTCGAGTTCCTCACGGGTCTGCTGGTCGGTCCCGAGATCGTGCTCGCGGTGAGTGCCGCCCGGATCGCCTGGTTCGCCCACCGCAACTACAAGCTCCTGGGGGAGCTGTGGGCCCACGCGGATCAGTTCACGAACGCCTGGCGCGCGTTCGCGGCGCTGTGCCCGAAGACCCACGCCCTCGTCGACCGCGAGGTATGGCGCGCCGTGGTGCGAGGGATCACGGGCGCCCGGCCCGACGCCGCCGAGGGTGCGTTCCTGCTCGGGCGGCTCATCCGCGGCGGGGCGATGCTGCAGCTCTTCACGCCCGCGACGTTTCTGAAGATGGCCGTGCAGACGACGACGCTGGTCACGGTGATCGACTCGCTCGCGATCATCTCGCGCGGCCTCGCCGCCACCGCGCGGACCACCGCGACCGCGCTTCGGACCTCGGCGACGCTTCGCGAGCGGCTCGCCAAGGCACACATCCGCGTCTCGGACCGTGAACTCGGCGTCCTCGTCGCAGAGATGTACGAAGTCACACGCAGCCGCGCCGCGGCCCTCGCCGCGGTGGTGGCGCGGATCGTCGTGGTCGGTGCGGAGTTCGCCGCCGCGGCGCAACGCGTCGCTGACCGCTGGGAAGCGATGACCGACTGAGCGACCGACGGGCGGCGGGGCCCCCGGAGTGGTACGCGGACCCGGGCCAGTGCGCGTCAGCGGCACGCCGCTCGGGTAGGATGCCGGCATGGCCGGGCCCCGGGTCGAGACGGTGACGCTGGTGCGCGACGACGACGGGCGCGCGGCCGGCGAGACGGCGCAGCTGATCGTGGCGCTGGCGGCGGATCAGCCGCGGGCGGCGAGCTCGCGGCACCTGCTCGACGACGTGGATCAGGTCGAGCTGGGGCGCGGCGCGGTGCGCGACGTCGAGCGGCGGACGAGCGGCGGGCGGCGCCGGCTGACCGTGCGGTTGGCCGACGCCGCGGCCTCCGAGCAGCACGCGCGGCTGACGCGCGTCCACGGCGCGTGGATCGTCGAGGACCTCGGCGCGAAGAACCGCACGTTCGTCAACGGGCGGGCCGTCAGCCGCGCGACGGTCGCCGACGGCGACGTGCTCGAGATCGGTCGCACGCTGGTGCTGTTCCGCGACGGCGCGGTGCCGGTCGCCGGCGCGCCCGACCTGCGCGTCGAGCAACTCGCGCCGGGCCTGCCCGGGCTGCCGACGTTCGCCGGCGAGCTGGCGACGCAGCTGGCCGCGGCCGCCACCGCGGCGCGCGCCGGGATCGCCGTGCTGGTCCGCGGCCCGACCGGCACCGGCAAGGAGCTGGTGGCGCGCGCCATCCACGCCGCGTCGCAGCGGCGCGGCGCCTTCGTCGCGGTGAACTGTGGGGCCCTGCCGGCCAACCTGGTCGAGGCCGAGCTGTTCGGTCACAAGAAGGGTGCGTTCTCGGGCGCGGTCGACGATCGCCCCGGGCACGTCCGCAGCGCCGACAAGGGCACGCTGCTGCTCGACGAGATCGGCGATCTGCCGGCGCCGGCCCAGGCCGCGCTGCTGCGGGTGCTGCAGGAGCGCGAGGTGGTGCCGGTCGGCGAGTCGCTGCCGGTCAAGGTCGACGTGCGCGTCATCGCCGCGACCCACGTCGATCTCGGGGCGCAGGTCACCGCCGGGCGCTTCCGCCGCGATCTGCTGGCCCGCCTGGCCGGCCTCGAGCTCTCGCTGCCGTCGCTCGCCGAGCGACGCGAGGACCTCGGCCTGCTGGTGGGCGCCATCCTGGCGCGCCACGGCGGCGCCGACGCGCGGTTCACGCTCGCCGCGGCACGCGCGCTGTTCCAGCACGACTGGCCCAGCAACGTGCGCGAGCTCGACATGGCGCTGGTCACGGCGCTGGCGCTCGCCGGCGCCGGCCCGATCGATCTGCCGCACCTGCCGCGGGCCGTGCGCGACGCCACGCAGCTCGCGCCCCCCGCGCCGCGCGGACCGACGCCGGAGTCCGACGCCGACGCGGCGCTGCGGGCCCAGCTGGTGGCGCTGCTCGGCGAGCACGCCGGCAACATCAGCGCGGTCGCGCGCGCGACCGGCAAGGCGCGCTGGCAGGTGCACCGCTGGCTGCGCCGGCTCGGGCTCGACTCCGAGGCGTACCGGCGGTGATCGACGGGCCGTCCACGCTCGCCGTCGGCGATCACCTCGGCCGCTACCGCCTGGTGCGCCGGCTCGGCGCCGGCGGCATGGGCGAGGTGTGGGCCGCCGACGATCCCGAGCTGGGGCGGACCGTCGCGCTCAAGGTGCTGCGCCCCGGCTTCGGCGACGGCGACCGGCTGCGCCGCGAGGCGCGGACGATGGCGCGGCTCGATCATCCGAACCTGGTGCCGATCCACGACATCGGCGTCCACGACGGGCGGATGTACCTCGCGATGGCGCTGTGGAGCGGCGGCGATCTCCGGACGTGGATGACGCCGCGCCGCCCGTGGCGCGAGGTGGTGACGGCGTTCATCGCGGCCGGCCGCGGGCTGGCGGCGGCGCACGCGGCCGGCGTGATCCACCGCGACTTCAAGCCGGACAACGTCTTGATCGACGGCGCGCGCGTCGCGGTGACCGACTTCGGCATCGCCGCGGACACCGGTGGCGCCCGGCCGCACGGCGACGACGCCGTCACGGCGCCCGCGGCCGGCGACGCGCCCGACGGGCTGGAGGCGACCCGCGCGACCGCCAGCGCGCTCGCCGGCACGCCCGCCTACATGGCGCCCGAGCGGCACCTCGGCCGTCCCGGGGACGCCGCCGCGGACCAGTTCGCGTTCTGCGTCGCGCTGTGGGAAGCGCTGTACGGGCAGCGGCCGTTCCGCGCCCCGACCGCGGTGGCCGACGCGCCCACGATGACCAGCGAACCGCTGACCCCGGCGATGGCGGTCGCGCTGGAGATCATCGATGGTCGACGCGCATCGCCGCCACCGACGGTGCCGGCGCCCGCCTGGCTGCGGCGCGCGATCGAGCGCGGCCTCGACGGCGACCCCGCGCGGCGCCACGCGTCGATGGCCGCGCTGGTCGCGACGCTCGAACGCGGGCTGGGCCGCCGACGCCGCGCGGCGCTGGCCGGCGCCGCGGTCGCGACGCTCGGCGCGTTTGCCACGGTGGCGATGTGGGCGCGGGCCGCGCCGACCCAGCCGCGCTGCGACGCGCGCGATCAGCTCACCGCGACGTGGACGCCGGCGCGGGCCGCCGCGCTGACCCGCGCGCTGATCGCCAGCGGTCGCCCGCACGCGCCGGCCACCGCGACCCGGGTCAACGCGCTGATCGACGCCTACCTCGCGCGCTGGGTGGCGATGCGCGACGACGCCTGCCGCGCCGCGCGGATCGACCGCGCCCAGTCGGCCGAGCTGCTCGACCTGCGCAACGCCTGCCTCGACCGCCGCCGCGCCGAGCTCGACGCGACGGTGCGGGCGCTGTCGGAGCGGGTCGACGGCCCGGTCGCCGACCGGGCCGTCACCGCGGTGGCCAGCCTCGAGTCGCTGGACGCCTGCGCCGATCCGGTCGCGCTGCGGGCCGCCGCGCCGTGGCCGCGGGATCCCGCGATCCGCGCGCGCCTCGACGCGGTCCGCGCGCAGGTCGTGGCCGCCCGCGCCGACCAGCGGGTCGGCCGCTACCGCGAGGCGCGCGCCACGGCCACGGCCGCGGTGACCGCGGCGGCCGCGACCGGGTTTGGGCCGGCGTGGGCCGAGGCGTTGAGCGTGGCCGGCGACGTCGCCTCGGACCTGGACGACAACGCCACCGCCCGCGCCGAGCTGGCCGACGCCGCGCGCCGAGCCGGTGAGGTCAAGGACGACGACCTCGCGGCGCGCGCGAGCATCGCGCTGTACTTCGTGGTCGGGGTCGCGCTGGGCGAGTTCGACGAGGCGCGCGCGATGGAGCCGTTGGTCGAGGCGTTGGTGGCGCGCAGCGGCGACGCCTCGGCGCGGCTCGCGTTCATCCGCCACCGGGCCGGGCTGCGCATGACCACCGGCGACCTCGACGCCGCGCGGACCGGCTTCGAGCAGGCGCTCGCGCTCGCCGAGGCGCAGGCCGCGGTCACGCGCCAGATCGATCTGCTGGGCGACCTGGCCAACGTCGCGCTGCTGCAGGGACGGCCCCAGGACGCGCTCGGGCTGCGCGCCCGCGCCCGCGCGGCCATCGAACAGACCTACGGCGCCGACCACCCCGCGGTGGCGGCCAACCTGCACGGCACGGCCCGCGCGTTGCTGCGGCTGAGCCGCCCCGCCGAGGCGGTGCCGATGCTGGAGCAGGCGCTCGCGATCCGGCGCCGCGCGCTTGGCGACGAGCACCACGCGATCACCGACACGCTGAACACGCTCGGCAACGCGCAGCGCGCGCTGGGCGATCGCGCCGGCGCGCTGGCGCGCTACCGCGAGGCGCTGGCCCGCGCCGAGCGCGCGCACGACGACGCCGCCCGGGCCACGGCGCTGACGGCGATCGGCCTGGCCGAACAGCAAGCGGGCGACTGGGTGCAGGGCCGCCGCCACCTCGAGCAGGCGCTCGCGGTGCGCGCCACCCTCGGGACCGTCGAGACCGTCGCGTACGCCACCACCGAATACAACCTCGCCGACGGCCTCGCGAACCACGGCGACTGCGCCGCGGCGGCGCCGCTGCTGACGCACGTCGAGCGGCTGTTCACCGGGTCGATGCGGGCGTACCCCCAGCTGACCCGCGCGACCTGCGCGCTCGCCGCCGGCGATCTCGCCGCCGCCGCCACGCTCGCCGCCGGCGTTGGGGCAGCGTGCGCGGATCAATGCGAGGCCGCGCTCCCGGCCACGGCCGACGCGATCGTCGCGCAGGTGCGTTGGCTGCGTGGCGACCACCGCGGCGGTGCCGCCGCGCTGCGCGCCGCGCGGGACGCGCTGGCCGCCATCCCCGACGCCGGTCCCACGCTGGCCGGCCTCGACGCCTGGCTCGCGGCGCACCGCGTGCCCTGACCCACGCCCGCCGCGCGATCCGGCCACAGGAGTGCTAGGGTGCCGCCGATCGCATGCCGGCGACCCCGCCACTCCACGTCGACGACCTCGGCCAGCTCGGCTACCGCGCCGCCTGGGCCCGGCAGCTGGCGCTGGTCGACGAACGCAAGACCGGCGCCGGCGCCGACCGGGTGCTGGTGGTCGAGCACCCGCACGTCTTCACGCTGGGCCGCGCCCAGAAGGCGGTGGCCAACGTGCTGGCGCCCGGCGAGGTCGAGGTCATCGAGATCGAGCGCGGCGGCGACGTCACCTACCACGGCCCCGGGCAGCTGGTCGCGTACCCGATCCTGGCGCTGGGCGAGGGCGAGCGCGACCTGCACCGCTTCCTGCGCAACCTCGAGGAGGCGGTGATCCGCACCTGCGCGGCGTTCGGCCTCGCGACCGATCGCGAGCCCGGCGCCACCGGCGTGTGGTGCACCGATCGCGCCGGCGCGCGGCGGAAGCTGTGCTCGATCGGGATCGCGTGCCGCCGCTGGGTGACGTTCCACGGCCTCGCGCTCAACGTCGCGACCGACCTGGCGTACTTCCAGCGCATCAACCCGTGCGGGTTCGCGTCGTCGGTGATGACGTCGATGGCGGTCGAGCTCGATCGCCCGCTGACCGTCGCCGAGGTGACGCCGATCTTGACCCGCGAGCTGGCCGCGACGCTGGGACGGACGCTGGCGTGAACGCGCCGGCCGACTGGACCCCGCGCGCCCGCTGCCCGCGCTGCCGGCGCCCGTCGTCGGTGTGCTACTGCGCGCACCTGCCGGCGCTCGAGACCCGCACCAAGGTCGTCATCCTGCAGCACCCGCGCGAGCGCGACATGGCGATCGGCACCGCGCGCATGGCCAGCCTGTGCCTGCCCGGCTCGGCGCTGCACGTCGGCATCGACTGGAGCCGCCACGCCCCGCTGGCCGCGGCGCTGGCCGATCCGACGCGCACGCCGATCCTGCTGTACCCGGGGCCGGGCGCGCGCGACATCTTGCGCGACCCGCCGACCGGCCCGGTGACGCTGGTCGTCGTCGACGGCACGTGGTCGCAGGCCAAGACGGTCGTGCGCGACAACCCGGTGCTGCACGCGCTGCCGCGCTACGCCTTTGTCGCGCCCGAGGTGTCGGAGTACCGCATCCGCCGCGAGCCCGACGACGCGTACTGCTCGACGATCGAGGCGCTGATGCACGTGCTGGGCGCGCTCGAGGGCGACCCGGCGCGGTTCCGCGCGATGCTGGCGCCGTTCCGCGCGATGATCGACGCGCAGATCGCGCGCCAGGCCAGCGAGCCGAGCCCGCGCCCGCGGCCAATGCGCCCGCCGCGCGCGCCGTGGGATCGGCTGCCGCCGGAGATCGCGTCGCGCTGGGACGACCTCGTGTGCGTGGTCGGCGAGGCCAACGCCTGGCCGTACCGCGACGCGCCCGATCACCAGCCCGACGAGCTGATCCACTGGGTGGCCCACCGCCCGTCGACCGGCGCGACGTTCGAGGCGCTGGCCGCGCCGCGCGGCGCGCTGTCGCCGTCGACGCCGTACCACACGCGGCTGGCCGCCGACGCCATCACCGCCGCGCCGCCGCTGGCCGCGCTGCTCGACGGGTACGCCGCGTTCGCGCGGCCGACCGATCGGGTGTGCGCCTGGGGCCACCACGGCGCGCAGCTGATGTGCGCCGCCGGCGGCGCGCTGCCGGTGCCGGTGCTCGACCTGCGGGTCGCGGTGCAGCGCGCGCTGCACCAGAAGTTCGGCAGCCTCGAGGACTTCGCCGCGACGCTGGGCCCGCCGCCGGCGCCGCTGGGCGCGGGGCGCGCCGGGCAGCGGGTGGCGCTGCTCGCGCAGCTGGTCCACGCGTGGCGCGCGCGCTTTCCGGCCCCCTGAGTCACAGCGAGCTGCGCGCCGCGTTGATCTCGGTCTTGCCGACCGCCGGCGGCGGCGCCGCGAACCGCGTCGGATCCTCGAGGTCGGCGCGCAGGATCTCGAGCGACTGCGCCGCGTAGTAGCCGTCGCAGATCCGCTCGTCGAGCGTGAACCGCAGCCGCAGCGTCGGCCGCGTCGCCGGCGCGCCGTCGGGCCCGACCACCAGCCGCGGGCGCAGGCCGCCGATCGCGCAGAACAGGCTGACCGTGCCGTGCTCGTAGAGGTGGTGCCACGCGCGATCGATGCCGAGGCTGCCGAGGTTGGCGACGAACACGCTGGCGAACAGCGGATCGTCCTTCATCAGCGCCGCCGGCAGGCAGTTCCAGCGATCGAGCCAGCGCGCCAGGCGCACCACCGGCGACAGCACGAAGTCTGGCAGCTTGCCGAGCGTCGACATCTCGCGATCGACCGGGCGATCGTCGCGGGTCCGGCCGGCGTGGACCGCAGCGTGGATGCGCGCCGCGGTCGCGTCGAGCGCCTCGTCGGCGACCACCGGCAGCTTGATCGTCTTGAGCACCGCGCCGTCGGCGAACTCGCGCTTGGCCGCGAACGCGATCGCCGGCTGCTTGCGCTGCCACAGCCGCCGCCCGGCGACGAAGCGATCGAGCGCCGGCCGCGCGGTGATCACGCGCCCGAGCGCGGCGACCACGCAGTGCAGCGGCGTGAGCTTGGGCCCGTCGCCGCGGTTGTGCGCGTCGAGGAACGCCACCAGCGCGGTCGCGTCGATGATCTGCTCGTAGTAGACGACCGCCTCGTTGCGGGTCGGCATGAGCATCGGCATCATGCGGCGCATCGGGTCGAGGCCGCGCAGGCGGGTGCCATCGGATCGCCAGAACAGCATGGCCGGAGTATGCCGCCGCCGCGCGGTCGCTCGGGTAGCATCGCGCGATGCGAAGCGCGATCTCGGTGGCGGTCCTCGTGGCGTGCGCGACGGCGTGCGGCAAGTCGTCGACGAAGCCGGGGCCCGGCGGTGGTGGGACCGCGGCGGCGACCGACGCCGGGAGCGGCAAGGGGTCGCAGGCGGCCGCCGACCGCTGGAAGCCGATCACGCCACCGCCGGTGTCGCCGACGTGCGCGGCCGCGCGGCGGTTCTTCGGGTACGTCGCGACCTGCGTCGAGCAGCCGCTGCCCGAGCTGACCACCGCCGCCGGCACCGTGACCCGGCTGTGGTCGACCGACGATCCGACGAAGGCCTGGGTCTACGCGCTGACGCCGCCGAGCGGCGCGCCGATCGTCGCCGAGGCCGGGCCGTACGACGATCAGATCCTGCGCAAGATCACCGCGCAGCTCGACGTGCCGGCGACGCCCCCCGACGTGCTGGCCCGGCTGTACGCGGCGCTGCTGCTGCAGGCGGCCGAGGTGCGCTGCGCCGGTGAGCCGCCGCCGCCGGGGCGGTCGATGTCGAAGAAGCCGTGCGAGGCCCCGAAGTTCGCCACCGTCGGCGGCAAGCCGGTGCTGCAGTTCGCCGTCGAGGAGTACCCGCACCCGACGCTGCTCAACCGCGACCACCACCGCCTGTACTGGTACCAGGTCGAGGTGTCACCGCACGAGCTGTCGTCGATGGAGGGCGAGGGCCTGGCCGACCTCGAGCCGGCGACGCCGCCGCTGCCGACCTCGGCGCCGCCGCTGCCGACGATGACCGCGCCGCCGAGCTGGGCCGGCGTGGCCGAGCCGGCGCCCGCCGACCTCGACGCCGCGCTGTGCAAGGCCGCCGCCGACGGGTTGAGCGGCCTGGCCGGGCACGCGTGCAAGGCCTACCGCTACCCGGCGCTGGCGTTGCCGACCGGCGAGCTGTTCTTCCTGGCCAACGACGCCGGCCAGGCGTACGTGCTGGCCAGCCGCGCGCCCGACGGCACGATCCGCGTCGGCCTCGACGTCGAGACGCACTCGCCGCTGGCGGCGCTGATCCCGACCTACGATCCGGCGGTGGTCGCGCCGGCGACGTTCCTCGCGGCGTACCTGCTCCTCGACGGCAAGCCGGCGCGCATCCTGTGCCTGCCCGGCTCGGGCGACGCGCTGCCCGACGACCCGTGCACCCCGCCGACCGCCGAGAAGCAGGGCGACGACCTGATGATCAAGGCGATCATCGAGGAGCTGCCGCTGCCGGGTCGCCACTCGATCGACAGCGATCCCGCGGTGCGCCGCATCGCCTGGGAGTTCTCGCCGGGCGGCGGCATGTCGGGCGGCGGCACGCGGCTCGTCGATCTGCGCGCGCCGACGCCGTAGCGGGAGCGCGTGGCGACACGCCCTCCCAGGACTCAGAAGAAGGTCATCGCCGCGCCGACGCCGATGTTCCGGCCCACGACGTCGGGGTCGCCGTTGCCGTTCTTGTCCTCGGCGTAGAAGCCGATGCCGGCGCGCGCCTGGACGTCGATGGCCCACTTCGGCCCCCGCACCACCTCGAGGCCGGCCGCGAACAGCGCGGCGCCGACGACGTCGGTCTCGGCCTGCAGGCCCAGCGTCTCGTAACGCAGCCGGGCCTGCGCGCTGCCGAGGCCCGCGGTCAGCGTGAGGATCGGCACCGGCCGCCACTTCACGCCGGCGGTCACGACGTTGTGGGTGAAGGTCCAGTTGTTCTCGCTGTGCACCATCGGGAACACGTCGACGTACGCGCCCAGGTGCGGGCGGAAGAAGTAGTTCACGTGCAGGTCGATGCCGCCCGCCTCGGTGACGCCGTCGCAGAAGTCGCCGTTCTCGTTCTGGCAGTTGATCTCGCCGCCGTACAGTCCGAAGCCGACCTCCCAGCCGACCCGGGGGCCCAGCGGCGGCGGCGGCTGGTTGAGGTTCTGGGCCTGGGCGGCGCTGGCGCCGGCGAGCCCGACGGCGAGGGCGATGGCGGGGAACACGACGCGGGGGTTCGACATGATCCGCGATCATCGCAAGCCGCCGGCCAGCCGGGAAGCGTCAGACCTCCACCACCGACGCCGCCATCCGCACGAGATCAGCGGCACCGGCGGCGCGCCACACCGCGTGAACCCGCCGCCACGTCGCGCATCTCTACAGCCGCTGTGGCCAAAGCCGACGGACCGTCGACAGACCTTCAGGAAACGGCCGAGCGCCCGGGGTCGGGCGTCTCGCGTATCGGATGGGGGCCCCACGGGGGCATGACCCCGTGGGGGAAGGTTTGTCGACAAACCTTCAAGTAAACGACGGGCGCTGCCGGCGCGTCGTCTTGCCGACCGCGGCGAGGTGTAGCTGTTGCACCCAGCGCAGCTCCTCGAGCAGCGCCTCCGCCGAGGCCGGCCGGCCGTCGGGGTCCTTGCTGAGGCAGGCGCCGATCAGGTCGGCGACGTCGGGGTGCAAGTCCTCGGGCAGCGGCGCCGGTGCGTCGGTGACGACCGCCAGCAGATCGTCGCGCACCGAGGCGCCCGGCGCGAACGGCGGCCGCGCACAGATCATCTCGTACAGCAGGACGCCGATGCCCCAGATGTCGGTGCGGCCGTCGATCGGCTCGCGCGCGACCTGCTCGGGCGCCATGATCCGCGGCGTGCCGACGACGCCGGCCCCGACCTCGGCGCCCGCGCCGTCGAGGCTGCAGGCGATGCCGAAGTCGATCAGCTTGGGCACGTGGCGGCGACCGTCGTCGGTCAGCATCACGTTCTCGCTCTTGATGTCGCGGTGGACGTAGCCCGCGCGGTGCACCGCGGCCACCGCGTCGGTGACGCCGACGGCGATCTCGAGCGCGTGCGCGACCGGCAGCGGCCCGCGCTGGACGCGCTCCATCAGCGTCGTGCCGCGCGCCAGCTCCATCACGAAGTACGGGCGGCCCTGCGCGTCGTAGCCGAAGTCGAACACCTCGACGACGCCGGGGTGGCGCACCGCGCCGGCGATGCGCGCCTCGCGGAGGAACAGCGCGTGGGCCTCGGGCAGGTGGGCCAGCTCGGGCGCCAGCCGCTTGATCGCGACCGCGCGATCGATCACCGCGTGGCGCGCCAGGTACACCGCGGCCATGCCGCCCTCGCCGAGCTGGCACTCGACCTCGTAGCAGCCGAGCCGCTCGCGGCGCGGCGCGACCCGCCCGCCGCGCGGCGAGCGCGCCCGCATGTCGACGCGCGTCGGGCCGCTCCAGGTCGCGGTCGACGGCCGCGCGGCGCTCTCGGTGTGCGGTCCCTCCACGGCGACCAGGCAAACATCGATGCGCGGCGCGGGCAATTTTTCGGCGCGCCGGGCGCGCGCACCTACAGTGTGCGCGCTGCGGTGTCCGCAGGTTGCGACGCGACCGTGCGCGTCGACGTCACATGAGGCGGGCGCCGGCGCTGGTGCCGGCGCTCGGCCGCGACGCCGCGGGGAACTCCTCGAAGTTGCGCTCGGGGAGCGGTAGCTCGCCCACGGTCGTGGCGAGCGTCGGCCGGAGCTGCTTGATGGTGCGCGCGATCAGCGCTCGATGGGCGACGACGCCCACGACCGGCGCCACCGCGAGGCCGACCACGACCGCGCTGGTCGAGTGCGCGATCAGCATCGCCAGCGCCGCGATCGCGCCGGCGACGCCGCCGAGCGTCCAGGCGACCGCGGACAGCCCGCCGCGGCGGCGATCGAGCGCCTGGCCGCAGCGATCGCACAGCCCGCGCGCGACGTGCTCGCCGCAGCGCGGTCGACGACAGCAGCGGCAGCGCCGCACCATGACCGCGTCGCAGAAGCAGCGCTCGGCGCTGCGCTCGATGTAGGCCTGCGTCCGAAACGGCCCCGCGAGGCTCATCTCCGACGCGCGCGCTCGCTCGTGGGCGGCCAGTCCGCCCGGAGGTTCGTCCATGTCCGATCACCGTAGGTCGCGCGCGGCGCTGATCAAGTGGCACACGCTGGCACGCGGCGAGCCCGCGTCGTCACAGCCCGATCATGGGATCGATGCCGCTGTTGCTGGGCGGCGGAAACTCGTCGTGCGCGGCCGCGGGCGCGGGCAGCTCGCCGACCGTCGTCGCGAGGCCGGGTCGGAGCTGCTTGACCGTGCGCGCCAGCAGCACCCGCTCGCTGCCGACCCGGGCCGCCGCGGCGAGCACGACGGCGCCGAGCGCCCCGGCCGGCACGCCCACGGCGATCATCGCGACGGTGAGCGCGACGCCGACCACGCCGCTGAGCATCCACCCCCCCGCCGCGATGCCGGCGCGCCGCCGCGCGATCGCCTGGTCGCAGCGGTCGCACAACCCGCGCGCGAGGTGCTCGGCGCAGCGCGGCCGCCGACAGCACCGACAGCGCCGCGCCATCGCCGCGTCGCAGAAGCACCGCTCGGCGCTGCGCTCGACGTACGCCTGGTCGCGGTAGGCCATGGCTACAGCAGCCCCCGCGGCGGGCGCCGCGCCGCGGTGACGCGGTCGACCCGCTCCCCGGCCCAGCCGCCGCGCTCGATCTCGTACTCGGCCTCGATCCGGCTCCGCAGCCAGTCAGCGCGCGGCGGGACCATTGCCTCAAGCGTAGATCCGGGGCCGCGCGCGTCAAGGGGCCGCGCGGCCGGACCAGGCGCGCTCAGCGGTACCCGCGCGCCTGCAGGTTGAACAGCGTCGCGTAGCGGCCGCCGGCGGCCAGCAGCTCGTCGTGGCTGCCGCGCTCGAGCACGCGGCCGCCGTCGAGCACGACGATCGTGTCGGCCATGCGCACGGTCGAGAAGCGGTGCGAGATCACGATCGCGATCTGATCCTTGGTGCGCTCGCGGAAGCGATCGAAGATCGCGACCTCGGCGGCGGCGTCCATCGACGCGGTCGGCTCGTCGAGCACGAGGATGTCGGCGTCCTTGCGCATGAACGCGCGGGCCAGCGCCACCTTCTGCCACTGGCCCAGCGACAGCTCGCGGCCGTCCTTGAACCACTTGCCCAGCCGGGTGTCGTAGCCGGCCGGCAGCTCGGCCACCACCGGCGCCGCCAGGCCCTGCTCGGCGGCGGCGGCCCAGCGATCGCGATCGTCGAACGCGCGCTCGTCGCCGGCGCCGATGTTCTCGCCGACGGTCAGCTGGTAGCGCACGAAGTCCTGGAAGATGACGCCGATCCGGCGGCGCAGCGCCATCGGATCCCAGTCGCGCACCGGCGTGCCGTCGACGCGCACCTCGCCGCTGGTCGGCTGGTACAGCCCGGCCAGCAGCTTGATCAGCGTGGTCTTGCCCGAGCCGTTCTCGCCGACGATCGCCAGCTTCGAGCCGGGCGGCACGTGGAGCGACACGCCGGCCAGCGCCGGCTCGGTCGAGCCCGGGTAGACGAAGCTGACGTCATCGAAGCGCACGCCGTCGCCGGGCGCCGCGCCGACGGTGACGCCGCCGGTGCGCGGCGCGGTCGGCAGGTCGAGCAGCTCGTAGAGCGTCGACAGGTACAGGTTGTCCTCGTACAGGCCGCCGACGTCACCGAGCACCGAGGCCAGCGAGCTCTGCGCCTGCCGGAACACGACCACGTACATCGTCATCGCGCCGAGCGAGATCGCGCCGGCGATCGCCGCGCGCGCGACCCACAGGTACATGCCGTAGAACGCGACGGTGCCGAGCACGCCCAGGCCCAGCCCCCACAGCCCGCGCCGCCACGCCAGCTTGGCGTCGCCGGCGTAGACCAGCTCGAAGATCTCCTGGTAGCGCTGCAAGAACCGCGGCCCGAGGTCGTACAGCTTCACCTCCTTGGCGTGGTCGTCGCGGGCCAGCGCGCTCTCGAGGTACGCCTGCTCGCGGGTCTCGGGCGTGCGCCAGCGGAACAGGCGGAACGCGTCGCCCGAGAACTTGGCCTCGACCAGGAACGCCGGGATCGCCGCGGCCAGCAGCACGGCGAGCGCCGCCGGCGAGAACCCGGCGAGCAGCGCCGCCAGGCTGACCAGCGAGATCACCTGCTGGCCGATCGAGAACGTGCTCATCACCATCGACAGCGGCCGCGACGACGCCTCGCGGCGCGCGCGGGTCAGCATGTCGTAGACCTCGGAGTCCTCGAAGTGGGTCAGGTCGAACGCCAGCGCCTTGTCGAGGATCATCACGTTGATGCGGTTGCCGAGCTGCGCGCGCAGGAGCGAGCGCAGGATCGACAGCACGCGGCTGGTGGTGGCCAGCGCGATCGCGAGGCCGAGCTCGACGCCGACCCACACCAGCGCGCGGTGGCGCGCGGCGTCCTCGCCGGTGGCGGCGGCGTGGACCACCGCGTCGACCAGCCGCTTGCCGGTCCACGCCATCGCGCCGGGCATCAAGCCGAGCAGCACGCTGCCGACCGCGAGCGAGATCGTGATCGCGCGGCTGGTGGTCCAGACCAGGCCCAGCGCGCGGCGCGCGTAGCCGATCACGCCGAGCAGGTCGCGCAGCTTGGGCGCCGCGGCGGGGGCGGCGCCGTGGTGCGCGGGTCGAGGTCGGCGGACGGCCATGGACGCGCACTGTACCGGGCGGCGCCACGCGCACCACTGCCGGCCCGGGCAGGAACGAGTGTCGCTACCGACGACAGACCAGTCGATCAGCCAGGCCACTCGGGCAGGCAAGCGCAGCGATCCCGCACGGTTGGGATCGGTCCAGGGCTTGCTAATCGGGCGGCCATGCTGCGCCTTGGAGCCTCGCTGTTCGCCGCCGTCGTGGTGCTGGTCGGGTGTGTCGACGCCGACGACTCCTACGATGAGGCCGAGTCGGTCGCCGCGGCCGACGGCAAGGCCGACGCCAGCAGCGAGCTGCGCGTGCGCGCCGGCGACACGACGGTGTGGATGACCACCGCGCTGGCGCGGGTCGAGGACGACCGCGGGCCGGCGTTCGTGCTGCGCGGCCGGGCCAGCCGCGAGGTGACCGACGGCAACGCCTACGTCTTCGACGACGTCTACGGCGAGTTCGGGCTGCGCGGCCCGCGCTCGTTCGAGGTGCGCTGGGACATCCTCTCCAACACCGCGCCGCTGGTGCAGGGCGTGCAGCAGTACCAGTCGCTCAACTTCGCCCACAGCGCGACGCGCCCCGATCACCTGACCAGCCGCGTGATCGTGCGGCCGCGCCTCGACAGCTTCAGCGGCGCGACGTCGATCTACCTGACCGCCGAGCTGACGCCGGTGGTGGTCGACGGCCGCGTCGTCTACCGGCTGGCCGGTAAGTCGTCGCGCGCGTTCGCCGCGGTGGTGGCGATCCGCGGCGACATCGCGATGAACGCCCGCCCGGTCGACGCGACCCACTTCGTCGTCGATCTGACCCAGGCCGACGTCGACGCGCTGGCCGGCGCCACCGGGGCGCAGCTCGAGGTCGTGCTCGACGGCAGCACCCGCAAGCGCGCGCACCTCGGCCTCGCCATCAAGGCGCTGGCGATCACCACCGGCGACGCCTACGACACCTGGCCGCCGCCGACCTGCACCGCCGCGACCCAGGCGTGCCTGGCCGCGCTGCCCGCCGGCACCACCGACCTGTCGAGCTGCGGCGAGGCGGTGCTGGTGCGGGCCTGCCGCCGCTGATCACGACGCGCGGACCAGCTGCGGGACGCCGTCGGGGATCCACCGCTCGCTGGTGACGCCGCGGTACGCCGCGCCGCTCGCCGCGCCGGGCATCGGCCGCAGCCGACCGCGGACCTCGACCCGATCGCCGTCGGCGAGCACGACCTGGCGGACGTGGGTGGCGGCGAACGGATCGAGATCGTCGACGCCGCGGCGCTGGGGATCGATCACGTCGAGGTGGGCGGCGTAGGTCGGCGCCACCGCGCGCGCCGGCGCGCCGTCGACGTCGAGCGCGACCGGCCCGGCCGGGATCTCGACCACCGCGCCGTCGTCGAGCACGACGTCGAAGCCGACGCCGACGCTGTCGCGCAGCATCACCCGCTCGCCGCGATCGCGGTAGCTCGCCTGCAGCGCGTACGCGACGCACGGGGCGTCGCCGATCGCCGCGGGTGCGGTGCCGCGCGCGACGACGCGGCCGGGGCGGCCGGTGAGGCGCCCGACCGCGAGCCCGCGGGCCTCGGCGCCGTTGGGGCGGACCGGGGGCGGCCGGCGCCACCAGCGCCATAGCGCGCGCACGCCGATCGCCAGCAGGTAGATCGCCACGAAGACGAACGCGACGACCAGGATCACCGCGACGATCTCACCGACCGAGCCGCCGGCCTCGATCAGGCCGCAGCCGTCGCAGCCGCTGCAGGCCTCGAGCCCGCCACCGGCGGCGCCGCCGGTGCTGCCGACCTTGGCCGCGGTGCGGATGCGGCGGCGCACCGACGGGCTGCCCCAGGCTCGCTCGAGCAGCGACGCGCGCCCGGCCGGGGCGCGCAGGTCGGCGAGGCGATGGTGGGCGCTGGCGAGGCAGCGGTCGGCGGCGGGCTGGAGCGTGCGGCAGTCGAGGCAGATCGCGGGGCGCGGAGGCCAGGCGGGCATGTCCAGCATCGTGCGTCGGCGCGGGCGCCGAGACGAGATAATCGCGGGGCGCGATTTCTCCCTGTCCCCGCGGGACCACCGACCGGCTTGAATGCCGTCGCGAGACGCGGACTTGCGCGGTGGATCCGGCCCACGCACGCCGACCCGTCCGGTGTTCTACAGTGCCGGCCGTGTGGTGGAACCGCGAAAAGAAAGAGGTCTCGGAGTTCCTGTACCGCCTGCTGGTGGCCGAGGCCCCGCGCGGCCACGCCCAGGGGGTCGCGGCGCGGATGGAGGTGCCGTACCCGACGCTGTCGAAGTACTGGCTCGGGCACCGGCGGTTCCCGGCGGCGCTGCTGAAGCCGCTGTTCCTCGCGACTGATCAGGATCCGCGGATCGGCGAGTTCTTCCTGACCGACGGCACCGACTACGCGCTGACCCGCCGGACGCCGGCCGCGGCCCCGCCCGATCGCGCCCGCGCGCTCGTGGAGCTGCAGCACCTGCAGGGTCGGCTGTCGGCGCTGTTCCTGGGCGCGACCAGCCCCGACAGCGAGGCCGGCCCGGCGGTGAGCCCGGGCGAGGCCACCGCGCTGCGCGGCGCGCTCGACGAGCTGATCACCGCCGCCCAGCGCCTGCGCGCCGCGTTCTGAGTTCCTTGGAAGGGGCTTTCCCCGACGGGGCCCCAACCCACGAGTTCCTTGGAAGGGGCTTTCGCAAAGCCCCTTCCCCGCCGGGGGCAAGCCCCGACGGGGCCCCAACCCGAAACGCGAGCACCCACAGCGCGGATCGGTAGTTGGATCAACCCGCTGAGCTCGCGAGAAGATCTCACGGCGGCGGCGCCGGATCGCTCCACCCGCGCGCGGCGTCGACGTAGCGCAGGCCGAGCCGCTCGGCGAAGCCGCGATCGGCGGCGCCGGTGCCGACGTGGATCGCGCGCGCGAGGTCGAGGCCGTGGCGGTGCGCGAGCTCGACGCCGAGCGACGGCAGCGGCTTGCGGCACCAGCACACCGGCGGCCCGGCGCCGTGGCGGCACCACGCGATCGGCAGCGCGGCGCCGAGCAGCTCGGCCGCGCGCGCGGCCAGCGCGTCGAGCGCGACCGGCAGGATCCGCCCGTCGGCCACCGCCGGCGCCCAGCCGGTCGCGACCACCGCCCAGCCCGCGGCGCGCCAGCGCGCGATCGCCGCGGCGGCGCCGTCGATCAGCGCGACGTCGTCGGGGCACTCGGGTCGCCCGCGCCACACCACGTCGGCCAGCTCGACGATCAGCGCCGGCGCGCCGCCTGGCCCCGGCTGGCGCGCGAAGGCGCGGCGCTCGACCGCGACGAAGCCCTCGTCGTCGCCGGGCGGCTCCAGCTCGCGGCGCCAGCGGAACTGCGCCGCCGGCGGCAGCAACACCGGGTCGCGGCCGCGCATCAGCTCGGCGGGCTCGGGCTGCCGGCCGAGCCGCGCGTAGGCGCGCGCCGCGGCGTTGACCTGTGCGTCCTCGAGCGAGGTGTCGAGCCACACGCAGCGCACCGCCGCGCCGTGGCGTCCGGCGGCGGCCAGCACGTCGGCGCGCTGGGCCCGCGTCGGGTAGGTGTTGTCGAGGACGACGCGGGTCGCGCCGGCGGCCAGCGCGTCGTCGAGCGCGCGCGCGAGCTTGGCCAGCGTGCCGCCGCGCTCGTCGCGGTTGAGCCGCAGGTAGCCGGCCTCGACCAGCGGCGCCACCGCCGTCGACTTGCCGGCGCCGGGGATGCCCATCACGACGACCACCTCGGCGGCGGCGGCCGGCACCGCCACCGTCGCCGGCGGCGCGCGGTCGAGGAACGCGCGGTCGAGCACGGCGTGGGCCTCGTCGTCGAGGGCCAGCGCCGACGCCGCGTCGATCGCGGTCGCCACCTGGGTCGCGCCCGGCAGCGGCACCGCGCCGTGGGCCCGCAGCCACGCCAGCACCACCGCCGCCGGCGACGCGCCCAGCCGCGCCGCGGTCGCCGCGACCACGCCGTGCGCGAACAGCTTCGCCGCCGCCGCCGCGCCGCCGAACGGCCGGTGCGCCAGCACCTCGACGCCGCGCGCCACGCACCACGCGACCAGCCCGCCGCGCAGCGCGTCGGTCTTGCGCGGCGACAGCTCGATCTCGATCGCCGCGATCGGCGCGATCGCCAGCGCCGCCTCGAGCTGCGCGCGCCCGACGTTGGCCAGGCCGATCGCCGCGACGACGCCGTCGGCGCGCAGCCGCGCCAGCGCCCGCGCGCTGGTGGCCAGCGGCACCTGCGGGTCGACGGCGTGCAGGAGGTACAGATCGATCCGCGGCAGCCGGGCCCGGCTGGCCGCGGCCGCGGCCGCCAGGTGCGCGGCGCGCCCGTCCGGCTGCCAGCGCCCGCCCGGCCGCACCAGCCCGCCCTTGGTGACGATCCGCACCGCCGCCGCCGGCCGCGCCGCGCACGCGGCCGCCACCAGCCGCTCGTTGTGGCCGCGGTCGGCGTCGTCGAGCGCGTAGGCGTCGGCGGTGTCGAACAGCGTGACGCCGTGATCGATCGCCGCCACCAGCGCGGCGTGGGCGCGGCCGTCGTCTCGCGCCGCGACCGTCGACAGCCGCATGCAGCCGAGCGCGCGGATCACGGCGCCCGCGCCCGGTGCTGGCGCAGCCACGCCTCGGCGGCGGCCAGCTCGGTGGCCCAGCCGGCGTCGCCGCGCCAGCGGGCCGCGGCCTGCTCGGCCAGCGCGCGCGCCCGCGTCGGCTCGCGCCGCGCCAGCGCCTGGGCCAGCCCGAACTCGGCGGTCGCGACGTAGCCGTCGTCGATGCTCGATCGGGCCATCCGCGCGCGCCCCTCCTCGAAGTAGCGCGCGGCGTCGCCGACGTCGCCCTGAGTCAAGCGCGCCTCGCCGAGCCCGATGTACGCGTTGGCCACCAGCGCGTGGTCGCCGCCGTAGGCCGCCTCGAGGACGGGCAGCGCCGCGCGCAGCCGCCGCTCGGCGTCGACGCTGCGGCCCGCCGCCTGCATCGCCACCGCCGCCTCGGACCAGCACGCCGCGACGGGCACGGCCGCGTCGCCGACGTTGAACGCCTGGATCTCGCACGCGCGCTCGGCCAGCCGGGCGGCGGCCCGCGGATCGGTCGCCGTCACGATCGACGCCTCGGTCGCGAGCGCGTTGCCGTACAGATCGCTGCGCTCACCGACGGTCGCCGCCAGCATCGCCTGCGCGGCGCGGATCTCGGTCAGCGCGGCCGGATCGTCGCCGGCCGCGTGCAGCACCTCGGCGTAGTTGAGGTGCGCGATCGCGCGATCGGGGTGGCGCGCGTCGAGGACGCGATCGGCCAGCGCGACCGCGGCCTGGCTCTCCCCCACCGCCGCTGGATCGCCGACGTGGGCGAGGCACATCGCCAGCCGGCCGCGGAACAGCTGCTCCTGCGCGGGATCGCCGGGCCCGGCCGCCAGCGCCGCGAGCGCGCGCCGGTAGGTCGCGACCGCCTCGGCGTACTCGCCGCGCTCCTCGAGCGCGAGGCCCAGGCCCTGGATGATCGCCGGCACCTGCTCCGGCGCCTCGGTCTCGGCCAGGCGCAGCGCGGTGCGCAGGTCGTCCTCCCCGGCCGCGTAGTCGCCGGCGGCGATCCGCGCGGTGCCCCGCGAGTAGCGCACGTGGACCTCGAGCATGGGCGGCCGCCCGAGGCGGGTCAGCGCCGCGTCGGCGTAGCCGGCGTACTCGAGGCCGCGGGCGGGATCGCGCCCGTCCCACGTGGTGGCCTGGACCAGCTGCGACCACGCGCTGGCGGCGATGTAGTCGGCGTGGACGCCCTCGGCGATCGCCGCCGCCCGCTGCATCATCGCGCGGCCGGCCACCGAGTCGCCGCCGATCGTCTCGACGCCGCCTTGCAGGTACAGGAGCTCGGCCTCGAGCGGCGGCCAGCCGGCCGCCGCCGTCGGCGCGGTCAACGCCGCCGCCGCCGCGCGCGCGTCGGTGAAGCGGGCGGCGTCGCGCAGGGCCTCGGCGGCGATCGCGGCGATCCGGACGTCGGCGACCGCGCGGCGGGTCGCGGCGTCGCGCGGCCAGCGCGGCTCGACGGTCGACGCCCCCGGCGCGTGGCACAGCCGCGCGTCGGCGATCGTGAACGCGAACGCGTCGGCGACGTCGCCGGGCAGATCGACCCGCGTCCCGAGCTCGGCGACGACCGCGTCGAGCTCGAGCTGCCGCGCCGCCAGGCACGCCAGCACCGGCGGCGTGGGCTGCGCGCGGCACGCGGCCTGGTGCGCGGTGACCAGCTGCGCGGCGCGGGTCGCGACCTTGGCCAGCGCCGCGTCGATCGGCGCCGCGTCGTCCGGCCGCGCCGCCACCATCGCCCCGCGCAGCCGCGCCGCGATCGACGGGCCCCACGCGCCGCGCGCGCGCTCGGCGCCGCGGGCGCACGGCTCGTCCGGGGCCGCCGCAGGTCGTCGCGCCAGCGCCCGCGCGCCGCCCGCGACGACCGCCAGCGCGGCGATCGCGCCGACCGCGACCAGCGCGCGCGATCGCGGCCGAGGGGCCAGCGCCGCCAGCGCGTCGCCGACGCTCGCCGGGCGCCGCGCCGGCTCGGCGGCGATCATCGCGGCCACCGCGCGGCGCACCCGCGTCGGCACCCGGCCGTGTGGGCCGCCGGCCGGCGGCGGACCGGCGCCACGATCGATCGCCGCGCGCAGGTCGGCGGCCGTCCGGCCGGCGTACGGCCGCGCCCCGTACAGCGCCTCCCACAGCGTCACGCCGAGCGCGAAGACGTCGGCGCGCGCGTCGACCCGCCCGCCGTCGAGCTGCTCGGGCGCCATGTACGCGGGCGTGCCGATCGCGACGCCGGTCGTGGTCAGCTCGACGGCGCCGTCGGGTCGGCCGCCGCCGCGCGCGCCGCCGTACGCGCCAGCCGGGTCGCCCGCGCGCGCCACGCCGAAGTCGGTCACCACCACCCGCGCCGGCCGCGCGGCGGCCAGCGGCGCCAGCAGCACGTTGTCCGGCTTGAAGTCGCGATGCACGACGCCGGCCTGGTGGGCCGCGGCCAGGCCGCGCCCGGCGCGGCGCAGCACGTCGACGATGTCGGCCACCGACCGCGGCGCGTGGCCCAGCCACGCGGCGAGCGTGCCGCCGTCGATCAGCTCCATCGCCAGGTAGACGCGGCCGTCGGCCTCGCCGACGTCGTGGACCGTGATCACCGCCGGATCGGTCACCCGCGCCAGCAGCCGCGACTCGCGCACCATCCGCGCCGCCAGCGCCGCGGCGTCCCCGGCGAGATCCGGGCGCATGACCTTCACCGCGACCTGGCGCTCGAGCGCTTCGTCGCGCGCGGCGTAGACGACGCCCATGCCGCCCGCCCCCAGCACCCGCGTCAGGCGGTAGCGGCCGACCGCGTCGCCGATCGCCGGCGCCGCGCGCGCCGGCCGGAGCTCGCCAGCGGGCGTGCCGCGGGCTCGCACCAGCGCGATCACCGTCGCCCGGCAGTCGGCGCACCCGTCGAGGTGCAGCCCGAGCGCCGCGGCGGCCTCGGCCGCGAGGTCACCGCCCAGGTGGGCGGCGAGCTCGGCATCGCTGGGACAGGCGGTCACGGCGCGGCGAGAATAGACGAGCCGCCGGCGGTCGCCAGCGCGGCGTCGCGCGGGCGTGCGCCAGCGCAACCTCGGCGCGCCCGGCGTGCGACTTCGCGCGCCGGCCGGCATCTCCCCCGCGAAGGCCGCCCGTCGCGGCACCACGGAGTCACCATGCAGCAGCGCTCGGTTGTCAAGCTCATCATCCTGTCGATCATCACCTTCGGCATCTACGCGATCGTGTGGATGGTCTCGACCAAGCGCGAGATGAACCAGCGCGGCGCCGCCATTCCGACCGCGTGGCTGGCGCTCGTGCCCGTCGTCGGGATCTGGTGGACCTGGCGTTACTGCGCCGGCGTCGAGCAGGTCACCGGGGGGAAGACGTCGCAGGTGATGGCGTTCGTCGTGCTCGCGCTGCTCGGCGTAATCGGCATGGCGATCGTCCAGGACGCTTTCAACAAGACCACCACTCACGATACGATCACGTTTGTGCGCGCCGCCTGAGCACGCACGTAGCTGGTCACCTCGCAGGGAGTCGACATGTCCGTTTCTGTGTTTCGCCGCGCTGGGGCGCGCGGCCTGGGGATCTTTGCGCTGATCGTCGTGCCGCTCTGGCTCGGCCTCGGCACCGCGTTCGCGCAAGGTGATGATCCGCCGGGTGACGACCCGCCGGCGGCCGGCGACCAACCCGCGGCCGACGACCACCCCGCCGCCGCGGGCGACGACCACCCCGCCGCCGCGGGCGACGATCACCCCGCCGCCGCGGGCGACGACCAGCCCGCTGGCGACCAGCCCGCCGGCGATCAGCCCGCTGGCGACCAGCCCGCCGGCGATCAGCCCGCCGGCGACCAGCCCGCCGGCGATCAGCCCGCGGCCGATCAGCCCAACCCGGCCGACGACAAGCCCGACGACCACCCGGCCGGCGCCGTCGACGACCCCAGCATCCCCGGCGACGAGGACAGCCTCGCCGACGACCCGCCCGGCGACACCGACCCCGGCCCCGCGGACACCAGCGACGACATGGGCGCGTTCGATCCGTCGGATGACGAACTCGAGGCCGCCGACGACGACGCCGAGGACGTCGCGGTGGTGATGGACGAGGACGGCGAGCCCTACATCCAGGCCGACTCCGACGGCGACGGCAAGGTCACCGCCGAGGAGCTGGCCGAGGAGAAGGAGTTCGACACCGCCTACGCCGACATCCCCAACGAGGTCAGCGACGAGGCGCTCGACAAGCGCCCCGAGGACGCCGAGCTGATGCCGTCGATCACGATCGAGCACTTCCGCAAGCTGGTGCAGCTGGCCAAGCGCAAGGTGCTGGCCCGCATGGAGGCCAAGATCGCGAAGAAGTCCGAGGCGCGCCTCAAGAAGATCGCGACGCTGATCTCGATCTTCTCGCTCGCGGGCTTCCTGCTCCTCTTCATGCCGTTCGGGCTCAACAAGAAGTACCCGGGCCAGATGGGCAACCTGTTCAAGTACTCGGGCCTGGCCGCGGTCACGTTCTTCGTGACGGTCAACCTGTTCGGCGCGATCGTCATCGGCATGCGCTCGGCGCAGGGCGCCGTCGGCAACCAGACCAACCCCCAGCTCAAGCTGGCCGCCGGCTTCTTCGACACGCTCGACCACAACGCCGAGCGCTACGTGAACATGGGCCGCGAGGTGTTCGCGCCGACGCTCGAGTCGCTCAAGGGCGACAGCGACGAGCAGCCGGCCGCGGTGCTGCTGGCCAACGGCCAGAAGGTCGTCAAGAAGGCGATGGTGTTCAAGACCATCGCCGGCTACTTCAAGAAGGTGAGCTTCATCTTCGGCATGCTGCCGGTGGTGCTGCTCGGCGTGACGCTGATCTTGTTCATCCTCGCCATCAAGCCGACGCTGATGGAGATCATCAAGCTGCCGGCCACGGTGGCGGCCGGCGGCGGCGGCGCCGACGGCGTGGTCAAGCGCGCGATGCGCCGGGTCGGCGGCGAGTTCGTCGCGACGCTGTGCACGCTCGGCGTGCTGATCGTGCTGTCGATGGTCGCCGGCTTCGTGATGGGCAAGGTCGTCGAGCCGATGCTCGACACGCTGATCACCTGCTTCGCCCGCGCGCTCGACTACCTGCAGTTCGTCGAGGACGCGTCGGCCGGCATGGTCGGGCTGATGCTGTTCAGCGTGATCCTCGCGCTGGTGTTCAACCTGCTGGTCGTGATCCTGTCGATGTCGTTCTTCCTCGGCCGCACCCAGAAGATCTTCCAGCAGCGCTGGAACGAGGGCGTGCCGCTGGCGGCCCACGCGCGCTGGTGGAAGTGGGGCATCCCGTCGGTGCTGCTGGCGCTGGCGCTGCCGCTGGTCTACCTGGCGATCGCCAAGGTCGCGGTGGCCGCGGTCGAGCGCAAGATCATGGCCTCGGTGACCGACGCCGAGAAGGTCAACTGGACGACGCTGCTGATGGCGACGCCGGCGCTGCTGGTGGTCGGCTTCCTGGTCGTGCTGTGGGCCGGCCGCGGCGTCAAGGCGATGGGCTTCCTGGCCAAGTACAAGGTCAAGCTGGCGGCGGCCGCGCCCGCCCCGGCGCCCGCCCCGGCGGCCTGACGCTCACGCGGCGAACAGCTGCGACAGGCTGACGTCGAGCTGGCTCTGCACCAGCGCCCCGACCCGCTCGATCTCCGACGGCGTCAGCCCGAGGCGCTCGGTGAGCAGGCCGCGGGTCGCCGCGTGCAGCTCGTCCTTGGCCCGCTGCACCCAGCGGGCGGCGGTCGCGCGGTGGACGGCGTAGACCGCGCCGATCTCGTCGATCGACAGCCCCTCGGTGAAGTGCATCGCCAGCACCGCGCGCAGGCGGGGCTCGAGCGCCAGCGCGGCGTCGCGCAGCGCCGCGGCGAACGCGGTGGCGTGCTGCTGCTTGAGCAGGTCGAGCTCGGGGTTGCCGGTGGCGACCAGCGACAGCGCGCCGGCCCAGTCGTCGTCGGCGACCTCGCGCTTGCGGCCCTGGGCCCGGCGCATCATCAGCGCGGTGCGCACCGCCGCCACCGCGACCCACGCGCGCAGCGGCCCGCGCCCGGCGTAGTCGGCCAGCCGCGGCGTCCCGTCACCGACCAGCAGGTGCGCGCGCAGGCGCTGGCACACCTCGTCGACGAACGCCGGCGATCGATCGATCGCGCGCACCGCGTCGCCGGCCGGCCGGACGACGCGCTCGTCGAAGCCGCGCAGCGCCGCCGGGTCGCCGGCCAGGCACGCCCACGCCAGGTACAGATCGGCGGCGTGGGCCGCCAGCGCGGCGGGCTCGAGCGCGCCGGCGCGCGCGCCGAACGCCGCGACCGTCAGCGTCACGCCGGGGTGCGCCGCGGCGCCCGCCGCGTGGGCGCGCTCGATCTGCTCCGCGTCCGCGACGCTCACCTCCGCCATATATCACCGGCGTCGCCCCCGGTGGCAGCGGCCGCGGGCCCCCGCGCCGCGCCGCGCGTCACAGCGGCACCACGCCGCCGACCGGCTCGTCGTCGCCGCGGTCCTCGCGATCGCCGTAGCCGAGCTGGCCGCGATCGTTGGCGCCCCAGCACACCACGGCGCCGCCGATCAGCAGCGCGCAGGTGTGATCGCCGCCGGCGGTGATCGCGCGGGCCGGGCCGGGCAGCGGCACCAGCCCGGCGGCCGCCGGCGGTCCGCTGCCGCCGACCGGCGTCTCGTCGCCGTAGCCGAGCTGGCCGCGCTCGTTGGCGCCCCAGCAGACCACGCCGCCGCCCTCCAGCACCGCGCAGGTGTGGCGGTCGCCCGCGGCGAGCACCTGGACCGTGCCGCCCAGGTCGATCGGCGCGTGGTCGCCCGGCGTGTTGACCACGCCGATGTCGCTGGTGGCGCCCGTGCCGAGCCGCCCGTCGAGCCCGCGGCCCCAGCACCGCACGCGATCGTCGACCTGGATCGCGCACGTGTGCGCCGCGCCGGCGACCACGCTCTGCACGGCGGCGCCGACCATGACCATGCCCGCCGGCGCCGGGAGGCTGGTGGCGCTGGCGTAGCCGAGCTGCCCTGATGTGCCGAGGCCGAAGCACCGGACCATGCCGCTGCCGTCGACGAAGCAGGTGTGGGCGCCGCCGGCGGCGACGACCTGCACGCCGCCGGTGCCGGCGATCGCGATCGACATCGCCGGCGTCTCGTTGTCGCCGACGTCCTGCGTCGCGTTGTTGCCGAGCCGACCGTCGGAGGCCGCGCCCCAGCACCGCATCGCGATGCCGGGCACCGCGGCGCAGGTGTGCGCGGCCCCGGCCGCGAGCGCGCCGACCATGCCCCCGCCGAGGTCGACGGTGCCGGCCTGGCGCGGCGGCTCGTTGTCGCCGACGTTGTTGATGTCGCCGTAGCCGAGCCGGCCGTTGCCGCCGGCGCCCCAGCACGCGACGGTGCCGTCGGTCAGCCGCGCGCAGGTGTGGTCAGCCCCGGCGACGAGGTCGGCCACCGGGCCGACGTCGACCACGGGCGCGTCGGCCGCGAGCGCGATGTCGTCCATCGCCCCGGTGCCGAGCTGGCCGGCGCCGCCCGCGCCCCAGCACCGCACCTGGGTGCCGATGCGCGCGCAGGTGTGGTCGGCCCCGGCGACGATCTGATCGACGACCGGCGGCGGCGCGTCGATCGCCGGTGGGCCGCCGTCGGGGCCCGCGACCGGATCGAGGCCGAACACCTGGTTGCAGGCGACAGCTGACAGCGCGAGGACGACCGCGGTGCGCACGGCGCAACTGTACGGCATCGGGCCGCCGCGCACGCGGCGCCGCCGCGCGCGCGTGATCACAGCAGCAGCAAGACCAGCGGGACCAGGCAGCCGGCGCCCAGCGTGGCCAGGATCAGCCGCCGCTCCTTGCGGAACGACCACGCCACCGCGACGCCCAGCCCGGTGGTCGCGATCAGCGCCAGCGTCATCAGCACGAAGAACGCCTTGAGCGGCGCCGAGCGGTGCGGCCGGGCCCGCGGCGGCGCGGGCTGGCGCGCGGCCGCGCGATCGACCCCGAGGTTGTCGGGCTGCCGGCCCGGCGGCGGCTCGGGCGGGCGGACCCGCGCCGGCGGCAGCGCGTAGCTCTGGCTCTTGTGCACCTGCGCCAGCCGCACCGCCACCGTCGACGGCTTGGCCCCGCCCTCGCCCTCGTTCCACCCGTTGAGCAGCACCAGCCCCGACAGCGCGAAGAACACGATCGACGGCGCGAAGAACACGCTGAGCCAGAGGTGCAGGCGGCGCACGAGCTTCATCGGCGCGCAGTCTACGTCACGCGGCGGTCAGGTCGCCGCGTCTCGCGTCTCGTCACGCGTCGTCGTGCCGGCGCACCACCGCGAGCAGCTGATCGCCGAACCGCTCGACCTTGGCCGGCCCCAGCCCGGGCACGCGCAAGAGCGCCTGCTTGTCGCGCGGGCGCTGCGCGTCGAGCGCGGCGATCACCCGCTCCTGGTAGACCATGTACGCCTTCCACTTCAGCTCGCGGGCGAGCCGGCGCCGCAGCTGATCCAGATCGCGCGCCAGCTCGCTGGTCAGCCCGCCGCGCCCGCGCAGGAGCCCGGTCCGCGCCCGCGGCGCGCCGGTCCGCGCCGTCGCCATCCGCGGGGTCGCGGCGCGCGGCAGCCCGCTGCGCGCGACCTCGGCGCCGGCCAGCGCGATCGTCGGGTACTTCTTGCCGCGCCGCACGACCAGCCGCTCGCGCACCAGCGCCGCGATCGTCGCGACGATCGCGTCCTCGTCGGCGTCGGCCAGCGCGCCGTGCTCGGGCAGGTCGAGCAGGCCGGCGACGTCGACGGTCTTGGCCCGGCTGCCGCGCAGCGCCTTGGCCAGCGTGGTCGCGCCCACCGGCCGGCGCAGGTGGCCGATCGCCGCCAGCACGGTGGCCCGGGCGTCGCCGTCGAGCGCCGCCGCCGCCACCGCGATCGGGCGGTCGCTGACCGCGTCGGGCGTGGTGCACACGTCGCAGCGCGCGCACGCCGCGGCGTCGGTCGCGCCGAAGTGCGCGCACAGCACCTGCTGCCGGCAGCGCGCCTGGCGCGCGTAGCGATCGATCGCGGCCAGCGCCTGCTCGCGCCGCTCGATCACCGCGGCGCCGCCGCGCTCGCCCTGCAGCCGCCGCTGCGTCATCAGATCGGCGGCGCCGAACAGGAGCACGCAGCTCGCCGGCTCGCCGTCGCGGCCGGCCCGCCCCGCCTCCTGGTAGTACGCCTCGAGCGAGCCCGGCGCCTGGAAGTGCACCACCAACCGGACGTCGGCGTAGTCGATGCCCATGCCGAACGCGCTGGTCGCGACCAGCACCCGCGTGCGACCGCCGGCGAACGATCGCTGCGCGCGCTCGCGGGCCAGCGCGGTGCGACCGGCGTGGTAGTAGCCGGCGGCGAAGCCGGCCTGGCGCAGCGCCTCGGCCACCGCCTCGGCCTTCTTGCGCGTCGAGCAGTAGACGATCGCCCGGCCGCCGGCGCCGGTGCCGCGCAGCCCCGCGGCCTCGCACGCCCCCACCACCGCCGCCAGCCGGTCGTCGTCGGCGCGGTGGTGCTGCACGCTGAACCGCAGATTGGGCCGCGCGAAGTCGCCGATCACCGTCGTCGGCGACACCAGCGCCAGCGCGCGCGCCATCTCGGCCATCACGACCGGCGTCGCGGTCGCGGTCAGCGCGATCATCGGCGCGACCACCACCTCGCGCAGCTCGGCCAGCCGCAGGTACTCGGGGCGGAAGTCGTGGCCCCACTGCGACACGCAGTGCGCCTCGTCGATCGCCACCAGCGAGATCGCCACCCGCGCCAGCAGCCGCTTGAAGCCCGGCAGCACCGCGCGCTCCGGCGATACGTACAGCACCTCGAGCTGCCCGGCCAGCAGCGCGTCGATCACCTCGCGCTGCGCGTCCTCGTCCTGGTGGCTGTTGAGCGCCGCGGCCACGACGCCGCGCCCGCGCAGCGCCGCCACCTGATCTTCCATCAGCGCGATCAGCGGCGACACCACCAGCGCGGTGCCGCCACCGCGCCGCGCGTTGACCACCGCCGGCACCTGGTAGCACAGCGACTTGCCGCCGCCGGTGGGCAGCACCACCAGCGCGTCCTTGCCGGCCAGCACCGCCGCCACCGCGTCGCCCTGCCCCGCGCGAAACCCGGCGTGCCCGAACACGCCCCGCACCACCGCCCCGGCGCCGTCGGGCGCCGCCATCCCAGGTTCGTCCAGCATCCGGCGTGGCTAGCACGCCGGTACGACGCCGGCGATCAACGCCGACGGCGGCGGCGCACCAGCGGCGCCAGCGCCAGCGCCGCCAGCCACCCAGCACCGGCGCCACCGCCCACCGCGCAGCCGCCCTCGTCGCCGGGCGGCACGTCGACCACGTCGACCGAGACCGGCGCGCTGAGGTTGCCGTTCTGATCGACGGCGCGCACCTGCAGCGTCAGGTCGATCGCCTGGCCGGCGTCGTTGAAGTGCAGCGCGAGATCACCGCTGAGCTGCGTGAACGGCGTCGACGGCAGGCCCGGGAACACCACGTCGCCGCGGGTCACGAGCACCTGGTAGCCGATCAGGTTGGCCGCGGTCTGATCGTCGGACGCGCCGACCTCGAGCTGGACGAGCCCGACCCCGTCGCAGCTGCCGTCGCCGCGCCACACCGTCGCCGCGCCCACCGTCAGCGTGGGCGCGATCGTGTCACTACCCGCGGCCAGGTTCATCGGCTCGTAACCGAACAGCGAGCACGCGCGCGCCGGCCGCGGGGTCGCCAACGCCACCACGACCGCCGCCATCGCGGCCAGGCGCGTCACGCGTCGCCGCCGCCGCAGCCGCCCATCCCGCACGCGCCCATGCCGCAGCCGCCGAAGCTGGGCATCTCGCAGGCGTCGGCGGCCTTGCCGGCGGCCATGCCGCCGAGGAACGGCGCCGACAGCACGCGCTCGACCGGCTCGCCGGTCTCGGGGTGCCGCTCGAGCGGCGGGTCGGCCATCCGCTGCTGCACCTCGAAGGTGCGCGGCGCGCTGCCATCGGTGGGGCGGGTCTCGTAGACGTACGTCGGCATGCCTCCACCTTGGGCCGCGATCGGCACCGCGCGCAAGGGGGCGCGCGGCGGCGCCGTGACGCGGGCTACTCGGTCCAGCGGCGGTACTGCTCGACCCCGCCGTCGTCGTGGATGAGCGACAGCCACTCCAGGCCCTGCGCGTCGAGGTCGATCGACCACCGCAGGTGGCGGACCTCCGCGCCCTGGGTGCGGTCGCCGTCGTTGCCGCAGGAGTTGGTGACGTGGGTCGAGATGCGGTGGCGGTAGACCGTCAGGTCGCCGCCGTCGACGGTGACCGTCCCGACCTCGTCGCCGAGCAGCCGCATCGTGCAGCCGCCGACGGTCGAGTTGATGATCGCGCCGGTCTCGTAGCCGCCGTCGGCGTCGAAGACGAAGAAGAAGCCCTCGCCCGACGGGTCCTGCCAGGCGCCGGTGTCGCGGTCGTAGTACTGGATCGAGGCCAGCGAGCCGGTGAACCACGGCCCGGCCAGCGGCGCGGTGATCGCGCTGCGCGGCGTGTCCATGGTGTCGGCGTCGTCGGTGCAGCCGGCGGCCAGGGCGGCCAGGGTGGAGGCGAGGAGGAGGGTGCGAGCGAGGTTGGGCATGGCCGGTACGATGCGCACGCCGCGTCGCCGGGCTACCTACGAGTTCGCTAAGCGATCCTACGAATTCACTAACCGCGGTCGGGCCAGCCGCGCCGCCCGCGCGTACCATCGCCGCGTGCCCACCCTGGCGCCGCCGATGTCGCCCGCGCAGGTCGCCTTCGTCGAGCAGGCGGTGGCCATCCTGGTCGGCACCTGCGACCCCGCCGGCCTGCCCGAGGCCGTCCGTGGGGTGGCGGTGATGATCGCCCCCGACCGCACCCGGGCGACGGTGCTGGTGCCCGAGGCGATCGCCGCGCGCACGCTGGCCAACCTGCGGGCCAACCCGCGGCTGGCGGTCACCACCGCCGACCTGCCGACGTTCGGCACCGTGCAGCTCAAGGGCGACGTGACCGCTGTCCGCGCCGCGACGCCCGACGAGCAGCCGCTGGCCGACCGCCACCGCGCGCGGTTCGCCCGCGAGTTCGCGTGGGCCGGCGCCGCGCTGCTGGCCGCGCGCCCGGTCGCCACCGCGCCGTGCGTCGCGCTCGAGCTGAGCGTGACCGCCATCCACACCGCCGCCCCCGATCCGCTGACGCCGTGACGCCCACCCTCGCCCAGCTCGATCGGTGCTTCCAGCGCATCCTGCCCGGGGTGATCGCCACCGCCGACGCCGACGGCGTGCCCAACGTCAACTACGTCTCGCAGCTGGTGGTCGTCGACGAGCGCCACCTCGCGCTGAGCTACCAGTTCGCGACCAAGACCCGCGCCAACCTCGCGGCCAACCCGCGCGCCGCGCTCGAGGTCTACGACCCGCTGACGCTCGACGCCTACCGCCTCGAGCTGCGGTTGGCGCGGGTCGAGACCGCCGGGCCGAGCTTCGATCTGCTCGCGGCGCGCATCACCGCGCTGGCCTCGCACACCGGCCTGGCCGACGTCTTCAAGCTGCGCGCCGCCTACGTGTGCGAGGTGCTGGCGATCGAGCGCCGGGCCGGCTTCATCGCCGGCCCCGACGTCGCGCCGCCGCCCGCCCGCGATCCGCTGGCCGAGGCCGCGGGCCTGATGCGGGTGTCCGAGCGCATCGCCGCCGCCGCCGACCTCGACGGGCTGCTGGTCGGCGCGCTCGCCGCGCTGGCCGACGGCTTCGGCTTCCACCACGGCCGGATCCTGGTCCCCGACGGCGACGGCCGGCTGGTGACGATCGCCAGCCACGGCTACGCCGACGGCGCCGGCGGCGAGGTCCGCGTCGGCGAGGGGCTGATCGGCGTCGTCGCCCAGACCCGCCGGCTGGTCCGCGCGCTCGGCATCGACGCCGACCTGCGCTACGCGCGCGAGCTGCGCGCCGAGATCGCGCGCGGCGCCGGTGCCAGCCGGCTCGCGCCCGAGGTGCCGCTGCCCGGCCTGCCCGACGCGCGCAGCCAGCTGGCGCTGCCGCTGCTCGCGCACGATCGCCTGCTCGGCGTGCTCGCGCTCGAGAGCCGCGACACGCTGACCTTCGCGCAGTGGCACGAGCCGTTCCTGCAGGTGCTGGCCAACCAGATCGCGCTGAGCATGGAGCACATGGCCGAGCGCGACGACGACGAGCCGCCGGCGCCCAGCCTCGCCCCGCCGCCGCTCGCCCACCGCGCGCGCACGTTCTGCTACTACGCGAACGACGACTGCGTCTTCGTCGACGATGCCTACCTGGTGCGCAACGTGCCGGGCAAGATCCTGTGGAAGCTGCTGCGCGCGTTCGCCGCCGACGGCCGCACCGCGTGGAGCAACCGCGAGCTGCGGCTCGACCCGACGCTCGGCCTGCCGGCGCTCAAGGACAACCTCGAGAGCCGGCTGATCCTGTTGCGCAAGCGGCTGGCCGACAAGTGCCCCGAGCTGGCGCTGGTACCGACCCGGCGCGGCCACTTCCGCCTCGAGGTCGCGTGCCGGCCGACGCTGATCGAGCGGGCCAGCGCCTGACTCACCGCGCCGCCAGCGCCGCCAGCGTGCGCGGCGCCAGCGCGGTCAGCGCGGCCCGCGGCGGCGCGCTCAGCAGGCGATCGCGGGTCGCCGCGTCGAGCCGCGGCACGGGCCGATCGTCGCCGTCGGCGCGCGCGAACCCGGCCTCGACCGCCGCCGCCGCGACGCCGAGGATCGCGTCGAGCCGGGCGTAGGTCATCAGCGCCCGCGCCGCCAGCGCCGCGGCCGGCGCGCCCAGCCGCGCCACCGCCGCCACCTCGTCGTGCAGGTCGCCGGGCACGTCGTCGACGCCGCTGACCCGGGCGATCGCCAGCGCGGCGGCGGTCAGCGCGCGGTCGCTGCCGTCGGGCGCGAACGGCACCACGCGGCTCGCGACCTGCGTCAGCCACGCCACCCGGCTGGGCAGCGACACCGCCGCCGGATCGGCCGGCGCCACCCGCACGAAGTCGGGCGGATCGTCGGCGGCCGCGGCCAGCGCGGCGATCGGCGCGGCCAGCGCGTGATCGGTGCCCAGCGCCAGCAGCAGGTCGGCGTAGACGAACTGCCGGGCCAGCGCGTGCAGCCACAGCACCAGCTTCCAGTTCGCGTAGTGCGCGCCGAACCCGAGCAGCGCGTCGCGCTCGGCGGCCAGCGCGGCGACCGCCGGGTGCGCCAGCGTCGGCGTGCCGTCGATCAGCGCGGCGAAGAACCGCCGCAGCATGGCCTCGGGGCCGGCGCACGCCTCGACCTCGCCGACCAGCGTGCCGGTGCGCTCGCTCGACGCCAGGATCGCCTCGGCGGTCCACGCGCCCGAGGTCGGCGCGCCGGCCAGCTCGTCGGCGAGCACCCGCTGCGCCCACACGCCGGTGCCCTGGCACGCCTTGGCCAGCGCGGCGGCGAACGCCGGCGCCGGCGTCGCGCCGCGGGTGCGCAGCAGGTAGAACCACGGCAGCGCCGCGCCCAGCTGGCTGACGCGCCACAGATCCATCAGCGTCGCCGGCCCGGCGCCGCGGGCGTCGCGGTGCAGCGTGCGCACCAGCGCCAGCGCGTCGATCAGCTCGGCCCAGTGCGCCGACGCCTGGCGCAGCGCGCCGACGTTGATCGGGCAGGCGCGGCGGGCACGCGAGCCGGCGTAGGGGCAGGCCTTGTGCTCGATGTCGCCCGCGCGCAGGTGGGCGGGCGGCGTGCGGATCTCGCGCAGCGGACGATCCTCGTCGTCGCGGTGGAACGTCTCCTCCACCAGCCGCACGATCCGCACGGCGCTACCAGCCCTTCTTGCCGCGGCCCTGGCAGATCACCTGGGGCACCGGCGCCTGCTGCGGCTGGTTCAGCATCGACAGCGCCAGGATCGGCATCAGCTGCGACAGCGCGTCGCTGCCTTGGTTCTGGTTGCGGCCCAGGTCCTTGATGGCGCTCTCGATGTCGCTGAGCATGTCCATCATCCGGTCCTGGGTGTCGCGGCTGGAGCTGCTCGACGAGCGGCGGCCGCCGGCGACGGTGGCGAGGTCGGCGGGGTCGATGGTGGCGAAGGCATCCTTGGGGGTGGGGGGCATGGCACGTCCTCGATGGTTGGGGGGCGGGGTCCTGCCGGGGGCTAGAGCACGCGATGTGCCAGCGCCGATCGCCGCGGATCGGCGCCCCGCGGCCCCGGGGCGGCGGGGATCCAGGCTCCGATCCGCTCCCCGCGGTCGGCGATCCGGCGCGCCCGCGACGCCGCGCCCCGGTGATATCGTGGGGAGATGCGGTCGTTCGCCATCGTGCTGACGCTGGTCGGCGCGCCGGGGTGCATCTTCGGCGTCGGCCCGTACAACGCCGCCTCGGCGGCCCTGGTCAACAGCGACGGCAGCGGCTGGGTCAAGGCCGACGACCAGTCCGGCGTCCCGCCCGGCTGGGTCCGGGTGTTCTCCGAGTCGATCGCCTACGAGCGCGTCCCGGTCGGGGTCCACTGGGGCGCGCGGCGCGGCTTCTTGCGCGACGGCGACCTGACCCAGCTCCACCTCGACCTGGGCGTGAAGGTGTGGAAGCTCGGCATCGGCTACTCGCGGCTGTGGTCGACGGTCACGCTCGGCGAAGGCGCCAGCGGGTCGAGCTTCGACGGCACCGGCAACGCGCTGCGGCTGTCGTTCGCGCCGATCCCGCCGGTCAGCCTCGACCTCATGCTCGGCGGCGGCGACGGCACGCTCACCAGCGGCAGCGGACCGGCGATGACGACCGACCCCGACGCGTCGCTCACCCACCGCGCCTACGGCCTCACCTTCGTGCCGTGGGGCCGCGGCGTCTGGAACATCGCGCTGCGCGTCGACCTCAACACGATCGAGGTCGGTGGCGCTTCCACCTGGGGGCCGTCGTTCGACTTCGTGCTGACGGTCTGGTAGCGCGCGCCACGCCATCCGGTAGCCTGCCGGCATGCCCGCGCCGTCGCCACCGTCCGCCGCGCGCGCGGTCGGCCGGGCGCTGCGCCACCGCAACTACCGGCTGTTCTTCATCGGCCAGGGCACGTCGCTGGTCGGCACGTGGATCACCCGGGTCGCGCTGTCGTGGCTGGTGTACCGCCTGACCCGGTCGGAGGCGATGCTGGGCGTGGTCGGCTTCGCCGGGCAGATCCCGACGTTCGTGGTGGCGCCGCTGGCCGGCGTGCTGGTCGATCGCTGGAACCGCCACCGCGTGCTGGTGGTGACGCAGGCGCTGTCGCTCGTGCAGTCGGCGGCGCTGGCGGTGCTCGCGCTGACCGATCGCATCACCGTGGCGCAGGTGCTGGCGCTCGCGGCGTTCCAGGGCCTCATCAACGCGTTCGACACGCCGGCGCGCCAGGCGATGGTGGTCGAGCTGATCGACGATCGCGCCGATCTGTCCAACGCCATCGCGCTCAACTCGACGATGGTCAACGGCGCGCGGCTGGTGGGCCCGTCGATCGCCGGCGCGCTGATCGCCGCGGTCGGCGAGGGCTGGTGCTTCACCGTCGACGCGATCAGCTACGTCGCGGTGATCGCGTCGCTGCTGGCGATGCGGCTGGTGCCGCGGCCGCGGCCGCCGCGCACGACGCGGGTGTGGGCCGAGCTGCGGGCCGGCTTCGGCTACGCGCGGGCGTTCGCGCCGATCCGCGCGCTGCTGCTGCTGCTGGCGATGGTGAGCCTGACCGGCGTGCCGTACATGGTGCTGATGCCGGTGTTCGCGTCCGACGTGCTCGACGGCCAGGCGCACCTGCTCGGCATCCTCACCGGCGCGGTCGGGCTGGGCGCGGTCACCGGCGCGCTGTGGCTGGCGGCGCGGCCGACGGTGCGCGGCCTCGACCGCGTGCTGGTCGGCGCGGCGACGGTGTTCGCGCTGGGCCTGATCGGCTTCGGGCTGTCGCGCTGGCTGTGGTTGTCGCTGCCGCTCCTGGTCGCCACCGGCGCCGGCATGATGATGACGATGGCCGCGACCAACACGCTGGTGCAGACGCTGGTCGACGAGGACAAGCGCGGCCGGGTGATGAGCTTCTACACGATGGCGTTCTTCGGCATGGCGCCGTTCGGCGCGCTGGCCGGCGGCGCCGCGGCCGCGCGGATCGGCGCGCCCGCCACCGTCGCGATCGGCGGCGCGCTCACGCTGGCCGCCGTCGCGCTGTTCCTGCGCGCGCGCCCCGGCGTCGCCGCCGCGGTGGCCGCGCGCCTGCCGCGGGCGTGAGCGCGGCCGGCCTGCCGCTCAATCGCCGCCGAGCAGCGCGGCGACCTCGAGCTCGATCGCGTCGAACGGCTCGGCGCGCACGCGCTCGCCGGCCTCGGCCGCCAGCACGATCACGTAGCCGTCGGCGTGGTGACGGTAGACCGTGAGCGCGCGGGCCGACTGATCGAGGATCCAGTAGTGCGGTACGCCGGCCTGGTGGTAGCGGCGCAGCTTCTTGATCGTGTCGGTCGCGCGGTTCGACTCGCTGACGATCTCGCAGAGCCAGTCGGGGCGCACGGTGACCGGCCGCTCGCGCGGCATCGCCGGCACGCGGTCGCGCCGCCAGCCCGCCAGGTCAGGGCGATAGCCGCGGCCATCGAGCAAGACGTCGACCTCGCTGCCGAACCACCAGCCGCCGGGCCCATCGGGGCCGCCGGGCTTGCGGCCGAAGGGCCCGGCCAGCACGACGCTCGTGGCGACCTGCGCCTGGCCATGCTCGAACGTCGGCGCCGCCTTCGGGATCAGCTCGCCATCGATGAGCTCGAGGCGCGCGTCCTCGGGCTGGGCCAGCCAGTCGGCCACGGTGGCCGGTCCGGTCGAGGGCACCGTCGACATCGCTCCTCCACGGTACCACGCGGGTCGCCGGCCGCACTGGCCGCCGTAACCCCGGCCCCGCGCCAGCCGTCCAAGCCGCATGCTCGCCGCCGCGCCCCGCGACCTGACGCACCAGCGGCCCCGCGCCGCGCTGGTGCTCGTGGCGCTGGTGCTGGCGTGCCACGCGGCCGGCGCGCTCGGCGCGCTGGTCACCGACGCCGCCTGGTACCGCGAGCTGACGCGGCCGGGCTGGGCGCCGCCGGGCTGGGTGTTCGGCCCGGTGTGGCTGACGCTGTACACGATGATGGGCGTCGCCGCGTGGCGGGTGTGGCGCACGCCCAGCGGCCCGGCGCGCACCCGCGCGCTCGGCTGGTTCGCCGCGCAGCTCGCGCTCAACGCCGCGTGGACGCCGGTGTTCTTCGGCCTGCGCTCGCTGGGCGGCGGCCTCATCGTCATCGGCCTGCTGGTCGGCGCCATCGCCGGCACGATCCGCGCGTTCCGGGTGGTCTCGCCCCGCGCGGCCTGGCTGCTGGCGCCGTACCTGGCGTGGGTGCTGTTCGCCACCGCGCTCAACGGCGCGCTGTGGTGGCTGGCCCGGTAGCGCCACCGCGGTAGCGTCCCCGCGGCCACGCCGATCGTGGCGCGCCGCCCACACGGTCGCGCAGGTGGGCGTGGCGCCTGGGATCCTGGGTCGGCCCGGCGTGTGCTTTGGCATGGCGGCATGCCGCCCAGAACCACCCTGTCAGCCTTCCTCGCTGTCCTCCTGCTCCCATCGGTCGCCGCCGCCCAGGCGTTCCTCGAGGCCGCCAACCCGACCTCCGAGGAGCCGGCCGAGCCGCTGCCGATGGTGTCGGAGCAGCTCACCGTCAAGATCGACCGGCAGTACGCCGAGTCGACCCTGACCCAGACCTTCCTCAACAAGACCAACGACCAGCTCGAGGGCCGCTACCAGCTGATGCTCGGTGAGGGCGCGCGGGTCAGCGGCTTCTCGTACTGGAACGGCAGCAAGAAGATCGTCGGCGAGGTCTTCGAGAAGGAGGTCGCCGCCGAGATCTACGGCGAGATCACCGGCATCGGTCGCGACCCCGGCCTGTTCGAGCAGGTCGGCGAGGGCGCGTTCGCGTTCCGGGTGTTCCCGATCACCGCGCGCGAGGAGAAGAAGGTCGAGGTGAAGTTCGGCCGCTACCTGACGCGCCAGGGCGATCACTTCGAGTACCGCCTGCCGCTCGGCGCCACCGAGGCGTCGATCGACCTGGCGATCGCCGATGACCGCGACGTCCTCGCGGTCGACTCGCCGACCCACGCGCTGACCAAGACCGCCACCGGCTACACCGCGCGCGGCAAGGGCGACCTGATCATCAACGTGCGCGTCAAGGAGCAGCCGCTCACCGTGCGCGCGCGGCTACACAAGGACGCCGGCCAGGACGCCTACGTCGTCCTGTCGATGACCGCGCCCGACGACGCCTCTGCCAAGGTCGCGCCCAAGGACATCACGCTGGTCATCGACCACTCGGGCTCGATGCAGGGCGAGCCGATGGCGCAGGCGCTGGCCGCCGCCGACAAGGTGCTCGATCGGCTGCGCCCCGAGGACCGCGTCAACGTGATCCAGTTCGACGACTCGGTCGATCAGCTCTACCCGACGCCGCAGCCGGTCACCGCCGCGGTGCGCGCCGAGGCCAAGGCCTACGTCGCCAAGATCACCTCCGACGGCGGCACCGAGATCGCGATGGCGCTGGGCAAGGCGCTGGCCGCCCAGACCAAGGACGATCGCCCCGACGTCATCCTGTTCATGACCGACGGCCAGAGCGACGCGCAGGCCGCGCTCAAGGTGGCGCGCGGCGACGTCGGCGACGCCCGCGTGTTCACGATCGGCCTGGGCTCGGGCGTCGAGAAGCCGCTGCTGTCGCGGCTCGCCGCCGAGAAGCGCGGTCGGTTCACGTTCATCCCCGACACCAACGCCGTGCAGCAGGCGGTGGTCGACGTGTTCGAGCGCATCGACCACCCGGTCATGCTCGACCTCGCGGTCACCGGCGCGCAGCGCATCTACCCGCGTACGCTGCCCGACCTGGCCCGCGGCGAGGAGCTGGTCGTGGCCGCGCGCATGCCCAAGGACGGCGACCTCGTCGTCAGCGCGCTGATCGACGGCAAGCGCGTCGAGCGCACGCTCCACGTCGCGCTGCCGGCCAGCGAGCGGCGGCCGTGGGTGGGCCGGCAGTGGGCCGGCGCCCGCGTCGAGGATCTGCTGCAGGAGATCGCGCTCAACGGCGAGACCGAGGAGCTCAAGAACGAGGCCATCGAGCTGGCGCTCTCGTACAACCTGGTGACGCCGTACACGTCGTTCCTGGCGCTGCCCGAGGAGGAGCTGACCGACGCCACCGCCCAGACGCTGGCCGACGCCCGCGCCCGCAAGAAGGCCATCCAGGCCGCGCACAAGGACGCGGTGGCGCTGTCGCGCGACGACATGCCGCCCGGCGATCCGGTGCTGTCGATCAAGGCGCCCAAGGACGCCAAGCAGGTGACCGCGCAGTTCCCGTTCGGCCTGACCAAGGACCTCGAGTGGGACACCCACGACGAGACCTGGAAGGTGCGCTTCCTGGTGCCCAAGGACGTCATCGACGGCGTCTACACCGCGAAGGTCGTGATCGTCCGCGCCGACGGCAGCATCGAGCTGGCCAAGGCCACCTACACGATCGACTCGGCCGAGCCCGACTTCCTGGTCACGATGACCCAGACCGACGCCGGCGTGATCGTCCGCGTCACCGCCTCGGCTGGCGTGACCACCGTGCAGCTCGGCGGCGTCACCGACCCGACCCTGCGCGTGGCGTTCACCCAGGTCGCGCCCAACGAGTTCGAGGCCGTGCTGCCGCTGGCCGCGGGTCGCCACAGCCTGCGCATCGTCGCCGCCGACAGCGCCCGCAACGAGGCCGACCAGGTCTTCGACGTCGAGGTGAAGTGATGCTGGCCGCGGTCGTGGCGGTCGCTGCCGCGGCCGCGACCTACACCAACACCGAGACCGTCGCCGCCGTCGAGGAGAAGGACGGCGCGCTGTGGGTCACCACCACCGGCGGCCGCGAGCGCTACGACCTGGCGACCTTGGCCCGCACCGAGGTGACCCACGTCGGCCAGCCGGCCGCCGCGCCGCTGGCGGTGGCCCCGCGCTACCAGGGCGCCCGCGAGACCGTGCGGATCGCGACCTCGATCGGCACCGTCGTCGGCACCGCCGGCAACGGCGTGTGGCTCGACGGCCCGGCGCCGCGGCGGCTCACCCCGACCGGCCAGATCTGCGGCAACCACGTCGTCGCGATCACCACCTGGAAGCGCCACACCTGGGTCGCGACGTTCGACCGCGGCGTGTGCTGGCTCGACGGCGACCGCTGGGTCACGCCGACCACCGACTTCCGCATGGCCAACGATCTGATCGTCACGCCGCGCGGCCTGGTGGTCGCCGCCAGCGAGGGCCTGTACGTCTCGAAGGACGGCGTCCACTTCGCGCGGTGGAAGGGCATCGTCGACGACGGCTTCAACGACCTCGCGCTGGTGGGCAACGAGCTGTACGCCACCATGCCCGGCGCGCTGTGGCGGCTGCCGGTCGGCAAGGGCGCGCGCCGCGCCCGCACCCGGTGGAAGATGGGCGGCGCCAAGGCGCTGCAGGCGGTCGCCGCCGATCGCGCCGGCCTGTGGGTGACCTCGGAGGATCGCGGCACGCTGCAGGCGATCGGCGACGACGACGTCGCGCTCCACGATCGGGTCAGCGGCCTGCCGACGTCGTGGCACATCGACGTCGCGCTGATCGCCGGTCAGCCGTGGGTCGCGACGCTGCGTCACGGCCTGGTGCGCCGCGGCGCCGACGGCGCGTGGACCCAGGTCGCCGGGCTCGAGACCGCGTGGCTCCTGTTCGTCGGCGCCGATCGGGCCGGCACCGGCGCGTGGGTCGGCGCCCAGGGCGGCGTGTTCCACGTCGACGCCGCCGGCCACGTCACGTCGCCGTCGCTCGCGCTGCCCGATCCCAACGTGCACGTCGTCGGCGAGCTCGACGGTGCGCTGTGGATCGGCACCGAGGGCGGCTTGGTCCGCGCGGCGCCGTGATACAGAGGGCCATGCGTCTCGCGTCGTGCTGGTTCGTGCTCCTCGCCGCTGCCGCTTGCCACGGCGGCGGCGCCGCGTCTCCCGGCAACCGCGGCAGCGGTGGCGGCGAACCGCCCGCCGATCTGCTCAGCCGCCACGCCACCGCGATGCGGCCGGTGCTGATCGAGGGCGGCAAGCCGTACCTGTGGCTGCACCTGATCCAGCCGTACGGCGACACGCCCGAGGAGGCGCCGCCCGCCCCGGCCTGCGCCGAGGAGAACATCGACTGCTGGAAGACGATGCCGGCGCCGGCCGACAAGGCCGCGGCGTTCGGCGCGCTGCCGGCGACGGTGACCGTGCTGACCGCCCAGGGCACCTGCGCCGCCAAGGTCGAGCCGGTCGTGATCGTCAACACCAGCGGCTGCGAGCCGTCGATGACCTACGCCGCGCCGCTGACCGGCTGCGGCGACGCGCTCGCGCCGGTGGCGTTCACCGCCGCCGACGTCGCGACCGACCTGCGCTGGCTGCCGGCGCCGCCGGTGAAGACCACGAAGCTCCCCGACGATCCGGCCGCGATCACCGATCCGGTGCAGCGCCGCTACGTCACCGGCTGGCTCGCGTCGAGCAGCCTCGCCGGTACCCGCCGCGACGGCCGCACCGGCGTCGTGTCGGTCGACGCCGGCGACGAGGCGCTGGCCACCGTCGTCGCCGGCGCGCTGGTCGGCGACAGCGACGACGAGTGCGAGCTGAACGCCGCCGGCGAGCAGGCGCTCGGCCTGCGCCGCGGCGACGACTTTACCGAGCTCAAGCTGACCGAGGGCCCCGAGCTCGACGGCTACGTCGTCAGCGTCACCGAGTGGGACGGCGCGATCGCCTGGCGCGGCCGCGTCGTCGGCGTCGTCTCCGGCCGCCCCCGCCAGGTCATGGTCCACGCCGTCGGCCCCGCCGCCGCCGCGACGCCGCTCTTCGTCGAGACCATCTGGTGGGACAACGAGGAGTGCACCCAGGGCACCTGGTCCGGCGTCGAGTACCCCTGCGGGCCGTGAGGCCGGGCGCTGGCGATCTCCGCGCTGTAGGCGCCGCACGCGGAGCACCCTCAGGCACGGTCACGTTTCAGATGAAGGCGCGCAGGAGTGCCGCGTGCGCCGGCCTCTTCGACCCTGCAGCCTCCGCGGGTGAACAGGGCCGATGATTCTGCTGCGCAGTAGTCATTGGCGCGCTCACGCATGCCACCAGACGCCGTCAGCGCGTTGGGCGACACGCGAAGAGAAATGCGAGAAGCGCTCCGATGGCGACGCCCACGTCGCCGGCATTCACTGATCGATGATCGCCACTCCGACGAGATCCACTCTAGTTCTGTATTGACGCCTTCATTGACCTGCGCTACACGCACTTCATGGATGGGGAGCGAAGGGTGGAGTGCATCGTCGGCGCCATGAACGACAGTGCGCCAATGACTGGCGGCGGTGCGACCCGGCGGGCGGCGGGCACGTCGCTGGGCGATCGGATCGCGGAGCAGGCCTATCAGCTCGATGCGGCGATGCATCGCTTGCTGGCCGATCTGCGTGAGTTCGATGCGGCGGGCCACTGGGCCGATGCAGGCGCCGCGTCATGCGCGAGCTGGCTGGCCTGGCGCGTCGGCTGGGACCCGGGGACGGCGCGCGAGCACGTGCGCGTGGCGCGCGCGCTGGGGACGTTGCCGCTCATCGACGCGGCGCTGGCGGCGGGCCGGCTGTCGTACTCCAAGACGCGTGCGCTGACCCGCGTCGCGACGCCGGCCACCGAGGCCGCGCTGCTCGACGACGCGCTGCGCACCACCGCCGCGCAGCTCGAGGTGATCTGCCGCAAGCTGCGCGCGGTGCAACGGCTGGGGGCCATGTCCGCGGACGACGTGCGCGCGCGACGCATGGTCGCACGGCGTGATCGCGACGACGGCATGGTGGTGATCGAGGCCGTCTTGCCGGCCGACGAGGCCGCCGCCGTCTGGGCGGCGATCGAGCGCGAGGCGGCACGGGCCACCGCCGCGACCGAGCCTGGTGACCTCGGCGGCGCACCCGACACCGCGCCGCCGGCGGACGCCCTCACGGACGTTTCCGCGGAAGCGCCCGCGCCGGTCGTGGGCGAAGCTCGTGTGCCGCCAGCGCTGTGCCGCGCCGATGGCCTGGTCGCGATGGCGCAGGCCGTGCTGCGCGGTGCGTCGCCCGCGCGGGCCCCGCTCGAGTTGGTGCTGACCATCAGCCGTGACGCGCTGGCCGCGCCGCCAGGCGGGTCTGCGCCGACGACCTCCGCCCCGGCGATCGGCTGCTTCGCCGACGGCACCGCCGTCGCCGCCGCGACCGCGCGGCGGCTGGCCTGCGACTGCGGCGTCGTGGCGATGGCGACTGATGCCGACGGGACGCCGCTCTCCGTGGGGCGCCGCACGCGGTCGATCCCGACGGCGATCGCCCGCGCGCTTGCGCAGCGCGACGCCCACTGTCGCTTCCCTGGCTGCACCAACCGCCGGTTTCTCGACGGCCACCACCTGACCCACTGGATCGACGGCGGCGCGACCGCGCTCGACAACCTGTGTCGCCTGTGCGCGCGGCACCACCGCTACGTCCACGAGCACGGCTACCAGGTCGAGCTGCGAGACGGCGAGCCGGTGTTCTTCCACCGTGGGCGCGAGGTGCATGGCGAGCCGCCGCGGATCATCGACGCGTCTGGCGCCTGGGCCGCCATCCGCGCCGCCAACGCCGCGCGCGCCATCGACGCCACCACCGGACAGTGCGCCTGGGACGGCCGCCCCGTCGACTACGCCTGGGTCGTCGATGGGCTGGTGGGCCTCGAGCGGCGGGCGGCGCCGATGGTGGACCATCCGCAGTGACCGGCGCTCAACAGCCGCACATGCCGAGGCACAGCATCTGCGCGGTCGGCGACATCGGCGGTCGCGGCGGTCTGGGCGGTGGTGAGAACGGGACGTAGCGCAGCACGGCCACCGCGGCCGCCAGATGGAGCCCAACGACGATGGCGAAGCTGACGCTGTTGCCGACCGCACACAGCGCCGCGCGCGGCACGGGTGCAGCGGCGCGCAGATCGCGCAGCCAGATCAGGCTCCCGACGGTGAGGCCGGTGGCCGCGACCAGCGACAGCGGCAACCCGACCAGCACGCTCCCGTCGCGGCACCAGAACGCGAACCACGCCATGCATGCGAGGCCCACCACCTGCCACGCGGCGGCGCGCCGACGCAGCGTGGGCAACCGCGAGGCTGGCACGTCTCGCGCGTGGAGCGCGAACCCGACCACAAGCGCCCCTGCCAGGTATGGCCACCAGAAGGGCGGCAGCTCGAGCGGCGTGATCGCGCCATCGCAGCCGTCAGCGGCCGGAAGGAACAGACAGATGAACAGCGCCACCCCGGAAGGGATCGTCAGATGCCGCGACCGCCGGCGGACGCGCACGCCAGCCTCGGGCGGAGCCGCGCCGCCGGTCAGCACCCGTACAGGCCTGACAGGTCGATGTCGTCGATGCCGGAGCCCGGCGCCACCGCGTGCGGACGGAGCGCGAGCGCGGCGGCGAAGGTGGCGAGCATGACGACGAACAACAGCATCACGGGCAGGGGCGCGCGCGATCGCAGCGCGCCCAGCTGCGCACGCGGGAGCCGCGGGCGGTCGACGGCGGCGGCGCGCAGGTCGCGCAGGCGGATGATCGCGGCGAACGCGAGCCACGCCGAGCACGCGAGGCTGAGCGGGGCGCCGATCATGGCGTGGCCGTCGAACGTCCACGCCGCGAACCACGCGGTCGCGAGTAGCCAGAACGCGAGCGCCAGGCCCGCCATGACCCGCGCGCCGCGCCGCGCCGACGCGCGCACCACGGGGTTCGCCAGCGCACGCAGCGCGACGACCAGGCCGAGCACATAGGGCACGCACGCGGGCGGCACCTCGTACGGGTACACCGGCTCGCCGCAGCTCTCGACGATCGGCAGGAACATGCACACGAACAGCAGCAGCCCCGACGGGACCGCGAACAGCCGGTGGCGCCGCCGCACGCGCAACTCCACGGACCCCGGCTCGCTCGTTTCGACCATGTGCGCCTCCACGTCGACCGACACAAGCAACGGTCGGACCAGCACCGACGACCGCCCACTTGCACCACCGCTCGCACACTTCGGCGTGTCGAATCCTCACCACGACCTGACCGGCCGTCAGGCCCTCGCCACCCCTTACAGCTCCCGTCGCCCCGCGCCGGGCGGCGGCGGCCGTGTATCGTCCCCGCATGTCCGAGCCCCTGGTCCGCTATACGCAGGAAGACAAGGTCGCGGTCGTCACGATGGACGACGGCAAGGCCAACGCGCTGTCGGCGCAGATGATCGACGAGCTGCTGGCGGCGCTCGAGCGCGCCGAGCGCGAGGCCGGCGCCGTCGTGCTGGCCGGCCGCGCCGAGAAGTTCTGCGCGGGCTTCGATCTGCGCGTGATGATGAGCGGCCCCGATCAGGCGATCGCGCTGCTGACCCGCGGCGCCGAGCTGCTGCTGCGGCTGTTCGAGTTCCCGCTGCCGGTGGTGATGGCGGTGACCGGCCACGCCCTGGCCGGCGGCGTGCTGGTGGTGTGCACCGGCGATGTGCGGATCGGCGCCGACGGCCCGTACAAGCTCGGCCTCAACGAAGTGGCGATCGGCATGCCGGTGCCGCTGCTCGCGATGGAGCTGGCGCGCGCGCGGCTGCTCCCCACCGAGCTGACCCGCGCGACCTTGCTGGCGCAGATCTACAACCCGACCGAGGCGCGCGCCGCCGGCTACCTCGATCAGGTGGTCGCGCCCGACGCGCTCGCCGCCACCGCGCTGGCCGAGGGCAAGCGCCTCGCCGCGCTGCCGCGCGCCGCGTACACCGGCACCAAGCAGCGCCTGCGCGCCGCGATCGCGCGGACGATCCGCGACGGCCACGCCGCCGACGTCCAGCGCGCGCTCGGCAAGTAGCCGCTACTGCCAGTCGGCGAACAGCGCGCAGCGCTTGATGCCGGCCTTGGCCAGCGCCGGCGCCAGCAAGGAGGCGCGGTCGGCCGGCGCGACCTGCGCGAACGACGCCATCAGCCGCGCGGCCTCGGCGGTCTTGACCTTCTCGGCGATCGAGCGCAGCGCCTCGATCCGGCGCATCTCCGGCGGCAGGTCGTCGTGGCCCTTGCCGGCGTCGCAGATCATCTTCATGTCGGCGGTGAACGGATCGTCGGTCTTGCCGCCGCCGCAGCCAGCGACGGCGAGCGCGAGGGCGACCACGAGCGGCGCGGTGCGGAGCATGCGCAGAATCTACCGCGTTCAGCGCGGCGGCAGCGCCAGCTCCAGCTCGACCTGGTAGATGTCGCCGGGCGGCCGGCCGTCGGCGGGCGCCGGCGCCACGCCCGGGCGCTCGGAGGTGAAGAACAGGTAGCGCCCGTCCGGCGACAGCGCCGGCGCGAAGTCGGCCTGGGCGCTGTTGACCTCGAGCAGCGGCTGCGGCGCGCGCCAGCTGCCGTCGGGCTCGCGGTAGCTCACCGCGAGATCGGCGCCGCCGCTGGGGCCAGGGTCGATCGTGTGGATCAGGTAGCCGCGGTCCGGCGCGACCAGCGGGTTGCTGGCGGTCGTGCCCGGCGGCAGCGCGAGCGCGACCGGCGTCGTCGGGCCGTAGCCGTCGGCGGTGGGCGAGGCCTCGACGATCTGCCGCGCGTCGCCCTTGGCCGCGTCGAAGTACAGCGTGCGATCGGCGGCGATCGAGATCGCGCCGCTCGAGCGATCGTCGTTGGCGTCGCCGGCCAGCTTGCGCGGCTCGCTCCACCCGGCGGGACCGCGCTCGAGGAACCACAGGTCGAAGTCCGGGCGCGCCTCGTCGTCGCGGGTCGGGCGATCCGAGCTGAAGTACAGCCGCGTGCCGTCGGGGCTGAGCGCGGGATCGACGTCGCGCCACCGCCCCGACCACGGCGCCACCGTCGGCAGCGCCCACGCGCCGTCGCTCCAGGTGGCCTGGTAGATCCACAGCCGCGCGCGGTCGGCGCTGGCGCGATCGAAGTACGCGGTGTGGGTGGCCGCGTCGTAGGCCAGCCCGAACTCGGGATCGGCCGAGTTGACCGGCGCGAACAACCGCGGCGGCGAGCCGCCGGGCATGGCGAGCGGATCGTCCGACCCGACGGACGGCGGCGCGACGGTCGGCGCCGCGCCACCGCAGCCGAGCGCCGCGAGCGCGAACCAGGGCAACGTGCGAACCATCGCGCCGAGGCTAGCAGGTTGCCGAGACCCGCCGCAGGCGTGTCGAGGACAACCTGCCCCGTGCCCGTGCCGCTTCATCCGCGGTCTGCCTGCCGCGACCTGACCCGCTCGTTACATCCCGGCCCGCGATCCCGATCTAGCCTGGCCGCCATGCGACGCTGGTGCCTGCTCATGACGCTCACCTCCATCGCCTGCGGCGCCGCGCCCCGCGACGCCGAGCCGCCGTCGACCGTGACCCGGTCGCGGGTGGTCGCGCACCGCGGCGCGTCGGCCGACGCGCCCGAGAACACGCTGGCGGCGTTCCGCGCGGCGTGGGCGCTGGGCGTCGAGGCGGTCGAGCTCGACGTGCGGCTGAGCCGCGACGGCGCGGTCGTGGTCATCCACGACGAGACCACCGCCCGGGTGGCCGGCGTCGATCGGCCGGTCGCGGCGCAGACGCTGGCCGAGCTGCGCGCGCTCGACGTCGGCGCGTGGCGCGGCCCGGCGTTCGCGGGGGAGCGCATCCCGACCCTGGCCGAGGCCCTCGCGCTGGTCCCGCCGGGCGCGACGTTGTTCGTCGAGCTGAAGACCACCGCCGCCGACGCCCCGGCGGTGGCCGCCGCGATCCGCGCCGCCGATCCCGCGGCGCGCGGCGTGCGGGTGGCGTGGCAGTCGTTCGACGCCGACGCGCTGGCCGCGCTGGCCGCCGCGCTCGACGGCGTGCCCGCCTACTGGACGCTGGGCGCGCCGCGCGACGACGCCGATCGCATCGTCGCCTACCCGCCGGCGGTGATCGCCGCGGCCCGGGCTCGCGGCTTCGCCGGCCTGGCCCTCGACGCCCGCGCGGTGACGCCCGCGCTCCTGGCCGACGCCCGCGCCGCCGGCGTGCTGATCGACGTGTGGACCGTCAACGACGCCGACGCGCTGACCGCGTGGCTCGCCACCGACGCGCGGTTCGTCGAGACCGATCGCCCCGCGCTGGCGCCGGTCACAGGTGCGAGATGATCTTGCCCATCGCCTGGTACTCGCTCTTGGCGGCGCGCAGCAGGTGGGCGGTCGCGATCGGGGTGCCGTCGGCGGCGGCCAGGAACGCCGCGCGCACCGCCGCGTTCTTGATGTAGCCGCCGGTCATCTCGAACCGCTGCGCCAGCATCGCGAAGTCGACGTCGGGCGCGATCGCCGCCTGGGTCGGGATCATCCGCCGCCACAGCGTCTCGCGCTCGTCGCGCTCGGGCACCGGGAAGTCGACCTTGAGCGACAGCCGGCGGGTGAACGCCTCGTCGACGGCGGTGTCGTTGTTGGTCGTGAGGATGGTGATGCCGGCGAAGGCCTCCATCCGCTGCAAGAGGTAGTTGACCTCGAGGTTGGCGTAGCGATCGTTGCTCGACTGCACCTGCGTGCGCTTGGCGAACAGCGAGTCGGCCTCGTCGAACAACAGGATCGCGTGGCCGGCCTCGGCGGCGTCGAACAGCCCGCCGAGGTTCTTCTCGGTCTCGCCGATCCACTTGCTCACGACCTTCGACAGGTCGACCTGGTAGAGGTCGAGCTGCAGCGCGTCGGCGATCAGCCCGGCGCACATCGTCTTGCCGGTGCCCGGCGGCCCCGAGAACAACGCCGACAGGCCGAGCCCCTTGGCCACCTTCCGGCCGAAGCCCCACTGATCGTAGACGCGGCGGCGGTGCTGCACGCGCGCGATGAACTCCTTGACGTCGGCGACGACGTCGTCGCCCAGCACGAGGTCGTCCCACGACTGTCGCCACGCGATCCGCGTGCCCAGCGTCACCAGCTTGGCGTCGAGCGCGCTGCGCAGGCCCTCGTGGACGTCGGTGTTGCCGACCGCCGCGTCGCCGCCGCGGCCGCCGCGCGACGCCGCCTTGGCCCGGGCCGACTGCGCGGCGCGGGCGATCAGGCCGGGCGTGATCGTGTAGCGCTGCGCGGCCCAGGTCGCGACGTCGGCGCCGGCCGGCACGCCCAGCGACCGCTGCCACAGCTGCTCGCGCGCCGCCTCGCCGGGCGGGCCGACCTCGACGATCACCGTGCCGCGCGCCAGCTGCGGCGGCCGCCCGGTGATGCGATCGACGACGCCGGCGATCGGCCACGGGAAGCCCTCGAACAGCACCTCGTCGATCCGCGCCTGGGCGTTGTCGACCGCCAGCTGATCGAGCCCGTCGAGGATCAGCAGCGCGTGGGCCAGGATCGCCTCGCGCAACACCGCCGGCCCCAGCGCGCGCAGCGCCGCCTCGTCGCGCGGCAGGCCGGCGCAGCCGACCCGCAGCACGCGCAGCCCGGCGCCGTGCGCGGCCGCCGCCAGCATCGTCTTGCGTCCGGCGCCCTCCTGCCCCGCCAGCAGCACCACCGGGTGGGTGACGCCCTCGGTGGTCGCGGCCAGCGCGGCGGCCACCAGCCCGCGCACCTCGTCGAGCTGACCGTCGGCGAGCACCAGCTCGGCCGGCGGCCGCGGCGGCAGCGCGCTCAGGTGGCGCGCCAGCTCGGGCTCGAGCACGTCGCGGCCGTGCAGCAGGTCGAGCACGCGCTGCGCGACCCGGGCCCGCCGCAGCGCGAACGGCGCGTCGCTCAGCCGATCGAACCGCACCAGCGCGAACCGCGCGAGCCGGCCGTCGCCGCCTAGCTCCTCGCTGACCCGCCGGCGGTTGCCGCCGTCGTAGATCAGCGCGGCCAGCAGGCCGACGTCGGGGTGCAGCCGCTGGGCGTCGCCCATCAGCGCCCGCGCCTCGGCGCGCAGCGTCGTCTCCAGCTCGAACGCCGCCAGCGCGGCGATCACCCGGCCCTCGGTCGCGGTCAGGCCGAAGATCGCGCGCAGCCGCTCGAGCGGCACCAGCCCCGGCGGGCTGGCCTCGACGCGCGAGCGGATCGCCCGCTCGCGATCGCGCGCCGCCGCGACCAGCCGGGCGTGCTCGTCGTCGTCGCCGTGGCTGCGCCGGCGCGTGGCAGCGGCCAGCACCAGGCGCACCAGCTCGATGGTCTCGCCGAGGTGTTGCTCGGGGGAGTCGTAGGCGGCGGTCACGACGGGATGCGGTACGCGGTGATGTTCCAGTCCTGGATCAGGACCAGCCCGCCCACGCAGCGCGGCGGCTCGGTCAGCGTCGGACCGACCGTGCGCGGCTGTCCTTCGATCTCGCCGCGGCGCGCCTCGAGCTTCACGACCGGCAGCGCGTCGCCGCTCGCCGGGTGCCACCAGACGGTCTGGTCGCCGCGGCGGAAGTACACCACCGCGCGCCCGCACAGCCCCGGCGCGGCGAGGTAGTCGTCGCCGCCGCGCGGCGCGATCCGCGCCACCTCGGCGCCGCCGCCATCGACGACGACCACGTCCTTGCCGTGCATCACCGCCAGGAACTCGCCGTCGGCGGCGCTGAACCGGCCCGCCACGGCGCGCACCTCGCGGCCGTCGGCGGCGAGCTCGACCACGCGCTCGCCGCGCGGCACGAAGAAGCCGCCGCGCGGCGAGGCCACGACGTCGGTGTCGGTGCCGTCGATCGCCGCCCGCCACTGCTCGGCGCCGGTCGCGGCGTCGACGACGATCAGGCCATCGTCGCCGACCAGCCCGAGCCGATCGCCGGCGGCGACGACGACGCTGCTGGTGCCGCGCACCGCCTGCTGCCACAGCTGGCGGCCGGTGGCGAGATCGAGGGCCTGGCTGCGCCCGAGGTAGCTGTGCACCAGCCGCCCGCCCGCGATCGTCAGGCCGACGTTGAACGCGCGCAGCTGGACCGCGGCGCCGGCGGCGTCGACGAACGCCACCTCGCGGACGGTGGCGCCGGACGCCGGGTCGGCGATCCGCAGGCCGGTGATGCGCTCGGCGGCCTCGACCTTCTCGATCACGCCGTCGGCGGTCAGGCCCACCGCGATGCCTCGCGGCGTCCAGCGCGCGGCGCCGGTGGCGGTGGCGAGCACGCGCCCGCCGATCAGCGACGTCGCGTCGGCGAGCGTCGCGTAGCGCAAGGTGCCGTCGCCGTACGGCGCGTCGGCGTCGAGAGTCCAGACGCGAGTGAACATCGTGACCTTTCCGCTGGGCGCGCTGCGCGTGCCGCAAGCCATCAGCAGGCAGCCAGCGAGCACCAGCGCGGCGCGGCGCACCATGGCGTGCAGCATACGCGCGCCCGCGCGGCGCGCGCTACCCGTTGAGGATCGCCTTCACCGTCGCCAGCTGCTCCTGGCTGAGCCCGTTCCACAGGTTGTCGTCGTCGACGGTCCAGCCCTGGATCCAGTCGCCGCTCCAGGCGTGGCCTTCGACGCCCTCGTACAGCGCGCGGGCCTGCGACCGGCCTCCGCAGGTCCGGAACATCTCGACGACGCGGGCGGCCTCGTCGCTGCCGACGCTGCCGCCGAGCAACACCCGCGTGCGGCTGATCCGCTGCTCCATCGTCAGGCCGGCGAGCGACTCGTGCTTGCCGTCCATCCGCTCGAAGTCTTCCATCACCGCGTCGTCGGTGTTGTTGGACGACTGCCCGCGCGACGGATCGTAGTGGATGATGCGGCGCAGGCCCATGTAGGGGTCGGCCGCCATCGGGTTGAAGAAGCCCTCGAGGAAGCCGCGCCGCGGCGCCAGCGTGCCCGCGAGGCCCCACCCGACCGCCTGCGACTCGGGGAACTTCTCCGACATGCCGTGGAGCTGCTCGTACAGCTCGCCGCCCGGCTGCATGCCCGCGGTGATGACGGCCTGGAACGTCTCGGAGGCGTCGTCGCTGCGCACCGGCTTCGTCCACAGCTCCTCGAACGAGCTGGCCTGCCAGTTCTGGGTGCCGTTCTCGCTGGCCTTGGCCGGGTCGAGCACCGGCACCGCCTGCTCGGGACCGTACTTCGCGCCGTCGGGGTGCGCCGGCGCCGGCGTCCGCGCGCGCACCTCCGCCAGGATCGCCTCGTCGGAGTCGCTGGCGTCGATCGCGTAGGCGTGGTTGATGTCCTGGCATCCCAGCGCGACCGCCTGCTGGGTGTGCCGCGCGGTCTCGCCGCGGCTGTAGCTGTTGTCGCCGAAGGTCTGCCACGCGTCGCCGAGGTCGTTCTTGACCCACAGGCCGCGCTCGTTGTCGGTGTCGTGGACCACCAGCGACACGACGTCGTCGAAGCCGAACGGCGGCATCGACGCCGTCGCCTCCTCGACCTTCGCGAGGATGTTGCCGGTGATGTCCTGGACCCCACCGGCGATGGTCGCGAGGTTGGTGTGGTTGGCGTTCAACCAGATCGCGGTCTCGTGGGCGATCGTCTTCTTCAGGTTGCTGAAGAACAGCGGGTACTTCGCCTGCCAGTGGCTGCGGATCGACGCGCGCGGCGTGCGCAGGTGCCCCGAGGCGAACGCGTCGGTGAGGAAGTGCTGCGCCGCCGCCTCGTGCGCCATCGCGTCGGCGACCGGCGCGCCGTCGGCCTTGGCCTTGTGCGCGCGCAGGATCGCGTCCTCGTGGAGCTCGCGGTACGAGCCGCCGCCCGAGCGACGGTTGCCCGAGGTGGGGCCGCCCGAGCCAGGGCCGCGGGGGTTCTGGAAGTGCTCGTCGTTGCGCGCGGCCAGCCGCAGGTAACGCGAGGTGACCGACTCCTTGACCGCGTCGCTGAACTGGTAGTGCGCCCACGAGCCGCCGGCCGCGAACCGCGCGTCGCCGGTGTTGTGCTCCTTCAGCGCGTACAGCAGCTCGTCCTGCGTGCCGACCTGCTTGCCGGGATCGCGCGACGGGCGCCCCGCCAGCTTGAACAGCGAGTCGGGGATCGGCTGGCCGCGCTCGTCGGTGTCGCGGGGATCGAAGAAGTCACCCGACAGCGTCGTCAGATCGCCGTGGGTCAGCACCACGGCGGCGGGGGCCCGCGCGCCATCGGCCGCCGGGGCCGCGCCCCAGGTGTAGTCGGTGGTCAGGCCCTGGCTGCCCTGATCGCCGGCGGTCTTGTGCTCCGGCGTGCCGAACATCTGGATCGGCGCGCCCTCGGCCTTGGCCTGGGCGCCACCGCCCGCGCCACCGCCGCTGGTGCGCGCGCGCGCCGAGTCCGGCACCGGCTCGCCCTTGGCCACCGCGGCGCCCGCGACGTCGGCCTCGGCCTCGAGCCCCTGGTCGGCGACCACCGGGCCGCCCTTGGCCTGCGGCGCCGCGACCCGCCCGTCGCGCTGCTGCACCACGTGCGCCATCTCGTGGCCGAGCAGCGCGCGCCCCTCGGCGGAGGCGGGGTCACCCTTGCCGGCCGCGAGGTGGATCGAGTCGCCCTGGGCGTAGGCCTGGGCGCCCATCGCCTCGGCCTTGCCGTCGTGCGCGATGTTGACGCCGCCGAGGTCGGCGCCAAACGCGGCGCCGTACTCGGCCTTGAGTGCACCGTAGGGCTCGGACGTCTGGGTGGCTTCCTGTTGACCGGGTACAGCGATCGATTGCATGGGCCTCCGCTTGCCCATAGTACGATCGATCGGCGGCGGATCTCCCCGACCTTCCGACGCCGCACCGCGTCAGCCCGCGCGTCAGGGCTTGCGCACGGTCGCGGTCGGCACCGCCGGGTCGATCCCGCGTCGCACCCCGGCGAGCGCGTGGACGCCGACGACGGTCAGGCACGCGCCGATCACGCCCAGCATCAGCGCGAACGCGCGGTCGCGGGTGATCACCTCGGCCGCCTGCCAGTCGACCACCAGCGCGAGGTACGCCAGCGGCGGCAGCAGCAGCAGCAGCCCGGCGCCGAGGAGCCGCAGCGCGGTGGCGCGCCGCTGCGACACCGTCCACGCGTCGATCTCGTTCAGATCCACGCGGCGAGCGTAGCACCGGCCGCGCGGCGCTCGCGGCTCGATCAGCGCGGCTTGCGCCGGCTGATGCCGGCGACCTTGCGGCGGCGCAGCCGGGTGGCCTCCTTGAGCCGGGTGTCGGTGCGCTCGATGACCTGCTGCTGGCAGTGCTTGCCGTCGCCGGTGCGCTGGCGGTAGCTGCCGTCGGGCCGCATGTCCCAGGCGCCGCGCTCGTCGCCGAGCTGGGTGTCGAGGAACACGCGGAGCTCGGCCTGCAGCCGCGGGTCGTCGATCGGCGCCAGCACCTCGACGCGGCGCTCGAGGTTGCGCTGCATCAGGTCGGCGGAGCCGAGGTAGTACTCGGACTTGCCGCGGTTGTGGAAGTACAGCACGCGGGCGTGCTCGAGGAAGCGCCCGACGATGCTGACGACGCGGATGTTCTCGGACAGGCCGGGGATGCCCGGGCGCAGCCGGCAGGTGTCGCGGACGATCAGATCGATCTTCACGCCGGCCTGCGACGCGCGGTACAGCGCGCGGACGATGTCGACGTCCTCGATGGCGTTGACCTTCCACTGCAGGAGGCCCTCGCCGTGCTTCTCGGCGTGGCGGATCTCGCGCTCGATCTTCTCGAGCAGCGCCGCCTTGAGGATCTTGGGCGCCGGCAGCAGCTTCCCGTACTTGCGGCGCGGCCGGAACCCGGTGGTCAGGTAGTTGAACAGCTCGGTGAGATCGGCGCCGATCGTCTTGTCGCAGGTGAACAGGCCGAAGTCGGCGTACAGGCGCGCGGTGCCGGCGTGGTAGTTGCCGGTCGCGACGTGGGCGTAGCGGCGCAGCCCGTCGTAGTCTTGGCGTACGACCAGCAGCAGCTTGCAGTGGGTCTTGAGCCCGACGACGCCGTAGGTGACGTGGATGCCGGCGCGCTCCATGCGGTTGGCCCACCGGATGTTGGCCTCCTCGTCGAAGCGGGCCTTGAGCTCGAGCACCACCGCGACCTGCTTGCCGCCGAGCGCCGCGGCGATCAGGTGCTTGATGACCTGCGAGTCGCGCGACGTGCGGTACAGCGTGGCCTTGATCGCGCGCACCTTGGGGTCGGCGGCGGCCTCGCGCAGGAACCGCTCGACCGAGGCCTGGAACGACTCGTACGGGTGGTGCACCAGGACGCTGCCGGCGTCGCGGATGGTGTGGAAGATCGAGCGCTCGCCCAGCAGATCGACCGGCGCCTCGGGCGCGTGCGGCGGGTCGCGCAGCGCCGGCAGGTCGAGCCCGGCCAGCTCCATCAGGTCGCGCTGCCCGAGCATGCCCTCGGCCTCGAAGACGTCGCGCTGCTCGTCGAGGCCGAGCTCGGCGGCCAGCTTGCCGCGCAGGTACGGCGTCATCTTGCTCTCGACCTGCAGCCGGACGATCGGCGCGAACCGCCGCTCGCGCAGCTCGATCTCGATCAGCTCGAGCAGATCGTCGGCCTCGCCCTCCTCGCGCTCGGTGATCGCGTTGCGCGTCACCCGGAACCGCGCGCAGTTCTCGATCTCCATGTCGGGGAACAGGAGGTCGAGGTTGCCGATCATGACCTCGTCGAGCGGCACGAACCGGGTGCCGTCGATGCGCAGGAAGCGCGGGATGCCGGCGCCGATCGGCACCTTGACCCGGGCCAAGAGCGGCTCGCCGTCGCCGCGGTAGTGCAGCGTCACCAGCAGGTTGAGCGACAGGTTCGAGACGAACGGGAACGGGTGCGCCGGGTCCATCGCCTGCGGCGTCACCAGCGGGAAGATGTTGTCGAGGTAGAACGCGCGCATCCGGGCGCGGTCGGTGGCGTCGAGCTGCTTCCAGCGCACGATGCTGACCCCGGCCTCGGCCAGCGCGGCGCGCAGCTCCTCGAGCACCTCGGTCTTGCGCGCCTCGAGCTCCTGGATCATCTGCAGGCACTCGGCGATCTGCTGGCTCGGCGAGCGGCCGTCGGGGGTGACCGCCGAGAAGCCGGCGCCGACCTGCTGCTTGAGGCCGCCGATGCGCTTCTGGAAGAACTCGTCGATGTTCGACGAGACGATCGCGACGAACTTGAGCCGCTCGAGCAGCGGCACCCGCGGGTCCTCGGCCTCGCGCAGCACCCGCCAGCAGAAGTTGAGGTAGGTCAGCTCGCGGTTGAGCAAGAGCTCGGGCGCGGCGAGGTCGGTCGGGATCGGGCCGGCGGTGCCCGGGTGGGGCGGCGTCTCGCCCACCTCGCCGCGGGCCTTGCGGGCGGGCGCGGCCGCCGGGCGCGCCGGCTCGGCGGCGAGCGCGTCGACGAGGCGGATCACACCCGAGGTGTTGGTCGAGGTCGGCACGTCACCCGAAAGTATAGGTCGCCGTTGCCGACCGGGCGACCGGGCGCCGGTGACAGTTCGGTGGCGACGCGCCGCGCAACGCCTGCGTCACCTCCCCGCGCGGCCTTTGCGCAGCGCCTTTGCTACAGTGCCGCCGATGGGCCTCCTCGCCGACCTCCGCGACCTGCGCCAGCGCGCCGTCAAGCGCGCCTTCGACGTCCTCGGCGCCAGCGCCGCGATCGTGGTCACCGGCCCGGTGCTGGCGCTGGCCGCGGCCGCCACCCGGGTCGAGGTCGGGCCGCCGCCGTTCGCGCGGGTGCTGCGGGCCGGCCGCGGCGGCGAGCCGTTCGCGATGTGGCACCTGCGCACCCACGACAAGACCGAGCTGGGCGCGTGGCTGCGCGCCACCGGCATCGCCGCGCTGCCCGGGCTGTGGAACGTCGTGACCGGCGAGATGAGCCTGGTCGGGCCGCGGCCGGTGCACCCGCAGTACGCCGCGCTGTCGCCGATCAACCAGCGCAGCAAGCCCGGCCTCACCGGCTGGTCGCAGCTCCACGGCGGCGCCGACCGCGCGTGGGACGACGAGCAGGCGCTCGATCGCTGGTACGCCGACCACGCGTCGCTCACCGTCGACGCGCTGATCGTGCTGCGGGCGGTGCGCGATCGCCTGCGCAAGCGCGACGCGGCGGCGCCGAGCGCGCCCGAGGCCGATCCCAGCCGCCGCGCGGGGCGGCCGGCCGCTGGCCTCAATTGAGCCGCGGGCGCTGACGCCGATGGCCCGCATCGACCGGCGCGGTGGCGGCGACGCGGTTCGAGCGCGGCCTGTGCCTGCCCAGCGGGTCGAGCCTGTCGGAGGACGACCAAGCTCGCGTGATCGCGACGATGCTGGCCGCCCGCGGCCGCTGATGCGCGGATTCCGCGCCCGGGCATGAACGGCGGGCCCGGCGGCGGTGTCCAAGTGACCGTCGGCACCCTCGCTTGGAGGGCGCACCGGCTACGCTTGGGAGACGCCATGGTCCAGCTCCGCCGCCTGCTCGTCCTCGCGCTCGTCACCTCGGCCGGCGTCGCCCACGCCGACTGGCCGGTGGCGCGCCACGACATGCAGCGCACCGGCGCGGCCACCGGGATGAGCAACCTGCGCACGCCGGCCGCCTACTGGCGGCAGTACCTCGGCGGCGCGCTCGGTCCGTCGCTGGTGCAGCCGCTGGGCGCGACCGGCGCGGTGGCGTACATCGGCGGCGGGCGGCTGCGCGCGCTGTCGGCGCAGGGCGTGCCGCGCTGGCAGAGCGACAACCTCGAGCTCACCGCGCTGGTGGGCACCGGCGATCTCGACGGCGACGGCGCCGACGAGCTGATCGCCCGATCGATCGACCGCGCGTTCGTGTTCGATCCGGCCAACGGCGCGCTGCGCTGGGCCGAGCCGCTGGGCGAGATGGGCACGCTGGCCGACGTCCGGCTGGCCGACGTCGACGGGCGCCCCGGGCGCGAGCTGATCGCGCAGGAGTGCTACTGCTGCCAGCTGCGGTCGACGACGCCGGGCGCAGTCTGGAGCTTCGCCGACGGCTGGGCCGCCGCCCGCCGGCTGTGGGTGCTGCCGTCGTCGGCCTGCGCCGGCTCGCGGCAGATGCAGGTGGCCGACGTCACCGGCGACGGCGCGCTCGAGTTCGTGCTCGCGACCCACACCGACCTGCGGCTGCTCGACGCCGCCACCGGCGCCCCGGTCGCCAGCTCGGGCGACCTCGGCGAGTGGCTGACCACCGCGTACTGCGAGGCGGTCGATCTGCTGCCCGGCGCCGGCGACGAGCTGGCGTGCTGGCTGGGCTCGACGCTGCGCGCCGCCGGCACCGGCCACCGGGTGTTCGTGCTGCAGCACCGCACCGACCCGGCGCGCCTCGACGTCGTGTGGTCGACCGACGTCGGCGATCGCGACGCCGACCTGACGATGGGCAGCGACCGCATCGCCGATCTCGATCACGACGGCGCGCGCGAGCTCATCGCGACCGGCGTCGCGACCAACGGCGACCCGGTCGCGACGATCCTCGACGCCGCCACCGGCGAGGTGCTGACCACGATCCCCGGCCAGCAGCACGTCGCCGCGCTGACGCCCACCGCCACCAGCGCGGTGCTGCTGACCCAGGCCAGCCAGCAGCTGATCGGGTGGAGCTTCGATCGCGCCGCGCCCACGCGCACCACGCTGAGCTGGCGCCTGAAGGATCGGCGGATCCTGCCGACCCGCGAGCCGACGCTGGCCGGCGTCCGGCCGCTCACCACGCGCCCGGTGCTGTTCGACGCCAACGGTGACGGCGCGCTCGACCTCGCCACCGTCGACACCAAGCGGCCCAACGAGCTGGTGGTCTACGACGCGCGGGTCCCGGCCGACACGCCGCTGCGGTCGTGGCGCGCGGCGCCCGACGCCGAGGTGCTGGCCGGCTGGCTCGACGGCGATCGGCTGGTGGTCTCGACCTCCGACGGCCGGCTGACGACGCTGACGCTGCCCGAGCTGGCGCCCGTCGGGTCGCTACGCGCCGGCCAGTACTACGACACCGGCGGCGGCCAGCAGCTGGCCCAGGCCCCGGTCGCGGCCCAGCTCACCGGCGACGGCGCCGCCGAGGTCGTCGTCGCCGACAGCCGCCGCACGCTGGCCGCCCTTGACGCCAAGAGCGCGACCAACGCCGGCCCGCCGACGCGGCTGTGGGAGCTGCGCTCGGCGTTCGCGCCGGTGATCGTCCCCGACCTCGGCGGCGCTCCCGGCGTGATGTGCCGCCGCCGCGACGCCGGCACGGTGCCGGCCACCGAGTCGATCGCGCGCCTCGACGGCGCCGGCGCGGTGCGCTGGGAGACGACGCTCGGCGGCGACGGCTGGAACGATCTGGTGATCGGCCGCTTCGACGGCGACACCATCCCCGACGTCGCGGTGCAGTGGGGCCGCTCGAGCGATCCCGACATCCGCACCACCGCGCTGTCCGGCGGCGACGGCCACATCCTGTGGACCGCGCCGCTCAACCCGGGGCCCGCGAAGTTCCCGTCGGGGCTGTCGGTCACCGACTGGGACCGCGACGGCCGCGACGACGTGCTGTTCCACCACTACGGCACGTTCGTCTTCGCCGGCACCAACGGCGCGATCATCGCCAACGGCAGCGCCGGGGTCACCAGCTACATGATGCCGATGGTCGCGAACCTCGACGGTGACGTCGATCCCGAGCTGGTCTTGACCGGCAGCTTCTTCCCGGCGCGCGCGGTCGATCACGACCTGACCTCGGTGCTGTGGACCGGGCGCGACGATCGGCCGTTCCCCTACGGCGCGCTGGCGACCTGCGGCGGTCGCCCGCAGCTGGTGTCGACGTCGCTCGAGGCCGGCGTCGTGCGCGTGAACGATCCCGCCGGCCCCGGCGAGCAGCGCGCGTTCACGCTGGCCGGCGGCCAGCTGTTCGCGACGCCGGCCGACGCCGCGGCCGCGGGCGCCAAGCCCGGGCAGCTGGCGTCGGCGATCGTGCACAGCAACCTCACCGGCCAGGGCCACCCGAGCGCGGTGGTGGGCTCAGCCGACGGCTGGCTGTACGCCGTCGATCCGTGCGCAGGCACGCTCGACTTCGCGGTGCCGTTCGGCGCGCCGGTGGGCGCGGTCGCGATCGCCGACACCGACGGCGACGGCAACGACGAGCTGCTGGTGTCGGTCGCCGACGGCTACCTGTACGGCCTCAAGAACGCGCCGCTGCGCGGGCCCGGCATCGTCCGCGATCTCGACCCCGCGACCGCCAGCGGCGACGACGTCGACGAGGTCACCACCCGCGACACGCTGTCGGCGTCGTGGGATCCGGTGCCCGGCGCGACCAGCTACGAGGTGGCGATCGCCAAGGCCGACGGCGGCTACGTGTTCTACCCGCCGTGGCAGCCGGTCGACGCGACGTCGTACACCCGCACCGGCCTCGCGCTCGAGGACGGCGTCCAGTACGTCTTCGCGGTGCGCGCGGTGTCGGCCGCCGGGCGCTCGCCCGACATCCTGTCCGACGGCGTGCTGGTGCACCGGATCGGGCCGCCGGTCGGCGACGCGGGCGTCGGCGAGCCCGACGCCGGCACCGTCACGACCCAGCCCGGCGGTTGCTGCTCGACCGGCAGCGCGCCGGTGCCGGCGGTCGCGCTGGGCGGCCTGGTCGCGCTGGTGCTGGGTCGGCGCCGTCGGCGCTGATCGCGACACCCGCGCCGCGGTCCGCGCAGAGGCGGCGCCCTGGTCGACGCGACCGCGCGCAGTTGCGTGGGCACACGGCTTGCTGAACTCGACGGCGTGCGCGCAACGCTGTCGATCCTCGCCGTGCTCGTCGTCACGTCCGTCGTCGCGCCCGCGGCGGCGCGCGCCGATCGCTACTTCGTCGACGTCGAGCCGGTCGCGATCCACGCCAGCGCCGACGATCACCAGCTGGCGAGCATGTTCGTCGTCAGCGCCGGCCGCCGGGCCGCGGTCGGCGGCGTGACCGGCTTCGCCGCGGTCGGCGCCGGCCTGCTCAGCGTCTCGGCGCGGGCCGGCGCGCTGGTGCCGCTGGGCCACGCGTGGGTCGCCCGCGTCGAGCTGCGCCCGCAGCTGGCGATCATCTGCGCCGAGCCCGCGGTGCTGGGCGGCGTCGGCCTCGGCTACCGCGTCGCGCGCGACGGCGCGCCGGTCACGGTGATCGCCGCCGTCGAGAGCGGCCCCGGCTGGGCCCGCACGTCGTGCGGCCCCGATCGCATGCTCGGCCCGACCGAGCGCACCTGGTTCACCGGCGGCGCGCTGTCGATCGCGGTCGGGCTGTGATCGCCGCGCGCCACGCCCTCCTAGAACTCAATGCGCGAGCTCGACGCCCTCGATGACGACGTGGCTCTTGAGGCTGTTGGCGATGTAGCAGCGCTTGTGCGCCTCGCGGTGCAGCGTCGCCACCGTCTCGGCGTCGGGCGCGGCGCCGCCCCAGGTGACCTGCGGCGCCAGCGTGATCGTCGTCAGCCACGTCGCGCCGTCCTTGCTCTCGAGCACGCCGTGCGGCGCGTCCTCGTAGCGATCGATCGTCAGGCCCTTCTTGGCGGCCAGCGCCAGGAAGAACAGCATGTGGCAGCCCGACAGCGCCGCCACGACCGCCTCCTCGGGATCGACGGTGTCGGCGCCGACGGTGCCCGGGGGGATCGCCGGCCCCGCCGCGGCCGAGGCGGCGACGGTGACGCCGCTGTCGAAGCGCCACTGGTGATCCCGCGCGTAGGTCTTGGGATCCATGGTCTCGGTCGTGCGGTTCCAGACGAGGCGCGCGGTGTGGGTCGACATGGCCCGACCCTACGCCGCGTTCACGACGCTGGCCAGGGCACCGCGACGCGCACCTTCACGTCGGCCTTCACCTTCAGCGTGCCGAGCATCGCGCTGTACGGCTTGATGCCGAAGTCCGGCTGGTGCAGCGACACCTCGAACACCTGCCGGCCATCGCGGGCCTGGCCGGTCACGGTCAGCGGGCGAGTCTTGCCGTGCAGCGTCAGCTCGCCGCTGATCCGGTAGCTGCCGCCGGCCGGCTCGGCCTTGCCGCGGAACACCGCCTCCGGATAGCGGCGGGTGTCGAGCACGTCGTCGGCCATCGTCCGCTCGATCTTGCGCTTGTCGCCGTCGGACAGCGCGCTGGTGGCGCGGCCGTCCTTGACCGCGTGCAGCACCCGCAGCCCAACCAGCCCGATCTTCGCCTCGATCGCCAGGTCGTCGCCGACCTCGATCGACGCGGTGCCCACCGCCAGCTCGAGGTCGTGGGCGATCGCCGACAGCGCCCCCTCCTTGAAGGTGAACACCCGGCACTCGGCCGTGGTCGCATCGAAGCGGGTCATGCCGCGATGGTGTGGATCGGGGGTGGCGGGTGCAAGAGCCCTGGGGTGCGAACACCTGACGCATGGGCTGGCCTGGCGACTCGATCAGCCAGCAGCGGAGGCCGCAACGTGGCTTGGACGCTGGCCCGACCATGGATCGGCGGTTGCAGAACGGCGCGCCATGCGGCGACTGGCGACCCTGGTTCTGATGGTGGGCGTGGCGTGTGGCGCGACCGACGACGGCGACGACGACCTGGGCGGGGACCTGCCGGTGGGGGCGCTCGACGACGCCGACGCCAAGGCCGACGGCAACTGGGGCTCGGCGCTGACCTGCAAGGACATCCCGGCGCTGCCGGCGCTGCCCAGCCCGCAGATCACCGTGTCGATCGACGGCCAGACGCTGCGGCTGTTCGATCGCACCACCGGCTTCGACAAGACCTTCCCGATCGGCGTCGGCGGCATCGAGGACGACGAGGCGTCGGTCGCGTACGGCGAGTCGCGCTCGATGTGGCCGGTGCTGGCCTACGGCAAGCAGGACTTCGTCATCAAGAAGAGCGGCCGCACCGCGTGCAAGACCTGGTGGACCGATCCCGAGACCGGGGAGAAGCTGCCGGTGTTCGCCGGCCTGCCGTTCCTGTCGTGGTCGGGCGCCTACGGCATCCACGGCCCGATCGACGGCTACCGCAACGCCAACGGCGGCACGCTGCGCCGCGGCTACGTCTCGCACGGCTGCCTGCGCATGGAGGCCGCCGACGTGCTCGAGGTCTACGCCCGCACCAACGGCGCCGCCGCGGTGCCGGTCCACGTGCAGCGCGAACCCGAGCGCACCGCCGCCGGCGTCCGCGTCGACGTGACGCCGCGGTGGATCGGCAGCGAGTGCACCGTCGACGCCGACTGCGGCTTCACCGGCGGCGAGTGCCGCACCAACCCGATCGGCGGCCGGAAGTTCTGCAGCCAGCGCTGCACCGCGACCTGCCCCGACCGCGCCAACCAGCCGACCACGTTCTGCGTCGCCGACGCCGAGCGCCCGGGCAGCGGCCTGTGCGTGCCGCGCCAGGTCGCGCAGAACCAGGGCTGCAAGAGCTACGACCACTTCGTCCCGCGCACCGAGGCGCGCTTCAACCGCCCGACGGTGACGACGACGGTGTGCGCGCCCGGCGCCCCCGGCTGGATCGGCGATCGCTGCCGCGCCGACGGCGACTGCCAGGCCGGCAACCGCTGCAGCGCCGGCGTGTGCACCCAGGCCTGCCAGAGCCTGTGCCCCGACGTCCCCGGCTACGCCACCACCACCTGCGTCACCGACGCCAAGCTCGGCACCGGCGGCCAGTGCGCGCGGACCTGCTCGCTCACCGACAACGGCGCGTCGTGCGCGGCCGGCCTGGTGTGCGCGGCGCGGCCGAAGCTCAGCGGCGCTGGCACCCGCAACGTCTGCGTCCCGAAGGCCTGAGCCTCACGGCATCGCGCAGCGACCGCCGGCGCACACGCCCGCGCAGTCGCCGTCGTCGACGCAGCGCTCGCCCACCGCGCACGCCGGGCACGGCCCGCCGCAATCGACGTCGCTCTCGAAGCCGTCGCGCAGGCCGTCGGCGCAGCTCGGCGCGGCGCAGCGATCGGCGGTGCACGCCAGCGCCTGGCAGTCGTGGCCGCCGACGCACGCCAGCCCGCCCGCGCACGGCTGGCACGCGCCGCCGCAGTCGACGTCGGTCTCGTCGCCGTCGCGCACGCGATCGCGGCAGGCCTCGGCCGGCGGGGTCGTCGCGCAGCGCCCGGCGGCGCACGGGCTGAGGTGGATCGCGAACGCCACCGACACCGAGTCGGGGCGCGCCCCCACCGCCCGCGGCGCGTAGCGGCCGTCGACGAACAGCTGGACGTCGGCGGTCACCAGCGTCGCGATGATCGACGCGTCGAGCTCGGCGTCGGTCATCGCGCCGTCGCGGTCGAGGTCGACGCCGCGCAGGAACACCTGGTGGCGGTCGGGCTCGGTGGCGAACATCTGGCGCAGCCCGGCGTAGGCCGCGGCCCGGGCCGCCGCCTGGGCGATGCCGCCGCGCACGACGCCGTCGTAGCCGCCGCGGCCGTCGGGCACCAGCTCGACCTCCATGCCGTCGAGCGGCAGCGGCAGCGGATCGCTGTTGGTGAACACCGGCAGGCGCAGCCGCGCGATCCCGGGGACGCGGGTGGTCGCGGTGCGGTTCGAACGGAACCCGCCGGCGATCAGCGCGCCGCCGGCCGCGGTCGCCGGATCGCCGTCGGCGCCGAAGTACGCGACCGCCACGCTGGGATCGTCGGTCAGGTCGTCGGCGGTGATCTCGACCGTCGACGCCAGCCCGCCGGCGGCGATCATGCTCGCGGCGTCGACCGACAGGTCGTTGGCCACCGCCAGCAGGCCGGTGATCGCCCCGAGCTGGTTCTCGACGGTGCCGTCGCCGTCGAGATCCGCGCCCACCGCCAGCGCCGCGGAGGCGTCGCGGGGCAGCGTCACCGCGTCGACCACGAAGCGGTGGGTGGTGCCGGTGTACGGGCCGGTGACGTCGGTCGACGCGTCGCCGCCACAGGCGGCCACCACCAGCGCGAGCGTCGCGGACCTCACCGCCCGAGCATCGCCGATCGCCGCGCCGCCGTCAGCAGCCGCGCGTTGGCGCGTCCGCCGGAAGCTCGCGCTACGGCGCCTCGTTGCCGAGGATCGCGACCACGCCCTGCGCGGCGTTGGCCACCAGGCCCTCGTCGAGCTTGTGGGTCTCGTCGTTGACCGCGACCACGACGACGAACCACTTGCCGTCGGCGCGGCGCAGGAGCCAGGTCAGGTTCATCACGCCCGGCTCCGACCCGCCTTTGAAGCCGGCGTAGGTCCACTTGGCGCGATCGATCTCGACGCCGGGGTTCTTGCCCAGCACCTTGAGCAGCTCGGACTCGGGGTCGAACTTGGCGCGGGCGCCGAGCGTCGCCATGACGTTGCACAGGTCGCGGCCGTCGGCGAACCACTCGAGGTCGAGCGCCCGCGGCGTGTCGCCCCACTCCTTGATCGCCTTCTCGACGTCGATCGGCCGGGCCCGCATGTCGGCCAGGAGCTTGCGCTTGGCCGGCGCCTTGGCCTTGCGGTACGCGGCCAGCTCGTCGGCGGTCGCGGCCAGCTTCAGCCCGAACAGCTCGCGCGTGCGCAGGAACGGGATGTTGGCCGCGGGGTTGCCGTGCTTGGCCAGCGTGAGCGCCTTCTCGACCGTGGCGTCGCCGACGTAGTCGATCAGGTGATCGGTCGCGGTGTTGTCGCTGATCGAGATCATCTGCGTCGCGAACTCGCGCAGCGTGTGCTCGGTGCCGGCCGCCTCGTCCTGCATCGTCCCCGACGGCAGGCTCTTGGCGGCGTCGCGGATCGCCAGCTTGGTGTCCCACGACAGCTTCTTCGCGGTGCGCATCTTCTCGTCGAGCGCCAGCAGCACCCACAGCTTGAACGTCGAGCCGATCGCCAGGCTCTGGGTGGTGTTGTGGTTCTGGCGCGGCTCGCACTTGCCCTTGACCAGCTCGGCGACGAACAGCTGGTTCTTGCTGCCCGCCTTGTCGAGCTGCGCGACCGCGTCGCTGTAGGTCTTGGGCGGCGCCTCGGCGGTGGCCGGCTTGAACAACAGCCCGGCGATCTGCCGCGGCGAGGTCGACGTCATCTCGATGCCGACCCGGACGCCGCCCGAGGCGGTGTCGAGCAGCGCCGCCAGCTTGAGCGGCGCCTCGCCCTCCTGCTTGAGGATCTTGGTCGGCGGCAGCTGCTCGTGCAGCGCGCCGAAGATCTGGACCACCTGCGCCGCCGGCACCTGCTTGAGGAAGCTCGGCGCGAAGCGCGCCTGGATGTCCGCCTCGGTCACCTGGCCCGACGCGATCGTCTCGAGCACCCAGGCCAGCGCGGCCTCGGCGGTCGGCCCCTCCTCGACCGCCGGCGGCGGGTCGACCGGCGGCTTGGCGTCCGGGGGCAGCGGCGCGACCGGGGTCGTGCCGGTGGTGGTCGGCTTGCCGCCGCCGCCGCACGCGGCGGCCAGGGCAGCGAGGAGGATCGTCGAGAATCGGACCGAGGCCTTCATGGCCGGGGGTGTACCACGGGGGTCGTCGGCGTTGCGTCAGCCCCCTCGGGTAGGCTCGCGCCATGAACCCACGCCAGGTCCCGCCGAGCGTGCCGCCTCCACCGATCGCCGCCCACATCCGCGCCCGCGGCACCGTGCCGCCGATGTGCAAGGCCGATCTGTCGATCACCTGCCCGACGTGCGCGACGTTGATGGAGCCCGAGCACGCGCACTACAAGTGCCCGCGCTGCGGCTACCGCGACAGCTGCTGCTTCTGAGGTCCTCGAGGGTCTTTCGAAAAGACCCAGGTGGAGGTAGGTGGAGCGCCGCGTGCCATGAACCTCTACCGGCCGATGGGTACGGCCAGCCGGCCCCCACCCACAACGCGAGCTGGCGTTCCGGGTTCTGAGTTAGCCTGACGCCATGCGCACGCTCCTGGCTTGCTCGCTGCTCCTGGTCGCCTGCGGCGGCGACGACGGTCCGCTCCACCTCGACGTGCCACCCGAGTGCAACCCGCTGCAGGGCGGCGCGTGCCTGGCGCCGTGGCCGGTGTCGAGCTTCCAGGTCGCGAGCGAGAGCTCGCCCACCGGCGTCGTGCTGGCGTTCCCGGCCGGCGCCATCCCGCCCGGCAACGGCGGCGCGGTGTTCGACCCGGCGCACCTCAACGGCAAGAGCGGCTACTCGCCGGCGACCCAGATCGTCGCCCACTTCGGCGTCGAGCTCGACGGCGCCAACCTGGCCGGCCACGCCGCGATCGCGGCCAGCCTGACCGCGACCAGCCCGACGATCATCCTCGACGCCACGACCGGCGAGCGGGTCGCGCACTTCGCCGAGGTCGACGCCAACGCGATCCCCGGCGACCCGACCCGCCAGGCGCTGTACCTGCGGCCGACCACCCGCCTGGCCGGCGGGCACCGCTACATCGTCGCGATCACCAGCGCGCTGCGCGCCGCCGACGGCGCGGCGATCGACGTGCCGGCCGGGTTCGCCGCGATCGTCAGCGGCGCCGTCACCGACAACGCGCGGCTCGAGGCGCTGCGCCCGAGCTACGACGACATCTTCGCCACGCTCGCCGCCGCTGGCGTCGCCAAGGATCAGCTGCTGCTGGCGTGGGACTTCACGACCGCCGCGGACGCCGACCTGCGCCGCGATCTGCTCGCCGCGCGCGACGCCGCCGCGGCGCTGCAGGGCGCGGGCGGCGCCAACCTGATGCTCCACGACGTCGTCGTCGAGGCCGACCCGAGCCCCGGCATCGCGCGCAAGGTGACGTTCACGTTCGACGCGCCGACCGTCGTCGACGCCGGCGGGCTGCTGCGCGAGGGCGGCGGCGTGGTCGCGCGCGGCACCACCCCGGTGCGCGGCGTCGCGCTGGTGCCGAGCTGCGCGACGCCCGCGGCGCCGGCGCCGATCACGCTCTACGGCCACGGCTTCTTCGGCGGCATCGAGGAGACCGGCGGCGGCTACGTGCAGGCGTTCGCGGCGCGCACCTGCCGGATCATCCTCGGCACCGACTGGCGCGGCATGGCCCGCCCCGACGCCGCGAACGCGCTGATCGCGCTCGGCAACCTCGACAAGGTGTTCGCGTTCGGCGAGGGCATCGTCCAGGGCATGATCGACGTCGAGGCGCTGGCCGCGCTGGCCCGGACCAAGATCGCCACGCAGATCCTGATCGACGGCAGCGGCGCGTCGGTGGCCGACACCGCCGCCGACCTGACGTTCTTCGGCATCTCGCAGGGCCACATCCTCGGCAGCACGCTGTACGCGATCGATCCGCAGATGCGGCGCGGCGTCCTGCACGTCGGCGGCGCCAACTGGAGCCTCTTGTTCGAGCGCTCGACCAACTGGGCCACGCTCGGCCTGCCGTTCAAGGGGACCTACGCGGATCCGCTGACCCAGACCCTGCTGCAGCAGGTCGTGCAGATGGGCCTCGACGTGATCGATCCGCTGCACTGGGCGCCGCTGGCCGGCGACCCGGCCGCCGCCAAGCAGTACCTGCTGTACACGTCGATGGGCGACACCCAGGTCACCAACCTCGGCGCGTTCCTGCAGGCGCGCACGATGGGCATCCCGCTGGCGGCGCCGGCGGCGACCCCGCCCTACGGCCTGACCCTGGCGACCACCGCGCCGCCGTCGGGCCTGGTGATCGTCGACGAGCACCCCACCCCGCTGCCGCCGACCACCAACCTGCTCAACACCGAGAACAACCAGGCCCACGAGAACCCGCGGCGGCGCGAGCACATCATCGATCAGATCGACCGCTTCCTCGAGGACGGCACGATCGTCGACGCCTGCGGCGGCGTGTGCGACTGCCCGGCCGGCGCGTGCGGCGCGCTGATCGCCGAGTGAGCCTCGCCCGGCTTCGCGGGCGAAGCGCCTGAAATCCGCGGCGGTTGCGCCTGCCAGCGCAAGCTGCGCACCACCGCGCAGGAGCTGCGCGAAGCCCTCGCGATGGAGCGCCTGGGCGCTGGCAACCACCTTGCAACGCTGGCGGGCATGAGCCTCGCCACCCACGTCGTCGCGACCTACATGACGACCGACCCCATCACCGCCACCGCGGTCACGCCGGTGGAGGAGGTGGCCGCGATCCTGGCCAGCCGGCGGATCTCGGCGGTGCCGCTGATCGACGATCGCGGCTCGATCGTCGGCGTGGTGTCGCGCTCCGATCTGCTGCGCTACCGCCGCCACCACGCCCACCTGCGCGACGTCACCTGCGACGCGCTGATGACCCAGGGGCCGATCGTCGTCGAGGCCAGCACCAACCTGCGCGACGCGGCCCGGGTGATGATCGAGCACCGCATCCACCGGGTGTTCGTCGTCGACGCCGGCCGCCTGACCGGCGTGCTGACCACCACCGATCTCACCCGCGCCGTCGACGCCGCCAAGGTCGAGGCGCCGATCGAGTCGGTGATGACCGCGCCGGTGGTGACGATCCGCGTCGAGCAGCCGCTGTCGCTGGCGATGGAGTGGCTCGATCGCGCCCACATCACCGGGCTGGTGGTCACCGAGAACGACTGGCCGGTCGGCGTGTTCACGCAGGAGGAGGCGCTCGCGGCCCGCGACGTCGCCGCCGACACGCCGGTCGGCGAGCTGCACGACGCCGCGCTGATCTGCCTGCCGGCCACGACCTCGCTGCACCGCGCGGCCGCGCAGTGCGCGCGGATGGGCGTGCGCCGCATCGTCGTCAGCAAGAAGCACGACTTCGTCGGCGTGGTCTCGGGCCTGGACTTCGCTGGCGTGGTTGCTCGCGCGTGACGGTCCCGGCAGGATGCCCCTCATGACGTCTCCCGCCTGGGCCACCCGCGGCGGCACCGCCGCCGAGGCCGTCGCCGCGATCCCGTCCGGCGCCAACGTGTTCTTGCACGGCGCCGCCGCCACCCCCACCCCGCTGGTCGACGCGCTGGCCGCGCGCACCGACGTCAGCGGCGTCCGCGTCTACCACCTGCACACGATCGGCACCGCGCCGCTGTTCGCGCCGGCGGTGTCGCCGTGGCTGCGCTCGGTGTCGTTCTTCGTCGGGCCCGACGCGCGCGTCGCGGTCGCCGAGGGCCGCGCCGACTTCGTACCGGTGTTCCTGTCCGACATCCCGGCGCTGTTCACCGGTGGCGCGGTGCCGCTCGACGTCGCGCTGGTGCAGCTGTCGCCGCCCGATCGCCACGGCCTGTGCTCGCTGGGGACCTCGTGCGACGCGGCCCGGGCCGCGGTCGACTGCGCGCGGGTGGTGATCGCCGAGATCAACCAGCAGATGCCGCGCACGCTGGGCAACACGATGGTGCCGATCGATCGGGTGGCCGCGTTCGTCCACACCGACCGGCCGCTGCCGCGCCACGAGCCCGAGGCGCCGACCCCGGTGATCGATCGCATCGGCGCGCTGGTCGCCGAGCTGGTCGAGGACGGCGCGACGCTGCAGACCGGCATCGGCGCGATCCCCGACGCGGTGCTGGCCCGCCTGGGCAACCACGCCGACCTCGGCGTCCACACCGAGATGTTCTCCGACGGCATGGTGCCGCTGGTCGAGGGCGGCGTCATCACCAACCGCGCCAAGGCGGTCCACCCCGGCCGCTCGGTGACGTCGTTCGTGATGGGCACCCGCAAGCTGTACGACTTCGTCGACGACAACCCCGCGGTCGAGTTCCACGGCTGCGATCGCACCAACGACACCGCGCTGATCCGCAAGAACCCCAAGGTCACCGCGATCAACTCGGCGCTGGCGATCGATCTGAGCGGCCAGGTGTGCGCCGACTCGCTCGGCCACACGATCTACTCGGGCATCGGCGGCCAGATGGACTTCCTGCGCGGCGCGGCGCTGTCGCCCGGCGGCAAGCCGATCATCGCGATGCCGTCGACCGCGGCCGGCGGCAAGGTGTCGCGCATCACCGCCGAGCTCGCCGTCGGCAGCGGCGTCGTGACCACCCGCGGCCACGTGCACTGGGTCGTCACCGAGCACGGCGCACGCAACCTGCACGGCCTCAGCCTGCGCCAGCGCGGCGAGGCGCTGATCGACCTGGCGCACCCCGACCACCGCGGCGAGCTGCGCGCGGCGCTGGCCCGCATCCGCCACTACCCGCTGGCGTGACGGCGCCGGCTCACCCCGGCGCGTTGCAGAAGACGTTGGCCGGATCGATCGCGCCGGCGGCGTCGACCTTGAAGATGATCTGGTAGCCGCTGCAGCACTCGCCGCCGCACGGGTCGTCGGGGTCGGGCGCGGCCGGCGGCTTGTTGAAGACGCCCCAGGTGCACTCGCGGAGGCCGTCGACCGGCGGCTGGCAGTCGAACGACGTGTCGGTGGCCGCCGCGCCGCCCAGGCTCTCGCGCTGCGCGTCGAGGTGAGCCTTGAGATCGGCCGCGCCGTCGCCGTTGTTGCACGCGTCCGGAACGGCCATCGCGCCGATGGCGGCGAGGATCGCGTCGGTGTCGGAGGCCCCGGCGCCGTCACCGCCGCTGTTGGTGGGGCCGGTGGACGCCGGGGCGCTCTTGCCGCCGCAGGCCGCGGCCAGCGCGCACAGCGCGGCCGCGAGGAACGTGGAGGTGTTTCGCATGGACGCGATGCTACCGCGGCACGTCGTCGCGAGTGCGCCGCCGGTGGCCGATCCCGAGCGCGACCGCCAGCGCCACCCACGCCGCGGCCAGCGGCACCGCGACCGCGGCGACCACCACGCCGAGCGCCGCGAGGCCGCGGTGCAGCCACGCCGAGCCGAAGTCGCCGAAGCGGTAGACCAGCGTGTCGATCACGTTCTTCGCGCGGTACTTGTCGTCGCGCGGCAGCGCGGTGAACAACAGCTCGCGGCTGGGGCGCGACAGCGCGTGGGTGGCGGCGCGGCCGCTCGCCGACACCGCGGTCGCCATCGCCAGCGACGGCGCCATCACCAGCGCCAGCACGCCGACGCCCTGCACCACCGGCAGGATCGCCAGCACCACCCCGACGCCGAGCCAGCGCAGCAGCCGCGACGTCACCAGCAGCTGCAGCACGATCGTCGCCAGCCCGGTGATCAGCTCGACGTTGGCGAAGAAGGCGGTGCGCGCGCCGCGGTCGGGCAGCGCCGCCTTCACGATCCCGGCCTGCTGCAGGTAGACGAACGTCGCCAGGCACGCCGCGCACAGCGCGTAGCCGGCGATGCCGGCCAGGTACGGCGACGCCAGGACCCGCGGCAGGCCCTCCCACGCCGAGCCGCCGAGCCCCTTGGTGGCCGGCGCCGCCGACGGCACCCGCCGGGTCAGCGCGTGGGCCGACCACACCGCGCCCTCGAGCAGCACCGCCGCCAGCACCAGCAGCACCGCCGGCTCGACGCGGTGGGCCAGCAGCCGCGCGACCACCGGCCCCAGCAGCGCGCCCGCGGTGCCGCCGGCGGCGATCGGCCCGAACAGCCGCCGCCCGCCCTCGGGGCGGATCAGATCGGCGCACAGGCTCCAGAACACCGACACCCCGAACAGGTTCATCACCGACAGCCAGACGTAGAAGATCTTGCCGACCAGCGCCGGCGCGACGTCGGCGTACATCACCGCGGCGAACCCGACCAGCTGCACCGCGAACGAGCGGTGGACGATCGCCACCAACCGTCCGCGCGGCTGCCGCGCCACCAGCGCGCCCCACGGCGGCGCGATCGCCACCATCGCGACGAAGGTCGCGGTGAACAGCCACGGGATGAACGCGGGATCGCCGTCGAGCACGAGCGCGTCGCGCACCGGCCGCAAGAGGTAGTACGACATCAAGATCGCGCAGTGCGTGAGCGCGGCCCACACCACCGCGGCCACCTCGTCGGCGCGCACCTGGAACGCTGTGCGGAGGCGCGCGGCGAGCATCGGTCGAGTCTCTACCGCGGGCCGCGCGCTGTCATTCCCGCCATCGCCTGCGGCAGGCTGCGACCGCGCGCGGGTCGCAGCGCCGGTCGCAGCCCGCTACGCCCGCCGGCCGCGCCAGGCGAGGATCACGCCCACGACGCCCAGCGACAGCGCGGGGCCGATCCACGCGCCGATCCACGTCGCGGCGATTCAGAGGTTGATCAGAACTCGGATCCCCGACCACGCTCTCGCGTTTCGGGTTGGGGCCCCGGCGGGGCTTGCCCCCGGCGGGGAAGGGGCTTTGCGAAAGCCCCTTCCAGGGAGTTCAGTGCGCCACGCCGTCGCGGCGCAGCACCTTGATGATCGTGCGCGCGATGATCTTCAGGTCGGTCGCGAACGAGATGGCCCGCTGGTACTCCGCGTCGTAGGCGACCTTCTCCGGGATCGGCAGCTCGTCGCGACCGCTGACCTGGGCGAGCCCGGTGAGCCCCGGCACCAGCGCGTGCACGCCGCGCTCGGTCCGCATCGCCACCAGGTCGTCCTGGTTGAACAGCGCGGGGCGCGGCCCGACCAGCGTCATGTCGCCCGTGAGGATGCTCCAGATCTGCGGCAGCTCGTCGAGGCTGGTCTTGCGGAGGAAGCCGCCGATCGGCGTCAGGAACCGGGCCGGATCGTCGAGCAAGTGCGTGGCGACCGCCGGCGTGTCGGTCCGCATCGTGCGGAACTTGGGCATCCGGAAGATCCGGTTGTCCTGCCCGACGCGCTCCGACCAGTAGAGCACCGGCCCCTTCGAGGTGAGCTTGATGGCGACCGCGATGGCGGACATGGCGGGCAGCGCCGCCACCGCGCCCGCGCCGGCGGCCAGCACGTCCAGGGCTCGCTTGCCGCGGTAGGCACCCTTCATCGGTGTCGCGCTCCTGTGAACCAGTCGGCCGTGAGCTGCAAGCCCTCGCGCAATGACTTCACCGGTCGCCAGCCCAGCTCGCGTCGGAGCGCGCCCGCGTCGATCTCGAGCGAGCCCACCAGCCGCGCCACCTCACCGCCCTTGCCGGCGAGGCGGCCGGCCGCCTGCAACAGCGCGACCGGGCACGGCACCAGGCGCGCGCACACGTGCATGCACGCCGCCAGCGTCCGCAGCAGCGCCGGCGTCGACACCGCCTCGCCGTCGGCGACGAGGTAGGTGCGCCCGGCCGCCTGCGGGTGCACGCTGCACGCGACGAGCGCGTCCGCGAGGTTGTGCACCCCGACCAGATCGCGGCGGTTGCGGACCGAGGCGAGCGGCAGCGGGACGCCGCGCTGGAGCCACCGCATCATCCGCACGAAGTTGCCGCCGACCCCGGGGCCGTAGACCAGCGGCGGCCGCACCACCACCACCTCGAGCCCGGTGTCCGCGGCGACGCGCGCCAGCGCTTGCTCGGCCTCCGCCTTGGACACGCCGTACGGATCCTCGGGGTGCGGCGGATCCTGCTCGCGGAACAGCGCGCGCTGCGTGGCCTCGCCGTTGACCTTGACCGAGCTCACGTAGACGAAGCGGCGCGCGCCGCGGGCCACCGCCGCGCGGGCGAGGTGCTCGGTGGCCTCGACGTTGGCGCGGCGGAACGCGGCGAGCGGATCGCGCTCGGTCTCGTGCATGACGTGGACCCGCGCGGCCAGGTGCACCACGACGTCGACGCCGTCGAGCGCGGCGGCCAGGTCCGGCCGGGTGGTCAGGTCGCCGACCGCGCGCTGCCCGGCGTCGGGGGCACGCCGCACCAGCCCGACCGCGGCCAGCTCGCGCGCGGCCAGGGTGGTCATCAGCGTCCGCCCGACGAACCCGCGCGCGCCGGTCACCGCGATCCGCATCACGCCGCTCCCGCGAGCACGTCGCGATAGGCCGCGAGGGTCGCCTCGATCACGTGCTGCATCGAATGCTCCTTCTCGACGATCGCGCGCGACCGCAGCCCCATGCTGCGCCGCAGCGCCTGATCGCGCAGCAGGCGCTCGAGCGCGGCCGCCAGCGCCTCGGCGTCGCGCGCCGGCACCAGGAGCCCGGTCTCGCCGTCGACAACCACATCGCGACAGCCGGGCACGTCGGTGGTGACGATCGGGCGCCCGCACGCGGCGGCCTCGATGAGCACGCGCGGCAGGCCCTCGCGATACGACGGCAGGCACACGACGTCGGCGTCGCGGAGCAGCGCCGGCATGTCCTGGCGATGGCCAAGCCACTCGACGACGCCCTCCCGCGCCCAGGCGCGCAGCTGACCCTCGGCGATGGCGGCGGGGTTGCCCGGATCGGTGCCGCCGGCGAGCAGGAAGCGGGCCCGCACGCCGCGCGCGCGCAGCGCCCGCGCCGCTTCGACGAACTCGCCGATGCCCTTGTCCCACAGCATGCGCGACGCCAGCAGGACGCGCGGATCCCCGTCGGCGCGCTCGGTCTCGGGCGGCGTGAACTGCGTCATGTCCACGCCGGCGCCCTTGATGAGCCGCGAGCGCTCGGCGTCACTCGCGCCGAGCTCGATCAGGAGCTTGCGATCGTCCGGGTTCTGCACGATGACGATGCCGTGCGGATGCGACAGCGCGACCCGGTAGGCGGGCGCGATCACACGCCGCAGCGCGCGGGCGCGCAAGTCGCTGCCGATGAACACGTAACCGAGCCCGGTCACGGCGCTGATCACCCCGGGGACGCTGGCGAGGCGGGCGACGATGCCACCGTAGAGGACCGGCTTGCTGGTGACGTGGTGGACCACGTCCGGACGGAGCCTCCGGTACAGCCGCCACAGATCGACCACCGACGTCAGTTCGCGGAGCGGGTTGGTGCTGCGCCGCCCCATGCGGATGGGGTGATGCGTGAGCCCGTGGGCCACGATCTCGGCCACCGCGTCGGCCATCGGCGTCGCGACGTGGACGTCGTAGCCGGCGCGCTGCGCACCGAGCGCGAGCTCGAGTCGATGCGACACGAAGAACCAGGCTTCGTTGACCACGAACAACAGGCGCGGCGTCACGGCAGGGCCACGAGCGATCTAAGCAGGAATGGCCACCGTGCGCCATCGCGACGACCCGGAACGGGACGATCCGGAACGACCCGGAATCGTCCCCGGCGGGCCCACCGTCGCAGCCCGCTACGCGCGCCGGCGGCGCCGCGCCAGCAGCAGGCCGACCGCGCCGAGCGCGAGCGCGCTGGCCGAGTCCGGGCCGCCGGTCGAGCAGCCGAGGCAGCCGCCGGTCTCGTCGCCGTCGGCCGGGTTGCCGGGCACGCACACGCCGTCGGTGCAGGTCTCGCCGTCGCCACACGCCGGCACGCACTCGACGCCGGGGCCGGGGATGGTCACGGTCGTGGTCGCGGTCGCCTGGTTGGCGGCGTCGTACGCGGTCGCGGTCAGCGTGTGCTGACCCGCGGCCAGGTCGGCGGCGGTGGTGAACTGGTACGGCGGGCTGTTGTCGGTGCCGACCAGCGCGCCGTCGACCGCCAGCTCGACCCGCAGCACGCCCTGATCGTCGGTGGCGGTCACGTCGACCGCGAAGCCGGCGGTCACGCTGGCGCCGTCGGCCGGCGAGGTGATCGCCACCGTCGGCGGCGTCGTGTCGTTGGCCACCGGCGGCTGGCCGACGCCGACCGCAGCCCACGCGGTGCTGACCGCGGTCACCTCGGCGGCGCCGTACAGGTTGCGCGCGGCCTCCTCGGTCGCGGTGCGGGCCTGGGCGAAGTTGGTGTTCGACGTGAAGTAGCCCTGGGTCAGCGCGCGCTGGAAGATCGCGCCGGCCTTCTCGATGCCGATGCCGTTGACCCGGAAGGTCACGCGCTGCCGCGGGTGCAGGCCGCCCTCCGACAACAGGTAGAACGCCAGGTTGGCGATGCCCGAGTTCAGGTGCACGCCGCCGTTGTCCTGGCTGCCCAGGTAGCGATCGGCGTAGAAGTCGCGCGAGCCGCCGAGCTCCGGCGGGTACAGGTTGCTGTCGAGGGTCGGGCTGTACATGTAGCGCATGGCGTCGCCGGGCGCGGCCGGCGTGAAGACGTCCTCGCCGACCTGCCAGGTCTGCAGGTTGATCGCGCCCTCGCTCCACGCCTCGCACACCGAGGCCATGATGTCGCTCATCGCCTCGTTCATCGCGCCCGACTCGTTCTGGTAGGCCAGCCGCGCCGTCGACGAGGTCACCGCGTGGGTCAGCTCGTGGGCGGTGACGTCGAGGGCGCGGGCCAGCGGGCCCATCAGGTTGCCGTCGCCGTCGCCGTAGACCATCATGCCCGGGCCGAACTGGCCGATCCACGCCGCGTTGTTGGGCGTCGAGCCCTGCTGCGACTGGAACACCGCGTGGACGACCGACGTCAGCTTGGCGCCGGCGTTGTCGTACGAGTCGCGGTTGTACTTCATCTTGTAGCAGTCGTACGTGATGCCGGTGTTGTCGTACGCCGCACGCGCGGTCACGTCGGTGGCCGGCGGGCTGCCCTCGGTGGCGAGCCGCGGCCCGGGGCTGCTGAGGAACGGCGGCGACCGGCCCTGCGCGTCGAAGACCTCGCGGTTCTTGATCGGGAACACGTCGGGGTGGCGATCGACGACGGCGCCGCTGCGGGCGTCGACGTAGACGCGGTCGTAGACCACCTCGCGGGTGCCGACCAGCTCGATCTCCCACGCCAGGTACGGCGCGCCGCCCGACGACGCGAACAGGTAGACCAGGTCGGAGCCGTGGACCGTCACCGCGCCGCCGGCGGTGGCCGCGCTGGCGGTGGCGATCGCGCGATCGAGATCGACGGTCGGGATGGGATCGAGGTCGATGCCGTCGCGCGCGGTGCTGGTCACCGCCGACACCAGGCCGTCGGCGTCGAGGTGGACGACCAGATCGCCGCCGACCACCCGCAGGCCCTGCTTGTGCTGCTGGTAGCGGACGTGGGTCATGCCCAGCTCGTCGCGGCTGACGTCGTACGCGATCAGGTCCTCGGCGCGCATCCGGAACGCCGCCGCGATGTTGGGGATGACGCCGCCGAGCGCCGCCGGCACGTCCTGCGCCCGGGGATCGATCCGACCGAGATCGCCGCGCACGAAGCTGGGCAGCCCGTCGTCGGCGACCACGACGCGGTCGACCCGCGCGAAGCTGCCCGGCGTGGGCGCGACCGCGACCCGCGCCGCCGCGGCGCCGGGCACCGCGTCCTCGGGCGCGGCACAGCCGACGGCGAGCAGGGCAGCCAGGCCGGTACCGGAAACAACGTGCCGCGAGCGAATGCGCATCAGGACCTCCAGCGAGCGAACTCGTGGGCGCATCTTCGACGAGCCCGGCCCCGCAGCGTACCTCCCCGTCGTAACACCGGCTCGCCGGTTTGCGGTGCGCGGTCGGCACCATCCGGTGGCACATGTCCTACATGTACTGCCGGCGATCAGCGACGGTGATCACGGTTGATCACCAGCCGCCCCCAGCGGCGCGGCCGGCAGCTCGACGCCGAGGGCCCGGCCGAGGGCGACGACGTCGCGCGGCGAGGCGCACCCGAGGTGGGTCGGCGACAGCCGGCCGGTGTGCCAGCGCTGCAGCCAGCTGTGCGCGGGGTGCGCGGCGGCGGCCCGACCGAAATCGCCCCCGGCGGCGGCCGCGAGCCGGTCGGCCTCGGCGGCGAGCCGCGCGCGCAGCTCGGGCAGCGCCGCCACCAGGGCCGCCTTCCACGCGCCGACCTGCGCCAGCACCGCGTCGCCGAGCTCGGGATCGCGCAGCGTGCGCAGCTTGCGATCGATCTGCTCGAACGTCATCGTCGCCCACGGCAGCTCGCGCATGACCGCCGGCTGCCACTGGTGCTTGACCGTCGCCCAGTGATCGGCGAACGCCGGCACCGAGAAGACGCGGCGCTCGGGCAGCCGGACGCCGGTCAGCGCCATGCCGTGGCACGCGCCGGTGTCGAGGCCGAAGATCCGGTCGTCGATCACCAGCGGCTCCGGGCCGATGACCGCGTGGCCGAACGCGATCGGCGTCGGGTCGGCGTAGTGCGCCCACCACGGCTGGTCGCCGAACCGCTCGCGCAGCCGGCCCTCGCCCGAGGTGGTGCCGGCGCGGACGTCCTCGGGGACGTCGGCCAGCGGCACGCCGGGGAAGTGGCCGAAGTGCACCGCGCGCGCGTCGGCCGTCTCGAGGTGGTACGGCAGGGTCGCCATCCACGCGACGTCGTCGGCGTAGCGCGCGCCGAGCTGCGCCCGCGTGACCTGCTGCCCGTAGGACAGCACGCCGCGGACGTGCTTGCGCTCGTGGTTGCCGCACAGCGCGATCGCGTTCGGCCGCTGGCGGAAGAAGTCGACGACCGCGCCCGGATCGGGGCCGCGATCGACCAGATCACCGACGCTGACCACGACCTCGCCGTCGCCAACGCCGGCCACCGCGAGCAACGCCTCGAGCTCGCGGAAGCACCCATGGATGTCACCGATGATCAGCATGGGTTCGTTATAGGCTCGGCGCGATGCCGCGTCGCGGACACAATCCCGGACAGCCGGTCGCCGGGGCCGCGCTCGACTGGGCCACCTACCTCGACGGGCTGGTCGCCGAGCACGGCACGCTGGCCGCGGTGGCCGAGCGGCTGGCCGCGACCCGGGCCTACCGCGACGACGTCGAGAGCATCACCCGCGCGCTGCGCCGCCTGCGCGCCCGCGGCACCCGCCCCGGCGGCACCTGGGGCGAGCGGCTGCTCTCCACCTGCGGCCTGCCGCGGCCGGTCGACGCGCGGCTGCGGTTCCTCGGCAGCTACCACGCGCGCGGCGTCGATCTGCCGGTGCCGGTCGCGACCGATCTGGTGCAGCTGTGGGATCGCCCGCCGACCAGCGACAGCCGGACCGGCCGACGCTGGCTGTCGCTGGCCCGCGCGATCCTCGCGTCGCGGGCGCAGCGCCCCGACGACGCCGCCGGCCACCTGGCGACCGCGGCCCGCGTCGTCGACGACGATCGCGCCAGCGCCATCGAGGTCGCGCTGGGCCAGGCCCACCTGGCCAGCCGCGCCGCCCCCGGCGAGGTGCCCGCGGCGTTGACCCCGGTCGAGGGCTGGCTCGCCGAGCTCGCCGGTGACGACGCGGCCTGCCTGCGCGCCCGCTGGGTCGGCCAGGTCGCCCACGCCTACAACCACGCCGGCCGCATCGACGCCGCGCTCGCGCTGCACGCCGCGCTGCCCGACGACGCCGCGACGCCCGCCTTCGCCCGCAGCCGGCGCGCCAACGGCCTGGCCTACGGCCTCCACCGCCAGGGGGACCGCGGCGGCGCGCTGCTCGAGGCCCGCCGCGCCGCGACCTTCGCCGGCGACGCCGGCCACGTCCGGCTGCGCGCGATGGCGCTGTTGATGGTCGCGCGGATCGCCGGCCCCAGCGCCGAGGGCCACGACGCCCACGCCCGCGCCACCGCGATCGCCGCCGCGCTCGCCGACGACACGCTGATCCACCGCTGCCGCGTCGCCGCCCGCGACGTGGCGTGACCGCGCGCGCGCGGGCCGCACCTGCTAGGGTCGGCGCCATGCTCACGCCGCCCGCCGACGCTGACCTCGGCGATCACCTGGCGTCGCTGCGGCCGCTGCTGCACCGCTACTGCGCGCGGCTGACCGGCTCGAGCTTCGACGGCGAGGACGTCGTGCAGGAGGTCATCGCCCGCGCGCTCGCCGCGCCACCGCCCGCCGAGCTGCGCCCGTGGCTGTTCCGCGTCGCCCACAACGCCGCGGTCGATCACCTGCGCCGCCGGCAGCGCCACCACGTCGACCACGACGTCGAGGTCGAGGCGCTCGACGCCGAGGTCGCGCCGCGCGATCCCGCCGCGCTGCGCGCGTCGCTGAGCCGGTTCCTGGCGTTGCCGCCGCGGCAGCGCGCCGCGGTGGTGCTGAAGGACGTGCTCGACGAGCCGCTCGACGACATCGCCGCCGCGCTGGCGGTGTCGGTGCCGGCGGTCAAGGCGCTGCTGGTGCGCGGCCGGGCGGCGCTGGCGAGCGCCGCCGACCACCCGCCGGTCATCGATCCCGCCGAGCGCGCCCGCCTCGAGCGCTACGCGGCGCGGTTCAACGCCCGCGACTGGGATGGCCTGCGCGCGCTGCTCACCGACGACTGCGAGCTCGACCTGGTGGCCAAGGCCCGCCGCCGGGGCGCCGCGGTCGGCGAGTACTTCGGCCGCTACGCCGCCGAGGCGGTGCGGGTGGAGATCGGCGTCGTCGACGATCGCCTGGCGCTCCTGGCCTTCGAGGGCGCGAGCCCGACGCCGGCCTACGTGATCGCGCTGGGCTGGGACGGCGACCGGGTCGCGTCCATCCGCGACTGGCGCTACGCCCGGTACGTCGCCGCCCCGTGATTCCAGCCGGTTGCGAGAATCCACCGGCGCCGCGCATCCTTTCGGCGCGCCGCCGCGTGGTGCAGCCATGAAGTCGATCCTCGCCCTCACCGCGCTCCTCGCCACCGCCACCCACGCGACCGCCGCCCACGCCGCGCCGCGCCGCCACGACGGCTTCTACCTCCGCCTCGGGCTGGGCGGCGGCGCCGCGCGCGGGACGATGACCGGCGCCACCGGTAGCGCCAGCACCGGCGCCGCGATCGCCAGCGAGCTCGCGGTCGGCGTCACGCCGCGCCCTGGCCTGGTGGTCGGCGTCGGCACCTTCCCGATGGTCGCGCCGAGCCCCAGCTACGACGCCGGGTCGGCCGGCGGTCAGCACGTCTCGGGCACCGGGCCGTTCGTCGACTACTTCCTCGACGATCGCGGCGGCTGGCACCTGCGCGCGGGGCTGCTGTTCGCCGCCGGCTACCTCGACGGCAGCGCCACCCGCGCCGCGGCGACCGGCGTCGGCGTGGGCGGCACCGTCGGGGCCGGCTACGACCGGTTCGTCACCGACGCCTGGAGCGTCGGCGCGCTGGCCCGGGTCTCGGCCTACCAGCTCGCCGGCGTCGACGACTCGATCCGCCTGATCGCGCCAGCGCTGCTGGTCACCGCCACGTACCACTGACTCGCGCTACCATCGGAGCCATGCAGCTTCTCCGGTGGTTCGTGGCGCTCGGGTTGCTTGCGACCGCCACGGCCACGACCGCGCCGGCCCGCGCCGACACCACCGACGACGCGATCGCGGTCGAGCGGATCGCGATCAGCACGTTCAACTCGGTGCGCCGCGCGATCGCGGTCGGCCCCCACGTCGGCGGCTTCGGCGGCATGAACCTCGACGCCGACGCCGGCGTGTCGGGCGTCACGTTCGGCCTGGGCCTCAACAGCTTCGCCGTGCCGTCGGCGTTCGACCTCCGGGAGCAGATCAAGGCCGCGGTGAAGGAGAAGGTGAAGGAGCGGATCGCCGAGATCGTCGCCAACGGCGGCACGCCGCCCGACGATCTCTCGGACCTGATCCGCGAGGTCGCGACCGAGATCCGCGAGCGCATCCTCAAGCAGCTGGCGCCGCGCCACACGATCGAGCACCCGCAGTTCGGGCTGATGATCGAGGCCGCGATCCTCACCTCGACCGGCGGCGGCTTCCAGACGCGGCTGATCGCGTCCAAGGGCATCAAGTCGGTGAGCGTCGGGCTCGCGGTCGGCGTGCAGCGCGCCGGCGGCACGACGCGCTTCCTGCCCGGCCTCGAGCTCGACCTGCGGCTGACGCCGTTCGGCCAGCAGCGCACGCCGGTGTTCGCGCTCTACGCCCGCGGCGACCTCGCCGTCGGCAACGGCGATCCGGCGCTGACGATCCTCGGCGGCGGTCGCGTGCTGCTCGACGTGTTCTGAGCCGCTACGGGCTGTCGAGCGCCGCGCGGTGCTTGAGCAGCGCCGCCTCGTCGCCGGAACGCAGCGCCGCCGCGAAGCCGGTCATCGCGTCGAGGCGGCGACGCGCCGATCGCCGCATCTGCGACCATTCGCTGTCGAGCGCGCCCTCCTCGAGCGTCTTGAACGCGGCGCGCCAGTCGGGCAGCACCTCGCGCTCGATCGCGTCGGCCATCTGCGCGTCGGTCATCTCGCCGGTGCGCGCCCGGGTCACGAGGGCGTTGAAGCGCCGCACCGCCTGCTTGTCGGCCTGGTAGTACTGATCGACCACGCCCGGCCGGTCCGGCTTGCCCGCCGGCACGACGTACGTCGCGCCGAACAGCGCCAGCGCGCCGAAGCCGCCGACCACCAGCGCGCGCCGCGCCATCGACCACGCCTTGGGCTGCTGCTCGATCGCCCAGCCGGTGGCCGCGCCGCCGACCAGCCCGCCCAGGTGCGCGGCCATGTCGATGCCCGGGATCGACAGGCTGATGAACAGGTTGATCGCCAGCACCATGCCGACGCTGCGCAGCGCCGCCTGCGCCGCGTTCGGCTCGAGCCGCTTGCGGTGGCGCAGCAGGAAGCCGCCGAACGCGCCGAACAGGCCGAAGATCGCGCCCGACGCCCCGACCGACACCGCGCTGCCGCGCATCGCGCTGGTCAACGCGCCGAGCAGCCCCGCGATCAGGTAGATCGCCGCCATCCCGCCGCGCCCGTACAGCGTCTCGACCTGCCGGCCGGTCGGGCCCAGCGCCAGCATGTTCATCGTCAGGTGGATGATGCCGGCGTGCAGGAACATCGACGTGAACAGCCGCCACGGCTCGCCGCCCAGCGTCCGCGAGCCGAGGTTGCCGCCGAGGTCGAGCAGCCGCTGCGCGTCGGGCTGCGAGATGTCGAGCCCCAGCGCCAGCGTCACCAACCACACGCCGACGTTGGCCGCGATCAGCCCGTACGTCACGTACGGCGTCGGCAACCGCTGCCCCCGCGTCGGCGCCGCGCTCATTCCGGGCAGTCCTGGAACGGATCCTTGATGCCCGGCACGCACGGCAGCCGCTTCATCATGCAGATCGTCACCTCGGTCTCGCCGTCGAACACCAGGTCGACGTAGCCGGGCTGGTAGCCGGGCAGCGTGCACTTGAGGCGCATCTTGGTGCCCTTCTTCTCCTCGATGTGCACGCCGGCGGGCCCGCGGTAGTGGGTCTTCTCGTAGAGGATGCCGCCGTCGGGGCGCGTCAGCACCTCGATCACGACCGTGCCGCGCTCGCCCGGCGTCCGGCCCAGCACCTTGGGCCCGGCGTCGCGGGTGCCGGCGTCGGCGTCGGGGGCGGTCGACGCCACCGACGCGTCGCGCAGCGGGCGCGGCCCCGGCCCGGGGCCCGGCGGCCGCGCGTCGGTCGGCGCCTCGAGGCCGCCGTCGAGGTCGTACTCGATCACCGTGCGCGCGTCGACCAGCGGCTCGCCGGCGTCGGGCGCGGGTTGCTCGCGCGCGGTCGACTTGGCCTTCGACTTCAGCAGCAGCGCCGCGCCGACGCCGAGGCCGCCCATGACCAGGATCGCGATCACCGCGACCAGCCAGCGCCGCGGCGGCGGTGGCGCGGGCGGCTCCTCGGGCACGTCGAGCGTCAGCCGCGGCTCGGCGGTCGCCGACGCGACGAACACCGGATCGGCCAGCGAGCGGTTGGTGTGGCGCGGCAGGTCGCCGGTCGCGGTGACCGGCGCCAGCGGCGGCGGCGGCTTCGACGGCGGCGCCTGCGAGTCGCGGGCCGGGCGCACGGTCGTCGCGTCGGGGCCGGCCGCCATGCCCGGCGGCATCGGCTGCAGCACGCCGCCCGCCAGCGAGCGCGCGGTGACGCTGGTCGACACCGGCTGCGCCAGGTCGACGCCCTTGGCCGCCGCGGTCATCGCCGCCAGGAACTCGCCCATGGTCGCGTAGCGCTGCTCGCGCTTCTTGGCCAGGGCCTTCATCACCACCGCCTCGAGGTCGGCGTCGAAGGCGAGATCGGGCCGCACCTTCGACGGCGGCTCGATCGGATCGAGCATCTGCATGGCCAGCGTGCGCACCATGCTCTCGCTCTTGTGCGGCACCCGCCCGGTCAGCATCTCGTAGAGGATCGTGCCGAGCGCGTAGACGTCGACCCGGCCGTCGGTGTCGCCGCGGCCGGCGGCCTGCTCGGGCGCCATGTACTCGGGCGTGCCGAACACCGCGCCGGCGCGGGTCAGCCGCGGGCCCTCCTGCCCGGGCGCGACCGCGCCGGTGGCGTCGAGCGGCGTGACCTTCGCGATGCCGAAGTCGACGATCTTGACGAAGTCGCGCCGGCCATCGCGGTTGATCAGGAAGATGTTCTCGGGCTTGAGGTCGCGGTGGACGATGCCCTTGTCGTGGGCCGCGCCCAGCGCCTGCGCGATCTGCGCGGCGATCGGCAGCGCGCGCTCGGCCGGCAGCGGCGCCGACAGCTTGATCGCCTGCGACAGCGTCTTGCCGTCGACGTACTCCATCACCGAGTAGGTGAGGCCGTCGGGCGTCGTGCCGAAGTCGGTGACGTCGACGATGTTGGGGTGGCCGATGCGCGACGCCGCCTTGGCCTCCTGCACGAACCGCTTGATCGTGCTGGCGTCGCGCGCGACCTCGCGCTTGAGCACCTTCACCGCCAGCGGCCGCTCGATGATCAGGTGGCGCGCCGCGAAGACGACGCCCATGCCGCCCTCGCCGATCTTGCGCTCGATCAGGTAGCGGCCGTCGAGCGTCACCCCGACCAGGCGATCGTACGCGGCGTTGGGGTCGCCGCCCTGCAGCGCCTGCGTCGCGGCGCCCAGCTCCTCGTGCGCCGACACCGCCTTGACCGGAAACGAGATCGCCTCCGGCGGGATCGACAGGCGCGCGCCGTCGAACGGGCAGTAGCCCGTCTCGCTATAGAACTGATGGCAGCTCGGGCACCAGAACTGCGGCAAACGCTACCTGCCGGTCCGCACGTCGTCGTCGTAGAGGCCCGGCAACCGGAAGTACGTGAACACCTTGCCCTCGCCGCCCACCACCAGCACGTTCTGGCCGGTCTTGCCCCACGGCGCGACGGCCACGCTCTTGCCGAACAGATCGCCGGCGCTCGGCGACGACACCTGCAGCGGCGCGGCCGAGACCTGCGCGAACGCGCCAGCGGTGTAGCGGTAGATGTAGACCGCGCCCGCGTCGGTGGTGCCGCTCAGGTCCGACTTCGGCGCGCCGATGACCAGCTCGGGCACGTCGTCGCCGTCGAGGTCACCGGCGGCCAGCGCGTAGCCGAACGTCGACCCGGTGGTCGGCACGGTGATCTGCAGCGGGTCGGTGGCGCCGGGCAACCGCACGAAGACGGTGTTGATGCTCGGCGCCGAGTACACCAGCGCGGCCTGGGTGACCGCCGGATCGAAGCGCGCCGACAGCATCGAGAAGCCGGCGTCGATCGCCGGCACCGAGATCGTCGTCGACGGCGGGTCGCAGTTGGTCGGCAGGTTGACGGTCGACTGGTTCTTGACCACCTCGCCCACCTGGTAGATGCGGATCTCCGAGGTGGTGCCGTCGGTGGCCGACCGCGGGCCCATGCCGACCGCGATCTCGGGCGCGGCGTCGCCCTCGAGGTCGGCCACCGCCACCTCGAACGACTGCTCGGTCGCGCGCGACGTCGCCTGCTTGCACTCGGCGAACGTGCCGACGTCGGTGATCGCCGAGTTGGCGTAGTCGTACATGACGTCGAGCTCGGAGCCGCGCGCCACGACCAGCTCGCCCAGCCCCGGATCGTTGGTGAAGCCGCCGGCGTCGGGGATCGTCGCGAAGGCGATGCCGGTCGGCGCCAGCATCGACAGCGCCATGTCGCTGCCGATGAAGACCCGCGCCGGCGCGACCGACACGCCGAGGTTGTCGCCGTCCATGACGCCGATGAAGGCCTGGCCGGCCAGCGTGTTGCCGGTGAGGCTGCCGAACGCGAAGCGGTGATCGGTGGGGTCGACGGCGAACGCCGGCTTGGCCGGCAGGTCGTCGAACATGAACGCCGGGAAGATCGCCTGGCCGCCCACCGACGACACGGCGTGCTTGCCGTCGCCGCCGTAGCGCAGGGTCGACACCATCAGCTTGGCGCGGCCGAGCACGACCAGGTTGGCGCCCTGGCCGTCGAGCGTGTCGGCGGTGTCGGGCAGCGCGCCCACCGCGACGCCGTATTGCCGCGAGTCGTCGGGGTTGTTGACCCGCTCGACCCACACCTCGCTCGACAGATCGTCGAACGTGGTCCAGTTGCAGGCGCCGGCGCCGCCGGCCAGCAGCCCGGCGAGGCCGAGCGTGACGCGGGTGCGGGTCACCATGGCATCTCCATCGACAGGCCGGCGTAGTTGGGGCCGACCGTGGGGGTGAGGGCGAGCGCGCGGACGTCGACCACGCCGATCGACGGCCGGCCCTTGTCGCGGAACGTGTAGTAGATCGCGGCGAGGCCCAGCAGGCCGGCCACGCCGTAGGCGGCGTCGGCGCCGATCGCGAAGTACTTGCCGCGATCGAAGCGCGGGTCGGCCTGATCGACCGGCGGGTTGCCCAGGGCGATGTCGTCCTTGAGCTCCTTCTCGAGCTTCTGCGCCTGCAGGCCGAGGTAGATGCCGCCGCCCGCGAACAGGCCGGTGAAGATGTACGCGACCACCGCGTCGCCGCGGCCCGGCTTCTTGGCCAGCTCGGTCTTGAGGTTGATCTCGGTCTTGGCCTGCACCTCGATCGTCGTCGAGTACGACTTGTAGCCCGAGCGGCGCACCGACACCCGGTGGCGCCCCTCCTTGACCGGCTTGCGGCACGGGCCGCGCTCGCACAGGAGCTCGCCGTCGAGGTAGATCCGGCTGGCCTCGATGCCCGGGCCGCGCACGTACAGGTAGCCGACCGGCGCGCCCTTGAGCTGCGCCGAGATCTCGGCGGCTTCGCCGGCGATCACCTCGATGTCGTGCTCGCTGGTCTCGTAGCCGTCGGCCTCGATCCACACCTTGTGCTTGCCGGGCTTGAAGTTGCCCGAGAACGGCGTGTGGCCGATCGCGCCGACGTTGCGGTCGTCGAGGTAGATGTTCGCGCCCGGGACGTTCGACTTGATCTCGACCCAGCCCAGGTAGTCTTCCTCGGACAGCACGATCTGCAGCACCAGCAGCTTGCTGGGATCGGCCGAGGTGCGGCCCTCCTTGCTCTTGTAGCCGCGCTTCTCGACCAGGTACTGGAACTCGCCGTCCATCGATCCCGACCACGGGGTCTGGGCGAACGGGCCCTTCTCCTTGCCGCCGATGTAGATGTTGGCGCCCTGGGGCTCGCTCTCGATGACGACCAGGCCGCGGTAGCCGGCGTCGCCGAGCGCCTCGACCTCGGCCGACGGCGCGGGCGGCGGCGTCGGGGTCGGCTGGGTGCCGGTCGGGTTGGTCGGCTGGGTCGCGGCGGCGGCCGCGGCGGCCGCGGCGGCCGCGCGCAGGCGCTCGGCCTCGGCCTTGAGCACCGCGATGACCTTCTCGATCTGCTCCTTGTCCTTGGCTTCCTTGTTCTCGCCGAGGTAGCGCGTGTAGTAGTCGACGGCCTTGTCGTAGGAGTCGGGCTCCGACGCCTTCTTGCCCTTCATGTGGTAGGCGGCGCCGACGTTGTAGAGGAACTGCGGCATCGGCCGCGCCTCGTAGGCCTTCTTGAAGGCCGCCGCGGCGTCGTCGAACTTGCCCGACAGGTAATAGGTCTCCCCCTGGTTGAACGCCGCCTGGGCGTTCTTCCACGGGTCGCCCTGGGCAGCGGCGCGCCGGGCGGTCCCGAACGCCAGCACCATCGTGACCAAGAGAAGGATACGTAGTCTCATGCCGGTCCTCAGCTCCGCCGACAGGTCGGCAGCCGGCTGAGGATATCCCGGCCCGTGCGGGGGCGCTACTTGCGCGGCCGCCGTGTGATCGGCGTCGGGTCCCGAGGTGTCACCGCGACTCGCGGGTCCCCCGAGAAGGATTCTCGCGTTTCGGGTGGGGGCCCCACGTCTTGTGGGGGAGGGGCTTTGCGAAAGCCCCTCCTGGATCTCAGAAACCGCCGCCGACCGACAACCCGGCGAAGTCCGACCCGAGCGCCGGGGTCAGGGCCAGCGCCTTGACGTCGACCGTGCCGGTCGAGGGCGGGCCCTTGTCGCGGAACGTGTAGTAGATCGCCGACAGCCCGACCACGCCGGCCAGGCCCCAGCCGGCGTACGCGCCGTACTTGATGTAGTCGCGCTTGTCGTACATCGAGTCGTCCATCTTCAGGCCCTTGGCGTAGAAGTACGCGCCGGTGGCGCCGCCCGCGAGCAGGCCGGTGAAGATGTAGGCCACGACCGCGTCGGCGCGACCCGGGCGCTTCACCAGCGCGGGGGTCACGGTCAGCTCGGTCTTGGCCTGCAGCTCGAGGCGCGCGCGGTACGGCTTGAAGCCCGAGCGCGACACCACGATCGTGCGCTTGCCCTCGCGCACCGGGGTGCGGCACGGGCCCTTCTCGCACACCACCGCGCCGTCGACCATCACCCGGGCCCGCTCGAGGTTGGCGCCGCGGATGTTGAGGTAGCCGACCGGCGCGCCGCGCAGGTTGGCCGCGATCTCGTGGGTCTTGCCAGCGACGATCTCGATGTCCTCGCTGTACTCGTCGTAGCCGTCGGCGGCGATCCAGATCTTGTGCTTGCCCGGCTTGAAGTTCCCCGAGAACGGCGTCTTGCCGATCGGGCCCGAGGCCTTGTCGTCCGAGTACACCAGCGCGCCGGGGATGTTCGACTTGATCTCGATCCAGCCCAGGTAGTCCTCCTCGGACAGCACCACCTGCAGCACGACCAGGCGGTTGGGGTCGGGGGCGATCACCGCGTCCTTGGCCTTGTGGCCGCGCTTCTCGATCAGCACCTTGTGCTGGCCGTCGAGCGAGCCCGACCACGGGGTCTGGGCGAAGACGCCGTTCTTCTTGTCGTCGAGGTAGATGTTGGCGCCCTGGGGCTCGGTCTCGATGACCACCAGGCTGCGGGTGACGACGTCGCCCAGCGCCGCGACCTCGGCGGAGGGCGTGATCGGCGCGCTGGGTTGCGACGCCGCGGCGGCCGCCGCGGCCGCCGCCTTGAGCCGCTCGATCTCGGCGGTCAGCACGGCGACGGTCTTCTCGACGGCGGCCTTGTCGGTCGCGGCCGGGTCGGCGCCCAGATACTTCTGGTAGTACTGGACCGCCAGCTCGTAGGCCGCCACGTCGGCGGTGGTCTTGCCCTTCATGTGGTAGGCGGCGGCGGCGTTGTAGAGGAACTGCGCCTGCGGCCGCGCCTCGTACGCCTTCTTGAAGCCCTCGGCCGCGCCGTCGAAGTTCTTGGCCAGGTAGAAGCCCTGGGCCTCGGCGAAGAAGTTCTGGGCCTTCACCAGCGCGTCGGGCTGCTGCGCCGAGGCGCGGCCGACCAACGAGCCGACGATCAGGAACACGAGAGCTACGCGCGCGAACATAGGGGCGGAGGATAGCCCAGGTCGGGTCGGCGGGCCCTACGCGACGAACGTGACGTTGGCCTCGATCGGGGACCGGTCGGTCCGGCAGGCGTTGGCCGGCGCGTCGGCCGGGGTGCCGAGCGCGATGCCGAACAAGAGGTGGTGGTCGGCGGGGATGGGCAGGTGCGCGCGCACGGCCTGGGGGTACGCCACCGCCGAGGCCATCGGGCAGGTGGCGACGCCGTCCGCGGCGGCCGCCGCCAGGAACGTGCCCAGCCACACCCCGACGTCGATCAGCGCGTACGGGCCGAGCCGTTTGTCGACCGAGACGATCGCCACGTGCGGGGCGTCGAACAGCGCGAAGTTGCGCAGCCAGGCGTCGTAGCGCCCGGCCTTGTCGTCGCGCGGGATGCCCATCGCGGCGTACAGCGCGCCGCCGCAGGCCCGGCGGTGCTGGTCGTAGGGCGCCGGGTAGTTGATCGGGAACGGCAGCTCCGGCGACGGCAGCCCGCCGCGCGCCGCCGCGACCAGCGCGGCGCGCACGACCTCGGTGTGCGGCGGCTCGGTCACCGCCACCCGCCACGGCTGGATGTTGCACCACGACGCCGCGCGCTGGGCGGTGGCGAACAGCGCCGCCAGCCGCTCGCGCGGCAGCGGCGTCGGCGCGAACGCCCGGGTGCTGGCCCGCGCCGCCAGGAGCGCGTGCAGGTCGGCCAGCGTCACGCGGTGGCCTTGGCCGGGCGGTTGGCCAGCAGCTGCTTCCACCGGTAGATGCCGGTCGAGTGGCCATCGGAGAACGCGATCGACAGGCCGTAGTTGCCGACCAGGTTCATCGACGTGACGGTGATGTCCTCGGCGACCGTCGCCGGGTCGAGCAGCTTGGCGCCGGTGACCTCCGACACGCAGTACGCGCAGGTACACATGATGCGGAGCGCGCGGGCGCTCCACACGTCCTCGTCGCCTTCGTCCCAGACGAAGCGGACCTCGGGTTGTCCGAGGCCGACGATCTCGAGCGGCATGGGCATGGCGCACGTCATAGCAGGATCCGCGGCGGCGGCGGCCGGGGTCGTGCGAGAGTCGCGCCATGGGCGGATTCCACCGGATCGTGGCGCGCGCGTGCGCGCTGGTGCTGGGCCTCGGCGTGCTGGCGTCGGCCGGCGAGGCGCGGGCCGCCTTCCACCTGATGAAGGTGGTCGAGGTGTACCCGGGCTCGCCCGCGGCGCCGGCGGCGCAGTACGTCGTCCTGCAGATGTACTTCGGCGGCCAGAACTTCGTCGGCGGCACGTCGATCGCGGTCTACAGCCCCGCCAACGCCGAGCTGGCGCGCTTCACGTTCCCCGGCACGCTGCCGAGCGGCGCCGCGCAGGCGAAGGTGCTGATCGCGACCGCCCAGGCCCAGGCGTTCTTCGGCGTCACCGCCGACCTGACGATGGTCAACGTGCTGCCGGCGGCGGGCGGCAAGGTCTGCTTCGAGGCGGGCGTCGGCTCGGCGATCGACTGCGTGGCCTGGGGCACCCACCCCGGCGGCACCGCCAGCGCCGCCGGCACCAGCGTCGGCAGCCCGGCGTCGCCCACGCTCGGGCTGCGGCCCGGGCGCGCGCTGGTGCGCCGCCTCGACATCGCCGGCGGCGCGACCGCGCTCGACGCCGCCGACGACACCGGCGACAGCGCCACCGACTGGGTGATCGGCCTGCCCGCGCCGCGCAACAACGCCGGCGCGGCCGGGACCATCCCGGCGGCCACCTGCGGCGACAGCGTCGTCGCCGGCCTCGAGAGCTGCGACGACGGCAACACCACGCGCGGCGACGGCTGCGACGCGACCTGCCTCGACGAGGCCTGCGGCGATCTCATGGTCAACGACACCGGCGAGTCCTGCGACGACGGCAACGGCGTCAGCGGCGACGGCTGCGACGCCAACTGCACCGTCACCGGCTGCGGCAACACCATCGTCACCGCCGGCGAGCTGTGCGACGACGGCAACCTCACCAGCGGCGACGGCTGCGACGCCAACTGCACCGTCACCGGCTGCGGCAACGGCATCGCCACCGCCGGCGAGGCGTGCGACGACGGCAACCTCACCAGCGGCGACGGCTGCGACGCCAACTGCACGGCGACCGGCTGCGGCAACGGCATCGTCACCGCCGGCGAGGACTGCGAGCCGCCCGGCGCCGGCAGCTGCGACGCCAGCTGCCAGCTGCCGTGCGTGACGCCGGCCGACTGCGCCGACACCGATCCGTGCACGACCAACGAGCGCTGCCTGCCGGCCGGCTGCGCGGTCGACCCGGTGCCGACCGACGACGGCGAGCCGTGCACCGTCGACAGCTGCGGCCCCGGCGGCGTGGTCCACGCCGACCTGCCCGACGGCATGACCTGCACGCTGGCCGGCATGCCGACGACCCGCGCGCTGTGCGTCGCGGCCACCTGCGTCGTCGCGCGCTGCGGCGACGGCTTCGTCGACGCCGGCGCGCCGGGCGGCGCCGAGCAGTGCGACGACGCCAACACCGTCGACACCGACGCTTGCACCAACGCCTGCACGCTGGCCCGGTGCGGCGACGGCGTGGTCGGCCCCGACGAGGCCTGCGACGACGGCAACGCGATCGACACCGACGCCTGCACCAGCGCGTGCGCGCTGGCCGCGTGCGGCGACGGCTTCGTCGGCCCCGGCGAGTCCTGCGACGACGCCAACGTCATCAGCGGCGACGGCTGCACCGCGACCTGCGGCCCCGAGGCGTGCGGCGACGGCATCGAGCAGCTCGGCGAGAGCTGCGACGACGGCAACCTGGTCGGCGGCGACGGCTGCGACCCCACCTGCCACGTCGAGGACGTCGCCACGCCCGGCGACGGCGGCTGCTGCGACGGCGGCGCCGGCGGCGGCGCGCCGGTCGCGCTCGGGCTCGGCGTGATCGCGCTGATCGCGCGGCGGCGGCGCGAGCGGGATCGCCGCGTCGCTCGTCGGTGATCTGGCCCACAGGCGGCGCGGCACGGGCTGGCATGACGCCCGGTCGCGATGGACGCGTGCGCGCGCCGGCGCGATGATGCGCGCATGAGGAACGCAGCGATCGCGGGCGCGCTGGTGGCGCTGGTGGCGTGTGGCAACGACGGTCCGCAGCCGGTCGCCGACTGCGGCGTCACGTGCGGCACGCCGATCGACGCCCCCGACGATCCGTGCGCGATCCCCGGCAGCTGCGACGGCCGGCCGCCCGACGCGCCGTCGGCGGTGTGCGACGGCGTCACCTGCTCGGGCCACGGCACCTGCGCCGACGTCGGCGGCGCGCCGCTGTGCCAGTGCGACGGCGGCTTCGTGCGCGACACCGCCACCACCTGCGTCGCGGCCACCGGCCCGACGCTGGGCGGCTGTCCGCTGCTGCCGGTCGATCACGTCTTCAACACGCCGATCGACGCGCTGCCGGTCCACGCCAACAGCGACGCGTTCATCGCGACGATCGGCGCCACCCGCCGGCTGCACCTCGACCTCGGCACCCAGACCGACCAGCAGGCCGTCGACTACTACGGCATCCCGTTCAACCTGGTGCGCGGCTCGCAGCTCACCTGGCCGACGGTGGCGTTCCGCTCGACCGACCCCGGCCTGACCTGGGACCCGCGGCCCGAGAGCGACTGCGCGGTCGGCGCGGCGCACACGCTCGCGCGCCCGTGCACCGCGGCCGCGGCGCCGACCCCGACCTTGCCGATCCCAGCCAACGTGCTCGTCGAGGGCGGCATCAACAGCGCGGCCAACCAGCAGCCGTACGGCGACCACCACATCCTCGTCGTCGACACCGACGCGTGCTGGCTGTGGGAGGCCTACCACGCGTACGCGCCGCAGCCGAACGTGTGGAACATCTTCGGCGCCGCCGGCTTCGACCTGCGCTCCAACGCGCTGCGCCCGATCGACTGGACCTCGGCCGACGCCGCCGGCTTCCCGATCCTGCCGCTGTTGCTGCGCGCCGACGAGGCGTCGACCGGCACGATCCGCCACGCGCTGCGGTTCACGATCGCGTCGAACAAGATCCGCATCGGCTACGTGTGGCCGGCGCGCCACCTCACCGACAACGGCACGACGTCGACGTCGCTGCCGCCGATGGGCCAGCTGTTCCGGCTGAAGGCCAGCTTCACGATCCCCGCCAACTACACGACCCAGGCCAAGGCCATCCTGCAGGCCATGAAGACCTACGGCATGTACATCGCCGACGGCGGTTCGGACATGTACGTCACCGGCGACCCCAGCGCCGCGTGGCAGGACGCGACGTTCTCGCAGGTGCAGTCGGTGGCGGCCTCCAACTTCGAGGCGGTCGACGTCGGCCCGATCATGGCGCGCCCCGGCTTCGACCCGAACTCGGGCCGCGTCCCCTAGCGCGCCTCCCATCGCCCGCTCCGGGGGGCGTCCGTGAGGAAGGCGAAACCGCCTAGGCGCGCCCGAGGCGCCGCGCTAGGTTGGTGCTGACCACGCGCGGACGTCGTCGAGGGGCCATGGCCAACGGACGAGATCATCAGCCGACCACGCTGGACGATCTGCGGGTGACCGTCGCCGCCGACGCCACCGCGTTCCTCGAGGCCGCGCCCGACGCGATGGTGATCGTCCGCCGCGACGGCCGCATCCTGTTCGCCAACGGCCAGGCCGAGCGCCTGTTCGGGTACCCGCGCGACGAGCTGATCGGCCAGCTGGTCGACGTGCTGGTGCCCGCGCGCTACCGCGGGGCGCACCCCGGCCACCGCGCCGGCTTCTTCGACACGCCGCGGGCCCGGCCGATGGGCGCCGGGGTCGAGCTGTACGCGGTCCGCAAGGACGGCACCGAGTTCCCCGCCGAGATCAGCCTCGGGCCGGTCGCGACCGCCCACGGGTCCGTGGTGTCCGCCGCGATCCGCGACGTCACCGAGCGCAACCGCGTGGCCCAGGCCCGCGCCGAGCTGGCGGCGATCGTCGACTCGTCGGACGACGCGATCATCGCCGAGACCCTCGACGGCATGGTCCGCAGCTGGAACCGCGGCGCCGAGCGCATCTTCGGCTACACCGCCGCCGAGATGATCGGCCGGCCGGTCGCCGCGCTGCTCCCCCCGGGACGGGTGGGTGAAGGGCCGACGATCATCGCCCAGCTGCTGCGCGGCGACCGCGTCGCGCCGTTCGAGAGCGTCCGCCGCCGCAAGGACGGCCAGGACATCGACGTCTCGGTGACGATCTCGCTGATCCGCGACGTCCACGGCCAGATCGTCGGGGCGTCCAAGGTCGCGCGCGACATCTCCGATCGCAAGCGCGCCGAGCGCGCGCTGGCCGCGGCCAAGGAGGCCACCGACGTCGCCAACCGCGAGCTCGAGGCGTTCAGCTACTCGGTCGCCCACGATCTGCGCGCGCCGCTGCGCGGCATCGACGGCTTCAGCCTGGCGCTCCTCGAGGACTGCCACGACGCGCTCGACGCCACCGGCCAGCGCTACCTGCGGCGGGTGCGCGAGCTGACCCAGCACATGGCGCAGCTCATCGAGAGCCTGCTGTCGTTGGCGCGCATCACCCGCGGCGAGCTGCGACACGAGCGCGTCGATCTGGGCGCGGCGGCGCGTGCGACGGTCGAGCGCCTGCGGACGATCCAGCCAGATCGGCAGGTCGAGGTGGGCATCGCCGACGACCTGATCGCCTGGGGCGACGGCCGGCTGCTCGGCGTCGCGCTCGACAACCTGCTCGGCAACGCCTGGAAGTTCACCCGCGACCACGCGGCGCCGCGGATCGAGCTCGGCGCCGGCGCGTTCGACGGCGCGCGCACCTACTTCGTCCGCGACAACGGCGCCGGGTTCGACATGGCCCACGCCGCCAAGCTGTTCGGCGTGTTCCAGCGCCTGCACTCCCCCGACCAGTTCGAGGGCACCGGCATCGGCCTGGCGACCGTGCAGCGCATCATCCGCCGCCACGGCGGCCGCATCTGGGCCGACGGCGCCGTCGGCGCCGGCGCGACGTTCTACTTCACGGTGCCCACCCAAGGACCGCCGCCATGACCGACGCCATCATCCTGCTCGTCGAGGACAACGCCAGCGACGAGGAGCTCACGCTGCGCGCCCTGAAGCGGGCCAACGTCCGTAACCCGGTCGTCGTCGTCCGCGACGGCGCCGCCGCGCTCGACTACGTCTTCCGGCGCGGCGCCTACGCCGACCGCGCGCCCGGCGAGGAGATCCAGGTCGTCCTGCTCGATCTCAACCTGCCCAAGCTGAGCGGCCACGACGTGCTGCGCGCGGTCCGCGCCGACGAGCGCACCCACCTGTTGCCGGTCGTCATCCTCACCTCGTCGAACGAGGACCGCGACCTCGCCGAGGGCTACGCCGGCGGCTGCAACAGCTACGTCGTCAAGCCGGTCGACTTCACCCAGTTCGCCGAGGCCGTCCGCCAGCTCGGCCTGTACTGGCTGGTGCTCAACCAGCGCCCGCGCTCGCCGTGAGCCGTCACGGCCCGGGCGTCATGACGTCGACACGATCGAACTCCGTCGTCGCGTCGCGTCCACCGATCAGGTACAGCCGGCCGCCGACGGCCACCGCGCCCGCGGCGCCGCGGGGCCCGGGCAACGGCGTGGTCGCGGCCCATGCCCCGAGCGCGCCGCCGGGCAGGACCGTCGCGACCTGAGCGTCGCCGAAGTACGTGCCGCCGCCAGGCCCCGTCCCGCCGAGCACGAACGCGCGCGCGCCCAGCAGCAGCGAGGCGTGCCAGCCTCGCCCCGTGGCGAACGGCGTGGTCGCGCTCCACGCCCCGATCGTGCCGTCGGGGTTGATGGGTGCGACGGTCATCGCACCTCCTGCCGTCACCGACGACGTCAGCTCTCGCGATCCTCGAGCCTCGGCGCGATTCGCACAATGGCCGCGGGGGCATGGTCGACGACGTGACGCGCCCACGTGTTCACGGCGACGTGCGGGGCCCTCGCGGTCCGCGCCCCACCCCCATGCGGTGATCGCTTGACCACCGGTCGTGCGCGCGCCACGGTCGAGGAGGGGCTCGACGTGTACAAGGCGATCTGGACGAGGCGCTCGCGACGCGGCGCGACGGTGTGGATGGTCAACTGGCTGCACCCGCTGCTGGTGGCGTTCGCCGCAGGTCCGGCGCTGTTCGCCATGCTCGTGTCGCTGGTGACCGGGCACTGGTCGTGGTGGTGCCTCGGCCTGGTGACGCTGGTGCCGACCACCGCGCGCCTGCGGATCGCGGCCGGCGATCCGGGCACGCTGCGGGTCACGCGGAGCTGGCTGCTGATCCCCTACGACGGGCAGCACGTCGCGCTGGCCCAGGTGACGGCGGACTACGCCGCGCCGGACTCGGGCGACACCCACGACCTGCTGCGCGCCGACGGCTGGGAGTTCGAGTGCCGCGACGCCGATGGCCTGCTGGTGTCGCTGCGCACCGCGCGAGCCGAGCTGGCGACGCCCACCGCGCTGGCGCGGCGGTAGCGCCGCCGACGGCCGGACGCCCGCGCTGCGACAACATTACGCGACGTCCAGCGCGTCGATCCGCGCGGAGCGCGCCCGGCCGCGCGATGATGCGGCGATGATCGGCCACCTGTCCCTCCACGCGGCAGCCCAGGCGGCGGGGATCGGGCTGTGGGATTGGGACATCGCGCGCGCGCACCTGGCGCTGTCGCCCGGGTGGGCGCAGATCCTCGGCTTCGCTGCCGACGAGGCCTTTCCCGACGACGGCGACTGGACGCGGTGGGTGCACCCCGACGATCAGGCGCGCGTGCAGCGCGAGGGCGCGGCGTACGTCGCGAACCCCGCCGGCGAGTTCCGCACCATCCTGCGCACGCGCGCCAAGGATGGGACCTGGCGCGCGATCGAGGTCCGCGGTCGGCTGACGCAACTCGACGGCAGCCCGCACCTCGTCGGCGGGCTGCTCGACGTGACCGAGCCGGAGCGGACCCGCGTCGAGCTCGGGCGCAAGGCCCGCGCGCTGCGCCTGCTCACCGACGCCAACCAGGCGATGATGCGCGCGAGCGACGAGGCGGCGCTGCTCGCCGTCGCGTGCCAGGTCGCGGTCGAGGTCGGCGGATACCGGATGGCGTGGGTGGGGCTGGTCGACCCGACCCCGGGCGCCGTGCGGCCGGTGGCCCAGGCCGGCTTCGACGAGGGCTACGTCGCGGCCAGCGAAGCGACCTGGAGCGATGGCCGCGGCCCCGCCGCGACCGCGATCGCGTCCGACGCGCCGTGCATCGTGCGCGACATCCCGACCGACCCGGCCTTCGCCGATCGCCGCGATCACGCGCTCGCGCGCGGGTACCGTTCGGCGGCGGCCCTGCCGATCCACGTCGGCGGCGCGGTGGTCGGCGTGTTCAAGGTCTACGCGACGGCGCCCGACGCGTTCGACGACGCGGAGCGCGCGATCCTGACCGAGCTGGCCGAGGACCTCAGCTTCGCGCTGGCCGCCGTGCGCACCACCGCCGCGCGCGACCGCGCCGAGCGCGAGCTGCGGACGCTGCTCGACAGCTTCCCCGACCTGATCGCGCGGTTCGATCTCGAGGGGCGCGTCACCTACGTCAGCGCCTCCGTCTTGCGCACCGGCAAGACCTCCGCGGTGATCGGCCGGACGCCGGCCGAGCTGCACCTGTGTCCCGACCCGGCGGACACCGCGGCCTTGCTCGCCTGCCTACGGCGCGTGCTCGCCACCGGCGAGACCGAGACCGTCGAGGTCGACTTCGACATCGGCGGCGACGCGCGCCGGTTCGAGGTCCGCCACCTCCCGGTGCTCGACGATCGCGGCCGGGTGACGGCGGCGCTCGGCATCGGGCGCGACCTGAGCGAGCGGCGCGCCGCGGAGCGGCAGCTGTACTTGCTCAACTACGCGATCGACGCGATCGGCGATGGCATCTACCTGCTCGACGGCGAGTCGCCGCGGATCGCCTACGTCAACCAGGCCGCCGCCGACAGCCTCGGGTACACCCGCGCCGAGCTGACGGGCGGGATGACGTTGCTCGACATCGACCCCGGCATGACGATGGCGGCGTGGACCGAGCTGGTCGGCGTGATGCGCGACCGCCGGCGGATGACGATCGAGAGCCAGCACCGCACGCGGGACGGCCGCCTGATCCCGATCGAGGTCACCGGCAACTACTTCGCCTTCGACGGCGCGATGCACAACCTGGCCATCGTGCGCGACATCTCGGAGCGCAAGGCCGCCGAGGCCGCGCGCCGCGCGAGCGAGCGCCAGCTCGAGACCGTCACGACGGCGATCGACGACGTCTTCTGGTTGGCCGACGCGTCGCGGACCGCCTTCAGCTACGTCAGCCCGGCCTTCGAGCGCGTGTTCGGCGGCGCGGCGACCTGCGGCCCGGGCTCGGTCGCGGCCTGGGATCGCCACATCGACGCGGCCGACCGCCTCGCCGTGCGCGCGGCGGTGGCCGGCCTGCCCGAGGTCGCCTACGACCTCGAGTACCGGATCCGGCGGCGCGACGGCGAGGTGCGCTGGATCCACGACCGCGCCGTGCCGATCCGCGACGCCAGCGGACGCGTCGAGCAGCTCGCCGGCGTCGCCGCCGACGTGACGCGCCGCCGCGCCCTCGAGGAGCAGCTGGCGCAGGCGCAGAAGATGGAGGCGGCAGGCCAGCTCGCCGGCGGCATCGCCCACGACTTCAACAACATGCTCGCCGTCGTGCAGATGGAGGCCACGATGCTGCGCGAGCACGCCGGCGACGACACCGAGCTGCGCGCCGGCCTCGACGAGATCATCGCCGCCACCGAGCGCGCGGCCAACCTCACCCGGCAGCTGCTGACGTTCAGCCGGCGCCAGGTGGCCCGGCCGGTCGACCTCGATCTGGCGGGCACGCTCGGCGCGATGGTCAAGCTGTTGCGCCGCGTGCTGGGCGAGCACGTCGCGCTCGACACCCGGTTCGCGCCCGGGCTGCCCGCCGTCCACGCCGATCCCGGCATGATGGAGCAGCTGCTGATGAACCTGGCCATCAACGCGCGCGACGCGATGCCCGACGGGGGGCAGCTCGTGGTCAGCCTCGCGCCGGTCGAGGTCGACGCCGATCGGGCCGCCGGCACGCCGGGCGCGCAGCCCGGCCGTCACGTCGCGCTGACCGTGGCCGACACCGGCACCGGGATCGCACCCGAGCACCTGCCGCGGATCTTCGAGCCGTTCTTCACGACCAAGGAGATCGGCAAGGGCACCGGGCTGGGCCTGGCCACGGTGTTCGGCATCGTCGCGCAGCACCACGGCCTGATCGAGGTGGCGAGCACGCCCGGCGCCGGCACGTCGTTCACGGTGCTGTTGCCCGCGCTCGAAGCCGTCGCCGAGGCGGCCCCGACCGAGGCCGCCCCGCGCCCCGCGGCCGGCGGCCACGAGACGCTGTTGCTGGTCGAGGACGACACCGCCGTGCGCGCGACGACCCGGGCCGCCCTCGAGGGCCGCGGCTACCAGGTGCTCGAGGCCAACTCGGCGGCGGCCGCGCTCGCGATCTGGGCGGCGGTCGGTCCGTCGATCGCGCTGGTCGTCACCGATCTGGTCATGCCGGGCGGCGTCACCGGTCGCCAGCTCGGCGACATCTTGATCGCGCAGCGCCCCGACCTGCGCATCGTCTACACCAGCGGCTACAGCGCCGAGGTGCTCGACCAGCGCGTGCACCTGAGCCCGACCCACCGCTTCCTGGCCAAGCCGTACACGACCGACGCCATCGCCGACTGCGTGCGCGCGTGCCTCGACGCGCCGCCCGGCGACCCGCGGCCGGCCGGCGCCCCGGCCTAGCGCGCCCGCCACCATCGCCGCACCACGTCGGCGGCGCGCGACGGCGGCGCGCGATTCCAGGCGCACGCGAATCCGACAGATCGCAGGTCGAATCCTCCTGGCAGCCCCTGCGCTCGGGCGCGGCGCGGTCGAAGGCCGCTGGTAGCGACTTCGAAGCCTGGAGGCGATCGTGCCCCGATCCGAGCCCCGCCTGCGCGTACTGGCGATCGACGACGAGCCGTGGTTCGAGGACCTGCTCGTGCGGGTGCTCCGCCGTCAGGCCGACGTCACGTTCGTGACCTCGATCGACGCGGCGGCGCCGCTGGTGGTCGCCGGGGCGATCGACGTCATCGTCTGCGACCTCAACCTGCCCGGCGGTGGCGCGCCCGCCGTCGAGCGGCTGGTCGCCCGGAGCCACCCCGACCTGGTGCCGCGCATCGTCTACATCACGGGCGGCGCGTACAGCTCGGACCTCGACGCGTTCTCGTCGCGGGTCAGCGCGCGCCTGGTCGCGAAGCCGTTCGCGCCCGCGGCGCTCACCGCGGCGGTGGCGCAGGCAGCCGGCGCCCCGAACCCGGAGGCCGAACGTGCCTGACACCCCTCTACGAAGCCGGCCCCCGTCCGATATCTCCGGCGTGAGCCCGTCCTCACTGCTGTGTCCCACCTGCGGGCGCCAGGCCGCGTGGCCGCGCCGCTTCTGCGGCGGCTGCCGGGCGGTGCTGAGCCACCGGTGCGCGGCGTGCGGGTTCGCCAACGAGCTCGACGACGCGTGGTGCGGCGGCTGCGGCGGGGCACTGGCGGCGTCCGCCAACCCGGCCGAGGCGTCGACCGCGAAGGCGTCGGGCCGACCGGCCCCCGCGCGCGCCCCCCGGTCGCTGCCCCCGCTCCCGGCACCGCCCCCGCCGTCCGCCGCCGCCGGGGCCGCCCTCGCGGCCCGGCTGCTCGAGGCCAACCGCCGCGGCGCGGCGCCGCGCCCGACGCCCGCCGCCCAGGATCAGGACCAGCTCGACGCGCTGTTCGCGGGTGAGCCGTGATCCAGCCGGCGCGGAAGCCGCCGTCGGCGCCGCCACCGCCGGCCGCCCCGGCGCTGGTCGTCGCCCGCCGGATCGGCCAGCAGCTGGTCGCCGAGGGCCGGGTCCGCGCGCCGGCGCTCGACGACGCGCTCCGCCGCCACGCCCGGGACGAGGTGCGCCCGGCCTGGGCCCTGGTCGCGGCCGGCCTCATCGCCGAGCCCGAGTGGCTCGAGCGGGTCGGCAACCACTTCGGGCTGGCGGTGGTGCGCATCGCCGACTTCACGATCGATCGTGGGCTGGTCGCGCGCGTGCCCGAGGAGCTGGCCCGCCGCCAGCACGTGCTGCCGCTGTGCAACGCCGGCGGTGAGATCTACGTCGCGTGCACCGATCCGTCAGCGCTGCCGGTGTTCGATCACCTGAAGAAGCTGCTCGCGACCGCGGTCCTGCCGGTGCTGGTGGCGCCGAGCGAGCTGGCCGCCACCCTCGAGAAGGTGTACCTGCGCGAGCAGGTCGTCGACTTCGAGCACGTCGAGGACCCGGCGCTCACCGACCTGTCGCCGGCCGAGGTGGCGCGGCTCAAGGAGGAGGGCGAGTCGGGCAAGGTGGTGCAGCTCGTCGATCGCTTGCTGGCCCACGCGCTGTCGATCGGCGCGTCCGACATCCACGTCGAGCCGGCCGGCGCGCACCTGCGCGTGCGGTTCCGCGTCGACGGCGCGATGCGCGAAGGGCCGCGCTACCCGATCGCGCTGTCGCCGACGGTGGTGTCGCGCATCAAGGTGATGGCCCAGCTCGACATCTCCGAGCGCTACCTGCCGCAGGACGGCCGGGTGCGGCTGCGCCGCGGCGGCCACGACCTCGACCTGCGCGTGTCGGTGGTGCCGGTGGCGCGCGGCGAGAAGGTGGTCGTCCGCCTCCTGTCGGCGGGGCGCGATCACGCCTCGCTCGACGATCTGGGGTTGCCGCCGGCGCTCGCGACCCGGCTCGCCGCCGAGGTGGCCCGGCCCCACGGCATGTTCCTCGTCACCGGCCCCACCGGGTCGGGCAAGACCAGCACGCTCTACGGCCTCCTCCGCGCCCGCGCGGCCGCCGAGGTCAACATCGTCACCGTCGAGGATCCGGTCGAGTACGAGCTGGAGACGCTGAACCAGATCCCGATCAACCCCAAGCGCGGCGTCACCTTCGCGGTCGCGCTGCGCGCGATCCTGCGCCAGGACCCCGACCTGATCCTGGTCGGCGAGATCCGCGACCTCGAGACCGCCTCGATCGCCGCCGAGGCCGCGCTGACCGGCCACCTGCTGCTGTCGACGATGCACACCAACGACGCCGCCGGCGCCGTGCTGCGGCTGTGCGAGATGGGCGTGCCGCGGTTCCTGGTCGGCGCGGTGATGAACGCGGTGGTCGCGCAGCGCCTGGTGCGCCGGGTGTGCCCCGACTGCGCGCAGCCGTACCGGCCGTCGGTCGACGAGCTGGTCGCGCTGGGGCCCGAGCTGGAGGCGCTGGCCGCCGCCGACGACCTGCGCCTGATGCGCGCGGTCGGGTGCCCGCGCTGCGACGGCGCCGGCTACCGCGGCCGCGTGCCGATCCTCGAGCTCTTGACCATCGACGCCGGCCTGCGCGCGGCGATCATCGGCGGCGCCGACGCCCCGACGCTGCACGCCCACGCCGTCGCCAACGGCATGGCCGACCTCCGCGCCGCCGCGCTCGAGCGGCTGTTCGCCCGCGACACCACCGTGGCCGAGGTGGTGCGTGTCTGCCAGGGCCTGACCCCGTGATCCCGAGGAGCCGACGATGTTCGGAGTCTTGATCATCGAGCAGTCGCCGACCGCCACTCGGGATCTGATCGGCGCGTGCGCCGCCGCCGGGCTGCCGGTGCTCGGCGTGGCCCGCGACGGGCTCGAGGGCGTCGCCATGGCGCGGCAGCTCCAGCCGACGCACGTGACGGTCGATCTGGTGCTGCCGCGGCTGCCCGGCCTGCAGGTCATCGAGGCGCTGCGCCGCCACCAGCTCGACGCGACGGTCATCGTGGTCTCGGCGGTGTCGGCCCGCGAGCCGGTCGTCGCCGCCCGCGCCGCCGGCGCTCGCGCCTACCTGCTCAAGCCGATCGCCTTCACCAAGCTGGTGGAGCTGTTGTCCGCCACCCTCCCGGCCGCCGACCGCGCGGCCACCGCGTGAGGCCCGCCATGCACGTCATCCCTGCGTCCGCCTCGACCGCCGCTGCGCTGAGCCAGTTCGAGCAAGCGGTCGATCAGCTCGAGGCCTGCGCGCCGGCGCCGCGCGTCGCCCAGCGCCTGCTGGCGTTGCTCCAGGACGGGCAGGCGTCGCTGGCCGAGGTCGAGCGGGCGCTCGCCGTCGACGGCGGCCTCGTCGTGCGCGTGCTGCGGCTGGCGTCGACGCCGGCCTTCGCCGCGCGCCAGGTGACGAGCCTGCGCTTCGCCGTGCAGGCGCTGGGGACCGCCCAGCTGTGCCGCGTGGTCTGCGCCGCGCAGCTGGCGAACGGCGGCTCGCCGTTCACGCGCACGCTGTGGGCGTACGCGCTGCGGGTGGCGTGCGTGAGCGACGAGCTGGCCCGCCACGCGGCGCGCCGGCCGACGGCCGATCCGTTCCTGTGCGGCCTGTTGCACGACGTCGGCACGATGGCGCTCGAGCGCTTCCTCGGGCCGCGCTACCTCACCGCAGGCTTCGCGCCCGGCGACGACGCGCAGCTCGCGATCGAGCGCGCCGCGTTCGGCGTCGACCACTGCGACCTGGGGGCGATGATCGCGGCGCGGTGGCAGCTGTTCCCCGAGCTCGAGCTGGTGGCGCAGCTCCACCACGACCCCGACGCCGCCGACGCGCTGGCGCTGCCCCCGGCGACCCGCGCGGCGATCGACCTGGTCGCGCTGGCGCGGGTGGTCGCCGCGCCGCCGGCCGACGGCCTCGACGAGGGCCACCTCGCCGCGTGCGCGCGGGTCGGCGTCGACAGCGCGACCGCGCTCGTGTGCGGGGCGCGCGGCGCGGAGGTCGCGACGACCCTGGTGGCCGGCCTGGCGTGACCGAAACGGGTAGGCGTGGGGCAGCCCGGCGCGCTGCGGCGCGGTGCCGCCTTCCCTTCGCACCGGCCGGTCGCGTAGCGTGTCCCGCAGATGCCGCTCTCGGACCGTGAGGTCGCCGCCTGCGAGACGATCGCCGCCGCCTTGCGCGAGGTGGAGGCGCACCGCCGCCCCGACGTCGTCCAGGCGGCGATCAGCCTGCTGCACGGCCACGCGATCCCGCACGGGATCCGCCGCGAGGAGACCACGGCGCCGCTGGGGCACCCGACCCGTCGCCGCTGATCGACGCCGCGCGCCGCGCCGCTACGCGAACTGCAGGTAGATCGACAGCTCGGTGTGCGCCGGCGACGCGCCCGGCATCAGCCAGAAGCGGACCCGCACCTCGTGGTTGCCGAGCCACGCGTCGTGGACGGTGCGGCCGCGGCCGCTGCCGCGCCCGGCCAGCGCCGCGAGCAGGTCGGGCACCAGCGCCGCCAGCGTCGACTCGCGCAGGACGCGCGAGGCCCGGGCGTCGAGCCAGGCCAGCTCCTGGAACATCGGATCGGCGCGCACGACGTAGCCGAGCCGGTCGACCGTGAAGTTGGCGAGGACCGGCCCGGCGTGGGCCTCGAGCACCTCGCGCACGTGGCGCAGCGCGGGGCCGGCCGGCACGCCCGTGGTCCGGGCCTCGTTGAGGTTCACGCGCGCAGCCGACGACAGCTCGGGGAGCACGCGGCCACGGTACGCGACCACGCTCGCCGGGTGGGTGAGGCCTTGGGTAGCGGCGGGCCGATCCGAGCGCCTGTGCGCGGGGCTCGGCGACGCGCCCCTGGAACTCAGCCGCGCAGGAAGCCGCGGGCGGGCGCCGCGAACAGGTGCCCTTGCACGAGCTCCACGCCGGCGGCCGCGATGCTGCTCCACTCGGCGTCGCGCTCGACGCCGACCGCGACCACCGCGGCCCGCAGCTCGCGGCACAGCGTCGCCACGGCCGCGACCGTCCGCCAGTTCGTGGGGTGAGCGTCGAGGTCGCGGACCAGCGCCAGATCGAGCTTGACCGCCTCGGGGGCGAGGGCCGCCAGCGCGCCGAGCACCGCCGGATCGCCGCGCAGGTTGTCGATGGCGATGCGGAACCCGAGCCGGCGCAGGCGGGCGACCCGTGCGCGGGCGTCGGCCAGCCCGTCGGCCGCGAGCCGCTCGGGCAGCTCGAGCACGATCCGCTCGGCGATCGCGGCCAGCGGCGCGGCCGGGTCGTAGAGCTCGTCGTCGAGCAGCTCGATCGTGTGGAGGTTGACGAAGACGTCGCACCCGGGCGGCGCGGCGGCGGCGGCGCGGGCGATCGCGGCGCGCGCCACCCGCCCGACCTCGTGGACCCGCCCCAGCCGCTCGGCGAGCGCCAGCAGCTGCGCGGGGCGACGCAGCGCCGCCTCGTCGGTCCGCAGCAACGCCTCGTAGCCGCGGACGCGGGCCGTGACCGCGTCGACGATCGGCTGGAACGCGACCCAGCCGCCGGCGAGCGCCCGCACGAACCGAGCCGCCAGCGCGTCGTCGCCGTCGTGCGGGGCGCGCGCGCCGCGCTCCGCCGCCCCCCCGGGCAGCGCCGCCGGGCGCGGCAGCGCCGTCGCGCGGGCGACCGCCGCGACCAGCGCCGCCGGCTCGAGCGGGTGGCGCAGCGCCGGCAGCGCGCCGAGGTCGGGCGGCGGCACCGCGCCGCGCGCCGGCCCGACGACCAGCAGCACCGGCACCGCGGGGCATCGCGCGTGGAGCGCGCGCACGAAGTCGAAGGCCTGGTTCCCCGGCAGCTCGACGTCGATCACCACGCAGTCGTAGGCCGTGGGCGCGCCGACCGCGGCGAGCCCGGTGTCCAGGTCCCAGGCCAGCGTCACGGTCCACCCGGCGTCCCGCAACGCCCGGGCGCAGGCGGCCGCCACCGCCGGCGCGCGCGCGACCAGCAGGACCCCTCCCCGGTTGACGACGATCACGCGGCCTCCTGCACAGGGTCCATCGATGTCCACCTCCCCGATCCACGACCAGCGTAGGCGGCGCCGCGACGAGCTGTCCATCGCGCCCAGCGGCCGGGACGGTGAGCGCGCCCTAACTCACCCCGCGCGTGTGACGGCGACGGCGACGCGATCCGACGTCGCGGCGGGGTACGCGCGGCGCGCCAGCGCACGCACACCGGCCCTGCGAAGCATGCTGATCCGGTGCGGTCGGCGGCGCCGTTGTCCGACACGCACCGACGACGAACGCGCCCCGATCGCTACCCCACGCCCGTCGACGATCGCGGCGACAATGGGCGTGGAGTCGTCGGTGCTGGCCACGGCACGTATCGACACCCGGAGTCCTCGCCATGACCTACTCGCCTCGCTCCTTGCGTTCGTCTCTCACCCGCGGCGCCGCGACGTTCGCGTTGCTCGCGCTCGCGGTGACGCCGTCGACCGCGACGGTGATCTGTCCGCAGACCTCGTCGCCATCGGGCTGGTCGGGATCGTTCCTCGACACCGACACGACGAAGAACGGCATCGTCTACGACAGCGGCGGCGCGCGGCTGCAGCTGCAGAACGGCGCCGGCCAGTTCCGGTCGCAGAGCCTCGGCGTCACCGACTTCACCGTCTACGCGGCGGTCGGCGACTTCGACCACGACGGCTGGGATGACTTCGCCGGCGCCGGCGAGACCGACGCGTTCCTCCGCATCTACCGCAACCGCACGTTCGACAACCCGGCGCCAGACTGGAACGACGTCAACGCGACGCGCACGCCGAGCTTCCCGGTGGTGCGCACGCTGATCGCGGCGGCGACCACCGAGGTCCGGCGCCGGCCGATCGCGGTCGGCGACTTCAACGGCGACGGCTGGCCCGACGTGTTCCTCGCCGAGCACCGCCTGGCCACCAGCGGCACGCTGCAGTTCATGCCGAACAACGCCAAGCTGTTCCTCAACCAGGCGTCGAACGACGCCAGCGGCAACCCGCGGTTCCTCTCGTCGTACAGCGCGATGACCAACGCGACCTCGCTGAACGCGCTCGGCGAGATGGCGTGGGGTGGCTCGACGACGCAGGTGCTCGACATCAACGGCGACCGCAAGCTCGACCTGCTCTACAGCTCGAGCGACAACGGCGGCACGATCCGCGTGTTCCTCAACAACTGCACGCTGGCCTCGCCGCAGCCGACCCCGGTGCCGGCCGCCCCGGCGCCGCTGAAGTGCTCGACCAACCCGACCTTCACGTACTCGTCCGTGCTGATCACCAGCATGGGCCTGGGCAGCTCCGGCACCGCCCGCTCGCCGGTGTTCTCGTACACCGACGTCGACGGCGACGGCTTCCGCGACCTGATCGCCAGCGCGCCCTCCTGCTGCAGCAACGCCGGCGACCGCCTGCGGCTGTGGAAGGGGCAGTCGGGCGGCGGCCTGTCGTCGACCACCCAGTCGATCACCTTCCAGGGCGGCGGCACCGCGGTCTTCGTCCACGACTTCTCGGGCGACGGCAAGCCCGACCTCGTCGTCGGCACCGACAACAACAACTACAACTCGGGCAACGGCGGCGAGCTGTTCTACTGGGTCAACAACGGCACCTCGACGCCGTTCTCGGCGGCGTCGACCAAGCTCTCGACGCACAACTCGACGACGCTGATCGACTACGACGTCGGCTTCCTGTTCAACTACGACCACGACCCCAACAACACGATGGACCTGATGATCGCCGACGGTAACCACACCGGCAGCTTCTTCATCCAGGCCAACCGGGTCGCGACCAGCTACGTCGCCTGCGGCGACGCGGCCTCGGGCACGATCAACCTCGGCACGCTGTCGAACTCGGAGATGGTGGTCACCGCGGCGCGCATCCACCCGACCTACACGCTCAACGGCGGCACGATCCGGTTCTACCTGTCCAACGAGACCCCCGAGAACTGGGTGCTGGCCACGCCGTGCCCCGACACCTCCGGCGACCTGTGCGCGAGCTTCCCGCGGCCGGTGGGCCGCACCGTGAAGTGGAAGGTCGAGATGTGCTCGAACGCGAGCCACACCCAGACGCCGGTGCTGTCCAACGTCACCGCGACCTTCGACTACACCCAGGCCCGCGAGCACTTCCGCGCCGGCGTGATCGTCAACGACGGCGTCGCCTACCTCGGCGGCTTCCGCCAGCCCGGCGATCGTGGCCACCTGTTCGCGGTCAACGCCGGCCTCACCACGACCTACTGGGACGCGGCGACCTGGATCAACAACGCCAGCGACAGCAGCCGCAACATCTACACCAGCAACCCCAGCGGCACGACCCGCCTCGACTTCACCAGCGCCAACGCCAGCAACCTGCTCACCACGCTCGAGGTCGCCGACGCGACCCAGGCCCAGACCGTCGTCGACTGGGTGCGCGGCAAGCGGTTCGGCGTCGGCAACGACGGCATCGAGAAGAGCCGGCTCGGCGCGATCCAGTCGTCGACGCCCGCGATCCTCACCCGGCCCGGCTTCCCGATCTGGTACGTCTACGCCGGCGCCGCCGACAAGCTGCGCCACCAGTCGTACCAGACCGCGCAGCGCGACCGGCGCAACCTCGTGCTGTTCGGATCGAAGGACGGCATGGTCCACGCGATCCAGACCGCGCCGACCGCGATCACCGGCTCGCCGAGCGGCGTCGAGGCCTGGGCGTTCGTGCCGCCCAAGGTCGCGTCGGGCATGATCGCCGACTACACCAACAGCCTCACCAGCGGCGTCACCGCGATCGCCTCGTACCCCGACGGCTCGCCGACGCTCGCCGACTACCGCAAGTCCGACGGCAGCTTCGGCACCGCCGTGCTGATCGGCAGCGGCGCCGGCGGCAAGAGCCTGATGGCGCTCGACGTCACCTCGACCGTGTCGAGCAGCGGCGCGATCGTCGGGCCGACGCCGATGTGGACGACGGTGCCGGGCGAGGCTGACGCCGGCCAGGCGTTCGCCAAGCCGGCGGTCGCCCGCGTGCTGATCGGCGGCGCCGAGAAGTTCGTCGCGATCGCGGCGACCGGCATCGCCAACGAGAACCCGTCGGCGCCGTTCACCAAGGGCCGCGTCGTCGCCGCCTACGAGGTCGGCACCGGGCGCCTGCTGTGGAAGTTCCAGGCGCAGTGCGCGGTCACCAGCGACATCGCCACCTTCGAGACCGACGACGACCTCGAGCCGAACTCGCCGTCGTTCAACGGCTTCGCCGACCGCGCGGTGTTCGCCGACGCCTGCGGCTACGTCTACAAGCTCGACCCGGCCCGCGACCTCGCCGGCGGCTGGAACGACAACACCGGCCTGGGCGCGCTGGCGATCGACGACGCCGTGACCTCGCACCCCGACGGCAGCTCGACCACCACCGACCAGTTCGCGCTGTTCTCGACCCGGCGCACGACGCGCGCGCTCGGCTCCGATAGCCCGATCGCCGGCACGCTGGCGATCCGCTCCGACGCCAGCACCCGGGTCGTGCTGTTCTTCGGCACCGGCGGCCTCGAGAGCCACCCGGTGACCCGCCAGAACGAGTTCTACGCCATCTACGCCGACACCGGCGAGATCCGCTCGAAGATGACCGGCGCCTGCAACGCCAGCATGTGCGAGAAGTTCTACGGCGGCGCGGTGGTGACCACCCAGCAGGTCATCTTCACCCGCACCACCGACCCCGCGGTCGGCACCACCACCTGCGACACCGGCTCGACCAAGGTGGCCGCCGTCTCCCTCGAGGCCGGCACCGGCGATCAGTTCACCGTCGACTTCACCCAGAGCGTCGCCTCGGCGGTCATGGGCGCCCTCTACGGCGACGCCGGCGCGCTGTACTTCGCGACCCTCGGCGGCGACGTGTCGCGCATCGGCACGCCGCGCGCGAGCAACGCCGGCGGCGACTCGGCGTCGTCCACCGTGAACCCGTTCGGCCAGGGCAGCGAGTCGTCGACCACCGGCACCGTCGGCACCAACACCCCGCTGACGCTGCTGGGCTGGCGCCAGATCTACTGACCGTCCGGGCTCGCGCCCGGCCCGCCGCCCCGTGATACACTCCAGGCGGCATGGCCGGAGTTCCAGCCAACGCCGGTGCGCTCGTCGGCAAGCGCCTGGGTAACTACGAGCTGGTCGCGCTCCTGGCGCTCGGCGGCACGGCCGAGATCTACCTGGCGCGCATCGACGGCGCGGCCGGGTTCGAGAAGTACGTGGTGGTCAAGTGCCTGCACGACCACCTGGCCGAGGACCACGAGTTCGTGCAGATGTTCCTCGACGAGGCGCGCCTGGGGGCGCAGCTCGATCACTCGAACATCGTCCAGACGCTGGGCCTGGGCGAGCACGAGGGTCGCTACTACCTGGTGATGGAGTTCATCGCCGGCATGTCGCTGGCGCTCCTGGCCCGGCGCGCGGTCGAGCGGGTGCCCGGCGGGCGCATCCCGGTGCACCTGGTGCTCGGCATCGCGGCGCAGGCGTGCGCCGGCCTGCACTACGCCCACACCCGGCAGTCCGGCGGCAAGCCGCTCAACCTGGTCCACCGCGACATCTCGCCCCAGAACATCGTCGTCACGTTCGAGGGCGACGTCCGCATCGTCGACTTCGGCATCGCCAAGGCCGAGGAGCGCGAGACCGCGACCAAGAGCGGCACGATCAAGGGCAAGTTCGCGTACATGTCGCCCGAGCAGTGCCACGCCAAGCAGGTCGACGCGCGCACCGACGTGTTCGCCCTCGGCGTCGTCGTGCACGAGCTGCTCACCGGCCGCCGCCTGTTCAAGCGCGGCACCGCGTACGAGACGTACCAGGCGATCCTCGAGTGCAAGGTGCCGCCGCCGTCGGCGGTCAACCACGAGCTCGACCCCGCGCTCGACGCGGTCGTGATGAAGGCGCTCACCAAGAGCCTCCCCGAGCGCTACGCCTCGGCCGAGGCGTTCGGCGAGGCGCTGACCAAGTACCTCCACAGCCGCGGCAAGCTGGCCAACTCGAGCGACATCTCGACGTTCATCGCCCAGCACTTCGCCGCCGAGATCGACGATCACGGCGACCGCATGCGCGAGCTGCTCGAGGGCCGCCCGGTGGTGGCCAGCGGCTGGGACGACGGCGAGCCGGGCTCGACGTCGATGAAGCACGAGGACGCCGAGGAGCTGTCGCAGTTCGAGGTCATCGAGGGCTCCGGCGTCGAGGAGGTCGCGCCGAGCGATCCCGACGACGTCCCGGCCGAGGCCACGCGCATCGAGATGAACCCGATCGCGGCGATGGCGGCGCTCGACCCGCCGCGCCCGGCGCCGGCTCCCGCGCCCACGCCCGCCCCCGCGCCCACCCCCGCAGCCGGCAAGGCGCCGATGCCGGCCCGGCCGCTGCCGAGCTTCGGCAGCACCGGCGCGTCGTCGAGCATCTTCGGTGGCGGCGCGCCGACGAGCGCCAGCCCGACCGGCGCCCCCGCCCCCGCCCGACCGGCGCTGCCGCCGCTGTCGCGCCCGGGCCAGCCCGCGACCGGGCGCCCCGGCGACAAGACCGCGCCGACCGGCCTGCCGTCGATCGGCGGCAACCGCGCGAAGGAGCCGACCGCGCCCGCGCCGCCGAGCAACGGCTTCAGCGACGCCCCGGCGACGGTGATCAGCGAGCCGCCGCTGCGCACGCCGCCCGGCATGCGCAGCTTCGCCTCGGCGCCCGAGGCCCGCACCGTGATGGCGCAGCCCGATCTCTCGCGCGCGCCGTCGCGCGACCTGCCGGCGTCGTTCGAGGCGGTGCTGTCCGACGAGAGCGGCAACGCCGGTCGGCGCAACCCGCTGGCGTACGGCGCGACGGTCCCGGCGATGGACGCGATGGCGCCCGAGGTGGCGCCGACGCCACCGCCGCCGCCGATCGCGCCGCCGATCGACCAGCCGACCTACCGCGCGCCGTTCATGGATCCGATGCAGCCGGCGCCGTACGGCGCGCAGGATCCGATGCAGGCGCAGCCGTTCCCGTCGGGCGAGCTGCTGGTGCCGCCTCACGGCACCCCGCCCGCCACCAGCCCCATCGGCGACACCAGCCTGCCGGCCCACCTGATCGGCCTGCCGCCGCCGACCGCGTACCCGCGCTTCGATCCCAGCTTCCAGCACCCCAAGCTCAAGCGCGACCTGCCCGGCTGGATCATCCCCGTCGGCATCACCGTCGCCGCCGCCGTCGTGATCGGCATCATCGCCGCCGTCGCCGGCTGAGCCGCGGCCCGGGCTCCGGTTCACGCCCCGCAACCCGCCCCACTACCGCGCGCCACGCGGGAGGCTCCGCGGACCGCCGCAGGAGGTCGATCAGGACTCGAACCGGCGAGCAGGATCTCGCGTTTCGGGTGGGGGCCCCACGTCTTGTGGGGGAGGGTCTTTGCGAAAGACCCTCCAAGGTCTCAGTTCCGCATCAGGCCGAGCAGCTTGATCAGCGTGTTCTCGTCGGCGGGCGGGAACTCGTAGTCGAGGAACTCGCGCGAGGTCACCCAGCGCAGGTCGGCCACCGTCGCCGGGTACGGCACCGCGCCGTCGGCGAGCGAGCAGGCGAACATGACCATGTGCACCTCGTAGCGGCTGTAGTCGTGGACGTGCTCCCCGACCTTGCCGCCGATCGTGACCGGGACGCCGATGCGGTGGCGGACCTCCCGCGACAGCGCCGCCTCGTCGGTCTCCCCCGCCTCGACCCGCCCCCCCGGGAACTCCCACAGGAGCGGCAGGACCGCCGTCGCGTTGCGCTGGGTGATGAGGTACCGGCCGTCGTGCTCGATCACGGCTGCGACGACGCGGATCACCGCCTTGGACATGGCGGCGATTATCGTCGGGTCGCGCGGGTTTGCAACGGCTCGACAGCGCCAAGCCCCGCCGCTATTGTGCGCCACCCCGATGGCGATCCGCTTCGTCGAAATCCATGCCGCGGCCAACCCCGCGGAGCTCAACACCGAGTGGGTGGTTCTGGAGAACGACGGCAAGCTGCCGTTCGTGACCCGCGGCTGCGGCATGACCGTCGGCCGCCGCGGGCAGTCCAAGCGCAAGGAGCTCGGGATCATCGATCCCGGGTTCATCCTCGCGCCCGGCACCCGCGTCCGCATGCTCACCGGCAGCCCTGGCGTCGCCGATCAGGGCACGCCCCCCGAGGACGGCGCCGACGGCGTCACCAACTACTACCTGCTCCTGCCCAAGCCCTACCTGCAGGGCGCCGGCACCGTGCTGACCCTGACGCTGCGCGGCCAGATCGTCGCCAAGGGCGAGCACGATCCGGCCGGCGCCGCCGGCCTGGCCGCCAAGTAGCCGCCGCGCCCGCGCCGCGCGGCCGCCGGCCGCAACTAACCGCACGCCGACCGCACGCCGGTTTGACCCGGCGCGCGGCGCCGCGGACACTCGCAGGATGCGTCCCTACGCGCTCGCGCTGGTCCCCCTGATCGCCTGCGGCCCCGACGCGGCGTCGTCGATCGACGGCGCCACCGCCGACGCCGCGCTCGACGCGGTGGTCGTCGACGCGGTGCCGATCGACAGCCCCGACGCGCCGCCGCCGCCCGACGTCGACGTGGTGATCACCGCCGACAACGCCTACAGCTTCGGCTACGGCGACGTCACCGGCATCGCGACCTACATCCAGGGCACCCGCGCGGTCACCGCCGGCCAGATCTTCAACTGCCCGGTCGGCGAGGGCCCCGAGCACTACGTCGTCCCGGGCGCCGACGCGCCCGACACCGCGTACCTGTACGTCGTGTCGTGGGACGACCTCGCGGTCACGCAGGGCGTGCTCGGGCAGTTCAAGCGTGGCGCCGGCGCCCCGGTCTACACCGGCGGCGTCGAGTGGGACGTCTGCGCCACCGGCGTCAACCTGTCGAGCAGCACCGTCGGCCCGACCCAGGCCGAGGTCAACGCGCAGATCGCGATCTGCAACGCCGGCACCGGCAGCGACACGACCACCAGCGGCGGCTGGGTCAACAGCGCGGGCGCGGTCACCGCCGGCGCGATCGGCGCGCTCGCGGTCGGCGAGCCCAACGACGGCGCCGCGGGCGACTTCCCGCTGGTGTGCCCGGCGGCGAACGGCGGCATCGACGCCGCCGCGCGATGGATGTGGTTCAACCCGGGCGGCGTCGCCAACCCGTTCCGCTCGACCGGCAGCAACACCTTCCGCGCCTACCTGATCTTCCGCCTCGCCACCGTCGACATCCCGGTGTCGTGACCGGCGGCCGCGATCAGTAGGCGTAGGACGTCGTCGCCGTCATCGTGCCGGTGATCGGCACGCCCATGTTGCCCTCGAACGGGCCGGCGGCGGACACCTCGAGGGCGCGCCCCGAGTTGCGGTCGACCTTCGCGGTGCCGGTCAGCGACACCTTCATCGTGCCCTTGGCGCCGGTGCTCTCCATCGCCATCGTCATCGCGAACGTCGCGGTGGTGGCGTCGGACGCCTGCAGCGTGAAGCCCATCGCGATGAGCTTGCCGGCGTCGTCCTCGCCGCCGACCACGTCGGCCAGCCGGGCGATCTCGGCCGGCGACATCGCCACGGTCTCGCCGAGCTTCCACGCGTGCTCGGCCATGATCTGCTGCATCACGTCGGGGCGCCCGACGCTCTTCTGGCCCTTGGCCAGCACCTTCATCTCCTCGGGCGACACCGCGGCGCCGTCGGCCAGCGTGGCCTTGAGCGCGCCGCCCTCGCGCCACACCAGGTACGACTTGCCGGCGGTCGGCGTCGGCTTGTCCTTGGTCTGGCCCATCGCCGACTCGGTGATGACGACCTTCGGGTAGCTCACCTTCAGCTTGGAGATCACGCCGCCGTCGACCGCCACCACCTCCTTGTCCTCCTGCCGCTGCTCCCGGGTGGTCACCTCGATGGCCTGCCCCGGCTTGGGCTCGATCTTGGCGACCATCGTCCGGTCCTCGGTCTCGGTGAACTTGTCACCGACCTTGGCGGGCAGGTTGGGGATGCGCAGCTCGCCGTCGGCGGGCGCCGCGGCGGTGCCGCTGCCCGCGGCAGGCGCGGGCGGCGCCGGCGGGACCGCCGGCGGCGGCGTGGTCGAGCCGCTGGCCGTCCCGGGCGCCGGCGGCGGGGTCGCGTCCGACTTCTTCTTGTCGCAGGCGCCGAGCGCCAGCGCGAGACACGACACCACCAGGACCGAGCGGAGCTTCATCGCGCGGTTGTACACCACGCGCGGCGGCGGCGATTCAGAACGCGTAGCTGGTCTTCATCGTCATCGTGCCGGTCATCTTCACCTTGACGTTCGCGGTGAACGGGCCGGTCGCGGCGACCTCCACCGGCCGGCCGGTCTTGCGATCGACCTTGGCCGTGCCCGCGAGCTCGATCCCCATCTCGCCCGTGGGCGACTTCCCCGCCATCGTCATCGTCATCGCCATCGTCGCCACCGCGTCGTCGGCGGTCTGCAGCGTGAACGACATCGCGGTCAGCGACGGCTCGACGTCGCCACCCTTGGCCTGGTTCATCTCCGCCAGCACGTCGGCGGGCAGGTCGACCTTGACGCCGGTCTTCCACACCTGCCCGGCCAGGAACTTGTCGAGCACGTCGGGCTTGCCGACGCTGCGGTTGCTCTTGCTCACCGCCTTGATCTCGTCGGCCGGCGGCGCCGAGCCGTCCTCGTACGTGACCTTGAGCTCGCCGCCCTCGCGCCACACCACGTAGGTCTTGCCCGCGGTCGGGGTCGGCTTCGCCTTGGGCTTGCCTCCGACGGTCTCGTCGATCGTGAAGGTCGTGTAGGTGACCTTGAGCTTCGTGATCGCGCCGTCGACGACCGCCAACGCCTCCTTGGCCTCGACCCGCTTCTCGGTCGAGTTGAAGTCGATGACCTGGCCCGGGCCGACCTCGGCCTTGGCGACCATGGTGCGCTCCTCGGTCTCCGTGACCTTGTCGCCGACCTGGCGCGGCGTGTTCGGCAGCGTGATGCCGTCGGCCGGCGCAACCGCGGTCGAGCCAGGCGTCGGCGCGGCCGAGCCAGGCGTCGGCGTCGGCGCGGCCGAGCCAGGCGTCGGCGTCGGCGCGGCCGCCGAACCCGGGGCGGGGGCGGCCGGCGCCGGCTTGGCCGGGGCGTCGGACTTCTTCTTCTCACAGCCGACGAGGGCCAAGGACAGACACGACACGAGCGCCAGGGCGAGCTTCATCCCCCGGTTGTACACCGCGGCCGGCGCCGACCGGTCCCGCGCGGCCACGCGCGATCAATACGCGTAGCTGGTCTTCATCGTCATCGTGCCGGCCATCTTCACCTTCGCGACGCCCGAGAACGGCCCGGTGCCACCGACCTCGAGCGGACGGCCGGTCTTGCGATCGAGCTTGACGGTGCCGGCGAGCTCGAAGGTCATGTCGCCGTCCGGGCCCTTCATGCCCATCGCCATCGTCATCGCCATCGTCGCGACCGCGTCGTCGGCGGTCTGCAGCGTCAGCGACATGCCGGTCAGCGACGGCTCGTCGTCGCCGCCCATGTTCTGGTTCATCTCGGCCAGCTGCTCGGGGGTGAACGCGAACGGCTCCCCGACCTTCCACACGTGCCCCGCGACGATCTTCTCGAGCGGCTCGGGGCGCCCGACGCCGCGGTTGCCCTTGCGCACCTCCTTGATCTCCGCCGCCGACGGCGCGCTGCCGTCCTCGTAGCTGACCTTGAGCTCGCCGCCCTCGCGCCACACCAGGTAGGTCTTGCCGACCGTCGGGGTCGGCTTGGCCCGGGGCTTGCCGTTGAGCGTCTCCTGGACCGTCACCGTCGTGTAGCTGACCTTCAGCTTGGCGATGTTCTCGCCGTCGAGCGCGACGATCTCCTTCAGCTCGGTCCGCTGCTCGGTCGATCGCGCCTCGAGCTGCTGGGTCGGGCTGACCTCGAGCTTCGCGACCATCGAGCGCTCCTCGGTCTCGGTCACCTTGTCGCCGACCTTGTGGACCTGCGCCGGGAACTCGATGCCGTCGGCGGGCGCCGCGGCGGTCGAGCCGGGGGCCGCCGCCGAGCCGGGCGTCGGCGTCGGCGTCGGGGCCGCGGCCGAGCCGGGCGTCGGCGTCGCGGCCGAGCCGGGCGCGGGGGCCGCGGGCGCCGGCTTGGCCGGGGCGTCGGACTTCTTCTCGCAGGCGACCAGCGCGAGCGACAGGCACGCGACCAGCTTGAGAGCGAGCTTCATGGCCTCGGTTGTACACCGAGGCCGGGACCGCGCCGGGACCGCGCCGAGGCGCGGGCCGCGCGCGGCGCTCAATACGCGTACCGGGTCTTCATCGTCATCGTCCCGACCATCTTCAGCGTCGCCACGCCCGAGAACGGCCCGGTGCCACCGACCTCGAGCGGACGACCGGTCTTGCGATCGAGCTTGACGGTGCCCGCGAGCTCGAAGGTCATGTCGCCGTCCGGTCCCTTCATCGCCAACGCCATCGTCATCGCCATCGTCGCGACCGCGTCGTCGACGCCCTGCAGCGTCAGCGCCATGGCGGTCAGCGACGGCTCCTCGTCCTGGCTGGCGTCCTGGTTCATCGCGGCCAGGTGCGCCGCGGTGAACTCGAACCGCTCGCCCATCCGCCAGCCGTGCTCCGCGATGATCCGACCGAGCGGATCGGGGCGGCCGACGCTGCGGTTGCCCTTGCGCACCTCCTTGATCTCCGCCGCCGGCGGCGCGGTACCGTCGGCGTAGCTGACCTTGAGCTCGCCGCCGTCGCGCCAGACCAGGTAGGTCTTGCCGACGGTCGGGGTCGGCTTGGTCTGGGGCTTCCCGTTGAGGGTCTCCTGGTTCGTCATCGACTGGTAGCGGACCTTCAGCTTGGTGACGGTCTCGCCGTCGAGCGCGACGATCTCCTTCTGCTCGATCCGCTGCTCGCTCGACAGCACGTGGACCTGCTGGGTCGGGCTGAGCTCGACCGTCGCGACCATCGTGCGCTCGTTGGTCTCGGTCACCGCGTCGCCGACCTGGGGCGCCTGCAACGGGAACTCGTAGGTGCCGGCCGCCGCCGGGGCGGTCGCGCCGGCCGTCGGCGGAGGCGCGGTGGCGGGCTTCGTCGTCGCGCAGGCGCCTAGCGCGAGCGCCAACCACGCGACGGAGGAGGGGGCGAGCTTCATGGCCCCGTTGTAGCCGACGCCGGGGCGCGACGCGACGCCCGTCAGCGGGTGACGCGGTCCCAGTCGATCTTGCGGAACCACACGAACGCCAGCCCGCCGGACACCACCGCCCACATCAGCACGCTGGTGATCGCGATGGTCTGGCGCTCGTCGCGCTTGCGGGTCATGAACGACGCCCGCACCCGATCGAGCTGCTCCCAGTCGTCGCGGTTCTTGCGCGCCTTGTCCTGGCGCTGCGCGAGATCGTTGTCGAGCCGGGCGAACGCCGAGCTCACCCGTGCCGAGCCGATCAGCAGCGCCGGGATCGCGCCCAGCAGCGTCACCAGCACGACGCCGACGACGAACCGCGCGCCCTCGTCGCGCAGGAAGCCGAGCGCGCTGCCGCGCGGCGCCGCCGCGGCCCGCGGCGCGGCCGGGGCGCCGGGGGCGGCCGGGGCGTGCATCGTCGGAGGCGGCGGCAGCGGCGCCTCCGCCGCGACCGTCGCCGGCGGCGGCGCGGCGCTCTGCTTCGGCTTGCGCTCGACCGCCAGCACCAGCTCCTGCTCCTCCGACTGCATCTCGGGCGGCGCGAACGGGTCGAACAGCACCGGCTCGGCGGCCGCGACCTTGCGCGACGCCGAGCGGGCCTGCGCCGGCTCCTCGTCGGGCGGCGGCCCGAAGCTCGCCGGCAGCGCGATGTTCTTCGACGACTGCCGCGCCGGCTCGGGGTCGGCCGGCGGCCCGAAGCTCGCCGGCAACGCGATGTTCTTCGACGACTGCCGGCCCGGCTCGCTGTCGGGCGGCCCGAAGCTGGCCGACACCGGGATCTTGCGCGACGCGCGGGCGTCCTCCTCGCTGGCGCCGTCGAGCGTCGACAGCGTGAGCGGCATCTCGCCGGTCAGCGCGCCGAGATCCTGGACCGGCACCGCCGGCGCCGCGACCGGCGGCGGGCTCACCCGCTGCGCGCCCGGCAACGTCATCGCCTGCCCGGTCGCCACCGGCGGCGGCGTCGCGCCGGCCGCGACCACCGTGCACACCGCGCCGAGGCTGGCGAGGTCGGCCGCGTAGCTGTCGGCGGTGGCGCGGTCGACGTTGCCCTTCACGCGGAACCGCCCCATCGCGAACCGCTTCTCGAGCTCCTCGGCCGGGATGCCGTAGCGCGCGGCGATCGCGCGCGCCAGATCGCGGCCCGCGGTGGGCGCCGTCGAGCGCGCGCGCTCGATGAAGACGTGGAACAGGGGCTCGCTCACGGCGGACGGGCCCGGCGATCCCTCGCGCCGGGGTGGAAGATCATAACAGCGTTCGCCGAGGCGTGGGTAGCCGCTGGGTTACTTCGTCGACGAGATCTCCCCGCTCGGCGAGAACTTGCGCGGCGGATCCGCGGTCTCTAGCGTCGAAGCATGCCGATCAGCCAGCCCGCTCGCGGAAAGCTCGCGCTCCGGTCCTCGCATCGCTCGTTCAAGCTGGGCATCAGCCACGCCGCCGCCCCATCGGCGTGGCAGGCCCCGGCCAAGGACGCCAAGCCGGCCACGCCGCCGCGCCCGGTCCGCCGGTAGCCGAGCGCCAGCGCGGCGATCTCGGGTCGGCGCCGCCCGCGCTGGTAGCCGCCGCCCGCGCCGCCTGGGTGAGGCGGCCGTGAGGCCCGGTCGGCCAGCGAGGCCGACGCGTACGGTGGGGCGATGCGCCACGCCCTCCGCAGCTGTCGCGTCGCCGCGACGCTCCTCGCCCTCGGGACCTGGTCGCACGCCGTCGCCGACGGCGAGACCACCTACAGCCTCGGCATGTGCGGCGGGCCCGACGGCTCGCCGCCGCCGCGGTTCTCGACCCTCATCGACCTCCCGCTGCTGTTCACGAACATCGGCACGTACACCGCGTTCCCCGAGCGGATGTACGGGCCGGGGCCGTGGACCAACTGGTACCGCGAGACCGACCTGCGCAAGAGCCTGGCCAAGCTGGCCACGATGCGCAGCAACCTCGAGAGCAGCAACCTGTGGGACACCTACCGCTTCGGCACGCCAGCCGCGGTCGGGTGCGCGGCCGACGCCGCGACGACGCGCACGCTCGACGGCACCTGCAACGATCTCGACCAGACCTGGATGGGCGCGGTCGGCACGCGCTTCGGTCGCAACGTCGACCCGACCAGCGCCGCCGCGCAGGGTGAGACGACGACGCTGCTGACGCCGAGCCCGCGCGAGATCAGCCGGCGGCTGTTCACCCGCGACGAGCCCAAGCCGGTCCCGTTCCTCAACCTGCTGGCGGCGGCGTGGATCCAGTTCAACGTCCACGACTGGTTCAATCACGACAACAGCCAGCTCGCGTTCTGGGACATCCCGCTCGCGCCCGACGATCCGCTGCGCGCCGAGGGCTACGGCGTCATGCACGTGCCGCGCACCGCGCCCGATCCGACCCGCCACCCCGGCGAGGCCGGCCTCGCGCCGACCTACCGCAACGCGACGACGCACTGGTGGGACGGCTCGCAGCTCTACGGCAGCGACGCGGCGACCGCCGCCCGGCTGCGCACGTTCAGCGGCGGGCGGCTCAAGCTCGACGCCGCCGGCCTGGCGCCGACCGCGCCCGACGGCTTCGAGGACACCGGCGTCCGCGCCAACTGGTGGATCGGGCTCGGCCTGATGCACAACCTGTTCGCCGCCGAGCACAACGCGATCGCCGACATGCTGCACGCGCGCTACCCGGCGATGACCGACCAGCAGCTGTTCGACAAGGCACGGATGATCACCGCGGCGGTGATCGTCAAGATCCACACCGTCGAGTGGACGCCGGCGATCCTGCCGAACCCGACCCTCGAGGTCGCGATGAACATCAACTGGTACGGGCTGAACAAGTACCTGTCGCCGAAGCTGGTGACGACGCCGCCGTACGTGCCGCTGCCGTACCGCCACGTGCTGTTCGGCATCCGCGGCGGCAGCCGCGAGCTGCACCAGGATCCCGGCACCGGCGCCGACGTGCCGTTCGCGCTGACCGAGGAGTTCGTCTCGGTGTACCGCATGCACCCGCTGCTGCCCGACGCCGTCGAGGTCACCGCGCCGGGCGGCGCCCACCTGGCGACGATCCCGCTGGCCGAGACCCGCAACGCCGGCGCCCGCGCGCTCGAGGAGCAGTACGGCCTGACGACGCTGATGTACTCGTTCGGCACCGCGCACCCGGGCGGCCTCGTGCTCGACAACTACCCGGCGCTGCTCCAGGACCTGCGGGTCCCGTTCGTCGGGCCGCTCGACATCGGCGCCGTCGACGTGCTGCGCGACCGCGAGCGCGGCGTGCCCCGCTACAACGAGTTCCGGCGCCAGCTGCGGCTCAAGCCGGTGGCGAGCATCGACGCGCTCACCGACGACCTCGACCTGCGCGCGCGGCTCAAGGCGGTCTACGGCACCGACGCCGGCGCGATCGAGCGCGTCGATCTGCTGGTCGGCACGCTCGCCGAGGGCCACCGCCCCACCTGCTACGGCTTCGGCGAGACGCTGTTCCAGGTGTTCACGCTGATGGCGTCGCGCCGCATCCACGCCGACCGCTTCTACACCGAGTCCTACGACGCCGACACGTACACCCAGGCTGGCCTCGACTGGATCGAGGCGGCCTCGATGAAGGCGGTGCTGCTGCGCCACTACCCGGCGCTGGCCCAGACCGGCCTCGCCAACGTGACCAACGCCTTCTACCCGTGGTCGTGAGGGCTGATCGCGGGCCGCGGGCCGCGCAGGTACGGCGTCGCGTCGCACCGTGTCACGATCGGGCCGCTGCTCACTCTACTGCGGCATGCACCGCTGTTTCGTCGTCATCTCCATGGCTTGGCTCGCGGGCGCGTGCGCCGATCCAGATTCGCCGCCCGCGCTCGACGCCGGGGTCGTCGATCCTCCGCTGCGCGCGGTCACCGTCACGGTGGAGGCCCGCCGCCTGCCCATGGCCGACGTGCCCGTGTTCACCAGCACCGCCGACGGCCGGTTCATCGCCGAGGGCGTCACCGACGCCGAGGGCAAGGTCACCCTCATGGGCGGCGCCACCGCCACCGCCCTCGCGCTCGACACCCGGACCGCGCCGATCGGCGACGACGACGAGGTCCGCCTCGAGCTGACGCAGATCGATCCCCCGGTGCCGTCATCGACGTGGGCGATCGACATCGCGACGCCGCCACCGCCCAACCTCGGCCTGCGGCTGGTCACGCCCTGCTACCGCGGCTCGGTCGACGTGCCGAGCGTCGACTCGACCTCGGTCACCGGGGAAGGGTGCGGACGCACCGAGACGCTCGGGCTGGTCGCCGACGGCACCTTGGGCGACACCCACCTGGCGCGGGCCACCTCGGTCGCCGGCGCGCCGGCACGCTTCGAGACCTGGCACGGGATCCAGCCGATCGAGATCACGGCCCACGTGAGCTAGCCATTGCCGGGCGGCGCCGTGACGACGTGGACCTACGCCGAGCTCGCCCCCGACTTCCGCTACTGGCTGCGCGAGGGCTTGCCGGTCGGGCTGCCGGGGGTCGTGGCGGTCTCGCTCGACGGCGGCGGCCACTACGCCCGCCGCTTCGAGGACGCCCCGCCGGCGCTGACCGTCGAGGCGACCGACTTCTTGTTGCCGCTGCAGCCCCCCGTGCTCTACGGCGACGCGCAGGGCCTGGCGGTCCGCCTCACCGACACCGGCCGCGCGTTCGACGATTGCGAGGTGGTGTTCCAGGCCGAGTCACCCGGCTTCATGCTGTGGACCATCCACACCGGGCCGCTCGCTGACGCGAACCACGTCGTGCGCGTCCCGGCGTTGCCGGACGGTCGCGCCATCCGCATGATCAGCGGCGTCGAGGTGACCTGCATCGAGAACCGGGACTTCGCCGACCCGACGCGCCCCGAGCGCACCGCGGTCGGCGCCTCGCGCCGGTGACCACCGATCGTCACAGCCGCTTGGCGAGGTAGATCGCGGTCTCGCCCGGCATGTAGTCGCCGTAGTACAGCGCGTCGGCGCCGCACAGCGCGTAGCCCAGCCGCTCGTACGCGGCGACGCCGGGCACGTTGACGTTGCTGGTCTCGAGCCAGACGTGGCTGGCGCCGACCGCGCGGCCGTGGGCCTCGACCGCGGCCAGCAGCGCGCGGCCGAGCCCCTGCCGGCGCGCCGGCGGGTCGATGTACAGGAACCACAGCACCAGCCGCGCGTGCCACGGCTCGTAGGCGACCGTCGCGAACCCGCGGATCGCGCCGTCGTCGGCGACCCAGCCGGTGTCCCAGCGCGCCCACGGCGCGAACACCTCGTCGATCGCGTAGCGCTTGGTCTGCGGCGCCGGCAGCGGCCGCGGCACCAGCTCGAGCGCGCGCGGCGACGCCACCAGCTCGAACACCGCGTCGGTCTCGAACCCGGTGTCGATCGCCAGCACGCCGGCGCGATCGCGGGCGCGGTCGAGGGGGCGGATCGTGGCGGCCATCGCGGCGCAGTCTTCCACGGTCGCCGCCGATCGTCGCTTCGCGCTGTCGAGGTTTCCGCCGGTGTGGCACGATCCGACACTGGCGCCGTCGTGATTCCGCGGATCTGCGCGAGCACGCGGCATGCACTCAGGAGGGCCGATGGTCTCGCATCTCGCTCGACGGCTCCGGTTCGGCCTGCTGGTGCTCGCGCTCGCCCTCGCCGGGTGCAGCGGCGACGACGGCGGCCCCGCGCTCCCCGACGGCGGGGTCGACGCCGCGGTCGACGCCCCCGACGCCGCGGTCGACCTCAGCGCCGCGCTGTTCCCGCGCGACCGCGTGCTCGACGTGCAGATCACGATGGCGCCGGCCGACTGGGCGGCGCTGCGCAGCCAGCCGCGGCCCAGCGATCTGTCGGACACCACCTGCGCGCGCCAGCCCACCGCGCCCGGCTACACGTACTACCCAGCGTCGATCACGATCGACGGTGCGACCACGGCGCAGGTCGGGCTGCGCAAGAAGGGCAACCTCGGCTCGCTGTCGACCACCCGGCCCGGCCTGCGGGTCAAGGCCAACGAGTACGTCGCCGGCCAGCGCATCGCCGGCCTCGAGGTGCTGACGCTCAACAACAACCACCAGGACGACGCGCTGATCAGCCAGTGCCTCGGCTACGAGCTGTTCGCGGCCGCCGGGCTGCCGGCGTCGCGCTGCGCGTTCGCCCACGTCCGGGTCAACGGCGAGGATCTCGGCGTCTACTCGCACGTCGAGAGCGTGCGCGAGGAGTTCCTGGCGCGGCACTTCGCCGACGCCACCGGCAACCTCTACGAGAGCGGCGGCGACTTCGTGCCGGGTGGCACCGGGGGCTTCCAGCCCAAGACCAACTCGACCGCGCCCGACTGCAGCGATCTCGATCGCGTCGTCACCGCGCTGGGCGCGCCCGCGGCCCAGCTGCCGACGCAGCTCGGCGCGGTGGTCGACCTGCCGGCGTACGCGCGCTTCTGGGCGATGGAGGTCGTCACCGATCACTGGGACGGCTACGCCAACAACCAGAACAACTTCTTCGTCTACCACGACCCCTCGACCGACAAGATGAGCTTCATCCCGTGGGGCATCGACGATCTGTTCAGCGGGCGGCAGCGCACGACGCGGCCGTACTCGGTGTTCGCCTGCGGCTCGCTGCCGTGGAAGCTGTACGCGACGCCGGCGACCCGCGCGCAGTACCTGGCGGCGCTGCGTGACGTGCTCGACACGGTGTGGGACGCGCCGGCGATCCTCCTCGAGATCGATCGCATGCAGGCGCTGTTGGCGCCGCTGGCCGACGCCGGGTTCCCGGCGCGGCTCGATCCGATCCGCGCGTTCGTCAACGGCCGCGAGGCGCAGCTGCGGGCCGAGCTCGCCGCCGGCGATCCGGTGTGGCCGTACCCCGCGGGCGAGCCGTCGTGCCGGATCGACCTGGGCACGATCACGGCGAACTTCCGCGCCACCTGGGGCACGCTCAACATGTTCGGCGGCTCGGGCTCGATGAGCGGGACGATCGCCGGCACCGACGTCACCACGTCGACGCTGTTGACCGGCGCCGGCGTCGACGCCGAGGGCAAGGGCGCGCTGCAACTGCTGGGGCGCCTGCCCGACGGCCGCTACGCGGTGATCTTCGTGATCATCAGCAACCCCGCCGACGTCGTGCCCGGCACCCGGTCGATCGATCTGCTCAACGTCGCCGCGATCATGACGTTCTACGATCCGGTGACCGACACCACCCGCGGCGGCGGCCTGCTGCTGCCCGGCTCGCTGACGTTGACCCAGGCCGCGACCACGCCGGGCGCGCCGATCGTCGGCTCGGTGACCGGCCGGGTCATCGAGCTGTAGCGCACGGGTTGCCGGCGCGCCGCCGCGGGGTGAGGCTCGGGCGATGCAGCTCGCCGGCTTCCCGTTCCAGGTCATCGACTGGGGGCAGATCGCGCCGACCACGCACCCCGGCGCGCCTGGCACCGCCACGTGGCGCACGATCACCGCCGGCACGGCCCGGGTGCGGCTGGTCGAGTACTCGCCCGGCTACGTCGCCGACCACTGGTGCGCCAAGGGCCACGTCGTGCTGGTGCTCGACGGCGAGCTGATCTCCGAGCAGCAGGACGGCAGCCGCGCGACCCTGACCGCGGGCCAGGTCTACGTGGTGGCCGACGGCGACGGCGCCCACCGCTCGCACAGCCCGCGCGGCGCGCGGCTGTTCATCGTCGATTGATCGCGCGCTATGGTGCGGCGATGAGCTCCGATCGTCCCGCGCTGGTGGCCGCGGTGGTGCGCGCCCTCGACGACACCGAGCGCGAGTACGCGCAGATGCCGTTCTTCGTGCGGCCGATGGTGCGCCGCGGCTTCGAGAAGCGCACCGGCCACGACCTCGCGGGCTGGCGCGCGCTGCTGGCGCGCGTCGGCGATCGCCCGGCGCCCGAGCTCGCGGGCCCGCTGGCGGCGCTGGCCGAGCACTACCGCGGCGCCCCCGAGCGGGCCCGCCGCGGCATGGGCGCGCGGCCCGACGAGCTGCGCGAGGTCGAGGCCCGCTCGACGGCGCGCGCCGCCGCGGTCGAGGCGCTGCGCGCGGCGATCGTCGCGGGCTGACGGGCGGGATCGCTCGGCTGACACTTCGACGAAGTCGAATATTCGATTCGAAACTTGCGGCTTGTTGACATCGACTCGCCGCCGCATGGTGTCGCCATCCCGCACCGGAGGTGCCCCATGCGTGCCGCAGCCTCGTTCCCCCGCCCGATCCCGTTCGCCTCAGCCACGCTCGGTCAGAGCGACCGCATGGCGTTCCTGCGCAAGACCTACGCCCACCTCGGCGTCGCGCTGGTGGCGCTGGTCATGCTGACGGGCGGCATGATGAAGTTCTTCCCCGAGACCAGCCTGGCGATGTCCCGGTGGGCCTTCGCCGGCAGCTGGAACTGGCTCCTGGTGCTGGCGCTGTTCATGGGCGTCGGCTACGTCGGCGATCGCCTGGCGTGGTCGCAGTCGTCGCGCGCGCTGCAGTACGTGGGCCTCGGGGTCAGCGTGATCGCGCAGGCCCTGTTGCTGCAACCGCTGCTGTGGGTCGCGATGCTCAAGCTGGGCGCCGCCGATGCCCAGGCGGTGATCCTGCAAGCCGCGACCGTCACGCTGGCGATCTTCGTCGGCCTGACGCTGACGGTGTTCGTGACCCGCCGGGACTTCTCGTTCCTGCGCAGCGCCTTGATGGTGGGGAGCTTCGCCGCCCTCGGCATCATCGTGGCGTCGATGATCTTCGGCTTCAGCCTCGGGGCCGTGTTCGCCGGCGCGATGATCCTGCTGATGGCCGGCTACATCCTGTACCAGACCGGGCAGATCGCGCGGGACTTCCCGCCGACCGCCCACGTCGCCGCCGCGCTGTTGCTGTTCTCCACCATCGCGACCCTGTTCTGGTACGTGCTGCAGTTCCTGATGTCGTTCGGCCGCGACGAGTAGCGGCGCCGCGCGGCACGCACGGTGAAACCGCGCGCCCACCCGGGTGTCCATCTCGCCATGCGAACGTTGCTGTGCCTGCCGCTGATCGCGCTCGGCTGCGGCGGCGCCGCCGCGCCGGCCGCGCCACCGCCCGCGCCGGCCGCGCGCCCGCTCGCCGTCCAGTGCGAGCAGCACTACGCGCGCGAGCGCACCTGCGCCGACGCGTACCTCGCCGAGCTGGTGCGGGTGCGGGTCGAGGTCGACATGCCGCCCGGCATCGCCGCCGAGGACGCGCGCGACGGCCGCGACGCCGTGATCGCCCGGGCGCGCACGGACTGGGAGGTCGACTCGCAGCCCGCCGCGCGCACCGCGATCTGCGACGCCCTCGACGACCAGGTGCCCGCGGCGCGGGTCGATTCGCTGCTAGCCCAGGGCGCGCGCTGCCTGGCCATGGCCTCCTGCGACGAGTTCGCCGCGTGCGCGGTGGCCGACGAGCGCAGCTACATCGTCTCAGGCGACCAGCACTGACGGCGGGGACAGGATCCACCCATCCAACGCTTCGGAATCAATCATGAATTCCGTCGTGCCGCGTCGCAAAAAGGGACACGTTCCTGGACTGCAACCTATCGAGATTCAAGGCGAATCCGCTGACGAAAATGACCAGCGAATCCAGACAGTTAACACCTAGGAGAGTGTCCCTTTTCGCGACGCGCGAAGGCCGAAAAGCGAAACGATTCTAGTCGCCTGCGGGGTAGGATCCTGTCCCTATCACGCGCGGCTCGCGGCGGGCGCGGCCGGGGCTGACGCCGAAACGCGCCGCGAACGCGTTGCCGAGATGGCCCTGGTTGGCGAAGCCGACGTCGGTCGCGATGTCGGCGATCGGGCGATCGGTGTCGAGCAACAGCGCCAGCGCGTGGCGCAGCCGGGCTTCGCGCACGCGGGCGTGGATGGTGGCGCCGGTGGCGCGGCGGAACGCGCGGCAGGCGTGCGCGACCGACACGCTGGCCTCGGCGGCGAGCGTCGGCAGGTCGACGTCCTTGCCGGCGCGGCGCGCGATCGCGTGCTCGATCGCGCGGGCGATCTCGCGATCGGCGCGGCCGGCCGGGCGCGGATCGGGCCCGCCACCCAGCAGGTCGAGCGCGGCCAGCGCGATCTCGTCGGCGGCCTCGGGGTCGATCGCCGGCGCCGCCGCCAGCGCGGCGAGCCGCACGTACGCCGCCGGCGACACCGCGCGCGCCACCGGCCCGTCGGCGATGAACGCCCGCGGCAGCGCGCCGGCGAACGCCAGCGTCACGTCGCCGCCGGCGGGGTGGCGGATCTCGTACTCGTGGCCGACGTCGACGGCGAGCGCGGTGCCGGGATCGGCGACGTGGCGGCCGCGGCGATCGCGCAGCTCGAAGCAGCCGCGCAGCATCACCATCACGCACGGCACGGTCGCGACCTCGGCCACCGGGCGCGGCGCGTCGTGGCCGTCGCAGCCCCAGCGGGTGATGCGCAGGTGGGCCCCGGCGTGGAGCGGGCGCGGCGTGAAGCGCGGCACGCCGCGAGCGTAGCAAGCCGCGCGCGGCGGCGGCGCATCGCGATCGGCGGCGCGATCCCGTGGTCACGATCTCGTAAGACCAGCGGCCGCCGCGACGCTATCACCGCCGCATGCACAAGAGCCGCCTGTGTTCGCTGGGGATCGATTGTCAGGACGCCGACCTCGCCGTCGCCGCGCGCTTCTGGAGCGCCGCGCTCGGCCGCGACGTCACCGAGACCGAGGGCAACTACGCCATGCTCGCCGATCGCGCCGGCCAGCCGATCGTCTTCGTCCAGCGGGTCGACCACCCCAGCCGCGTCCACCTCGACATCGAGACCGACGACGTCGCCGCAGAGGTCGCGCGCCTCGAGGGCCACGGCGCCAAGCGGGTCAAGCAGGTCGGCACCTGGTGGGTCATGGAGGCGCCCACCGGCCACCGCTTCTGCGTCGTCCGCACGCAGCGCGGCCCGCTCGGCGTCGACGCCAACGTCTGGTAGCGCGAACGTCTGGTAGCGCGCCGGCGCCGCCCGCAACAAGTGGGCCCGCATCGCGGCGCTGCAGCGCAACCGCGAGTTCATCGCCGACTACCGCGAGACCCGCAAGGCCTGGCTCGCCGGCGTCACCGTCACCTTCCCCTACGGCACCTACTGGCTGCGCCGCTTCGCCAACGTCCGGCACAATGCCCGCATGGCAACCGCGAAACGACCAAGCGCGTCCCGCGCGACGCGCCGCACACCCGCGACGAGCGATGGCGCGCCGAAGGCCGCCGCGCCCGCCGATCCGTCGTTCAGCTTCCATTGGCGGATCTCGTATCGGACCGTCGACGCCGGGTGGCACACGCAGCGGCAGATGACCGACGCGATCATCGACGCGCTGGCCACGACGCAGGTCTGGCACCACCTGCCCCGCCTCGGCGGTGGCGCTGACCACACCAAGCCCCGGGGCACGCCGGCGGCGACGAAGAAGGTGATCGCTTCAGGCGCGAGCCGGTTCGTGTTCACGAGCGACGCGCCCGACATCGACATGTGGGGCGAGGGGGCGACGGCCTACCTCGAGCTCGAGTACGGCCGCCGCGCCTTGCACGTCACCTGCGCCCTCAAGCAGCCCTTGATCGGCGAACTCGGCGCCAAGACCCTCGACGACCTGTTCACCTTTGCCCGCGCCTATTACGATCTCATCGAGCGAAAGGCGTACGTCACCGCCGGAAAGGCGTGGACGACGTGGGATCGGAACGATCCGTTGCCCAAGCGCCAAGCCACGTGGGAGCTGCGCGCGCTTGCCGACGTGCTCGAGCCGTCGCGGCCTGCCGATGATGAGCGCGACGATGTGGATCGACGCCCAGGCCATCGCCAAGGCCAAGTCGCCGGGGGTGAGCCGCGAGAGCCACGGGGACCTGCTCATGCTGCGGTGGATCGACGATCCGAGCGATCCCGCCGCGGCCAACCGCGCGACCAGCGCGCACCAGAAATGGCTCCTCGGCATCCTCAAGACCACGCCGTCCTGAGGCATGCCACCCAAGACGCTGAGATCATTCGAGAATATCGATTGACAGAGACAGACTCTGCCCCTCCAACACCTCGGAATCAAGACGCAATTTTCGACCGTGCGACGTCACCGATCGCGCAACCGTCGCGGCCGCCCGCGCCCGCGGCGAGCGGTGGTTCGCCCCGCTGACCGAGACGCGCCTCGCCCCGGGATGGAACGCGCACGGCGATCGCCTCGCGGTGATCGTCGACCGCGACGAGCTGGCGCCGTTCACGTTCTTCGTCCCGGGCCCTAACCCCGTTCCGGGCTCCGGCTCACTGGAGCGGGCCGCCGCACCCCAACGCACCGCGCACCGCCGCGCACCATCCGCCCCGCGCGACCCCTGCCCCAAACGCGCCGCTCCCGGGCCCTAACCCCGTTCCGGGCTCCCCGGGCTCCCGGATGTGGGTTCCCGAGGAGCGGCACCCCGGGGTCACCGAACACTTCCACAAGCTGGTAGTCTCGGGGCCGTGACCGCCTCACAGCCGAGCGACCTCCAGCTGCTGCTCAGTCTCGACTTCACGGTTCGTCTCGATCCGAAGACCGAGAAGCCGCTCAAGTGGCTGAAGGACAAGAGCGTCGTCGCCGCCCTGGTCGAGGCGGTGTTGTCCCTCCCTGTCTGCGCCGACATGAGATTTGCCGAGGTCGATGAAATCGAGCCGTTCGCGGGCCTCAAGGCCGCCAAGGCGCTGGTCGCGACTGGGCGGGTCGCCATCGTCAAGTTCCAGGACTCCGATCAGGATCAGGCGGACGTCGTCGCGCGACTCGCGGTGCGCGACGGCGCCTTCGAGCTGTGGATCCGGGCCACCGGGGAGCCGCTGGCAAAGCACCGTTCCACGATCATCGATCAGTTCACCAACCTCGCCGCGCGGCTGCGGGACCTCCTGGAAGGGACGGCCGGGCTCGACATCGGCTACATCACCGCGGCCTACCGCGTGCGCCCGTTCCGGTACCTACGCGATCGCCCACCGCGATGGCACGACCATTATCCCGGGAACTCGATCGTCGATCTGCTCGACACGAGGTTTCACCAGTCGGCCGAACCCGGCGCACGCCCCGACGACATCGCCGCGCTGACGAAGAAGCCGGCGCCGCCGGCCCGCATCGCCGAAGCGGGTGGGCTCATGGTGATCCGCTGGGCCGAGTCGGCCGACGAAGCCGAAGTCATCCGTGCCGCCGGCGAGCACGAACGCTGGATCGCGGAACGGCTGAGCCCCGCGCTGGCGGAGGGCTTCAACGCCGACGGCGATCAGCTGGAAGACCGCTGGACCCTCGAGGCGCGCCCACCGTTGACGTTGTACTCGCCGATGACGCACATCGGCTACAAGGCGGTCGTGGTCTTCCCGGACGGCACGATCGAGGAGAGTGCCTGGAAGGACGCCCTGCGGATCGCGAAAGCCAAGGCCCTGCCGGACGGTTCGCCCGTGGCCGAGGTCCGGATCGTCGTGCCCAACCGCGACCTGACCTTCGCGGTGGCGGAGCAGGCAGCGGCGGCCGGCTTCACCGCCGTCGTGTATCCCGATGACCGTGGGAGCTTCTGGAATCCTGACCCTCCGGGTCCTTGGAGGTCGCCGCCCACCGGCCCCAAGTCCGCCAAGCCACTGAAATCAAAGAAGGCGCCGCGCGCCTGAGTCACGCCGGGACCGAGGGAGGTTTGGCGGGGATCCGCCGTAGAATGACCCGAGAGGGGCACGCAGATGGACGATTCAGCCAGCCGACAGTTGTTGTCCTCGTCCGCCCGCCAGAAGCGGGCGGAGGACGATGACGTGGAGGACCTCGCCACGACCAAGGCGCCCCCCTCGCCGGGAAAGCTGACGCGCGTCGCCGCCTCCGACGCGCCCGTGCCCGCGGGCTCGAGCGCCGCACCACGCGTCGATCGTCGCGCGGACCCGACGCACGGGGACGTCGATGACGGCGCCCTGGCGGTCGCGTTCGGATTCATCCGCGAGGCTGCCCACGGGACCCAGCTCCCGCCCCAGCTAGCGCAGCGCCTTGCCACCGAGCTCGGCGTCGATGTGGATCAGGTACGCATCCACACGGACTCCAGCGCCGCCCAGGCTGCCGCCGCGCTCAACGCGCGCGCGTTCACGATCGGCAGCGACATCTACTTCGCCGAGGGCGCCTTCGATCCGCACAGCAACGTCGGCATCCAGCTGATCGCGCACGAGATGGCGCACGTCGCGGAGAACCTGCGCGGCACGTCCGGGGCCACCAAGCCGGTCTCGCACCCCGACGATCAGCACGAGCGCCGCGCCGACGAGTTCGCACGCGGCTTCGACCCGCATCGGAGCATCCGCGTCGATGCCGACGACCCGGCAGAGCTCGTCGAGCGCGTCCGCCGCGAAGGGCAGCGCAAGCAGCTCCCGTTCGTCAACGAACTCGAGGAGCACTTCGGCACCTCGTTCGACTTCGTCGAGGCCTACAGCGGCGAAGCCGCCGAGCTGGCGTGTCGGCTGATGGGCGCGACGGCGTTCGCGGTCCGCAACGTCATCGCGCTCGCCGATCCGTCGCCGCAGCGCGAGACGCTGATGCACGAGCTGACGCACGTCATGCAGATGGGCGGACGAGGAGCGGCGGCACAGGGTCGGTTCAAGCCCGGCTCGCTGGTGATCGGTGCCGAAGGCACGGCCGTGGAACACGAGGCCGAGGGCCACGTCGCCGCCCCGACCCTGCACGCGGATACGAACACGATCCACCGCGCGACCACGCCGGATCCCGCGAAGGCCAAGGAGCGCGTCCTAAAGTACTGCCAGAGCGTGACGCTCGACGGACCAGACAAGGCCGCGCTGCACTGGGGCGTCGTGAAGGGCGCGCACTGCGACGTCCGCTACTACCAGGCCTCGACCTCCGCGTTCAAGGCCGACACCTACGTGACCGCCGCGAAGGGCGCCAAGGCGGACCTCGACGAGGCCTTCGACAAGGGCTGGGCGCGCGACGTCGGTGCCGGGTTCCGCCTGCACAAGGCCGGTAACAGCTACGTCATCAGCAAGAAGGACCCGACGGTCACGACCGACGATTGGCAGCAGGACGTCAACCGCGTCACGATCGAGGAGAAGAACAAGTGGGCGGCCTGGGTGAAGACCTGCAAGGACCTGGCGCCGGGCGGGAAGAAGGGGATCACGTTCACGTGGCCGATGACCGACGGCAAGCTGAAGGAGGACGAACCGCCGACCTCGCCCACCGAGCTCGACGACTACCGGCGCGCGATGCGCCACGCGATCGCCGAGAAGTACGCCAGCCTCGACGGCAAGTTCGGCGACTTCTACGAGCAGGTCGTCCAGAAGAAGGCGTTCACCAACAAGATCACCGGCTCGATCTTCGAGGAGATCGTGGCGCTGTCCGGGGGGGGCCTTGGCCCGGTCGGGACCACCGTCGCGTCCGCCGGCATCCCGGTCTTCGACAAGAAGGACCTCAAGGCCAAGGGGATCCCTGGTGACCGCCTCGATGGCGACGGCACCCTCAAGATCGACTTCGGCGGCGGCGACACGATCGAAGCGCTCGTGGAGGCGAAGGCCTACAAGGTCATGCCGGGCGAGCCGTCGCGGCCGACCACCGGCGACAAAGACAAGATGGGCTACTACAAGAAGCTCATCGGCGTGACCGCGTACGTCGGCAAGACCGACGAGAACCCCAAGAAGTTCACCTTCAATCACTTCGTCTATCAGATCGCCGTCCCGACGGACGCCGCCCTCAAGGATGAGCGCAACAAGACGCTCAACAACTGGGCCAAGGCCCTCGCGGACGCGTTCAACAAGGGCAACCTGCCACCGCCCGGCGGCGTCGCCAAGGAGTACTCGCTGGTGCCGGCGCCCGACGGCATCAACTACACCTTCAAGGTCAAGTTCAACCCCGAGCTGTCGTACGAGATTCCGCTGACGCAGAAGTCGATCAACCTGAACAACCCTGCGGTCAAGGTCCCCGGCCTCAAGGTCTCGCAGATCCAGGCCACCGTCGACGATAGCCACAACTTCCAGTCGGGCTCGGTCACCTACGGTGTCGAAGCCGGCGACATCAAGAAGCCGCAAGAGAAGAAGCCGCTCACCGCCAGCACCACGGCGGGTGGCCCGGCGCAGGCCGACAACAAGCTCACCGGGCTGACCAGCAAGCTCAAGGACTTCCTCCCGGTCGACATCGACGCCGCGATCGTCGACGACGGCGTCGAGGCGACGATCAAGCTCAAGCAGGGCCAGGCGACGCCGGGGCTCGCCGGCTTCACGCTCGACGCCGGGGCGACCGAGATCAAGGCCACCTACAAGGGCAGCGGCACGCTGACGCTCGATGCCCAGGTCGGCATCAAGCACAAAGACAAGGACATCAAGGGGCAACTCAAGGTCGAGTACGACAACGGGTGGGGCTTCGAGGGCAAGGTCACCATCGGCGAAGGCGTCATCCCGGGCGTGGCCGAGATCTCGGCTGGAGTCTCGAAGACTCCGGGCGGCGAGTGGAGGATCTTCGCCGACGTCTTCACGATCGAGAAGCAGTTCGGCGCGATCAAGCTGACCGGCACCGGGAGCGGCCTCGAGTACAACATCAAGACGGGGATGTTCAAGGGCGACCTCGAGCTGAAGGCCGACCTGGGCATGTTCGGCTCGGCCAGCGGCACGGCCAAGATCGAGAACAACAAGCTCACCAAGGGCTCGCTGTCCTACGACTCGCCCGAGCTGAAGTACCCCAAGGACAAGCCCGTCATCACGGGCACCGTCGGCGGCACCGTCAAGTTCGACAACGGCAAGTTCTCGGGCGACATCAAGGGCTCCGCCAACCTCAACATCCCGGCGCTGCAGAAGATCGCGAAGGAGGGCGTCGGGCTCGACGTCGACGCGCACATCGACGCCGACGGCGGGTACTACGGCAGCATCAAGTCGACCAAGCCGATCACGATCGGCAAGCACCTGAAGATCCCGAGCGTCGGCCTGACGCTCGAGAAGGACGGCTCGCTCAAGGGCGACTTCGAGATCGAGATCGTCAACATCAAGGGGCTGAAGACCGCCAAGGCCAAGGGCACGGTCGACAAGAGCGGCGTCCACATCGAGAGCGCCGAGGCCACCGTCGAGTTCGGCGACAAGGACAAGGGCAAGTTCTGGGGCTCGATCACGGCGAAGTACACCGACGAGAAGGGCTTCGACGTCGAGGGCACCGCCAACTACAAGATCAAGGACGACATCATCGCGACGGGTACGATCAAGTACTCGCAGGAGACCAACGCGATCGGCGTCGAGCTGAAGGTCAGCGAGATCACGCTCTTCGACAAGTCGATCCACAAGGACCTGTTCTCGGCGTCCAAGCAGATCCCGGTCGTCAACATCTACGGCCTCGGCATCTACATCGACATCGGCTTCGACCTCGGCTTCGACTTCGGCTTCAAGCTGACGATGACGCCGTCGGCGAAGGTCGAGGACTTCTCGCTCGACACGATGGAGTACAAGCGGATCTCGGCCAAGCTCGAGGTCGGCGGCGACATCTACGCGCAGCTCACCGGCACGCCCAAGCTGGGCATCGGCGTGTTCGCGATCGACCCGTCGATCATCCGCGGCGGTGGCGGCCTCAAGGTGCCCATCGTCGGGCGCCTCGACGTCAAGCCCAAGGCGACGTTCGACGTCGGCTACTCGCCCGACGGCGGCGCCGACGCGTCGGCCAAGCTGGGCATCTCCGGCGAGTTCGGCATCAAGGGCTCGGTCAAGCCGTACGCCGAGTTCGCGCTGCTCAACAACCTGTGGAACCCGAAGTGGGAAGGCGAGCCGCTCGCCGAGTTCGAGATCCTCAAGCCCACCGAGCTGTTCAACTTCACCGTCGACCTGAACAGCAAGGAGAAGCAGGAAGACCCGGCGCTGCCGGGGAAGAACGAGACCAAGGCGCCGAAGGAGCCCGAGGGCGACCAGAAGGCCAAGGCCGCGCCCAAGGATCCGGTCGAGCGCGGCGGCGGCGCCGCCAAGACCGACGCCAAGGAAGGCCCCGTCGCCGAGGGCGGCGATCAGGGCCCGTTCAGCCTCGACGCGCTGATGGAGAAGCTGAAGGCCATCCCCGGCTTCGCCACCGCGAAGAAGATCTTCGAGTACGCCCAGAAGATCTGGAAGGTCGTGAAGCCGATCTGGGACCTGGTCGAGCCGCTGATGGACATCATCATCAAGCGCATCGAGGAGGTCATCGGCCTGTTCGACCCGCCGCCGTCGCTGGACAACATCGGCGACTTCCTGTGGAAGCTGGCCAAGCTCCTGTTCAACCTGTCGTTCGGCGGGCTCACCGAGATCGCCAGCGCGATCAAGTCGCTGCTCGGCAAGGCCGCGGCGTTCGCCAAGAAGCTGATCAACAAGGCCGTGCAGGACGGCCACATCGGCGTGAAGCGCCACAGCTACTACATCTGGATGCCGTGGCCCAAGGACGACATCGAGTTCATGGCCGCCGCCGAGTGGAAGATCAACATCCCCGGCGTCGCCGACCTCGGCCAGCACGGCCCGCCCGGCTTCCTGCTGCGGCCGAGCGGCGTCGTGTCGCTGGTGCTGTACGAAGCGCTGCAGGCGGTCGGCATCGGCTACACGTACGTGGGCAACAGCGACATCAACAAGCCGTACAACGACATCTGGACCGGCGCCGGCGCCCGCGGGTAGCCGAGCGCCAGCGAGGCTATTCTGGTCTCTGCGGCACGAGCGGATAGCCGCCACGGCGCGGCCGTCGTAGAGTCGCGCCGTGCGCTGGTTCATCATCGTCGCGCTGGTGGCGGGCTGTAGCTCGTCGAAGTCGTCGCCGCCGGCCCCGGCCCCGGGCGCGGCCGAGGGTGCGCCCGCGCGCCCCACGACCGGCGCGGCGGGCCCGCCGCCCGGCGCTCCCACGGCCCAGCCAGGAAAGGCCTCGTCCATGACCAAGTTCACCCTGAATGTCGACGGAGAACCGCCGGTGGCGGTCGAGCTCGCGGTGCCGAGCGCCTGGCGCCCGGACGGCGGCGCCGACCCGGCGTGGTCGCGCGAAGGCGCGCTGATGCTGTCGCTGGTCGCGGTGTCGCCGAGCGGCGACGACGACGCGGCGCGCGTCGGCCGGGCGATCCGCATGCAGTACGACGCGGTCGGCGCCGACGAGCGCACCGACCTGCCCGACGGCCGCGTGTGGATCGCGCACCGCGAGGGCGAGAACGTCCACGCGCGGATGTTCGTCCCGTACCCCGGCGGCGTGGTGATGGGCGTGGCGATCCTGGGTTCCGAGGGCGCCGGCGCGCTGCCCGAGGTCCGGGCGGCGTTCGACACGCTGAAGATCGTCGGCCCCTGACCCCGGATCGCCGGCGCCGCCGCCGCGCGAGCGCCGCGGTTCGCGCGTAGAATGGCCGCATGACGCCCCGCCGCCTGGCGATGTCGCGCACCGGGCGCTGGCTCTTGGTCAGCGAGCCGGGCGCGCGCGAGCTGGTCGATCTGGTCGGCACGATGCCGACCCGGCAGCTCGAGCTGAGCGACGCGGCGATCGCCACGTTCGTCGGCCGCGAGCTGTGGTCGGTGGACGGCGCCGAGCTGGCGCGGCTGTCGCCGACCGACCTGCGGCCGCTGGCCAGCGTGCGGCTGCCGCCGCCGGCGATCGGCCAGGTCACGGCGATCGTGCCGACCGGTGGCGCGGCGATGGCCGAGGGCGTGCTGATCGCGCCGCCGCCGTGGCGGGTGGCGCTGCGCGGCAACGCGATGGCGTTCGAGGCGGTGAGCGAGCTGCGCCCCGACGAGCGGCTGGTGACCGGGCTGGGCGCGCGGCTGTACCTGGCCAGCGGCGACGGCGTGCGCGCGCTCGAGCGCGGTCGCGAGATCTGGCGGCTGGCCAAGCTCGACGGCCAGGTCGTCGACGTCGTCAACCTGTTCGCCGGCCGCGCGATCGCGGTGCTGTTGCGCCGCGAGGCCGACGACGCGATCGCGGTGATCCAGGCCCACGGCGCGCGCATCCACCAGCTCACGGTGCCGACGTCGACGACGTGGGCGGTCGCCGAGGAGCTGGGCCACGCGTTCTTGTTGAGCGCCGACGGGATGATCCACCGCGTCGACCTGCGCTACGGCCGGGTGATCGTGGCCGGCCGGCCGACCGTCGAATGCCGCGAGCTGGTGGTCGACCAGGACGGCCGCCACACCGTCGTCGTCACCGCCGAGGCCGGCGAGGTGATCCACCTGCAAGCGTCCGAGCTGTTGCGCGTGGCGACGCCGGCGCCGATCGAGGAGATCGTCGTGCCGGCGCGCGACGAGGACGACGACGACGACGATGACTTCGACGCGCCGATGGCGGTGGTGGCGATCGAGGAGGTGTCGGTCGAGCCGCCGGTCAACGGCCACGCCGCCGCGATCCCGCTGGCGCCGCCGGCGCCGCCCGCGCCCGACGCCCGCGCCGCGGTGGCCCCGCCGCTCCGCCCGCCGCCGCGCCCGGTCGAGGTGCCGAGCCTGGCGCCGCTGGCGCTGGGCCCGCCGCCCCCGGCGGTGCCGCCGGCGACCGTCGACGGCCCCTCGCCGTACGCCAGCGGCCGCGCCCACCTCGACGCGCTGCTCGACATCGTCGCCGCGCGCACCGCGCTGGTGATCGCTGACGGCTGGAACAGCGGCCGGCTGAGCCCGCACAACGCGACCAAGCGGCCGCACGAGCTCGAGGTCGACGCGCTGATCGGCGCGGTGCCGGGGTTCGCGGGCGACAAGCTCGACCAGACCCGCGCGCGGCTGGCCGCCTCCGAGAAGGAGGCCGCGGCCCGGGTGCTGGCGTCGACCGCGGCCGGCGTGCGCCTGCCGTTCCCGACGCTGGTGCGCGAGATGAAGCTGTCGCCGGTCGCGGCGCAGGTGCTGCTGGTCGTGGCGGCGCCGGCGCTGCGCGGCGAGATCGCGCGCCTCTACGGCGTGCTGATGAACGACCCGGCGCGGCCGATGGTCGACCGGTTCTTGATCGAGCAGCTGATCGCCGGCGGCCAGGGCATGTTGCGCGATCAGATCGCCCGCGAGCTGTCGCCCGACGCGCCGCTGGTGCGCCAGGGCCTGGTGCAGGTCGACGCGGCGCCGACGTCGCTGTTCGCGCGGCTGGCGGTGCCCGACGCGCTGCTCGATCGTCTGCGCGGGCTGGCGCCGACCCGCACCGACGACATCGCCCAGATCCGCAAGGCCGACGTGCCGCTCGACGAGCTGCTGATGCCGGCCGAGGTCAAGCGCAAGGTCGTGCTGGCGCTGGCCGAGCCGACGCCGACCCACGCGCCGCTGCGGCTGGTGCTGCGCGGCCGCCGCGGCGCCGGGCGCCACAGCCTGATCGCCGCGGTGGCGTCGCGGATCGAGCGCGAGATCGTCGCGATCGACACCGCCCGGCTGCCCCACGCCCGGCGCGAGCTGGTGCTGGCGTTGCGCACCGCGCTGTTCCGCGCGTCGCTGCACGGCCTGGTGCCGGTGCTGTCGGGGCTCGAGCAGATCGATCCCACCGACGTCGACGTGCGCGACGCCGTGCGCCAGGTGCTGCGCACTCACCCCGGGCCGCTGGTGGTGCGCACCAGCCCCGAGGGCACGCTGCCGCTCGACCCCGGCTTCGTGTCGGTCGATCTGCCGCCGCTGCCCGAGACCGAGCGCGCCGCGGCCTGGGTGCACCTGCTCGAGCGCGCCGGGCTGCAGGCCGACCACGATCGGCTGGCGTCGCGCTACCGCATCGGCCCCGGCATCATCAAGCGCGTCATCACCGAGCTGACGCTGGGCGGCGCCGGCCGCGGCGACGCCACCGCCGCGCTCGACGAGCAGGTCCGCCAGCACGTCGCCGCGCGGCTCGATCACGTCGCCAAGCACGTGACCCGCACCGCCCACTGGGAGGACGTGGCGCTGCCCGACGAGCTGCTCGACTCGCTGCGCGAGTTCATCGGCCGCGCCCGCCACCGCCGCACGGTCTACGAGCGCTGGGGCTACGACGCCAAGATGACCACGTCGCGCGGCCTGACCGCGCTGTTCTACGGCCCGCCCGGCACCGGCAAGACGATGGTCGCCGGCGTGATCGCGCAGGAGCTCGGGCTCGACATGTTCCGGGTCGACCTGGCGCGCGTCGTCTCGAAGTGGGTCGGCGAGACCGAGAAGAACCTGTCCGAGGTGTTCGACGCCGCCGAGGACGGCCAGGTGCTGATCCTGTTCGACGAGGCCGACTCGCTGTTCGCGAAGCGCACCGACGTCAAGACCTCGAACGATCGCTACGCCAACCTCGAGGTCAACTACCTCCTGCAGCGCCTCGACACCTTCGAGGGCATCGCGATCCTGACCTCGAACCTCGACGGCTCGATCGACCCGGCGTTCAAGCGCCGCCTGTCGTTGCGGCTGCAGTTCCCGTTCCCCGACGAGGAGACCCGGGTGCGGCTGTGGACGGCGCACGTCACGCCCGAGACGCCGATCGCCGGCGACTTCGACTTCGTCGACCTGGCCAAGCGCTTCCCGCTGTCGGGCGGCTACATCCGCAACTGCGCGCTGCGCGCGGCGTTCCTTGCCGCCCACGAGGGCCAGCCGATGGGCCAGCAGCACCTGATGCGCGCGATCCAGCTCGAGTACCGCGAGATGGGCAAGCTGTCGACGACCAGCCGGCTCGAGTAGCGGCTCAGGCGCCGACGAGGATCAGCACGAACAGCGTGAGGTCGTAGACCGCGTGGGCCGCCATGCTGGCGATCGTGCTGGTGCGCCGGCGCAGCACGCCGAACACCAGGCCCAGCAGGAACACCGACAGCACGCCGTCGATCGAGTACTGCAGCGCGTGGCCGGCGGCGAAGAACAGGTTGGCGAACACCAGCCCCAGCCGCGGCTGCAGCACGCCGCGCACCGCCAGCTCCTCGCCGACGCCGGCGGCCACCGCGATCGCCACGCTCGACGCCAGCGTCAGCGACGGCACGCCGAACAGCCGATCGAGCTGATCCTCGTCGGCGCGCGGCAGGCCCAGCCCGCCGGCGGCGTGGGTGAGCAGGTAGTCGAGGCCGAGCGCCAGCGGCACCAGCGCCAGGCCGATGCCGACGCCGACGCCGACCGCGCGCCAGCCCGGCCAGCGCAGCCCGAGCCGCTCGCGGCAGGTCGCGGCGCCGCGGTGGACGCCGTAGCCCACCAGCACGAACGCGCCGGGGATGATCCACAGGAGCGGCAGCAGCGTCTCGAGCGCGGAGTCGTGATCGTCGCGCTCGGGGTGGCGCGCCATCAGGTCCAGCAGCAGCGCGCGACCGCCGGTGCCGATCAGCGGCGCCAGGCTGAACGCGGTGAGCCCGACCGCCAGCACCAGCGCGACGTGGTGGGCGTGATCGTCGGGCCGCAGCCCGAGGCGCGCCATCACCGGGCGCGCCAGCGGCGTCGCCACGAGCGCGGTGGCCAGGGTCGCGATCGCGACCGCGACGTAGACGCCGGTGCGCAGGCGCGCGGCGTCGGGGTACGCCTCGCCGGCCATGCCGACCAGCGACAGCACGATCAACAGGAGCAGCAGGCCGACGACGACCCACGCCACGACCCGGGCCCAGAAGCGGCGCACGCCCATGTGCGCGAACCAGCCGACGACCGCGAACGGCCACACCATCAGCCCGGCCTCGGCGAGCTCACCGAGGAAGCCGCCGGTGGCGGCGCCGGCGATCGACACCACCAGCGCGACCAGCGCGACCGCTGCCAGCACCCAGCGCTCGCGGCGCAGGTAGCCGGGCGGGGTCAGCGGCGCCGGCGGCGGCGCGTAGTAGCCCGGCGGCGGGTAGTAGCCGCCGGGCATCGGGTAGTGCGGCGGATAGCCGGGTGGCGGCCAGGGGTTCATCGCACGGCCTCCAAGCCCACGCCGCCAGTGTTGCGCACGCGCGCGCACGCGGCAAGCCGCGCGTTGCCGGCGCCGCGGCGATCGGCGACGCTGCCGCGATGGCCGATCCCGATCCGACCGACGCCGCCGCGTACATCAACCAGCACCGCGGCGGCTGGAACCAGGCGATGGAGCTGACGTTCGTGCGCGCGTCCGCCGACGCGTGCGTGGCCGAGCTGACCGTCGGCCCGCAGCACCTGCAGCCCTACGGCATCGTCCACGGCGGCGTCCACGCCGGCATCATCGAGGCGGCGTGCTCGACCGGCGCCGCGGTCGCGGCGATGGCCCGCGGCCAGACCGTCGTCGGGCTCGAGAACGCGACGTCGTTCATCCGCGCCGCGCGTGGCGGCGTGCTGCGCGTGACCGCGCGCCCGCTGACCCGCGGCCGCCGCACCCAGGTGTGGGAGGCGACGGTCACCGACGCCGACGGCGCGCTCCTGGCCACCGGCCGCGTGCGGCTGATGTGCCTCGACGCCGGCGCCGACCTCGCCGGCCGCACCGCGGGCATGGCGCCAGGCTGATCACGCGGTGGGGGTTCGACGCGACGCCGGCGCGCGGCGCCCGATCGACGCAACCGCGAGCGCGGCCTGCGTGTCCCTTCGGGCGATGCGGGCCATGCGACCGATCGTGGCGATCGCGGTGCTCCTGGCGGCGTGCGACCGCCATCCCGCGGCCCCGACGCCGACGCCGACGCCGACCGTCGATGCGCAGCCCACGCCGGCGGCGATCCACGTGCGCGTCGTCGGCACCGGCCGGCCGATGATCCTGATCCCGGGGCTGGCCTGCGACGGGAGCGTGTGGCGCGGCGCCGAGGCGCGCTTCGCCGCCGGCTGGCAGCTGCACGTCGTCGAGCTGGCGGGCTTCGCCGGGCACCCGGCGATCCCGCCGCCGTTCCTGGACACCGTGCGGCAGGCGATCGTCGACTACGTCGCGACGCAGCGCCTCGACCACCCGGTGGTGATCGGCCACTCGCTGGGCGCGATGGTGGCGCTGTGGGTCGTGGGCTCGGCGCCCGAGCGCTTCGGCCCGGTGGTCGCGCTCGATGGGGTCCCGTTCGGCGCCGCGCTGAGCGATCCGGGGGCGACGCCGGCGACGACCCGCACCCGCGCCGAGGCCCTGCGCGCGCGGGTGGCCGCCATCAGCGACGCGGACAAGCCGGGCCAGGCCCGCCTCATGTTCGCCCCGATGGTGACGGCACCCGCCGACCTCGACGCCATCCTGCGCGTCGCGGCGCGCGCCGACGTGCGCGCGGTGGGCCAGGCGATGTACGAGCTGTTGACCACCGACGCGCGCCCCGCGGCGGCGCGGATCACGACGCCGGTGCTCATGCTGGTCGCCGGCGATCACTTCGCCGGCGACCCGGCGCCGGACCTCGCCCCCTACGAGGCGCAGCTGGCCGGCGCCCGCGATCACCGCATCGCGATCGTCCCCGCCGCGCGCCACTTCGTGATGCTGGACGCGCCGGCGCGGGTGTACGACGAGATCGAGCGCTTCGTCGCCGCGCCCGCGCGGTGACCCGCGGGTTCGCAGCGCGGCGTCGGGCGGCGGGCCACGACGCCGCGCCGGCGCTCACTCGGTGGGCGGCGCGTCCATGCAGCGCTTGGCGCAGGTCGACGCCTTGAACAGCCCCGAGCCGAGCGGGCAGTAGCACACCGCCTGCAGCGGCCGCCCGGCGCAGAACGTGTTGCTGCAGACCGACTCGGGGCCGAGCGAGAACGGCACGTCGTCGGCGACCTGATCGGCGGGGATCGCGACGGTGATCGGGACCGCCTGCGCGGCCGGCGACGGGGGCGCCTCGGCCTCGACACACGCGGCCGCGCCGAGCCCGAGCACGAGAGCGAACGAGATGAACATGCGATGCAACATGGATGACTCCTCGGAGGTCGCCGACACGCCATGTGGCGAGCGCCTCCTCGGAGATGCGAACGCGCGCGCCGCGCCGACGCGTCCTCGACGTGAGAGGTCGGTTTGCATCCCGCAGGGGTGAGGCCGCGCCGCGCGAACGGCGCGGCGGGGCTACGTCGGATCGTCGAAGCGCGGCGTCGTGCGCCCGAGCACGGCGGTGATGCCGCGCTGGCACTCGCCGGTCGCGATCAGCCGCGCGGCGGCCTCGACCTCGGCGGCCACGGCCTCGGGCCACGGCAGATCGGTGGCGCGGCGCAGGACGCCGAGCGCGGCGCGCACCGCCCGTGGGCCGTTGGCCGCGATCTCCTCGGCCAGCGCGATCGCGGTGGCGCGGGCCTCGCCGCGCGCGCTGATGCGGTTGGCGAAGCCCAGCGCCAGCGCCTCGTCGGCGCCGAGCTTGCGCGCCGTGAGGATCAGGTCGGCGGCGCGCCCGGGGCCGAGCAGCCGCGCCAGCGCGACGCCGCCGCCGAGGTCGGGCATCAGGCCCAGCCGCACCTCGGAGAAGCAGACGATCGCGGCCGGATCGATCACGCGCAGATCGCAGCGCGCCGCGATCTCGGCGCCGCCGCCGTAGGCCAGCCCGCCGATCGCGGCGATCAGCGGCACCGGCAGCGCGAACAGCCGATCGAGCGCGGCGTGGATCTCGGCCAGCATCGCCCGCGCCGGCGCGACGTCGCCGGTGGCCAGCGCCGCGGCGACCCCGGCGACCATCGGGTTGTCGGGGTTGACGTCCATGCCGGCGGTGAACGCGTCGCCGGCGCCGGTCACCACGACGGCGCGCGGCGACGCCGCGGCCAGCTCGTCGGCGGCGCGGGCCAGCGCCTGCCACATCGCGCGGTCGAGCGCGTTGCGGCGGGCCGGCCGGTCGAGCGTGATCACGCCGACGGCGCCGACGCGCTCGACGTGGACGGCGCCGCTGGTCATGGGGCGCTCAGCCGCCGAGCGCCTTGAGCGCCTTCATCGCGGCCTGGGCCACGCCGGGGTCGGGGTCCTTGACGGCCTTCTCGAGCGCGGCCTTGGCCTTCGGGCTCTTGAGCTTGCCCAGGGCCTCGGCGGCCTTCTTGCGCGCGCCGGCGTCCTCGCCCTTCTCGAGCTGCTCGATCATCGCCTCGACCGAGCCGGCGCCGTCGGCCTGGCCGTCCTTCTTCTCGTCGAGCTCGTCCATCGCCGCGCTGCCGATGCCGCGGCCCGAGGCCGGGGCGCTCTTGCCCTCGCCGTCGGGCGCCTCGGCGGCCTGCGGCGCCTGGGCCTTGGCCTGATCGCCACCGCCGCCGCTGCCTGGCGCGCCAGCGCCGCCGCCGCCACCACCCGCGCCGCCACCACCCCCGCTGGCCTGGGGCGCGGCACCGCCGCCGGCCGGCGCGGCCGCGGTCTTGGCCGTGCCACCGCCACCGCCGCCGGGCGCGCCCGCACCACCACCCGCGCCGCCGCCAGCGCCACCACCGCCGCCACCACCACCCGTCTGCGGCGCGGCCTTCGCCGTCGCCGCACCGCCGCCGCCCGCGGGGGCCTCGGCGCCGTCCTCGATCGCGCCGCCGCCGGCACCACCGACGCCAGCCTTGAGCTGCAGCTTCTTCTTCGCCTCGCGCTGCTCCTTGACCTCGGGGCCCGCGACGCCCTGGGCCTTGCCCTTGGGCGGCGTGACCACGCCCTCGAGCTCCTTGTCACCGCCACCACCACCCCCGCCACCGCCGCCCTCGATGCCCATCGCGCCCATCAGTCCAGCGTCGGCGGCCCACGCGCCGGCACCACCGCCGCCGCCGCCACCGCCACCGCCGCCACCGCCGCCACCGCCGCCTTGCTCGGCCTGCTCGTGACCGCCGCCCTCGCCGCCGCCGCGGCCAGGCGCAGGGCCTTGCGCCGGACCGGCCGCCGACGGTTCTTCCCGCCCCTTCGAGGACTGCTGCGCTTTTTCCATGGCGTTCCTAGTACGAGGAGAGGTGGCAGAACCTGCCCGCCGCCGCGTCCCACAGGATAGGCCGCCACGGTTTGTCGACGCAACCGGCCGCGCCGATCGCGCAACCTGTCAGGATCGCTACGGTTGTTGTCGTTGCTCCGGACTCCTGGATCCTCGTCGCCTTCCGCGCGCTACAATTTCTTTCATGGACGCCAAGCCTTCCAAGCGATCGGCACTGTTGTGGTTCCTGGTGCTCATCGCGGTCGTGGTGCTGTGGTGGTACCTGAAGCCGCACGAGGACGCCGGCGCTGGCCGCGCCCAGTACGAGGCCGACCGGCTCGCCGCCGTCGGCGCCGACCCCGACGACGTGATCGTCGACCTGCGCGACGACGCCAGCCCGGCGCTGGTCGCGTCGATCGAGCAGAAGCTCGGCATCGACCTGGTGCTGATCTCCGATCAGGCCAAGGACGAGCAGGTCTACCGCGCCCACGTCGACCCGACGCGCGAGGCCGCGATCCTCGACGCGCTCGCCCACACCGCGGGCGTCGAGATCGCCGAGCCCGACGCCACCTATTCGCTGTCGCCCGACGAGATGTTCGCGACCCAGGCCGTCACGCCGCCCGAGGCGGGCTGGGCCGGCTTCCCCGACGATCCGCTGTACGCCAAGCAGTGGCACCTGAAGCAGATCGGCATGCCCGAGGCGTGGAAGCTCGCCGACGGCGGCGGCGTGATCGTCGCGGTGCTCGACACCGGCGTCGCGTTCGAGGATCGCGCCGGCTTCCACCAGGTCGAGGACCTCAAGGGCATCGAGTACGTGAAGCCCTACGACTTCGTCTCGAACACCCGCAACGCCAACGACGACCACGGCCACGGCACCCACGTCACCGGCACGATCGCGCAGATGACCCACAACGCCAAGGGCGTCGCCGGCGTCGCGCGCAACGTCAAGATCATGCCGCTCAAGGTGCTGTCGGGCTCGGGCTCGGGCTCGGTGGCCGGCATCGCCGACGCGATCCGCTTCGCCGCCGACAACGGCGCCAAGGTCATCAACATGAGCCTGGGCGGGCCGTTCCCGTCGCGCGTCCTCAAGAAGGCCGTCGAGTACGCCCACAAGAAGGGCGTCGTCGTCGTGTGCGCCGCCGGCAACGAGAGCCGCGGCAAGGTCGGCTACCCGGCGGCGTACCCCGGCGCGATCGCCGTCGCGTCGACCCAGGCCGACGAGGCCACCGCGTTCTACTCGAACTTCGGCAAGGACATCGACATCGCCGGCCCCGGCGGCAACACCCGCAACGGCGACGGCGGCGGCGTCCTGCAGAACACGATCAAGGTCGGCGACCCGACCCACAGCGGCTACTACGCGTTCATGGGCACGTCGATGGCGTCGCCTCACGTCGCCGGCGTGGCCGCGCTGATCGTCGGCGAGGGCGTCACCAACCCCGACATGGTCGAGAAGATCCTCAAGGACACCGCGCGCAAGCCCAAGGACCAGAAGTACTCGGCCGACCGCTACGGCGCCGGCATCGTCGACGCGCCCGCCGCGATCAAGGCGGCTCGCGCCGAGCACGGCGCGCTGCAGTTCGGGCTGGGCCTGCTCATGGCGGCGGCGGTCGCGGCCAGCGCCCGCAAGCGCGGCCTGGGCACCGTCCTCGGCGGTCGCTACCTGGCGGGCGTGCTGGCCGGCTCCGGCGGCCTGTTCTTCCTGCCGTGGTTCCTGCCGTCGGTGTCGTCGTGGTTCGGCGTCGAGATGCTGACCCGCGGCGTGCCGTCGTGGGACCTGTCGCTGCTCGGCCCGCTCGGCCACGGCAACCCGCTGTTCATGAGCGCGCTCCTGCCGCTGGCGGCGATCGCGGTCGCGGCCGGCGTGCCCAAGCTGCGGCCGATCGTGGCCGGCCTCGCGGTCGGCGTCGCCGCGCACCTGGTGTTCTTCGCGGCGGTGCCGGTGTTCGACCTGCGCTACGTGCCCGGCTTCGGCACGCTCGACACGCTGTGGCTGCTGGCCAACGCCGCGCTGGCGACGACGCTGGCGACGCTGACGCTGCGCAAGTAGCGCCAGCGCCCGCTGCGCGGGCCTCCCGACCCGATCCGGGCCGAAGCGTGTTGGGGCTGTGACAGGCGGCGGCCCGGCCCCGCGCCACGGTGGAGTCGTGCCCACCGTCGACTTGCTGCACGACCTCGAGCCCACCGCCGCCGCGCTGTTCGACCGCCACCTGGCGGCGACCAAGGAGTGGTTCCCCCACGAGCTGGTGCCGTACGGCCGCGCCCGCGACTTCACGCCGGGCGCCGCGTGGTCGCCGGCCGACACCGACTGCGGCGGCGTCACGCTGTCCGAGGCCGCGCGCAGCGCGCTGTACCTGAACGTCCTCACCGAGGACAACCTGCCCTACTACTTCAACGACATCGATCGGATGTTCGGCCGCGCCGGCGCGTGGGCCGCGTGGGGCCGGTGGTGGACCGCCGAGGAGGGCCGCCACGCGATCGTGCTGCGCGACTACCTGACCGTGACCCGCGCGCTCGATCCGCGGGCGCTCGAGCGCGCGCGCATGCAGCAGGTGGCAGGCGGCGAGGCCCCGGCGCCGCACGACGCGGCCCACGGCTTCGTCTACCTGTGCCTGCAGGAGCTAGCCACCCGCATCAGCCACCGCAACACCGGCCCGCTGGTCGGCGACCCGATCGCCCGCGCGATCATGAACCGGATCGCCTTCGACGAGAACCTGCACTTCCTGTTCTACCGCGACCTCGCCACCGCGGCGCTGGCGCGCGACCCGTCGACGATGGTGATCGCGATGGCCGACATCGTCACCAGCTTCGCGATGCCCGGCACCGGCATCCCCGAGTTCGCACGCCACGCGGCGATCGTCGCCAAGGCGGGCATCTACGACCTGGCGATCCACCACGATCAGATCCTGGTGCCGATCGTGATGCGCCACTGGGACCTGCCCAACCTCACCGGCCTGTCGGCCGACGCCGAGCGCGCCCGCGATCGCGTGCTCGCGCACATCGCCCGGCTCGGTCGGATCGTCGCGCGCCTCGCCGAGCGCCGCGGCGCGACCGCCGCGCTGGCGTCGTAGCGCGGCTGGCGGATCGGGGTGCCGCCGCCGGATCAGCCGCGGCCGACGACGAACACGCAGCTGGTCGTGCCCGAGCCGCCGATGTTGAGCGTGGCGAACCGCCGCGCGCCGGGCACCTGGTAGCCGCCGGCGGCGCCGGTGACCTGGAGGCTGGCGTCGAGCAGCTGGCGGACGCCGGTGGCGCCGACCGGGTGGCCGGCGCCGATCAGCCCGCCCGACGGGTTGATCGGCAGCTTGCCGTCGAAGTCGATCACGCCGTCCTCGATCGCCTTCCACGACTCGCCGGGCGCGGTCAACCCGAAGTGATCGATCGCCATGTACTCGCTGGTGGTGAAGCAGTCGTGGGTCTCGATGCCCGACAGCCCCCACACGCTGGCCAGCCCGGCCCGCCGGAACGCGTCCTCGATCGCGCGCCGGGTGTGGGGCAGCACGTAGGGCGCGCCGGCGCTCTCGGCGATCTTGGCGTCGAACGTGAGCGGCGCGGTGCGGTGGCCCCAGCCTTCGACGCGGGCCAGCGCGCCCAGGCTGGTGCCGCGGCGGGCCGCCCACCGCTCGGCGTAGGCCGGCGAGGCCAGCAGCAGCGCCACCGCGCCGTCGGTGACCTGCGAGCAGTCGCTGATCTTGATGCGCCCGCCGATCGTCGCGTTGTACGGGCCACCGCCGCGGGCGTGATCCTCGCTCATGTACCAGGATCGGGTCTGGGCCCGCGGGTTGCGGCGCGCGTTGTCGTAGTTGACCGCGGCGATGTGGGCCAGGTGCTCGTCGCGCAGGCCGTAGCGCTTGTCGTACTCGTCGCCGAGCCGGCCGAACAGCTTGGGGAACGGGAACTCGACGCCCTTGGCCTCGAGCTCGTACCACGCGGCGGTGCCGAGGTAGTCGCCGCCCTGGGCCGGCGACACCGTCTTCATCTGCTCGACGCCGACCACCAGCGCGAGATCGTACCGACCGGCCTCGAGCTCGGCGGTCGCGGCCAGGAGCGCGATCGAGCCCGACGCGCACGCCGCCTCGTGGCGCCCGGTCGGCAGCCCGGCGAAGCCCGGATCGACGTCGACCAGGAACGCGCCGAGGTGGCCCTGCATGGCGTACAGCTCGGCCGCGAAGTTGCCGACGTGGCCGACCTCGACCTCGCGCGGCTCGACGCCGGTGACCGCGAGCGCGCCCTGCACCGCCTCGCGGATCATCGCCGCGATGTGCTTGCCCTCCTTGGTCCAGTTGCGGGCGAAGTCGGTCTGGTAGCCGCCGAGGATGAACACGGGTGCGGTCATGGTGGCTCCTGCGCTCACGCGACGAAGTAGCGCCCGGGGTCGCCGGGCTCGGTGTGGAGGTGCGCGCCGCGCTCGGCCGCGTCGACCAGCAGCCGGGACACGGGCAGCTTGGCCTGCTCGAGCAAGGCGATCGTGCGGCGCGCGCCGATCAGGTCGACCAGCAGCCCGGGCGGCGCCCAGTTGAAGCCCTGGCCCATGATGCGATCGACGTCGGCCACCTGCTCGACCACCTCGCCGACGCGGCCGAGGCCGTAGCTGACGTAGCCGAGGATCACCTGGCGCATCAGCGCGGCCGCCGGGCTCGGCTCGTCGGCGAACACCGCCATCGCCTCGCGGTAGCGCCCGACCCGGTGCAGCCGCTTCATCGCGGCCACCACCGGCGGCACCGCCAGCTTGGCGGCCGGCAGGTAGTCGCGGCTGCGCGGCTCGAGCACGAAGCGCTGGGCCTCCTTGCCCTGGCCGATGCGGCGGTAGAACCCGCCCAGCTCGCCGCTCTTGTCGCCGAGGTGGCCGGCGTCGATGAGCAGGTCCATGTACACCGGCAACGCGAACGACGCGTGGGCCTCGTCGGCGGTGTTGGCGTGCAGGTTGTCGACGATCGCGCGGTGGACGTCCCAGCCGACGAAGTCGATGGTCGCCAGCGGCGCCATCGCCCGGCCGGTGTGCGGGCCGATCAGCAGGTCGAGCTCGGCCGGCCCGTGCTCGAGGGCGAGGTGGGCGCAGCGGTTGAGCAGCTCGAAGCCGACCCGGTTGCCGCAGAACGCCGGGGTGTCGGCGGTCCGCACCAGCGCGCGGCCGAAGCGACCGCGCAGCTGCGCCGCCAGCTCGGCGGTGATCGCCGGGTCGGTGCCGGCGTGCGGCACCAGCTCGCAGCCGGTGATCACGCTGGGTGGGTTGAAGAAGTGGATGCCGAGGAAGTGGCGGCGGAAGTCGTCGCTGCGCTCGGCGCACAGGCCGGCGATCGACAGCCCCGACGACACGGTGGCCACCAGCGCGCCCGGCCGGCGCACGGCGTCGATCCGCGCGAACATGGCGCGCTTGAGCGCCAGCTCCTCGGACACCGCCTCGAACACCAGGTCGGCGGCGGCCACCTCGCGATCGAGGTCGTCGTCGTAGGTGCCGACCGACAGGAAGCGCGAGATCGCCTCCGACTTGGCCAGCTTCTCGACGCGGGCCTGCCCGAGCCGGGCCTTGTCGCGGGTGCGGGCCAGCAGCGTGGTCGGGATGCCGGCGGCCGCGAAGACCATCGCGGAGCCAGCCCCCATCGCGCCGTTGGCCCCCAGGACGACCACCTTGCGGATGTCGAGCGCCATGACGACCTAGTGCGCCTGTCAATGCGTGTACGTCAATGCGTAAATCTGCCGCGCGACGCCGAGGCCGCCTCAGGCCGCGCGCGGAATCAGCGCGCGAACAGCACGGCGCTGCCGACGCCGGCGGCGCCGCTGACCGCCGCGACCCCGTGGCCGCCGTCGGCCCGGGCCAGGTGCGCGGCGACGTTGCCGGCCAGGATCGCGCCGGTGGCGCCGAACGCGTGGCCCAGCGCCAGCGTGCCGCCGTCGGGGTTGAGCCGCGCCGGGTCGAGGTCGAGGTCGCGCTCGAGCCGCAGGCACAGCGCCGCGAACGCCTCGGCGAACTCGATCACCGCGAGGTCGCGCGCGGCCAGGCCGGCGCGGGCCAGCACCTCGACGATCGCCGCCTGCCCGGCGGTCAGCATCGCCACCGGATCGGCGGCGACGCTGGCGGCGGCGACGACGCGCGCGATCGGCGTGAGGCCGTGGCGCGCCGCGGCCTCGGCGGTGCCGATCACCAGCAGCGCCGCGGCGTCGGCCAGCGGCGGCGACGACGCGCGGGTGTGATCGTGGCGGATCGCCGCCAGCCCTGTCACCGTCCCAGGCGCGTGGGCCAGCGCCAGCGCGTCCTGGCCGCCCGCCCCCAGCTCGGCGAACGCCGGCGGTAGCGCGGCCAGCTGGTCGGTGGTGGGCGCGTAGTCCAGCAGCTCGTCGCGATCGAGCGCGATCGCGCCGTCCGCCGCGCGCACGGGCTCGGTCCACGCGTGCAGTCGCCCGGCGGTCGCCGCGGCGCGGGCCCGCGCCCGCGTGCGCGCCGCGTAGTCGTCGAGCGCGGCGCGGGGCGTGCCGTCGACGGTCGCCGCCAGATCGGCGGCGATGCCCATGTGCAGGCGGCCGACGCCGTCCTGCCACCACGGCCCGCGATCGGCGAACAGCGGCACCTGCGAGACGCTCTCGACGCCGCCGGCGATCACCAGCTCGCAGTCGCCGGCGCGCACCCGGGCGGCGGCGATCGCCACCGCCTCGAGCCCCGACGCGCAGAACCGGTTGATCATCGTGCCGCCGGCGTGCGCGCCCAGCCCCGCCGCGATCGCCGCGGCGCGCGCCAGGTTGCCGCCCTGGGCGTCGAGCTGCGACGCGCAGCCGAGCACGACGTCGTCGACCGCGTCGGCCTCGACGCCGCGGGCCAGCAGCGTCGCCAGCAGCTGGCGCACCAGCTCGCCCGGCGCGATCGCCGCCAGCGCGCCGCGCGCCGAGCCCTTGCCGCGCGGCGTACGCACCTGCGCCAGCACGAAGGCCTCAGGCATGGAGCTCCTCGGCGCTGGCCCAGCACGCGTGGGTGCCGCTGCAGATGCGCTCGGGCAGCCGCACCCGCGCGATCGGCCCGGCGCTCGGCCGGTCGGCCGCGAAGATCTGGCACTCGCTGGTGTCGTGCGCGACGTCGGACACGAACGTGACCAGCCAGCCGTCGTCCTCGCGGGTCGCGCCCGGGCGCGGCACCATCGGCGCCTCGCTGGCGTAGACCTGCGCCGGGAACTGGTAGCGATCGGTCGCGCCGGTGGTGACGTCGAGGCGCGCGACGCCGTCGAACAGGAACCAGCCGGTCGGCGCGGTCATCTGCCACGCGTAGCGGTACGGGCGCCCGGCGCGCCCGGGGTGGATCGTCGGGAACTCGGCGATGGTGTCGGCGATCCGCGCCTCGCGGGTCGCGCCGGTGCGCAGGTCGAAGCGCCAGCGGTGCGGCCGCGCGCGCATCGCCGCGAGGTCGACCATCTTCTTGAGCCCGGCGTACGCGCCGTCGGCCGGATCGGGCTTGGGCATCGGGTCCTCCTGGAAGTACCCGTCGAGCACGACCTCGTCGCCGTCCTCGTAGGCGTTGATCCAGTGCAGCACGTAGGTCGGCGCGGCGTCGAACCAGCGCACGTCGGCCGCGGTCCCGCGCCGCGGCATGATCCCGAAGCGCGACGGCTGATCGCGGTGGAACCGCGGGCGGTGGATGCCCTGCGCCAGGAGCGCCGGATCCCAGTACAGCGGCAGGTCGTTCCAGATGACGAACCGCTCGGTGAACGCCAGGTCGTGGGGCAGGCGCGGCCCGGGCAGCGGGACGTCGGCGGTGTGGACCAGCGCGCCGTGGCGATCGATCACGCCGTAGCGCAGGTACGGCGCGGTCGTGCCGTAGCTCCACACCATGAGCTCGCCGGTCGCCGGGTCGAGCTTGGGGTGCGCCGACACGCCGCCGGGGATCGCGCGCGACCACGGCGCGACGCCGCGCTCGGCCAGCGTCACCGGGTCGTGCGCGTAGGCGTCGCCGCACTGGTAGAAGGTGGTGAGCGCGGCGCCGGCGTGGACGACGACGTCGGTCGACGACGCGTCCTTCATCTTGCCGCGCGCGCCCCAGCCGTCGCGCAGCGAGCGCGCCGGCGGCTCGATGATGCCGGCCCACAGCGGCGCGCCGGCCTCGAGTTCGGCGGCCAGGCCGGCGGTGCGCACCATCCGGTTGCGGTAGCTGGCGCGCCCGCCGCCGAAGCGGATCGCGTGGACCATGCCGTCGCCGTCGAACGGGTGGTAGCGGCCGATCGCGTCGTGGATCGGGTTCTCGGTGTTGCGCAGGTAGACGCCGTCGAGCTCCGGCGGGATCACGCCCTCGATCACGTCGAGGTCGTCGGCGTCCCACTCGGTGCGCTGCGGCCGCCACGCGCCGGTGCGGTACGGGTGATCGTCGTCGGCCGGCAGCCGCGCCGGCCAGGTGTGGACCGCGCGGGCCTTCACGGCGCCCCCAGCACGAACGCGCAGGCGGTGGTGCCGCTGCCGCCGATGTTGAGCGTCGCGAAGCGGCGCGCGTTGGCCACCTGGTACGCGCCGGCGGTGCCGCTCACCTGGCGGGCGGCGTCGACGATCATGCGGACGCCGCTGGCGCCGACCGGGTGGCCGCCGCCGATCAGCCCGCCCGACGGGTTGACCGCGAAGGCGCCGTCGCGGGCCACGGTGCCGTCGTCGAGCGCGCGCCCGGCCTGCCCCGGCGGCGTCACCCCGAGGTGGTCGATCGCCAGGTACTCGGTGATCGTGAAGCAGTCGTGGACTTCGGCGCCGGCGAGGTCCTCGGGGCCGCGCACCTCGGCGCGGCGGTAGGCGTCGGTGATCGCGTCGCGCAGGTGCGGCAGCAGGTACGGCGCCTCGGCGCCCCGCGCCAGCTTGGCGTCGAGGCCGAGCCCGGCGGTGCGGTGGCCCCAGCCCAGCAGCCGCGCCCACGGCGCCCGCCGCTCGACGAACGCCGCCGACGCCACGACGATCGCCGCGGCGCCGTCGGTGACCTGCGAGCAGTCGAGGCGGCGCAGCCGGCCCTCGATGATCGGGTTGACCGCGTCGTCGGCCCAGCGCGCGGCGAACGCGTCGTCCCCGAACCGCCAGGCGCGGGCCTGCGCGTGCGGGTTGGCGCGCGCGTTGCCGAGGTTCTTCTGCGCGATCGCCGCCAGGTGCCGCGGCTCCAGGCCCCAGCGCTGGTCGTACGCGTCGGCGATGCGCGCGAACATGTGCGGCCACAGGTAGCGGGCGCCGTGGCCCTCGTGGCCGATCCACGCCGCGGTGCCCATGTGGCGCGCGGCCTGCTCGCCATCGACGTTGCGCTCCTGCTCGACGCCCAGCACCAGCGCGCACTGGGCGCGACCGGCCTCGATCGCCGCCATCGCCGCCAGCAGCGCCACCGAGCCCGACGCGCACGCGGCCTCGTGGCGGGTGGCGGGCACGCCCCACAGCGCCGGCCGCGCGGTCGCCGGCATCGCGCCCAGCTGGGCCTGGCCGGCGAACAGCTCGCCGAACGCGTTGCCGACGTGGATCGCGTCGACGTCGCCGGCCTCGACGCCGGCCGCGGCCAGCGCGCCGTCGACGGCCTCGCCGACCAGCTCGGCCAGCTCGCGGCCCTCGCGCGCCAGGTTGCGCGCGAAGTCGGACTGGTACCCACCAAGGACGAACACCGGCGCGCTCATGCGCCGAGCCTACACCGCGCGCGATCACAGCGCCGCGAGCTGGCACACGTCGGCGAAGCCGGCGTCGCAGGCGATCACGGCGGCCACCTCGGCCTGCGCCGCGTCGGGGGCCATGCAGTCGCCGGTGCAGCTCGGCGCCAGCCGGCGGGCCAGCTCGGCGCAGGCCGACGTGCCCCCGGCCTGGCACGCCGCGGTCAGGTAGCCGCGCAGCGCGATCGGCTCCTCGAGGTACGCGAGCCCGGCCATCGCGCACGCGTCGGCCATGCCACCGCGGCACAGGTGATCGAACGCCGCGAGGTCGTCGCGGCGGCGCGCGCGCACCATGCAGGCGAGCCGGTCGGCGTCGCAGTCCGCGCTGCCCGCGCGGATCTGCGTCGCGCGCGCGCACGCCGCGGCGTCGCCTCGCTCGCAGCCGGCCCCGAAGAACCAGCGCGCGATCTCGGGGTACGGCGGCGCGTCCTCGAGGAACCGCCCGACCGCGTGGCACGTGGCCCCGTCGCCGTCGGCGCAGGCCGTGACGCTCGACGCCAGGAGCTCGCACAGCGGCCGCGGTCCCAGGACGCACGCCGGGGCGACCAGCCGGCCAAGCAGCGCGCCGGACGACGAGGCGCGTATGCGGTGAGGCCGGGCGGCCGTCGCGGCGGACAGCCGCAGCGCCGCGGCCCGGCGCGCGTCCACCATCGCGCCGACGCGATCGGCGTCGAGCGCGACGACCGGGGGTGCCGGCGGTCGCCAGCGCAGCGACCGCCGATCGTGGCGCCACAGCGCCGCGAGCGCGGCCACGGCGATCGCGCCGGCGAACAACCAGCGGACGCGCGGGAACAGGGACGAGCGAGGGACGGGCATGGACCGCCTCTCTTCACGTCCGGTGCCAGCGCCACCGACGTCGGATCGCGACCTTGCGGCCGCCACGCCGCCGACGTCGGTGCCAGCTTGGCAGCGCGCGGCTGGTCAGCGGTGCGGAGCTGGCTCGACGATCGGCGCCGGCGGCAGGTCGTACGCGTCGCACAACGCGCCGCGCAGCGCGTCGAGCGCCGACGCCAGGCGCTGGGTCGCGCCGACCAGCTCGGCGTGCGCGGCGTCGACCGCGGCCAGCGCGCCGGTGCGCGGGATGGCCTCGAGGAATGGCCGGATCGCGTCGATCACGCTGCGCTCGATGCCGACCTTGTGGCCGACCGTGCGGTTGATGACCTCCTCGGCCAGGTCCGGCACGAAGCGCTCCTCGATCCGCTTGCGCTGCCGCGAGCGATCGAGCGCGCCCTGGATCTCGCCGGCCATCAGCTGGGCCTGGGCCACCGCCGCGGCGCGCACCGCGCCGGCGATCGCCTGCTCCTGCGCCTCGATCGCCTCGACCAGCTCGGGCGCGCGGATCGCGATCAGGTCGTCGAGGTTGACCCGGCTGGCGCGGCTCAGCTGCACGCGCGCGGGGCGAAAGCCGGCCAGCGTCTGCAGGCTGGCCGACCACGTCAGGTGGCCGTGCTCGAGCAGGTGTAGCTCGCGCGCGAGCGCCTCGCGCAGCGGCCAGATCGCGGAGTGGAGCCACGCCTGCACGCGCAGCGAGCCGGGGGCGAGCTTCGGTTTGGTCCGTCGTCGGGTCGTCGCCATCACCGTCAAGCTAATCACACCGCGCCGCAAGTCACACGGCACCGGAGCGACCGCTCGCCGCACCTGCCCCGGTGATCAGTCCCGACACCCTGACGAGCCGAGCCCGCTGACGAAGAAGCAGTCGACGATCGCCCACACCAGCGCACCTCCGATCAGCGCGCCGAAGCCGACCGCGACCGTCATCGAGACGCCGCGCACCGTCGAGTCCTCGGGGCACAGGCCGGCGCAGGCGATGCTGCCGCTCAGCCCGGTCAGCACGCCGGTCGTGACCCACTCGTCGGGCGGCTGCAGGGTGCGCGTCCGGTAGCTGCGGACCTCGAAGTCGTCGTTGGCGAAGCGCGTCAGCAGACAGCCGAGGTCGGCGCGGGCGTCCGCCGGCGGCGGATCGACGCACCCCTCCTCGAGCTCGCGCAGGGACATCCGCCCGCCATCGACCCACAGCGCCTGGCCATCGACGATCCGCACCCGCTGCCGCCCGATCACCCGCCCGTCGCGCCAGTGCTTGCCGACCAGATCGACGTGGCCGGCGCGGCGGCGCTCGGCCAGCGAGGCGCGCAGATCGCGGCCGGTCACGGTGACGCGGTGGGAGACGGCGCACGCCGGCGCCGCGGCGACCGTGACGGCCATGGCCAGGGACAGCGCGCGCACGTCGGCAGTCTACTCCGGCACCACGCCGTCAGCGCGCGCGATGGCCCACACCGCGTCGACCGCGTCGGCGTCGGCGGCGCGCTTGTCGTCGCGGTAGCGCACGACGCGCGCGTGGCGCAGCGCCAGGCCGCTGGCGTAGCGCGCCGAACGCTGCACGTCGTTGAACTCGATCTCGACCACCAGCTCGGGGCGCACCTGCACGACGTGGCCGTCGCGGGCGACCTCGCGCGCCAGCAGCGCCTCGGTCTGCCACCGCAGCGTCTCGTCGGTGAGCCCCTTGAACGTCTTGCCCAGCATCGCCCAGCTGGCGCCGTCGCGCGCGCCGAGGTGCAGGTTCGACAGCCAGCCCTTGCGGCGCCCCGAGCCCCACTCGGCCGCCAGCACGACCAGATCGAGCCGCCGCACCTTCTTGATCTTCAGCCACGCCGCGCCGCGGGTGCCAGCGGCGTAGGGCGCGTCGAGCGCCTTGGCCACGACGCCCTCGTGGCCCGCCGCCAGCGCCTCGGCGTAGAACCGCGCGGCGGCGGTCGCGTCGTCGGTCACCAGCCGCGGCACCACCAGCGGGCCGGCGACCGCGTCGAGCCGCGCCCACCGCTCGACGGCCGGCGCGCCGAGCAACACCTCGTCGTCGATCCGCAGCGCGTCGAACAGCACGACCGCGAGCGGCCCGCCGTCGGCGGCCTTGCGCCGCATCGTGTCCTGGAACGGCAGCGGCCGGCCGTCGTCGTCGTGCCCCAGCGCCTCGCCGTCGACGATCAGCCGCGCGACCGGCAGGGCCGCGATCGCCGCGATCACCTCGGGCACGCTGGCGGTGACGTCGTTGCCCAGCCGCGAGTACGCGCGCACCGCCGCGCCGTCCTTGTGCACCTGCACGCGGAAGCCGTCGAGCTTGTGATCGAACGCCGCGCGGCCGCCCAGCGCCGCCAGCGCCGCCGCCGGATCGTCGGCGGTCTGCGCCAGCATCGGCAGCACCGGCCGGAACAGCGTCAGCGTGAACGCGCCCAGCGCCGCCGCACCGCCGTCGAGCGCCGCCGCCACCACCGCGCCCAGCTCGCCGGCCAGCATGTACGCCGTGCGCACCGTCGCCAGCGGCACCTCGCTCGCCACCGCCGCCGCCTCGACCACCAGCGCCGCCAGCGCGCCTTGCCGCACCTCGCCCACCAGCAGCGCCCGCAGGAACGCGGCCTCCGGCGCGGTCGCCGCCGCCAGCAGCGCCGCCACCGCGTCGCGCCGCGCCTGCTTCGAGCCCGGCCCCGCCACCGCCGCCAGCGCCGCCAGCCGCGCGTCGACCTCGCCCACCGTCAGCGTCGCCTCCCCCGCCGGCGCGGTGTCGGCCAGCTCGCTGACCAGCGCGTAACCCACGCCGACCTTGTGGCCGCACTCGCCGGCCAGGTGCCGCGCCACGATCGCGCGCTCGTCGGGCGCCGCCATCCGCAGCAGCTCCGCCAGCGCCGCCACCTTCGCCTTGCGCCCGCGCGCCGCCGCCACCGCGTCGCTGGTCCGGGCCACCTCGGCGTAGCGCACGCGCCGAGCGTAGCGCGTCGGTCGCACGCCGCGCACTCACGCGCGCGTCGTTCCGCGTGGCGCTACGCGCGCTCGATCGGCGACGCTTCGACGATGCATGTGACCGCGGTCGGCCATCCGTTCGTCGCCGTGGCGTCTCCGAGCAGCTCGATCACCGACGCGATCACGCGGATCGCCTG